>NZ_JBIRBB010000004.1:0-552840 GCF_044326295.1 Spongiactinospora sp. 9N601
CCGAACGGGACTTGCGGAGAGCCGGATGCTCAGAAATGGGCACGTCCGGTTCGGGAAGCGGTCCGGAGAAACCCACCGGTGGAAACACTGGCAGGGCGCTCCGGGCCGACTTTCACCACAACTTCCTCAACCTGCCAGGCCACATCAGCGACGTCCTCGCCGAGGCGCGCGGCTACCGCCTCTCCCTCGTACTCGCCCATCAGCACCTGGACCAGCTCCCCGCCGACCTCCGCGAAGCCCTGTCGGCCGACGCCCGAAACAAGATCTTCTTCACCGCCTCTCCCAAGGACGCCAACGACCTCAAGGCGCACACCGCGCCTTTGATCACCCCGCACGACCTGGCCCACCTCGGCGCTTACCAGGCGGCCGTCCGGCTGATCATCGACGGTCGGCAAACCCAGCCCTGCACCGTACGCACCCGGCCGCTGCCACCGATCCAAAGCGGCCGTGAAGAAGCGATCCGCAAGGCCTCCCGCGAGCGCTTCTCAACCGCCGCCCCCGAACCGGCCCCGCGCAACAGACGACGCAAGCCCGCCGACCCACGCACCCGCTAGCAAACGAACAGGGAGAAGATCACATGCCGGTGACCAGGACGCCCATCGGACTGCCCCGCCTCGACGCCGCCGCACTGGCCGAGCTGGCCGCACGGCTGACCCCGCGCGACCACGAGATCCTCAGCCACTTGCACCAGCACCGAGTCCTGACCACCCACCAGATCCAAAAGATCTTCTTCAACCTGCCGCAGCCGACCCGTCGCCGCCTCGGCATCCTGCACGCGTTCCACGCCATCACCCGCTTTCGCCCCTGGACCGCGTACGGCGGCGGCTCGGCACCCTCCCATTGGATCCTCGGCCGAGCGGGAGCCGCCGTCCTGGCACTCAAAGACGACACCACCATCGCCCAGCTCGGCTACCACCCCGACACGGCCATGGCCATCTCCGTCTCCAAGCGGCTCGGCCACCAGATCGGCGTCAACGACTTCTTCGCCGACCTCCACCACCACGCCCGCCGTACCACTCGGCAGGCCGAGGTGGGCGCATGGTGGTCCGAACGCCGCTGCGCGCAGCTCTGGGGCGACCTCGCCCGCCCCGACGCCTTCGGCCGATGGAGCGAGAACGGGCGCCAGCTCGACTTCTTCCTCGAACACGACACCGGCAGCGAAACCCTCACCAAGGTCATCGCCAAACTCGCCGACTACGCCAACCTCGCCGAAGCCACCGGCATCGCCACTCCGGTGCTGCTCTGGCTGCCCAGCCGAGCCCGGGAGACCAACCTGCGCCAGCGGCTGACCAGCGCTGACGTCCCCGTGGCCACCGCCGTCCACACCACGATCGGAGACGGCCCGGCAGGACCGGTATGGCTGGCGGTCGGCTCCGAAGGCCCCCGGCTACGCCTGGCCGAACTCAGCGATGCCTGGCCCCACCTCAGCCGCGTCGCCGACTCCCCGGCCGGAGCCGACAAGGAGTGAAGTACGCCGCGGCCGGTGCTGCTTTCCTTCTGCTCATCGGGCTGTTCATCGCGGCGGCCGGAAGTGTCCTCACCAGCTCCGGCGGCCCCGGCTGCCTGGTAACGCCCGGACCGGACAGCTCACAACAACCCGCCGGAACCCTCGACGAGGAGCAGAAGCGTAACGCCACACTCATCATCCAGGCCGCGCTGCACCGTGGCCTGCCGACACGGGCGGCCGTGATCGCGGTCACCACAGCCTTGCAGGAGTCCCATCTCCGCAACGCCACTCACGGCCACCTCGACTCATTGGGCCTGTTCCAGCAGCGCCCTTCGCAAGGATGGGGAAGTCCCGAGCAGATCCTCGACCCCGCCTACGCGACCAGCCAGTTCTACGACCGCCTCGCCAAGATTCCCCGCTGGGAGCGACTTCCACTCGCCCACGCCGCGCAGGCCGTACAACGCTCCGCCTTCCCCGGCGCCTACGCGAAATGGGAGCCGCTTTCCCAGCGCTTGGTCGATGCCGTCGCCGGCTTCTGCGTCGTATCCGCTGAAGGGGAAGGCGTCTCCGCTGTTCTCGCATACGCGCACGCACAGCTCGGCAAGCCCTACGTCTGGGGAGCCGAAGGACCAGCCACCTTCGACTGCTCCGGCCTCACCATGCGGGCCTACCAGGCGGCCGGACTCACCATCCCGCGCGTAGCGGCTGACCAGTGGCGCTACGGCCCTCCCGTCCCACGAGGTCAGGAAAAGCCGGGCGACCTGGTGTTCTTCCGGATGCACCGCGGCGAACCCCAGCACGTCGGCCTCGTCATCGGCAACGGACAGATGATCCACGCACCGAATAGCAGAGACGTCGTCAAGATCGCGTCTTACCAATGGCCGGATCTGGTCGGCTTCACACGCCCGATAGCCCGCAAGGCCGCACGGTAACGACCACTGCGGAGCTGCTCCATATCGATGTCGGCCGCACTACGGAGGTTTCACGGACCATGAGCCCATCCAGCAGCGGCTCGTAATGGGCAGCCCACTCGGGCAGATAGCCGGGAGAACGGAACCGGTACGGCACGACAACCCTCCGCAGCGTCCGGCATGGATAGCCACCGGCCCCGGTGGGACTGTACGGGTGGTGTTGTTGTTTTCGGCTCTGTCCCGTAATCGGTGGTAGCGCTGAGTGCTCGCCTGCCAGGCTGGGCCGTGCTGAAGATCGACGATCTCGTGGGTGCGGTGTTTGCAGGGCTGTCTGCCCTGGTCATCGAGGATATAAGGGACGAGGACGACCTCATTCGGGTCATGGCCCGTACGCGCCGCGAGTCGGTGCCGTGCCCGGTGTGCGGGGCGCTGACCGGCCGGGTGCACGGCTACGTCGGCCGGACGGTCACGGATGTCCCGGTCGACGGGCGGCGGGTGGTGGTGTCGCTGCAGGTACGGCGTCTGGCCTGCCCTGTGCGGGGATGCCCTCGGCAGATGTTCCGTGAGCAGGTTCCCGGGCTGCTCGAGCGCTACCAGCGTCGCACCAGCAGGCTCACCGGCCAACCGGGCGCAGTGGTCACAGAGCTGGCAGGCCGGGCGGGTGCGCGGCTCTCGGCGGTCCTGGCCGTCGCGGTCTCCAGATCCACGGCACTGCGACTGCTCATGCGGCTGCCGCTGCCCCCGCCGCGGATTCCGCACGTGCTGGGTGTCGATGATTTCGCACTCAAGCGCCGTCACCGTTATGCCACCGTGCTTATCGACGCCGAGACGGGCGAGCGGATCGATGTCCTGCCCAGCCGCAGTGCCGACGTCCTGGAGACGTGGCTGGGCTCCCATCCCGGGGTTGAGATCGTCTGCCGTGACGGGTCGGGCGCTTACGGTGAGGCGATTCGACGCCCCTGCCGGACGCGGTGCAGGTCAGCGACCGGTGGCACCTGTGGGCGAACCTCTGCGACAAGACCCTTGCCGAGGTTCGTTCCCATAGTGCCTGCTGGGCCGGGGTCAACCCGCCCCGGCCCGCCGGCGTCCGCGAACAGACCACCCGCGAGCGCTGGCGGCAGATCCACGACCTACTGGACAAGGGCGTCGGCCTCCTGGAATACGCCCGCCGCCTGGACCTGTCCCTCAACACCGTCAAGCGCTACGCCCGCACCCGCGAGCCCGAGGCATTGCGCCGTGCTCCGCGCTAACGGCCCACTCTCGTCGATCCTTACCGCGATCACCTGCCAGAGCGGCGCGCCGCCGACCCGGCCGTTGCAGTCCAGCAGTTGTTCCGCGAGATCAAAGACCTCGGCTACACCGGCAGCCTCAACCTGCTCTACCGCTATATCACTCAAGGCCGAGCCGAAGGAGAGCGGCCCGTCATCACCCCGCGCCGCCTGGCGCGTCTCCTGCTCACCCGCCCCGATCGGCTGCGTGAAAGCGACACCCGGCTGGCGCAGGAGCTCACCGCCGCCCCCGAACTGACCGAACTCGCCCGCCGCGTCCGCGGCTTCGCCGAACTCCTCACCCCGGCCGAAGGCAACGACGCCAAGCTCACCACCTGGATCACCACCCTCCGAGCCGCTGACCTGCCCCACCTACACAGCTTCGCCAACGGCCTCGAACTTGACCGCGACGCCGTGAACGCCGCCCTCACTCTTGCGCACCACAACGGCCGAACCGAAGGCGTCAACACCTGCACGAGAGGATCATGCGCCAGATGCGCGGCCGTGCCGGGTTCGACCTGGTGCGCCACCGCATCCTGCTGCATGAAGATCACCCAACGCCGCCACCGATTACGGGACAGAGCCTGGTTTTTTGCGGTGTACCTCCGAACTCGGAGCGGACCCGACTCGGGTGGAGACCTTTTCGGCGACGATCTTCTCGCGCGCAATGCCGTGCGCGGGCAGAGCATCAAGTTGGGGCCGAAGTTCTGGGGTGAGGCGAAAGCAGCGAGTGTAGCCGATACGGATGTCTGTGCTGGGGGTCTCCGCCGGGAGCGGCGCCAGAGGCGCTGTGCCCGACCCGCTGGCTGTCCTGAACCTCGGTCGGCCGGGGTGGGCCCGCGCAGCAGCTTCGTCAGCCGAGGTACTCTGCCGAACCGGGCGGTTGTGGTAGGTGCCGGCGACCGCGTAGGAGCGCGTGTGTGGCACGGCGTGCCCGACTGGACGGCACATCGCGGCCATGCGAGCCGCTCAACCTCATCAGCGTCGGACACACGGCGGTCTTCGGCTCGCTGATCACTCCGGATTCTCCCTCTCGGAACATCCTCGCCGTCACACCTGCGTGAGAACGCGTTCCGAGACGACATCTGGTGGCAGCCCGGCGGCAGGCTCTGGCGGCGCTTTTCCGAATGGGCCGTTTACGAGAACGGCCTCACCACTCGCGCATGCGGCAAGGTCTGGGCAATTCCATTTACGGTCAGGCTGTGATCATTGAAGGCTACTCAGTATCAGCCGGGCTTGATAGGTGGCCTTGAACGCCTTGATGTATCTGCGTTTTCCCCGCAGCGCGAGTCCGAGGTTGTGCAACGCTATGCCTTCGCCGTGCCGGTCGCCGGTCTCCTGGAAGATCTGGGTGGCCTTGGTGTGAGCGGTGATCGCCTCATCAAAGCGCCGCACTTTCTGAAACGCGATACCGAGGTTGTGCAACGCCATGCCTTCGCCGTGCCGGTCGCCGGTCTCCTGGAAGATCTGGGTGGCCTTGGTGTGAGCGGTGATCGCCTCATCAAAGCGCCGCACCTTCTGCAGCGCGGGCCCGAGGTTGTCCAGCGCCATGCCTTCGCCGTGCCGGTCGCCGGTCTCCTGGAAGATCTGGGTGGCCTTGGTGTGAGCGGTGATCGCCTCATCAAAGCGCCGCACTTTCTGAAACGCGATACCGAGGTTGTCCAGCGCCATGCCTTCGCCGTGCCGGTCGCCGGTCTCCTGGAAGATCTGGGTGGCCTTGGTGTGAGCGGTGATCGCCTCATCAAAGCGCCGCACCTGCCGCAGCGCGGGCCCGAGGTTGTCCAGCGCCATGCCTTCGCCGTGCCGGTCGCCGGTCTCCCGATAGATCTGGGTGGCCTTGGTGTGAGCGGTGATCGCCTCATCAAAACGCCGCACCTGCCGCAGCGCGATACCGAGGTTGTTCAACGCCTGGCCTTCGCCGTGCCGGTCGCCGGTCTCCCGGAAGATGGTGGCGGCGTGCTCGTAGGCGGTGATCGCCTCCTCAAAGCGCCGCACCTGCCGCAGCGCGGGCCCGAGGTTGTTCAACGCTCGGCCTTCGCCGTGCCGGTCGCCGAGATCTTCAGCAGTGTGCAGAGCGATGGCGGCCAAGGTGATCCAGTCGGTGAAGTGGCGCCTCCAATTAAGGTAGGCCGCGAGGGTGAGGGGCAGGTCGCGGGCTAGGATGCGGTGCGGGTAGGAGGTGCTGGTGGCGCAGTGCTGGACGGCGGCGATGAGGTTGGCCAGCTCGGCATCCAGCCAACGCAGCGCGCCGTCTCGATCAGGAAAACGCGGCGAGGTCGCCGCCGTCGGCGGGCGGAGGTGGCGGGCGGCCTGCTGGGCGGTGTCCCAATAGTAGCCGAGGAGGCCGCTGAGGGCCTGGTCCCGCTCAACAGAAAGATCGCCTGAATCGATCTTCTGCGCGGCGTACAGGCGGATCAAGTCGTGCATCCGCCAGCGCTGCCGCCCGGGCGCAGGTTCGATCAGATGGGTACGCGCCAGCTCGGTCAGCGTGCGGCGCGCGCTGGCCTGGTCCTGGCCGGTCAGCGCCGCGACCGCGTCGGTGGAGATGTCAGGGCCGGGATTGAGCGGCAGCAGTGCGAACAGGGCTCGCTGCTCGGCGGACAGGCGCCGGTAGGACAGATCGAACACCGCGGTGATCGTCTCATCGCCGTAGCGCAGCTCATCCAGCCTGCGGTCGGCGGGCAATAGCTGGGCGACCAGCTCAGCGACCTGCAGGGCAGGGTTTTCAGCCAGCAGGGCCGCGGCGAGGTGCAGGGCGAGCGGCAGCCCGCCGCACAACCGGGCCAGATGCCGGGCCTGCTCCGGGTGGGCGGCGATGCGCTCATCGCCGGGCCGGGCAACGGCCACGGCCCGCTGCAGCAGGGCGACGGCCTCGGCCTCGTCAAGGATGTCCAGATCGAGCAGGCGGGCACCGAGCCGGGCCAGGCGTTCGCGGGAGGTGACGATCGCCTTGCAGGTCGGGTGGATGGGCAGCAGCGGTGCGGCCTGGTCGGGGCCTGAGACGTTGTCGACCAGCACCAGGATCGGGCGACCGGCGGTGGCGTAGCCGTCCAGGATCGACCGGTATAGCGCCAGGCGGCCGTGCGAGTCGGCGGGAATGTGCTCGCCGGGCACGGCCAGAGCGCGCAGGAAGTGCTCCACCGCCCGGTCGGCGTCCCAGCGAAGGACCGGGTCGTAGCCGAACATGTCCGCGAACAGCACCCCGCCGCCGAACCAGCCGCGGCCTCGGGCGATGTGGGCGGCCTGGACGGCCAGGGTGGTTTTGCCGATCCCGCCCATGCCACCGACCGCGGTCACCACTACCGCACCCTCGCCTTCACCCGCCGCCCTGCCCGTGTGTGTCTGCGTGGGCGCCAGGACCTCCAGCAGGGCCTGCAGGTCGCGGGTACGGCCGGTGAAGGACGGTTCGGCTGCCGGTAGCCCGGCCAGCGCAGGCGTGATCCGCGCGGGCAGGTGCAGCGTGATGCGCTCGCCCTGGATCACCGGCGCCAGGAACAGCCCGCCGGTGATGACGTTGCGGGTCCCTTCGGTGCCGGTCACCGCTCGGCCTGGCCGTCAGGATCAGAAGCCGGATCGGTGGGACGGTCCGTGGCCGATGGTCTCGGCAGTGGTCCCGGCGGTGAGGTGCCGAGGGGGACAGGCCCGATCGTGCCGGACTGGATCACTGGCGCGTGGAATACCCCACCGCTGATGTTGTTGCGCACCCCGCCCCTACCGGCATCCGGCAGGGGGGGCGTGGGGGTGAGTGGCTCGGGCGCAGGCATGTCGGCACCCGCCGATCCTGAAGGCGGCTGTGCGGCACGGCCGGTGACCGTGCCGTAGACCGACAGGCACAGGCCCGCCAAGCCGAGGAATACGCCGATCACACTGGCGAGTTTGTCGGCCCGATCCAGGCCGACCGCCACGAAATACCCCGCAAGCCCCGCTACGGCCGTAACGGCGACGGCTCCGCCGAACCACTTCGCGCCACGTGGTGACATACCGCCATCATCACGCTACGACGCGGCCAGCGAGCGCGTTCTGCCGGAACCGTAACCGTCGCCCTCCCCCTCGGGCTGCGGCTGGTGCCAGCGTCAGCCGTCACCGAAGATCAGGAGCGCGCCAGCACCGCCCACAGCGTCTCAGTCAGCGCATCGGCGTGCGCGTCCCCTGCAGGATGCTCCAGCCGCAGCAGCCCAGACCAAGCCCCTCAGTGAAGTTCGTCGCTGCACTGCGAGCTCGCAACCCGCAACGCCAAAGCCGCCGCAAAGCACAAACGCAGCATATGAGTGATTTAGTGGTGCGTGCACCACGGACTTGCGTTAGTGGCCGGGATTCCCGTTCCACGTTTTGAAGGTCAGTAGCCACAGACGGCAGGCGCGAACCTCACGTCAGGTGCGGCCCCGCATCGCCGATCGCTCAGCGCGCAAAAACCCGGGAGCGGGGTCCGCCGCCGGGGTGATCCCGAGTGGCAGCAGCATCAGCACCACATTGAGCGCGCCGACGAGCGCACTGGCCGACTCGTCCGACAATGGCAGCCCGAACGCGATCACGCCGGTCAGGATGTCTTCACCGCGCCCGTCAGCGCAGACACGACGATGGGGCGTCGCGACGGCGACGGCTAGCGCCACAACGCCGCCAGCGATCGTCATCACCCACCCGGAGACCTCCGCGGTGTCAACGAAGAGGCCGCCGCCTCATCCCGGGGTGAGGCGGCGGCCGGAGTCAAAAGAAGATAGAGGGGGCAGTTGCCAGCGGCCCCCGAGGCTCGGTTCGCCACGAACGCGCGCACGGCCGCAGTGTCCTCCCGGGTGCAGGCGTGCGGGAAAGCATGGATTGGGACCCAAGATCATGTTTGCTGACCGGTACGTGTTCCTCCTGGGAACCACCCCGGGTCACACGTGATCACGGTCTCGTAGCCGCTGTTCGACGGCGTTGCCGGTAAGGCCGACCGCGCGGCCGATGCTCGGGCGGCTCGCCCCGTCCGCAAGCAGTTCCCGCGCGATTGCCGCCCACTGCCCCGGCGTGGTGGCGGCCTGCAAGCGCGCGGTCTCCTGTTCGGTGAGGTCGCGTCCCCGGCGAGCGTCGCCTTCGGCGGTGCTGGCCACTCCGGCCCCCGGCCGGTCGTTCAGCAGGTTCACGACGTCGCCTGTGCGGTAGAGGGTGCGGGCCCCGTGGTCGCGGTGTTCCGCGTGCGCGTCGAACGTTTGCCGGTACTGGGAGAGCGTCTTCCCGGCGACGCCGAGCAGCCGGGCGATCGCATTCAGGGTGCGCATCTCGTTCGGATCGCCAGGGACCTCATAGCGACGGCGGGGGCGGGCGCGGGCCTTCTCCCATGCGGCGAGCCAGGTCTCCAGCGCATCGCGGTCGTACACCGGCTCGCCCGGCCCGCGAGCACCCGGCCGCCGGCGGCGACCGGCCGGGCGCGGGAAGCCTGGTGTCGGCCGCCATCGGATGGCGATGTGCTCGGGCGTGCGACCGACCTCCTTCGCCCACTCGGCGAGGGTGATCGTGCCGCTGTCCTCGTCGTCGTCCCTGGTCATGTCCACCATCCTCCAGCTGGGTCAGAGTCGGTCGATAAGCTAGGGGAGTTCCTTCCTTCGTGGGTGGGACCAATCGGCGGTCGGTGTGTGCGAGCGGGCGTTGCCCGTATCACCGGCCGCCACTTACCTTTCGTCCTCCGGCGGGGGCGCGCTGTCGGCCAGCGTGGCCAGGACGGACCGGAACGGCGTCGGCGGCCCGGGGTAGCGGGTCAGCTCGGCGGCCACAACGCCGGTCGTGGTGTCGGTGATGGTCCAAGTGCCCGTCTGGCGCGGCTGTCCGGGCCGGTCGCGGGTCAACTCGTCAAGCCGGGCCTCGGCGAGGGCCAGCGTGTCCTCGCTGCCGAGGGCCTGCCCGGCCTCGTCGCGGATCTCGAACATGATGCTCCTTGTTGATCATGAGTGGTCGCGCTGGTGCTTCCGTCAGGATGGCCGGTCCGCCCCGGCCCGCGCTGAACGGAGCGTTGTCCTGTGGATAACCCCGGGGGGCGGCCCGTACGGGCCGCCCCCCGGGGTGCTGGGCGGCTACTCGGCCCGGCGTCGCGCTCGGCCCTCCTGGTCGAACACCGCGTTCGCGGCTGCGGCTGCGACCCGCCATGTGGCCACCTGCTGGTCGTACGCCTCCCGGTCGTCGGCCACGATGGTCAGCGGCCCGACCACCACGGCCAGTTCCCCGCAGCCGCTGCGGGAGTGGAGGTAGGTGCGGGCGAACACCTCCACCGACTGCTTGCCCTGCAGGCCGATCGTGATGTGGCTGGTGTGCCGGTTGGCCACCTCGTAGCCCCCGGCGCGGCGCGCACCGAACGTTCGCTCGGCGATCCCGGCGGCGTTGCGCCAGGCGGTCATCATGGTCCAGGCGGCCCGCTCGTCCCAGAGGATCACGATGGCACCGGGGATGTAGACATCGACCTGGGCGCGGTCCTGGTGGCGGCGGGGGACGACACGGTTCTCAGCCGCGCCGGTCAGGCGGATGGTGACGCTGGGCAGGTAGTGCATGGTCCGGACGGCCGGGATGGCCTTGGTGGTCTGCATGGGACTCCTTCGTGTGTTGGGCGGCAGGTGTGCGTCCCGCCTTATTTCTAATTACAGTATACCCAAAGAGAGTCACCCAGAAACCCGGAAATGCTGCCTGAGCTGGGATTTTACCTTTCCCGAACCCTAGCCCCGCACTGCTTGCCGCCTTTTGCCGGTCACCTGCAGCGAGCAGGCGGGCGGGTCGTGGTCGGCCAGCACGAGCCCGGCAGCTCGGCGCGGCGTATCCCCGAGGCGTACAGGAGGGCGATCACCACGGTGTCGCGCAGCGCCCGCCAGCGGGCCTGCTGACGGGCGGGCCGCGCCGCGCGGGTCCACTGTGGCCTTGCCTCAGCAAAGCGGTTGTCACAGTTAGCTATTGATCCGCTACTCTCCAGAAGATCTGGACTGGATTCACGACCTGGGGAGACATGAGATGGAAGGGCACATACCCACACAAACGATACTGACGACACTGATCCCGGCGGACCTTGATGCTCCATTGGAGATCAGCATCGGACACTCTGTCGTGAGTATGGCTATTGCCGAACGCGCCCATCTCTCCCGGCTCGCTGTCACCTGGGATGTACCAGGGGCGTACCTGCTTCTGGATCGACCAGATTCCCAAGGGCGTTGGGGCGCCTACGTCGGCAAATCCTCTGTTCCGGGATTGCGCACGAGAATCCGGCAACAACTTCGCACTCGCGGCCATTGGTATCGGGCCCTGCTGGTTCGCCGAGAAGGAGGGGCAAGTCTGCACAGCGGCGAAACCGGTTGGCTAGAAGGAAAGCTCTATGACATCCTTCATGATTCTTCGCAGGTCGATCTCCATAACGGTAACCGACCTCGCGATCTCAGCATCTCCATCGACGACCAAAGGAACATGCTGGCCTACGTTCCGCCGGTCCTCTGCGCCCTGCGCCTGATCGGCCACGGCGTCGCGACGGGCCCCATGAGCAGGCCAGCGGCGGCGGAGCACCGTAGATCCCGGCCTGGTGACCGCAGGATGAGAAGCGCGACGACTCTGGCCGACCTCGTCGCGGCGGGGCTGATCCAGCCGGGCGCGAGACTGTTCTCGTCTTCGCCTTCCTATCCGGCTGAGGCGGTACTGGGTGCTGACGGTTGGATTCGCTATGGTCAGCAGTCCCATTTGAAACCGACCAGCGCCGCCTGCGCGGTCACAGGTACCAGTGTGAACGGATGGGACTTCTGGCAGGTCCAAACCTCGAATGGCCTCGTCAAGCTGAAGGAGTTGCGTCGCCGGCTCGATGAACGCCTCGCGGCGGAGGGCGGTGATCAGAACCTGCTCTCCCCGAGTTGAATGCCGACCGCTGACCGGTAAGCCCATTGCTCGGAAGTGACCCGGTGATGCAGGAGGTGCGCCCCGGCCGCGCGCACGAGGTGCGCGGACCGGGGCACTCCACCTGCGCCACCGGGCGCGGTTACCGCCAGCCGTATCCCTTCTCGCCGCCGTGAATCCGACAGATCCGCTCCTCCTCTGGGGTGAGGAGAATGGCGGGTAGCCGGTCCGTTCCCGTGGTCAGGGCCTTGTAGATCCGGTGCCAGCCGTCGATAACGAGCGGGCCGCCCGCATCGGGCACCGGGACCGCGATCACCGGTTCGGACAGGTCTACATTTGCAGCGTGGTCAGGGTCGATCGTGATCAGGGACAACAGGCCAGTCCATTCGGCTGGTGCCAGTGTGCCCTTCGGGGTGCGGCCCGCCGCGAACCCTTTGGCCGCCGTGATGTTCCAGCGCCACGCCAGCAGATGGAACACCTCGATCTCCGCACCCTCACCGGCCGAGACACTCACCGGACCTCCTCCTGGGAGAAGGCGTGCAAGGTGAGGAGTTCTCCGCTGGTGGTGAGGAACTCGCGTGCCGCCGCCCGGGAGGCGTGGGCGATGGCGTGATCGAACAGGGTCCCGGGCACGCTGGAGGCGGGCTCGGTGGTGAGGTACTGGCGGACCCAGGCTCGCACTCGGCGCAGTGCGTGGTCTGTGGTGATCTCGTTTTCGTTGATCTGCTTGATCACTGTGCCCCACCAGGTACGCAGGTCCCGCCCATAGGCGGTGCCGTACAGGCACGTGGACGAGAGCCGGTGGCCTTCGCTGATGCGGTAGGTCAGCTCGGCGGCTTCCGCCGCGTGCGCCCGCGTGACCGACTCGATCACCTGCCGCAGGTGAAGGTCCAGAGTGCATGGCTGTGCGCATGGCGAGATCATCATCGGCTCCTCTCGGGGGTGGGGAAAGCGTCGGCGAGCATCTGCGTGACGGCGAGGAACCGCTGGGCGGCCTGGCGACGGGGCTGGGCCATGGCCTGAGCGAACAACTCACCGCGATATGCCGGTTCCTGTCCGATCAGCAGTCGCTCAGCCCGGACCCGGGTACGCATGATCACGTACGCCGGTGCGGCTCCACCGGTGTTGACCTGATCCATGGCCGATTGCCACCAGCCACAGACGTACTGGGCGACGGCGGCGCGGGAGATCTCCTTGGCGGTGAAGTCCTGGCTCTGGTCCGCATCGATGGCGTGGAACTCGAAGTAACCCATGCTTTGTCTCCTTTCAGGGGTGAGGTGGGGGATGGGCGGTACGCCCGGGTTGGTGAGCCGGGCGTACCGTGGTCAGGCGGCGAGCAGGTGGAAGGCGCGGCTTTTGATCTTGCTGTTGGCGTGGTCGTCCAGCAGCGCGCGCTCGGCGCGGACGATTGCGGCCTCGCGCCGTCCGATCACCGGGCTGCGGTGGTCCAGCCGTTCGGTCACCGCGTTGTAAGCGGCCCACCGGGTGCCCCGGATCGGTTCGTTGGTCGGGGCGGAGGTGAAGAGCCACTCCAGTTCCCGCATCGCCAGCTCGTGGTTGCGCCGGGTCAGGTCTTTGGCGTCCGGGCCGAGTGGGTGCAACGCGGCGGCGAACTGGCGGAACTCCTTGACGTCCATCGGTGTGGCCAGCAGTTTCTCGGCTTCGGCGGCGAACGCCTCACCGTGCCGCCACGTCAGCCGTAGCGCGTCGCGGGCCTCGGCGATGCGCCCGGCGATGTGACCCGTGTGGCGAACTCTGAACATGGCGGCATGGGTGCGCAACGCGGCACGTTCGGTGTTGGCGCACACGACACGGACGGGCGTGGCGACAGTAGTGAACGCGCCCCATCCGTCATGCCGGGAGAACGCCGCGAGGTAGAGATCGACCTGGTCGAAGCCGCCGACCATAAGAGGTTCGGGTAGGCGCATGGTGACGAACACCCGGCGTCCGCCGTTCAGCGAACCGCCGGTGTCGAAGACCGCGCCGGACTCGTCCACGAGGGTCTGGAGGAACTCGGCAACCTCTTCGTTGTGAACGATCTTGTAGTCCTTGCCGACCATGCCGAGCCGTTCCGGCGCGCCGGTGTGCGGGTTGGTACGCACGATCAGGAAGTCCTCCTCGGCCGCGACTGTCTGGCCGGTGTCCGGGTCGGTGACCTGACCGACGGGGACCTTGCGGACGTTCCAGCCGCCGAGCTGAGCGTGGGCGAGCAGTTCCTCGGCGGTCATCGGGCCGGGGGCGGTGTAGCCGAGCCGGTGCCAGCCGGGCTTACCGGCGGCGGCGAACGCGGCGGAACCGTCAGCGAATACTTCGAGTTCGTGAGCCATGACAGACCTCTTCCTAATGAGATGAATGGGATGGACGGGCGGTCAGATCCCGCCCCTACGTGGGATGTGAGTGGCCGTAGAGGCCCGGCGGCGTATGGTGCCGGGTAAGGTCCTAGCGGGCCCGGGGGCGGGCTATAGGCCAGCCCGCCCCCGGCCCGTCTCAGGCACCCTGACCGGCGGCGACGGCGAATCGGCGGGGCCGTTCGCAGGTCAGCTCGGCCTGTCCCAGGCTGACGAGCCGGTCGAGCGCGTTGGCCACCGCGCCCGATGAGCTGTCGAGCACCCGGCCGATCTCGTACGGCGTGAAGTCCTTACCCGGGTGCTCGGTCAGGTGGGCCAGCACACGATCCCGTAGCGCCCCCGGCCGGACCGCCGCTGTGCCGGTCGCGCCACCGGACCGGCTGTCCGTTCCCCGGGTCGGACCGGGGCGGCCGGTCGCGACGCCGGTCAGGACCGCGCGGGCGTTCCGGTGCGCCTGTGCGGACTTGGCGATGAACATCTCCAACCGGCCCAACGCCATCACCCGGTCGCCATCGCCGTCCATCTCGGCGACCGCGCCGGTGAGCAGGTCGGCCAACTCCAGTAGCTCGGCCCGCGCACGCGTCCACGCCGGGTCCACAACCTGGGGGGATTCCGCCGCCGTCTCCTCCTCGTCAGCCTCGCTGGTGGAGTCGGTGACGGCGGATGCGGGGACAGGGGCCGGGCTGAGATCAGGGATGCTGTCGGACTCATCCCCCGGGACGCCCACCAAGATCTCCTCGCCCGCCGGTGAGGCGTCGAAATCATCGGTACTGACGAACTCCGAGGCGGCCGAGTCCCCGGTGACGCTGTCGGGCGCGTTGTCGTCGGGAAGATCAGCCGGGGCCACATCGGTCGTCGTGGTGACTACGCCGACCGTTGCGGCACCGTCGGCGTCGGCGTCAGTGTTGTCGTCGGGGTTGGGAGTGTCCGGGGCCGCGACCGCGCCGGTAGCGAGCGATCCGACCGGGGCATCACCCACGCTGTCCGATCCGGACCCGCCCACCACGCCGTTGTCGGCGTCGGACACCACGGGGAACCAACGGTCAGGGGTACGGCCCCGCCCGTCGTGACCGCCCGCCGTACGGGTAACCCGGCCCTCCGCCTCCAACTCGTTGAGGATCTTGCTGGCGCTGACCCGGCTGATTCCCGCCTCGGCCCCGACAGCGGTTGCCGACCCCCCGGGGTTGGCCAGCAGCGCCGCCCACACAGCCCCGTGGCGGTCCGTGCGGGCGGCGTCGGCGTCACCGGCGACTGACGGTGTAGGGGCCACGTCAGGGGCGCTGACGGCGGCGGTGTCGGTTGCGATGTCGGTTGCGATGTCGGTTGCGATGTCGTGGGCGTCCGTTGCGTTGGATTCGGTGACTCGGCTGTTCATTTGGTAAGGCTCCTTTCCGATTCCGAACCGGTTTTATAGTGGCCGGTTCGTGATTGGTGGAGCTCGACTATCGCTCGGCTCGCATAGGAATTGCAAGCGATCGCGAAACGTTTTTAGTCACCGCAACTGAACTGCCGATGCCTACATGAGGCGGAGCAGTTGAGCTGAACTCGCCAACCGCAATGGCTGCGCCTCGTCTTCGGATTTAGGAAAAGAGTCGCCAGAAACGATGCTCGTTCGGAATGACCTTACTGGTAGGGCCGTAAGTCCGCCGCTACCATTGCATATCACCTGCTACTGGGATCGTCATGTCCGACACCTACGAACCCGATCGAACCAATACGATTCCGTGTGCTCAAATGCGGCATATCGCCACAGCGATGTGGTCAGCGCCCATCACCGGGGCACCTCGGCATCACATCGGGCCGGCCTTATCCGGCCATGCAAGGATGGGGCCCGTAGGCGGGAAGAGGGAGGCTGGTGGTCTCCAGAGGAGACGCACGGTGATTGCCTTCATGATAGAAGCGAGGGACATCGTGGACGGGCGAGCACTTATTCGGGGTCGCCCATAGGCGAGTCGGGCGGCGCAACGCATCGTCCGCGCACAGCTTGACCTGCGGGTACCGGCCGTGAACGATGAGGCGATCTAAGCGGCTACACCGGTCGCACACATAAAAGATGACGCTGAGCGCAGCACCGAACGAACGCTTCCCTGTGGCAGCGCTCGGCGAACGCCACAGACGCCTCTCAGTCGGAGGCCGCTTCATCCTGTATCGCCAGGCACCCCCGCCGCTCCATTACGTGCGACGGGTCGGTGCCCAGCCATTAACGTCCCACTGCCTATGTCGTGTCAAGTCCGGGGGGATAGGGGATCGTCCATGCCGGGCGATGTCAGTGACACGAGGGCGACCGAAGCCTTGACCTGCGTTGCGCTCGGCTATCCGAGGAGCCGCTGATACGCTTGTCGAACTTGCCGACTTGGCTGAGCATCGATCTCCGCCAACCGTTCAGACATCTGCTGGAAGGTCCGCCGGACCGCAGGCAACCGGCCCACCTCGCTCTGAATCGTCATCATCTGACACCACAACAGCTCGTTGTAGGAATCGATCCGATCAACGGCCAACGTCAGTACATCCAGTGCCCTGTACGGATCGTTCCTCGACTCCAAATCAGCCAAGCGCAGGGCTGCATTCACAGCTTGGTCAGTAGCGGCCTGGCGCAGCGGAAGGCACCACAAATCGTCTCGGTCGGCAAGAAGCGGCCCTTGGTACAAGGTCACCATCTGCCGTAGGGCACTCAGTCGATCGGCCTCGTTCTCCGCCGTATTCGACTTGACATAGCTATCCTCGAACCGCCACCAGTCAACATCGAAGTAGACCGGTGCCAAGCGCCGCCGCTGCCCAGTCTTCAGCACGAACTTGACCTCGGCTGCAAGGCCTGTGGCCTGCCGCATCGATGCATTGATATCCATGATCGCCGACTCCAGCCTGCGTATGCCCCGCTCTCCTTCATCAGGCCACAGTCGGTCGATCACCGTCTCGGGGGACTCTCCATCCCGTGAGGTGGCCAGCAACGCGAACAGGTCCCGTCCCTCCGTACGCCGGAAGGACACCTCCTCGGCTCCTACGACCACCCGCAACGGACCCAGAACCTGGACCTTCGCCTTCGAGGAGCCCTTGGAAGGCGCGGAAGCGTTTTGGGCGGCTTCCTCTGGGGGATCCGCCACGGCATCAGGCGTGGGGGCCGCGTCCTGAGTCGCCAGTGGCCTGGAAGGCGCGCCCTCCAGGCCGGCCTCGGAGTAGGTGGGCGTCAGATCCACAGGCGAGCGCTGCACTGCCACCGCACCGGCCTTCGAAGGACTCAAGGCGACAGCGCGTGAATGTGAGGCACTGCGAAGGCGGCGGGCCAGCAGTGCGCTACCGAACATCACCATGACCCCGAACAGCAGGGCCGAGCCGACATTGACGCCAACCGACTGTCGATCCACCGTATCTACGCGGCCCATCTTCTTTTCGTTCGATGTCGCGGGCGAGAGCGCCGGCGATGGATGTGCGGGCGCGGACTCAGCCGTGGAAGGGCGTGCTGGAGCTGTTCGCTTGGCCGGCCGGGCCCTCTTCACTTGCGACCTATCGTGCTCTGCTTCCTCCTTTCCCTGCCCCCGGTGCATCTTCTTTCCTACACCCCCAGTCCATGGCTGGGGCGAGCCAACCACAATGGGCTGGCCGCGCCGATCATCTTCATTCCGCCTATCGATCGCAGGCGCCTCCTGATCAGGACGTGGATGTCGCCTGGCCGCCTCTTCTCTGTCGGGGCGAGATTTTGGTTGCGGCGGGATCGATGCCTTCGCGACAGGCGGCGAGTCGGCATGGGGTTCCGGAAAGCGCTGTGCCTCCTCAAAGCGGTTGACCACATTGTCCGACTTGCCGTTCAGTGCGTCCCGAGCCAGATTGTCGCAGAGCTTCTGCATATCCCAGTACTGATCGGCCAGTGGAGTCAGACCCTTTGGGCAGTCAGTACGTACCGCATTGGCCGATACAGGAGGAGCCAGCGAAGCGGCGGCAGCCAGCGGAAGCACGGTCGAAAGTTGCACCAACCGCAGCGACCGAGGAAGCAGCCGCTGATTCACTTGCAGGCCAAAGCCTCTTCCCCGCATTAGAGTAGCCTCCTGTTCAAATACGGGTCGTCAGGCCCCGCTATGAGCAATGCCTCTCGGTCATATGCCGAGATCATTTCCTGTGCTTGAGCCAGATGGATTGATCGCACTGTCTCCAGACGTGACGCTTGCCGTAGCAGAGCTTGAAGACATCGACGCGTCCCAGAATGACTCGGTCTACGGCGCAGCCCGCGAGGGCACCGTTGCTGTCGGCCACCTTGTGGATGGCCAGGAAGCTGGTCGCGTACTCAGCCTCGACGTAGGTGTCATCGGCCTGGAAGTCGCATACGGTGACGACGTCGCGTCCCGAGTTGACAGTGACACTTCCCCGCCGGTTGGCGCTCTCCCATACCCGGCGTTCGGCCGGGGCCGGGGCCGGGGCCGCCGGCATGAGGACACATGCGATAGAGACGGCGACGATGGCCGCGCGGATGAACATAGATGACCTCCGAAAAGAGAAATGGCTTGGTCGCCCCTGGTGGATCGGCAGGCGGGGGTGGCATGTGTTCCGGCGCTCTCCGGCTACATCCGCGGGGCTTTGCCGGAGCTGTCGCGACTCAGAGCAGCCGCCGCGGCGAGTGCGACCTCGATGTGGGCCCTCTGATCGGAGGGCGGTACCCCGCGAAGTACGAGCATGGAGGTGGCGGCGTACACCGCCATTGCCTGCTGGGCCGCGATACGGCCGGTCAGGGCCAACTCGGCCGCGCGGGTGCGGGCGTGGAACCACATGGCCGGGCGTGTACTGGGACGGGGATGACCAGGGCACAGTGCGATCACTGCGGCTCCGTGGGCGGTCAATGGTTCGCCGGGTTCCAGGGTCCGAAGCAGATGGCGGGCCGCGTACCCGGCCATCGCGCACAAGGTGACGTTGCGGTCGTAGCGCAGCGCGCCGAGGATCTGCCGCCAGGGGGTCGTCTCCACAGGACGGCGGGTGGTCAGCAGCGGGGGTACGACCTTGACGTAGGTAACGTTCGCGCCGCGATCGAGCACGAAGCCGGCCAGGCTGGGATCGAGCCGGGCTTCACTATCGTGCAGCCGGTTCACCCAATCGCCGACACGGCGAACCGCTGTGACGAACTCAGCGGCCTGGGGGCCGGGAAGCTCGGTCAACGCCGTCCCGTCCACTCGTCGATGCCGCATTTCGAGCCCATGGGGGCCATCGACCATGTGCAGATCGTCAGGCAGCGTCACTTGCTTCGCTCGAAGAGTGGCCAAGTAGCGGCGTACCTCGGCGGCTATGTCGCCCGTCCCAGGCTGGCCGGGCCAGCCCAAGCGTCTCCGGATCTGGCGGCCGTCGTCGCTGTGCGGGAGTACTTCCATCGTTGCGGCGACGATCGGGGTGTTCGTCGCGCCGGCCCGTATCTCCATGCCTTTCCTTTCGCTGGATGCATGAGGACGGTACGAAGGGGACCGGTACCTGATCGTCAGTGCCGCTACGAGGTAGGAGCCCCGCTCCGGCCCAGCACGGTGGTGAATCCGCTGAACTCCGGTCTGACCGGCCGACACCAGTTCGGGTAGGGCAGAGCTTTAGAAGCTCGCTCATAACGCAAGGTCATCTTGCGATTGCATCGCGTGAGATAGAGACTGGTCGTGACATCAGACCAGCGAGTGGGGCACGTGGTGGCCGTGGACAAGCATGATCTGTTGATCGCGCAGCGCATCATGGAAAGCCGCCGCCGCAGAGGGTTATCGCAACTGGAGTTCGGGGCCCTGATCGGCCGCTCTGAAAGCTGGGTCTCCAAGGTCGAGACCGGGGTGATGCGGGTGGACAGTCTCGCCCTGCTGCGGACGATCGCCACGGTTCTGCGAGTGGAGCTGAGCTACCTCATCGGTGTGGAGTCCGACCAGGCCGAAAAACGCGGCCACGGCTCGCAGCCGCCGATGACGCTCCAGCACCTGCTGATCGACCCCACCGGCTGGGACATCTGCGATCTTGAGCGACGGCGCTGGTTCCTGGCGCAGTCCTCGGCAACGGTGACAAGTGTCCTGCACCATCTCCGGCCCGGCATCGAAGAGGGCCTTACGGAACGGCTGTCGGCGGTCAAAGGGAAGAGCGTGCGGCTGGACGCCGACACCGTCCACGGTCTGGAACAGATCGTGTCGGGATTTCGGCAGTCCTACCGCTCGGCCAGCGCCCATTGCCTCCTGGCACCAGCCCACGGAACTCTGAACCTGCTCACCGAATTCGCCGCTGAGGCGGGCGCACAGTGCGACCGGGTGGTGTCGTTGATCGGCCAGATGGGTACGCTGCTGGCCACCGTGCTCGGATTGGATCTCGACGACCCTCTGGCGGCCAAGCCCTACATCACGATTGCGATGCGCGCCGCCCAGCAGGTCAATGACGCCGAGTTGATGGCCTTCACCCTCGGCGGGCGCGGTTCCTGGCCGCCTATGGAAACAAGGACGCGCACGCCGGTCTCGGATTCGCCGACGCGGCCCTGGACACAGCCCGCCGCGGGATCCATCCACGCACTCACGCCTGGCTGCTGGCCGTGACCTCCGAGATGCACGCCTCGCTCGGCGAGGAGCAGGAATGCCAACGCCGCCTCGCCCAAGCGGAGATCCACCTGACGCATGCGGCGCCCGCCCGGCCGTGGATCGGCATCGGATCCTTCGGCGGCGACAAGCTCCTGGCCTACCGTGGAGGAGACCTGATGCGCCTGGGCAGGTACCAGGACGCCCAAGCCATCCTGGCTCAGTCCCTGGCTTGCTTGGATCCGTCATTGAAACGACACCGCTGCACCGCCCACATCGACCTGGCCGAAGCCCTCGCCGCCACCGCGAGCATGGACGACGCGGCCGATCACGCGATCAAAGCCTTGGACATCATCGAGCAGACCGGCCACACTCCCAGCCTGCACCGAGTGGACCGGCTGCACCAGCACATGCGACAGACCCCCTCCGCGGCCGGACGCCGCCTGGGTCAACACCTTCACTACGTGAAAGGCATGCGATGAGGCCACGCGCGCTCCTGCTGGACTTCGGCGGTGTCGTCACCACCGATTTCTACGCCGCGATCCGCACCTTCTGCGCGAGCCAGAATCTGGCGGACAACGCCATCGAGCACGTCCTGGCGACTCGCCCGGAGGTCCGCGCCCGCCTGGCCGACGCCGAGCGTGGGCGGATCACTCAGCACGAGTTCGAGGAGACCTTGGGCGGCGCGCTCGGCATTCCCGGCCGCGGCATCATCGCCCGCATCGGGGCCTACCTGAAGCCCTACCCGCCCGTCCTGGACCTGGTCGCCCGAGCCCGGCACCAGGGCATCCGCACCGGCGTCCTGTCCAACTCCTGGGGCAGCGGCGACTACAACGTCTACGACGCCTACGACCTGGAGCGCCACTTCGACACCATCGTCATCTCCGACCAGGTCGGCACCAGCAAACCCGACACGGCCATCTACCAGCTCGCCGCCGACCGCCTGGGCGTCGATCCCCTCGAGTGCATCTTCGCCGACGACACCGCCGCCTATCTGGCCCCCGCCCGGGACCTTGGCATGACCGTGGTCCACTTCGCCGAGCCGGAAACCGGAATCGCAGAAATCATCGCACGGCTCGGCCTGTCCAATCCGGGTACATAGGCTCGCTCAGAGCGAAGCGCAGTGGGCTCGGCCTCGTGTCAATTCACAAGGCCGCCGTCTTCTCCGATCTGCCCGCAAGGGCAGCTCCCGCCACGATGGCTACCAGGCCTAAGGCGGTCACTGCGGTCAGCCGCTCGTGCAGCAGAGTAACTCCGAAGAGGACGGCGAACGCGGGCGATAGGTAGAAGGCAAGCGCGGCCCGTGCCGGTCCTGCTCTGCTCACCAAGGTGTAGAACAAGACCAGCGTTCCACCGGTGCAGACGACCCCAAGAACCATCAGGACGCCGAGGACCGACAGGTCCGGAACGCTGCTGGGCAGTGAAAGAACGCCAGGAATGAGCAGAGCACAGGTGGTTACCAGCATGGAGCACGTGGCGACGCCAAGCGGTTCAGCGTCGGCGTGACGACGGTGGATCATCAGCCCCCCGGCGGCATAGCAGACGGCGGCCCCTACAAGCAGTACGCCCCCGAGTAGTTCCTCCGGCCCACCGCGCAGATCGAACCCGAAAAGAAGGATCAGTCCAAGGAAGCCCAGAACGAGCCCGAGAATGCCGTGCCACCCTCGCGGTCGCTCCCCAGGCGCGAAACGCACCGCGAGCAGGGCGACGAACAGCGGTTGCGCTCCTACGAGAATGCCGGCAAGCCCGGACGGAACATACTGTTGCCCAACGGTGAGCAGCAGCAGCGGAGCCGTCGATTGCATCAGGGCGGTCTCGATCACCGCGCGGGGATGACGAAGAAGTGGTTGCAGGGCTCCGTAGCGAAGGGCCAGCGGGGTGAGCATCACCGCTGCGGTGGCCACCCGTCCGAGGACCACATGCACGGGCGATAGCCCCTGAAGGGCGATCTCGATGAGCGGGTATGCCGCGCCCCATAGGGCAGAAAGAAGGACGAGCGCCCACCATGTGCGGCGGTTCATGGAAGGTGCTGCACCGTGGGCGCCGATTTCAACTGAGTAGAAGCCTGCTGGCGAGCTCCTGTACGCAGGCGGATCGGTTCCATGGCACTAGCACTACCAGGAGTTCCCGCAGTCGGCGTAGGTTCCGTTGTGACGAGGTTGCCCGCGAGAGTTCGTCTGCTTGCGCCGCGATGCGGCATGCCTCGTCGATTTCTCCGGCCTGGGCCAGAGCGTTCGCCAGATCGATCAGTGTGCCTCCTCGTTCCCGCACATAGGTAGGGGGTAGTTGACGAAGGCTGTCGTTCAGCACCTCGATGGCCGCATTCGCATGCCCCAACCGAACGAGACATCTTCCTTTCAGGCGAGCCGCATGGACAGGGCTGTTGTAGAAGGCCAGCCAGGGCGGCGCAGTCGATTCGGTCACCTTGTCGAACGCGACCTCGGCCGCGTGCAGAGACGAGAGTCCGGCACGCTGGTCACCTGTCAGAGCGAGGGCTTCACCCCTCGCCTCCGCGATCCACGAGCGGACCGCCGGCGGCACGGCATGTGTGGCCATCTCACTTGCGGCGCTCAGAAGCTTCAGTGCGTCATGACCGCGACCGGCATGCAACGAGATGTAGCTCATCACGCCGAGCACATAGGCATGCATGCCGTGATCCTTGGCCTCTTCGGCGACCGTGAGCGCCAGTCGGCAGTGACGCTTGGCGGTTGTGTACTCCTGCCCATCGATCGCAAGCCAAGCTGCCAGTTGGGCGACATCGGCAGTGGCACAGAGCAGTTCCCTATTGGTAGCGGAAGTTCGACCTTGGTCCCTCAAGTCCAGCATGCGGCGTAGATG
This sequence comes from Spongiactinospora sp. 9N601, assembly GCF_044326295.1. NCBI lineage: Bacteria > Bacillati > Actinomycetota > Actinomycetes > Streptosporangiales > Streptosporangiaceae > Spongiactinospora > Spongiactinospora sp. 9N601. Next base: position 23,146 of record NZ_JBIRBB010000004.1, read on the forward strand.
AGCGTTGACTTCGCCGTGTACGCTTCGCGCGCCGGATAGGTAGTCCATCTGGCGAAAGGTCTGTGTCATCGCGGTGAGACCTTCGAGAAGTCCAGGGGAAAGGTGCGGTCGCTTAAGAATGTGTCCCCCTCGCGCTACTGCCATTGCCGTATCCGGTGACGCGATCGAGCCAGGTGGTTGCGGGGCCCCGCTGGATCCACGGCGTTGATACGCCTGATCAAGATGCCGGAAGTCGTAGTGGTCCGACAGCAGGGCACTCACACTGCACTCGTACAGCTCGGCGAGCCTCCCCAGCGTGTCCATACTGGGGAGTCGGCCAGTGGCCTGGGGCCACGCCTCCCAATATGAAATGATCTTGTTGGTCTTCGGGTCATCCGGCCATCGCTGATTCCAGGCCCTCGCAGCTTCGCTTTGACTCCATCCTCGCGCTATACGGAAAGCGACCCGCATGTTCACGCGGAACTTCCGGTGAATCTGCTCAGCTATTTCCACCCATGTCGATCCCTGGGCGCGCAGCGTCGCCGCATGCCGCATCTGGGCCTGCCGAACTCCCTGACTGCCGGCCACGTTCACCGTCCCGAGTAACCGCGTTCTTACAACCGAACGCTACACCGGCAATCACGCCAACACTGCAGATCAACGAGCTTTTCCCCGTCTGACGGGGATGCCCGGCATCATGTTCCCCGTTCTGGCGGGTTGTTCGTGGTGACCAGGCCGCAGATTCTTTGGTGCCAAGAATCCCACGCACTCGGGACGACCGAGTAACAGAAATGTCCCGTTCACACCATAACGGACAATTGGAGGTCGATCATGCCTTACGCCACAGCGGGCCAAAGAGCGCCAGAGACCACCGAGCTGGATTACGCCACTACCCCGGCGGCCGGCTGATGAACGCCTTCATGCTCGTCTACCGGCCGACCCGCCCAAAACCTTCGGCACCTCCACTTCTACAGGAAACCGCCCGAAGGCTTCAGGACGCGCTCGCCGCGCACGGCATCCACACCGACCTCACCAACGATCAGAGGAGAGTCTTGGTGTCGGTCTGCCACGGTCTCGTCGCCATGGTTCAAGAGGACGGGATCTGGTGGCACAGCCCGCGTGAGCTCAGACCCGGTATCCCGCTTTACGTGCATCGCGGCACTGTGGCCGGGGCCGCCGAAGCCTTGGTCGACGACCACGCGCTGCTGACCCCAGTACAGATCGCGGAGGAGCCCCATGACGCAACTCCCGTCTGACTGCTCCCACCTCGGTTGCACCGCACGCCCCCTCCTCGTGGTCTGGGAGGTCGAAGCCCACGACCGCAGCGCTGGCGGTGTGAGCGATAACGAACAGACGGCCGAGACCGCCATGTTCGAGACCCTCGACGCCCTCCCGTCAGGTCGTGGCCGCGTACGGTACGCGCGCCTGTCCGTCCTGGGCATCGGCTACCAGTACGGGGAGACGCTGCTGACCGCTTACCGCAAGAACGGCGCGACCGTCGCGGTGGCTGGCGACGCCTGGGAGAGCATTCCATGATCGGGCACGGCGGCGTAGTGCGGATATGGGCGCCGCCGTGCCGTACGGCGGGCCGTCGGGGGCCCGCCCGGCGCGGGCAGGCACGAGGCCTTCTCCCTGCCCGCGCCACCCATCCACCCAAGACGCGCGGCGGCCCCATACCTTCCCAGGCCGGACCGCGCCGCACGGGGAGTCTGGTAGCTCCCGTGCCCGCGTGGGCGGGCGGCCCACCACCCCCAGGTTCGCCGCCCGCCCGCGCCCTTCCCAAGAGGGGTGCCATTGGACTGCCTGAGCGTCTTCCGGACACGTCTGCCGCGAAACATCAGCGATGGCCCCGCCCAAGCCGACGAGCCCTCCGAAGGAGCTGTCACCCCGAACGGTGAAAGGAGGAGCGCTGATGCGCATGCGATGGGAGAACCTGCCGCAGCCGCTCCGCGCCGACATGGAGACGTACCTTGGCGCGGTGGTCAAGGCTGAGTCCAGGGCCATCGGCCCCGCGCGTTGCGTTACGGCCCGGCTGCTGCACGAGTCCGGCGCAGGCACATGGCTCAAGGCGTGCCCTGCCGACCATCCAGCCGCCTGGCTGTATGAGCGTGAGCGCCAGGCCGGGCGGATCCTGCCCATCGTCGTGCCGGCCCCGCGCATGCCGTGGTCCAGCGCTGACCACGGGTGGATCGCGCTGGCCCATACCTACCTGGACGGATCACCGGCGGTCTTGTCACCTGGTTCCCCGGATGTGTCAGAAGTACTGGCGACCGTCGCGCGGTTGGGCGACCTGCTCACGCCGTGTCCTCCGGGAGTGCCGCCATTGTCCAGTTACATCACCCGCATGCTCGCCAAGGCGTACGCCATGCTCGACGACGACAACGCGCTTCCGAGAGGCGACCGTGCGATGTATCGAGCCGCGCTCGACGGGCTTGATGTGGCCGGACTGGAGGGCGACACGCTGCTGCACTATGAGATGCACATGGGGGCCTTCCGAATGGTGGGCCGGAGCGTCTTCGTGCTGGACTGGGGATTCGCTTGCCAGGGCGCTACGTGGTTCGACGCCGTGATGTTCACGCCGTGGCTGATCTCCGCCGGTCACACCCCGCAGCAGGCGGAGAATTCGCTGATGGACATGAGGGAGTGGCGATCCGCGCCAGGCGATCTGGTGACAGGGCTCGCAGCACTATGGACTCTGTTCCGCCTCCACAAGGCTGTGTACGGACCCGAGTCCGCCCGCGCTGGTTATCAAAGTGAAGCCAGGGCCGGGTACACCTGGCTGAAGCACCGGCTCGCATGACGAGATCTGTGCAGCGAAAAGATGCATGGATCGAGTCCCTTACCTCAAGGGCAACACCGGTCATGGGATCAACTGAGCTTCGGCTCTGGCGACCGAGGCCATGAGATCGACCAGAAGACCGTGCGGTATCGCGCCGCTTCCAAGGCCGGCCGCCTGGACCATGGCCTGCATCGCTCGCTGCTGTCGCGATGTCATCGCCGAGCGAAGAGAGGCGTGCCCAAGTACTTCTCGGCTGGCATAGGCGTCCGACATCGCTCCGGTCATCACGGCCCTCTGCAAGCGGAGGGCAGGCTCCCGGTCGTAGCCCGCAGTCAGGTCGAGTGCGGTCAGGCCGACCCGTGTGCGGAAGACCGCCGTCGAGGGGTCGGCATGCTCAAAGAGTTCGAGGGTGCGCAGGATCATCGCGGTGATGTCCTCATCGGTACCGATGCCCGCCGCCTGTCGGCAGTAGACGCGTAGCAGCCCTGCCACCGCCTTCTCCCAGGGTTCAGCGGGCAAAGTCTCGCCCACCATGGCAGTGGCCTTGTCAATGTCGCCGCGTTCTACAAGGGCCACAATGGTGACTTGGCGACCGTCGAGCAGGCGGGTGCCGACGCCGCGGTTCTTGGCGGCATGCTCGGCGGCCTCCTGCCAGCGTCCGGCCAGGGCGAGCGCACGAGCGCCGTCGGCGAGAAGTGCCGCCCACAGCAGCTTGCTCAACAGTTCGTGATCGTCCGGGCTTTCGGTCAACCCTCGCAGATCGACCCGCCAACCGGCGATCTCGGTATCGGTTCGGTTCAGGGCGGCGATGAGGAGCCCGTGGAGGACCTGGTAGGCGCCATCGCCATCACCTTCGCGAATCAGTTGGCGAGCGATGTTCAGTACAGGTTGCAGGGCCAGCTTCCCCGCCCACGCCGGGAGGGGACGGGTTTGAGTGAACGCGTCGTACTGTCGCCAGCACAGCTCGCGGGCGAGGTCCGGAAGAGCGCAGTCCGAAGCGATCAAGGCCGCCTTGTTGCACACTTCGCAGGCCCTGATCACTCGCTGGTGGTCGTCGAGCCCGGACGATTCCTCGGCGATCTTCCGGAGCTCGGCGACCCGGGCTTCAAGAGTGAGGCCCGGGGGCCGGGAGCGGGAGACCAGCGGAAACCGGCGGGCTATCGTCTGCCGGTCCATCTCAGTTCCAGTCGATGGCCAGCCGGACATTGGGCTTGTCGATGACGAACTGGCCGGTCAGCGAGGCGCGATGCGCACCTCGCGCCATGCGGATCGTCGGCGTGGTGTCACGGTACTCATGGCCCCATACGCGCAGGTGCTCGGCGACCTGGGCGGCCAGTTCACCACCGCGAAGGCCGTGTCCGATCAGGCCCCCTTCCCAGTAGGGACCCTCATCATCGTGCCCCGCACGCAGAGTGAGGTAGGCGACGGAGTCGCCGTCCACGGCCGCCATCGCCCCCCAGGGGAACTGGGGACGTACCAGTCCGGATCGCACGGCCGGGCCGTCCGCGGGCATGCGCACGATCCCGCCGGGCAGCGCGCAGGCCAGATACAGGTTGGTGAACTCCCATGGGTCCCCCTTGCGGAAGATCACCCCCGAGTAGACCTCGGTGGCGGGCTGTCGCAGGACGGCCGCCAGCGCATCGGAGTCGATGTGCTGATCACGGTAGGTGTGCAGGCTGACCTGGCCGTCATCAGTCAGGGGGATCACACGGCGAGCGTCATCCGCGATGCCGCGCAGCGGCATGAACGTGCACATCTCATGAGAGATAGCGTGCCAGTGCTCGGCTCCTTCGCTCTGGTCACGGACGAATCCGATCGAGCGGGAGACGCCGCCGCGGATTCGGAGCGGCACGAGGAGAAGTCCGTCGGGAGCGAGCTGGTCGAGCCAGGCGGGAGGGACGTCGCCCGCGCCCACAGTGGCGATGATCCGCTGGTAGGGAGCCGATTCCGGGTGGCCAAGAGCGCCGTCTCGCACAAGCGGCGTGACGTTGCCGATGCCGGCCGCCTGGAGGTTCGCCCGGGCGTCGGCGATCAGGTCGTCGTCCACATCCATCGTGACGACGTTTCCTCGCGGGCCGACCAGGTGGCCGATCAATGCGGCGTTGTAGCCGGTCCCGGCGCCCGCCTCAAGCACGTTGTCGCCGGGCTGGGCATCGAGCTGCTCCAACATCATGGCGACGATGGTGGGCTGGGAGGCGGCGGAGATCGCCTGGCCGCTACTCGGGTCGTGTTTGGTGTAGATCGCCGCGTCCGCGTAGGCGTCCACGAGGGGCACGCCGGGGACGAACTTGTGCCGTGGGACGGCCGCGATGGCGTCGGCGATACGCGGCGAATGGATCACTCCACGCTCTCGTAGTCCAGTGACCAGGTGGGCCCGGAGCCGAACGGCTTGCTCTTCGGCGTCGGCGAGGGTGTCCGCCTGGGCAGCGATGCTCTTGTTGCCCTCAGAAGTAGGGATGGCTGGTTCGTTCATGATGACTTCTTTCGCGAGGTAGGAAAGGACGGCCTGTTGTTCGGCGGGCAGCCCTGCCCGGTTGAAGGAGAAGATGAGGTGGTGGGCGAGGACGGCGCGCAGGCCTCGCTGCAGTTGCCCGGCACGCGCGAGGTGAGCGAGTCGGCGTCCGGTGGTCTGGAACGCGGCCAGTCGGGCGGGCCAGTCCGCACCGGCCCGGTGTGCCGGAGGGATGGTGGTCATCAGACGGCGCATCGCGCTTCGCGCATCGGCCACCTGTCCGGGCGGTGGCGACGGCGGCGCTGGGCGGTGTTCGGCGACCAACGCCCATACCGCTCCTTGCTCGTACCAGTCCAAGCCTGCCGCGCGCAGAAGGACGCTGGCCAGCAGGACCGCGAGTTCGCGCCGACCTGGTTCGTGGGGAGCGGGTACGGTACCGGCGGTGGTCAAGGCGATGCGGGAGTCGGCGCAGAACAGCGTGTGAGCCACTTCCATGGCGGCCGGGCCACCGAAGGCGTATTCCTCCGGTTCGTAGACGCCACGCGTCCACCCGCTGATCTGGCTGGCAGCGGTGAGGTTGTTCAAAATGCTGGTCAGCCGGTGTTCTGCTGCTTCGTTGTTGTTGGGGCGGACGCGCAGCCGTAGCCCGCCCTCCTTGTACAGGAAGTGGAAGCCGTCGATCACGTAGTCGTCCTCGGCCTTGCTCAACTCGGTCGCGAGCCGGGCCAATGCGGTGCGCGAAAGTCCAGGGCCGGTGGTGTCCTGGCATGTGCTGGTGAGGGTGACTTGGAGCCAGGCCGCCCGTTCGGCCAGGCGCAGCAGCGCCGCCTCGCCGGCCGTCCGATACAGCTCCACGGCGTTGCGCAGATCGAGTTCGGGGTACTGGAAGCGGTCGGCTGCGACTTCGCAGGACTCCCCGGCCAGGACGGCGAGCACTGCTTGTCCGAGGCGTTGTGATGTCATGAGCGGGCGGCTCCCCGATTGAGGGTGTGGTGGGTCAGGCGATCAGTAGCGCGCGATCCCAGCGGGTGCGCGGGCATACGGCCAGCGCGTGCAAGGCCAAGGCGACGCCCGCCTTGCCTTCCATCCAGCCGGGGTCCTGCTGGTTGGTGAGGTGACGCGTGAGCGGCTCCAGAAGAGGCGCGATCGTGCTGGCGAGCGTGTGGGGCGTAGGTGAATCGGCGGCCATCAGTCCGGCGATGTGGACCACTCCGGCGTACCCATGACACAGGGAGGAGTCGTTGATGAGGCGAAGCTGGTGCGGATCGGATAGGGCCGCCGCGGCAGCACCCTCGGCATGTGCTCGGCGGCGTGGGTCACCGAGCGCGATCGCGGCCAACTGCTGTGCACGGGCTACGCCCAAAGTTCCATAGCACCATGAGGGCCGCTGTGGCCGCCGTTCGATGGGCCCGCTTGTGTGCAACATCGGTCGGCTGATCCAGTACGGCCACCATGGACCTGCCGGGCCCTGCTGCTGCCAGCGATCCAGCCAGGCCAGAATTCGTGCGATGGCGGTCGCCTGCCCGGTGACGGCGAATCCCCGCTGGAGAGCCACGGCGAGCACAGCCAGCACACCGGCGATTCCGTGCGCCATCCCCATGTTGGCATGTCCGCCTGTGAAGGCGACGGACAGCGTGCCATCAGGCGCCAAGTCGCTCCACCAGCCGGGCAGCAGGTCCGGCTCCTCACTGAGCGGTTCAGTCACCGCCACCAGGTGCGCGAGCACCTGGTGGAGTGGGCCGGTAGCGGGGTCGTCACGACAGAGCAGGACGGCGCTGAGTCCGGCCAGGCCGCGGATGACGTCGAACTCGGCAAGTGCCGGTCGCCGCCGGAGGTTCAGGCGGTGCCGAGCCGCCTCCAGGCGGTGACAGATGACGCGATCAGTGGCCACCTCAAGTGCCGGAAGGTTGTGCTCGGCCAGGCCGTGGAGATGCGGCGCGGCGGCGTGGACCATGAACTCCACGGCAGGAGCTCCGAAGTAGAGCCCGGCGTTGGCGCCGATGCTGAGTTCGCCAGAGGTGACGAACCTCAGCCAGTGCTGAGCCGGGCCCCAGGATGCCCTGCCGCTTGCGGCGCGTTCTATATGCAGCAGCGCGATGCCGACGCCACCGTGGGCGAGGGACTGCGGCCACCAGTCCGGCAACCGGTCATCGAGCCGTGGCGGTACGGCAAGTTCTTCGGCGAGTCGATCCGCGATCTGCTCGGTGGCTCCGCTCTCGGCTGACAACTGGGCGGCTGGGGCGGTGGAGGTCACGCTGCTCCCTTCGCGTGCAGATAGGCGAGAGCGGCGGCGCGCGCAAGATGCAGGCTGAGGTGGCGCTGGACGTCATCCGCACCGAAGGCCCGCCGGGCGTGGGCGTCGAACAGCGCAGCCAGCATCGCATCCAGGCCGTTGCGTGCGTCCTGGTTTGCCATGTACCGGCAGGTGTCGAGTGCCTGGGCGCGTTCTTGCCACGCCTCACGATCGGCCGCTGTGCTGCCGAGCCCGAGGTGGAGGGCGGCGAAGCCTTCAGCCGGATTCGCGAGACGGACCGCGTCGGCATGGACTCGGCGGGGCACAGGCGAGGGGGCAGGGCGAAGCCGAGGCCGGTCGGCGAGCCAGCGCATCGCCTGATCAGGACCACCGAGGAAACCGGTGGCCAACGCGACGAGGTTCGCCGCGCCGACTACCATCGCGTCGAATCCATGCGGCATCGCGAACTGGGAGAGGACCACCCGGGAGTCGGTGTGGAACACACGCTCGGCCGCGGCCAGTACCTCGCCGGTCCTCCACTGCCCGGCCTGGGGGGTGTGGCCGGCAAGCCGGAGTCTGCGCAGCAGCCCCTGCGCGCGTAGCGCGCCGGCCCACGAACCGAGGGCCTCGGCCGCCTCCCCGAAGCCCGTTTCCCTGGGCAGCACGATGTGTAAGTGCAAGACCGCCTCGCGGTCGCCGTGGCGGTCGAACCACCACACGGTGATAGGGCTGAGTGACTTCATCAGGTCGGGTATGCGGAGGAGGACCTGGGTTTGTACGTCAGCGGCGACTGACAGCTCGGCATCCAAACGAGGTCGCGTTCCCGGCATGGACCCCTGGTCGCACAGGCGGATCACTGTCGAAGCACCCACATGGGGCGATGGTGCCGACGGTTGAGTCGAGACGAGCGGGACGACGAGGCTGTGGGCCCGCCCTCCACACCATCCGAGGTCGCTGGGCTCTGGACCCTGGATCAAGGTCGCTCGCCCGGCGCGGTTCAGGTGATCGCGCAGCAGCTCAGCCGGACCATGTTGATCCAGGGCGAGAAGTAGGTGCTGGTCGCCTTCGGCAAGCAGGACTCGGGTGGGCACATGGCACCGCTCACGCCAGGCGTACAGAGCGTCGATCCACTCGGCGAAGGGCGCCTGCGCACCGGGCAGATCGACGTGGGACAGCCTCCAGCGCGCAGGGCTCAAGACAATGCGGCCGTACCGCAGCGCGGGCAGAAACGGCAGCCCACCGGCCGCACTCCAGTCGAATCCGGTGACCTGCGTGGTGGAGGAGCGGGAGATCTCGGCCAGGAACCGGGCGAGTGGAGGAGTGTGCGCGGCGGACCGGTAGTTCAAGGACGTCAGAGCCAGTGTTTCGATCACGCACCCCCGTGACATCGAGGCGAGGAACAATCGACGGTCGGCTGTGCAGCCGACCGCCACGTCCTTCAGCGAGACCTGGTCCGCTGCCGGGTCGGGATGTTCACCAAGGCTGATGACAGACGGCGACAGGAGGGGAGCGCGCACCACGTGATCAGCCCGGACGTGTAGCGGTGCGAATGACAACTGGACGGCGGTCGCCTGGTCCGTGACGGTAGGCAGGCGGTTGAGCGCGGCGACCATCCCCGGCCTGTCTGTCGGCTCCAGCAGGGCAAGGAAGCGTCCGGTCATGGTCCCGGCCGCGCGTGAGGCACCGAGCACTCGTACTGTGAACGTTCCCTTCGCCAGGGCGTCGAGCGATTCGGCGTACACCTGCACATTGAGCTCCAGATGCGGCGGCAGCCGGGAATGGGCTTCTTCTTCCGATGCCCGCAACTCTGTGATCATCGTGTCGGTCAGAATGACCTCGATGGCACCATCAAGTGCCGCACGCTGCGCCAAGGCGAGTAGACGCTCATCACGCACCGTGAGCGTCGGCGGGGTCGCTGGCGCAGAAGTGGGATACCCCGCCGGGTAGCCCATGCCCAGCAGGGGATCGACGAGTTCAGTGACAGGGACCAGGGCCGCGGGCCCGTATCGGCGTGCGAACCGTTCGGCATACTCGCGCCAGGCGGGCGTGCCCTGCCGGTAGGCGGCAAGGCGGGCCAGTACCTCGGCGGCCCTCTCCACTTCACGGCCAACCGTGTCCGACAAGACGATGCGCCCGTCCATCCGCACATCGACGACCAGCGGTGCGTCGCCTGCCGGTGCGAGTTCGCGCATGCTCTCCATCACGCTGGCGCGCGAACTCCGGCTCTCCTTGGAGAAGATCCGCACGTTGTCCAAGTTGGCCATACATGAGCGGATCTCGGTCAGCATGCGAATTTGGCGGGCCAGATGCAGCAAGGTGTCCGCACCGAGCGCGTAGAGCTGATCGAGGAGATATCCAAGAGGGTCCGGTCTGGTCGCGGGCAGGCGCAGAGCGGTGATCAACACCTGCCGCGTCACCAGCTCGCCGAGCAGCGCGTTGATATTCTCCAAGGACGCGCCTTGGAATTTCGCCGCCAGTTTCGCGGCCAGATCTCCGAACGGCACCGGCGATGCGGCAACGTCCATGACGAAGGCCACCGCAGGGGTCAGCCGTAAGGAAACCTCGCGCGATCCTGTGTCGCTGGCGGCCCGAGCGGGAACCCGCAGCCGGTCGCCGACGATTCGGCACAGCGTATTGGCGACCACGGGAAGGCGGGGCAGCAGCACCAGGTCGTGCTCAAAACGAGAGATCACCATGTCCAGCCACTCGGCACTCGGCCTCAGCCGACCACGATGCCGCTGCCCGAACCGCGCATCAGGCACGGCACCGAATTCAGCCGGAACGACACCGGCGAACAGCCCGTACGGAATCGCGCGTGACCTGGCCCGCAGTACATAGCGGGCGAGCGCGAGCGCCATCCGCCGCGCGCGCCGCGCATCGATCACTGCTCCGCCGACCACAGCCTCGATCCGAGCGGCCAAGGCTGGACTGGCGACCTCAACGGAATCAGCGATTCTCTCGTCGGTCCAGGTCTGACGCAACCACGCGACCCATCGGTCAGGTCCGGCCTTCGCCGCCTCCTCCGGCGTCGGCCACAGCGGCAGCGCCGGTTCCCCGGGTTGGGTGGCGGCTCGCAGTAGCGCCCTGTCCATCCGCCGGAATCCATATCGACCCTTATCAGACGGCATCACGAGCACCCGCTGGCCGTAGAGGCGATGCCAACGGGAAGGCCCTTGCCACCGTCGCGGGAAGCGCCTGCGGGCCGGGCTATGCGCCGGCCGAAGTGGTGCAGGTGCTCGGGCAGGTGGTGCCACAGTTGTCGTCCGTCATGGCGATTACTGCGTTCGCGTTCGGCCCGTGCTCGATGAACGCGATGTCCAACCTGAACAGGTCCGCGAGATCGGCATCGGAGCCCGTCAGACCAGGTGTCTGAGCAGCCATGATTTCCCTCCTTCTGATCGTAGGGCTGGTCGGCAACGTGACCTGGAGCGAACAGGCCACCCTCAGCCCGCGAGCCCGGCGGCCTTGCGATGCTCGACACTCCTGCCGGTGTGGCACGGAGGTGCCGCCGCAACGCCCTACGGCAGCAGGAAGAGAACGGTGTGCTCACAGACACTCTCCAGGCACGGCCGTGATATCGCCGCTAGCGTGGCATGCGCGCCGCCCGAAGATCGAGGAAGTTTCTAGAGATTTCTTTGAACTCAGCCCTACCCAGCAGCGCAGCGAAACATCGAGCTACGAGCCTGCGTCATCATCGTCGGGCAGGCTCGCATGTAGGTCCTCCATCACCCCGGTGATGACCGCGCGAGCATTCGCCCCATAGGACGCGACCGAGGACATGGCCCCGAACACCTTCTCATGCAGGTCGATCTCCTGATCCTGGGTCAAGGTCAACTCAGCCGAGAAGATCTCCACAAGGACCTGACGGTCGTCGAAGATCCAAAACCCGGAGCCCGGAGCGATCACGAACGGCGCCTCGAACGGGATGACGCCCAGCCGGACATTGGGCAAGGTAGAGGCGGCGACCAATCGATCGAGCTGGGCCAGCATCAGCGCCGGCGGGCACAACCGGTAGCGCAGAACCGCCTCGGTGATCACAAAGTGGAAGCGTTTGCGCTGGTCGTAGAGGATCTCCTGGCGGGCCAGCCGGGCGTGAACCGCATCGTCGATGTCGTCGCCCAGGCCGAACACCGCGACGGCTTGGGCAAGGCGATGCCGGGCGTATCCCGCCGTCTGAAGCAGGCCGGGCACAAAGGCCGGCTCGAAGACGCGCAGCCGCGCGGACTTGCGCTCCATCTCCGACCAGGTGTTCTGATGGTGACGGGCGCCCCCACTGAGCAGCCGTTGCCACTCCGCGTGCGCCGACTCCATGGTGCGCAGCATGGCCAGCGCCGATGCCGCGTCCTGCTCGTCATCGCTCGTGGCGCTCACCCATGCGATGACGTCGCCGTCGCTGGGAGTCTGTTTCCCGTTCTCCAGTTTGGAGATCTTGGAGGCAGGCCACGAGAGACGTTCGGCAAGCTCCCGTCCTGTCAAGTCGGCGGAAGTGCGCAGAATGCGCAGCTTGGTGCCGAGCGCCTCTCTGGCCCGTTGGACGCTGGTCACGCGTCCTTTTCTACTCAGGCGCCCTACTCCCTGCCAGACTTGCGAGAAACTGCTCTCGGGTGACCGCTCGATGCCAGGCATCGTCACGACCGGCCGCCAGCTCCGCGACAGTAGCCGGATCAGTGACGATCTCAGCGCCGAGCAGCACGTCATCGTCGTCGAATCGCAGCACAGCGGCCCACTTGGAGTCGAACAGCCAGTAGTCGTCCTGGGGCAGGCCTTGCGCTTGCGCTCGATCAAGGTAGCGGATGTCCTCACCGGCCTGGAGGGCGAACTGCGCGCACCACAGGCCGAAGCGTGAGTACTCCGACAACGGGACCGACACCACCCGTACCCGATGCACGAACTTCCGCTTGGCCGCATGCTCGGCCATCAGATCAAGCCAGGGCCTGTTCCAGGCCAGGTCATCCGGCTCGCCGGCAAGGAACCGGCGAAGTGGCTCCTGCTCACCAGGAGAGTTGTAACGCTCCCGCGGTTCCAGCCGGAACGCCGTGTGCTCGAATGACCTGAACAGATCACCGAACGCCTCACCGGAGACCAGCGTCAACGCCCCTCCTTCGCTCTGTCCTCCGCCGTCGGCGTGCTCGTCGCTTCGTCGTGGGCGGTGGGCGGCGTGTAGTAGCGCAGCAACTCCAGCGGGATCTCGATGTCGGCCTCGCCCTGGGGCACCTCGCCGAGATCGGCGAGCGCCTGCGGGTCTATGATCCGGTAGCCGCGCACCACGAGACTGTTCCGGTCAGTCGCGTAGAGGGTCGGCGAGCCGCCGTTCTGCGAGGTCGAACCCAAGAAGGTGATCCTCATACGTGCCTCCGTGGAGAAGCTTTCGGGAACTTTCTCACACAGAGAACGACGCTCCAAGGGGCAGGGTCAACCGTCATGCCGATTCGTTCTCGGCTCTTCTATGTATCTATCGGGGCACACAACTCGAACCCGATAAGTGAGGGCATAGCGCGGGCCCGCCTGCTTCCAGACCAAGGCTCACCACAGCACGGGAAACAGAGGCCGGCCTACCGGCCGATTCCGATGGCATCGTCGCCCAGAAGCACGTGCAGGGACGGGCTAATACGCCCACTGACTCTATCCAGCGCCGATCCGGCTCCATGTCCACCGTGCAGGCCGTCCAGCACACGGTCCAACAATCAGCCGCCCATCAGACCAACCTCAACGGAACCCCGGCACGCCCAGCCGACCATGCATAGGCTGACCAGCGCAATCACAGCATCATCATGGAGCTTGCATGCACGCCCCAGTACCGACCAGGCTGCTGTCCGAACTCCGCACCGCGCTCGCCATCGGCGTCCAAGCCGGGATCGAGGCCGTGTGCGCGGCATGGGCGCTGCGCCCGCTCACCGGCGGCCGGAACAACCTGGTCTACGGCCGGGCGGACTCGGGCCACGAGACCTGCATGAAGCTTTACAAGGTCGATGAACGACGCCGGGTAGACCGCGAGTGGGCGGCCCTGACCCTCATGGCAGAGAACGACATCGATCAGGTCCCCATACCGCTCTGGTATGACCCAGATCCCCGCTCTCCAGCAATAGGCATGACCATGGTGCCTGGCAAGCACCTGGACAGCACGGACGTCTCACAGCTCAAGGCCCTGGCCACCGCCCACACCCGCCTGCAGCAGCTCCCCCTGCGCGGCCTGCTCGCCGAAACCGACCGCATCGACTCCGCCGCGCACTACATCCACCGGCTCACCACCATCTGGCCACAACAACTCGCCGACCACCGCGACGACCCGCTCACCGCTGACATGTTCCGCCTGCTCAGCCAGTGGGATGCCTCCGGAGACCGGCAACTCCTGACCGAACCCGCCGAGCCGGTCTTCTCCCGCGGAGACGCCAACCTGCTCAACTGGCTCTGGGCGGACGGCACGATCGGCTGTGTCGACTTCGAGTTCGCCGGCCGGAGCGACGCCGCCTTCGACGCCGCAGACCTGATCGAGCACATCAGCGCCAGAAGCGTCAGCGACGAGACCTGGCACACCCTCATACCCGAGCTCGGAGTCGACCACTCGTCGATCAAACGCTTCAGCGCCGCCCGACGCACCACCACCCTCCGCTGGCTGGCCGTCCTCTGGAAACAACGCCATCAGTGAGTGGTGGAATTCGTCGCCCAACTCACACGTGTCCGCATCGTGGGAGAGGAAGGCCCTCACGATGCCCCGATGACGTATTAAGGGACCCCGTGAGCAGGCTCGGCGGCCCGCCCTTCCCATGGCGGAGGCCATGTCGCGTCGCACGGGGGAGTGGTAGCGCCTGCGGCCTTACGCAAGATCTCCTCCTCGCGCAGACTCTTGTTCTCGCGTAGCAGCCGGGCCGGCTCGTCCTTCTCCGCGCTGCTCAGGCCGCCTTGGCAGCGGCCGTCATCCATGTCGGCCTAGCGCACCCAGGCACGGATCGACAGCGCGGAGGGCTGGAACTCCTTGGCCAGTTCCTCCGGCGTCCGCCCGGCGCGCACCAGCTCCACCATCTGCCGGTGAAATTCCAGCGGATAGTTGTTCGGTACAGCAGACTCCTCCTTCTGGGAATATGTATTCCCGTGAGCGACTTCGTGCGCTTGTGAACGCCCGGAACGCCTGGTCGCACCGCAGGGGCCAATGCCTCAAGGTTTCCGGACAGGCGCGCGGCGGCCACGGTGGAATGGGGGCATGGGTCCTCGATCCCCTCGTGTACCGCCGCGTGCGGTCATCGCTGCCGCTGCCCGGGCCCGCCGGGCCGCTCGTGAACCATCCCCGCCCCCAACGCCTTCACCGCCTGCCGAACGGCCGCGGCGGGCCTGGCGGCGATTAGCCACGGTGGTCCTGGCCATCGCGGTGATCGCGGGCTGTGCGTGGGCGGCCGTGGTGGTGCCGGGGCCGGACTGGGCTCGGTGGGTGCTGGCCGGCACCGCGCTGACGGTGGTGGCCGGTTCGGTGCTCGCCATCTTGATCGGCCCGGCCGCCCGACGCCTGGCCGGAGAGAACGCCCCGCTGAGCGCCGCCGAGCGCGCGCAGATGACCGCGACCGAGCGGATCGAGGCGGTCAACGCCGCCCGGCACACGCTGGTCCAGGCCGCCACCGGCCTGGTGGTCATCGGCGGTGTCGTCTTCACCGCCCAAGGGCTCTGGTACACCGCCGCGTCCCTGGACACCGCCCGCCAAGCCCAGTCCGTCGCCGAACAGGGCCAGATCACCGACCGCTACACCAAGGCCGTCGAACAGCTCGGGTCGGCCAAGACCGATGTGCGGCTGGGCGGCATCTACGCACTGCAACGCCTGGCCACCGACTCCCCCCGCGACAAGGACACCATCCGCCAGGTGCTGGCCGCCTTCGTCCGCGGACACGACACCTGCACCACGCCCCCCGAGCAGAAGACGGCGCCCCTGCCGAAACAGTGCACCACCACCGACCCCAAGGTCCTCGCCGGCCTGCCGTATGCCCGGCCCGAACCCGATGCGCTCGCCGCATTGACCATCGCCCCGACCTTGTCCACTCCCAAGGGAAGAGAGGACCTGGACCTCACCTGGCGCGCGGACTTCTCCAAGGTGCGGTTTCCCCGCGCGGACCTGACGCTTGCGAACCTGTTCGGCGCGAATCTGGGCGGCGCGGACCTGCACGGCGCGTTCCTAGCTGGCGCGGACCTGACGCTTGCGAACCTGTTCGGCGCGAATCTGGGCGACGCGTTTCTGTTCGGCGCGGACCTGGAGGACGCGAACCTAAATAGCGCGTACTTAAGCGGCGCGAATCTGGGCGGCGCGGACCTGCACGGCGCGGACCTGGGCAGCGCGAATCTGGGCGGCGCGGACCTGCGGGGCGCGGACCTTCGCGGCGCGTTGGGCGTGTACGAGCAAGAGGTGCGGCGGGTGGCCAAAGTCGATGAGTCCACCAAGTTCTAATGATCGCCGGTCGGCAGGCCCGTCCCGGACTGCATGACCATGCATCGGGGCCGCATAACGGGGTGACAAACCACCACAAACCGGGCAGAGTGCGGGGGCAGGTCCGGCGTTCCGGACGTTTGCCCAGGTCGGCGCCCTGATCATAGGCATCAGAATTGACGTACTGTTCCGTTACCCGCCGGTAACACGGGCACGCCAGCACGCTGGCGTGCCCGGCACGCTCGCGGACGAAGCCGTCCTCCGGCGGCGTGCGGCGACCTGGTAACGGCCGCGCCCGGGCCGCCTGAAGGGTGTCAATACTCCGTTCACGGTCGTGAGCTGCGGGTTTGTCTCGGCTTCCTGGCCGAAGCAGTGGCCTGGGTCGGGCATGCTCGAGGCTCGTGACGCTCCGTCTCTTCTATCTGATCTCCTGCCGCATCATGGGCTGGCTGACGCTGCTGCCCCGTAGCGACGCCTCCAGGAACATGGAGATCCTCGTCCTGCGGCACGAGGTCGCAGTGCTGCGCCGTCAGGTTCGCCGTCCAAGGCTGTCATGGGCGGATCGAGCGGTGCTATCCGCGCTGGCCCAGAGACTGCCGAAGGCGCTGCGCGCCCACCGACTGGTGACACCAGGCACGCTGCTGCGCTGGCACCGGCGTCTGGTCGCGCGTCACTGGACCTACCCACACCGGAGGATGGGACGGCCCGCGACCGATCCGGCGGTCGTGGCATTGATTCAGAAGCTGGCACGGGAGAATCCGCGCTGGGGCTACGAGCGTATCCGTGGCGAACTGCGCCATCTGGGCCACCGAGTTAGCAGTGCGACGATCCGCCGAGTCCTGAAACGAGCGCGGCTCGGTCCGGCACCGCGTGCTGATGACTGTTGGTGTGACTTCCTGCGCGCCCATGCCGCGAGCACGCTGGCTTGTGATTTCTTCACGGTGGACACCGTCACGCTGCGCCGGTTGTACGTCTTCTTCGTGGTGGAGGTCGGCATCCGGTTCGTGCACGTGCTCGGCGTGACCGCTCACCCCGATGGCGCATGGGTTGCTCAGCAAGCCCGCAACCTTCTCGCCGATCTGAAGGACCGTGCCGACGCGTTCCGGTTCCTGATCCGGGATCGGGACACGAAGTTCACCAGCAGCTTCGATGAGGTCTTCGCCGGCGACGACATAGACGTGCTGAAGATCCCAGCGCGGTCGCCTCGCGCGAACGCATTTGCCGGGCGATGGGTACGGACCGCACGCACGGAGTGCACCGACCGACTGCTGATCTTCGGCGAGCGGCATCTTCGCACCGTGCTGAACGAATACACCGATCATTACAATCGTCACCGGCCACACCGCTCTCTCGGCCTCCGAGTGCCCACCGACGACGGCTCCGACGTGATCCCGCTGACGACAGGCCAGATCAAGCGCCGCCACGTCCTCGGCGGGCTGATCAACGAATGCCAGCGAGCTGGCTGATCAACGAGGCGCTGTCACTAATACGCAGGTCAGCGTCATGGGCCTGGTTTTGACACCCTTCAAGCCGCTGCAGTGCCTGCGGACCGATCAGCCTGGCATGTTCGGCAAGGTTCCAGCAGTTCTTACGGTCGATGTCGCCCAGCAACCCACGCACGTACGCACTGGCTGCGCGACGAGGTTCGACGCGGCCGAACCGGCCGGCGATCCGGGCTATCAGTTCATTGAAGATGATTATCCAGCGGTCAGGGTCTACGCTGTGGCTCGCGGCCACCGCACGATCTTTGGTTGTCTTCACAAACTACGAATGATCACGCGGTGGCCGTCGCTATGCGACTCCGACCCCTCAAGATCGCCAAGTGTCACTGGAGTACTAGATCCTCAACCGCCTGCGCACTCGAGCAACCTCCTTGGTGAACGCCTTCAATCTGCGTTCGTCTACAGATATTTCTAAAGTGATCTTGATATGCCGCGGTGGCGGGTTGGGCATCGCAAGCCACGCGGGAATCTCTCCAAATTCCCGAATGACTCGATCCATGAAGAAGAGAATTTGACCTATGGGTTGCCCAAGGATTGCCGATAGCATATCCGTGGCCTGACGAAACTCGTCCGCATAGACCGTTCCTCTGACCTCACTTGCAAGATTGAGAAGGTCTTCGCAAGTGGAGACTATGCGGCCAGCGAATTGCACGATGGTACCGACATCGCCAGCGAATCCCGGCGGCCCAAAGGCGCGGACGCTTATGTCGGATGCAAAGATTGCATTTAGTCCTTTCGCTATCAGGAGTCCGTCATTTAATACCCCCTCAAGCTGGGCCAGAGATGACGGCCGGTCTAGATACCTGCCCGTTCGGCGTCCATAACCATTCTGATAGTCACGCCACCTTAGATCTAGAGCGACACGCCCTTGCAAGAGCACACCGGCGAAGAGTAGGTATTCCCAGGCGCGTGGCATCTGCTCGATCAGCGCCCGCTGCTCATCCGGGTTTCTGGGCACCCAATTTATTGCCGGCGGCTTCGGCGGGGCGAGCGAATCCAAGCGCCTCATGACATCGTCAAGCTTCTCGGCGACCTCGTTAGCCATTAGATTCGGGAAGAGCTCTCGCAGGCCCCTGAATCGCTGAAGTCTATCCGCAAAATACTCCGGCCCTCGCCAACTGACTTCAATACCAGCGGCATTACCAGCTTGCGCCATACTGGCAGCGATATGTTCCGGCATGGGATAGTTTGAAAGGAAGGTCCAGTGGTTTATATCCCAGGCCCGATCTTGCTTGAGCTGGATCGCCTTCTTGAGGTCGCCAGCCATCTTCGTCCTGATCTCGGCGTCAATGCTGCGGTTCTGGGCTCGCTTAAAACAGTGTGCGGCAAACATTCTCCGCTCGGACTTCAAGAAGCCGTCGTTTCCCCTATCGGGTCGGTCATCATCAATCGGAAGGAAGTCGTCCCCATGCTCTGCCTGCAGAACCGCATTACACAGCTGGACAAAGTCCTGCGGGTTGGTAATGAGCTCAATCTGCGCCTGCAAGTTCACAGACGGAATTGTACTAACTGAGCCACCAGAAATCTACATCGTTGGGATTTTCGACGCTTGTTCCGCTCGAGAACACGGTTTCGCGCTGCGATCTGGGGTTTGCTTCGCGATCAGAGCGACGGCTGCGACCGTCGTCAGGCATTGTTGTCGCTTGTCTACCGGCGGGTGAAGGGCTTGTTCGGCCTGCTTGCAGTGCTGGTACGTGCTGATCTGTCCAAGGACGTTGTGGGGGCTCAAGTGAACCGCCCCGGGTTTGATGGAGACATCGAAGACCCGGAAGGATCCCGTGAATGGCTGTTCCTCGTAAATACCCCGACGAACTCCGCGAGCGCGCGACGAGGCTGGCTGTGGAGGCACGCAAGGACCCCGCCACCCGTGAGGGGGCGATCAAGCGGATCGCCGATCGGCTCGATGTGCATCCCGAGGCCCTGCGGACCTGGGTCAAGCGCGCCGAAACCGACGAGGGGCTGCGAGAGGGGACCCGAGCGAGGACGCGGCCTGTAGCGCCGAGCTGGAACGCGAGGTAAGGTCGGGCCGTCCACGGGCCGCGCTTAGGTCTGCCGGTCTGAGGTAGTTTCCGGTCATCCTGCCGAAGATCCAACCCGCGTTCAAAGGGGGTTTGGGATCGATAGTCCGGAAATTGTCACACCCTCCGGGTAGAAATGAAGGGTGACTTCCAGTAGCGGCAACCCCACCGAGGACGAGACCTGCAAGCGGTTCGTCCTGCCCGCTCTCGTCCGGACCGGTTGGAATGTAGAAGACCAGGTCAAGAGCCAGTACCGGATCAACCGCGGCCGGATCCAGCCGACCGCCCGCCGCCACCATCAGCAACGCCCTCTGATCGCCGATTACGTGCTGGAGTACTCCGACGGCCTACCGCTCGCCGTCGTCGAAGCCAAACGCTCCCGCATTGATCCCGCTGAGGGTTTCGAGCAGGCCAAACGCTACGCCGAGCTACTGGACGCCCCATTCGCCTACTCGACGAACGGCACCCGCACCATCGAGATCGACTACCGGACTGGCCTGATCTCGGAGATCTCAGAGTTCCCCACACCGGAGCAGCTCTGGGCCCGGTACCGCGATGACCGATCCCTCGCCGACGACGCTCATGCCGACTTGGCGTCCGCGCCGTTCATACTGACCCGCAACTGGGACGGCACTCCGAAGGACCCCCGCTACTACCAGCGCAACGCGATCAACCGAGCCGTCCAGGCCATCGCCAAGGGGCAACGACGGTTGCTCCTCGTGCTGGCCACCGGCACGGGCAAGACCCTGGTCTCGGCGCAGATCGTCGCGAAACTGTGGAACGCAAACTGGCCGGAGAAGGGGCGGCGGCCCCGTGTCCTGTATCTCGCCGACCGGAACATCCTCATCGACCAGCCCAAGGACGACTACTTCACCGAGATGTTCGGCGAGGCCGTCCACCGGCTCGGCCAGGGCAGAGTGCAGAAGAGCCGTAACATTTACTTCGCGCTGTACCAGTCGCTGTCGCAGCCCGGCGGGGCGCAGGACTTCTACACGAGGTTCGACCGGCACTTCTTCGACCTCATCATCGTCGACGAGTGCCATCGGGGCAGCGCCTCGGAGGGTTCGCAGTGGCGCGAGATCCTGGAGTACTTCAAGCCCGCCGTCCAGCTGGGGCTGACGGCCACGCCGATCAGCCGTAAGGACGTCGACACCTACCACTACTTCGACGACGCGATCTACGAGTACTCCCTCGCCCAGGGCATTCGCGACGGTTTCCTCGCCCCTTACCGGGTCCGCAACGTCCGGATCGACATCGACTTGTACGGCTGGCGGCCGGACGCTGGTCAGCTCGATATGTACGGCAGGGAGATCCCCGACGAGCTGTACGGGCCGAAGGACTTCGAGCGGGTCGTGGCGATCCTCGACCGCACCGACGAGGTAGCCCGCTACCTGACGGAGTATTTGCACAAGACCGGCCGCATGCACAAGACCATCGTGTTCTGCCAGACGAACGACCACGCGATGCGCATGGTCGAGGCGCTGACCCGTGCCAACGCCGACCTGTCGCAGCGGTACGGCCACAAGTGGGTCTGCCGGATCACCGGAGACG
This sequence comes from Spongiactinospora sp. 9N601, assembly GCF_044326295.1. NCBI lineage: Bacteria > Bacillati > Actinomycetota > Actinomycetes > Streptosporangiales > Streptosporangiaceae > Spongiactinospora > Spongiactinospora sp. 9N601. The sequence goes on from NZ_JBIRBB010000004.1 coordinate 44,064, forward strand.
ACCACGACGCCGGCCGAGAGCGTCTGGACGAATTCCGCGACGACGCCTCCGAGGTCCCGGTCATTGCGGTGACGTCGCGGATGCTGTCGACAGGCGTCGACATTCCGACCGTCCGCAACATCGTGTTGTTCCGGGTGATCCGCTCGATGCCGGAGTTCAAGCAGACGATCGGCCGCGGCACCCGCCTGTCGCCCGAGACCGGCAAGTTCGCGTTCGACATCATCGACTTCGTGGACGCGACCCGCTTGTTCTACGACCCCAAGTTCGATGGCCCGCCGCTTCGGCGGCTCCGCGACGAGGCAGACCCGGACGGCAGCTTCATCACCTTCCCCGAGGACCTCGACATCGAGCCCGACCCGGACCCCGACGAGGCGGCCGAACCCGAGGCTGGGTATGAAAGTCACGACGGCGGTGCCCTTCCGCCGATGATCACCGACGGCGAGGAGATCGACGACATCCGCGCCGAGGGCCGCACCCTCTACATAGACGACGTCGAGGTGAACATCCTCGGTTCGGCCGTCTACATCACCGAGACCGACGGAACGGGCCTGCGGCTGCGCCTCGTGCGACTGGAGCAGTTCATCAAGGACAAACTGCACGAGCTCGACCTGTCCCCGCACCAGCTGCTTGCCCAGTGGGCGCATAGCCGGAGTCGTAAGGAGCTGCGGGAGCGCCTGGAGGTTATCGGGATCAGCACCGCCGACCTCGGTGAGCTGACGGGCCGTCCCGACGCCGACGCCATCGACCTGCTGATCTATCTCGGCTGGGGCCTCCCCGTGCTGTCGCGCTCTGAACGCGCCCTCCGCTTCAAGCTCCAGCACCGTGAGTTTCTGGAATCGTTCGCCCTTGAGGCCCGCGCGATCCTCGACCGCGTGCTGGCGCAGTATTCCGCGCACGACGAGAGCGAACTGGAAGTTCAGTCCATGGACTCCCCCGCCTACCAGGAGTTCGGCACGGTCGTCGAGATCGCGGAGCTCTTCGGTGACCGCTCCGGCGCCGGGCTGCGCACCGCCGTCGACCACCTGCGCGCTCAGCTGTACGAAGCCTCCTGAGTTCTTTTGGGGCAAACAGGGCGAGACCCGCATCGTGCACAAAACTAAAAGTGACTATAAGTTTCACATACGCTAGCCTAGTGACCGTGAGGCAGCGGGAAGAGGAACCCCGGACCCGGCTCTGGCGCCGGGCCGCCCGTCAGCGCGGCTTCTTCACGGCGGCCCAGGCGCTGCTCGACGGCTACTCCTATCAGTCGCAGTACTTCCACGTCCGCCGGGGCAATTGGACGCGCATCGACCGGGGCCTGTACCGCTTCCGCGAATACGCCGACCTCCCGTCGAGCGACCTGGACCATCTGGTCCGCTGGTCCCTGTGGAGCCTGGACCGCGCGGTCTTCTCCCACGGGACAGCCCTGAGCGTCCACGGCCTCGCGCCGGTCGACCCGGCCGTCGTGCACATGACGGTTCCGCCCGGATTCCGCCAGCGGGACCCCGCCGTGCTCACCCACCGCGCCTACCTGCCCCCCACCGACGTCGAGCACCGCGACGGCTTCCGCGTGACGACTCTCGCCCGCACCCTCATCGATCTGAACATCCAGCCGACGAACAAGGATCTCTGACGACCATGGCCCCACCCGCGAAGAAGCAGGACACGACCTCCCGCGCTCGTCTGTCGGCCGTCATCAAGTCGGCCCGCGACATCATGCGCAAGGACGCGGGCCTCAACGGCGACCTGGACCGCCTGCCCCTACTGTCCTGGCTGCTGTTCCTGCGCTCCTTCGACGCGCTGGAGGCTGAACGTGAGGTGTTCGGCGAAGACCCGATCATCAAACCGGAGTACCGGTGGCGGGCCTGGGCCGACGACGAGACGTTCACCGGCGCGGAACTGCTGGCGTTCGTCAACGGCAAGCTTCTGCCGGAACTCGCGAGCATGCGCAGTGACGTGCCTGGCGACCCGCGCAACATCCTCGGCCAGGTATTCGCCGGCGTCCAGAACCGGATGCTGTCGGGCTACCTGTTCCGCGACCTGGTCAACCAGATCCGCGGCATCGACTTCAACAGCAGCGACGACATCCACACGATGGCGTTCCTGTACGAGGACCTACTGAAGCAGATGCGCGACGCCGCGGGCGACTCCGGCGAGTTCTACACCCCGCGGCCCGTTATCCGCTTCATGGTCGAGCAGACCTTCCTCAAACTCGGCGAGTCGATCATGGACCCGGCGTGCGGCACCGGCGGCTTCCTCGTCGAGGCCTACACCGAACTGTTCCCGCAGGCCACCAGCAAGGTCCTCCAGCAGCAACTGTTCAACAACATCCGCGGCATCGAGAAGAAGCCCCTGCCGTTCCTGCTCTGCATGATGAACCTGACCCTGCATGGCATCCCCTCCCCGAAGGTCCTCCACGCCAACTCCCTCCGCGTGATGATCGATGAGAAGGGCCCCGGTTCCCAGGTCGACGTCATCCTCACTAACCCGCCCTTCGGCGGCGAAGAGGAGGACTCGATCGCCAAGAGCTTCCCCTCCGGCTACCAGACCCGCGAAACGGCCTGGCTCTTCCTCCACGCCGTCATCAAGAAACTGAAGCCCGGCGGCCGCTGCGCCATCGTCCTCCCCAACGGCGCCCTCTTCGGCGAGGGCGTCGGCGCCAAGATCCGCAAACAGCTCCTCGAGGAGTGCGACCTCCACACCGTCGTCCGCCTCCCCCAAGGCGTCTTCGCCCCCTACACCCAGATCCCCGCCAACCTCCTTTTCTTCGACAAGACTGGCCCCACCAAGGAAACCTGGTTTTACGAGATCACCCCACCCGAGGGCAGCCGCGGCTACGCCAAGACCAAGCCCATGCGCTACGAGGAATTCGAGTCCTCCGCCGCATGGTGGGGCGGCCCGGACCGCGTCGATCGTATCGAGAACGATCACACCTGGCGCGTTCCGATCGCCGACCTCCTCGCCTCCGGCTTCAACCTCGACCTCACCAACCCGAACACCACCGACGACCTGTCGCACCGGTCGCCAACCGAACTTCTTGCCGAGCTGATCGAAACCGAGCAGGAGGTCCTCAGCCTTCTCACCTCTCTCCAGAAAGACGTGGAGGACCGCTGATGGCGCTTCCGGAACGCCCCCTCGGTGAGGCCATCACGCTCGCGCGCTGCTCGGTCTCTGTGAATGCCGACCACGAATACCGCATCGCGGGCATCTACAGCTTCGGCAAGGGCCTGATCAAACGCCCGATCATCACCGGCAACGAAACCGCCTACAAGGCGCTCAGCCGTCTCAACACCGGTCAACTCGTGATGAGCAAACTCAACGCCTGGGAAGGCGCACTTACCGTCGTCCCCGAAGAGTTCTCCGGAGCGCACGTCTCCCCGGAATACCCGGTCTTCGACATCATCGAGGCGGAAGCCGACGTCCGCTACATCTCCCACCTCGTCAGCTGGCCCACACTATGGGACCGCCTCACCCCGCGCGGCTCCATGGTGCGCCGCAAACGCACCACCCCCACCACCCTCATGTCCACCCCAGTCCCCCTGCCAGACCTGGGCGAGCAGCGCCGCATCGCCGCCCGCCTCGACGCCGCCACAGCCAAGATGGGGCAGATCGGGCGGCTTAAGGACACTGCCGAGGCCGCTCGTCGCGCCCTCTTCAGCTCGCTGATCACACGCGCAGGGGATCCTACGCGGATACGCGATTTCCTAATACCTGTCAACGACTCCGTGCCCGTCGAGGCGGACACCCTCTATCGAACGGCTGGCATCTATAGCCACGGTCGCGGGATGTTCACTCGGCCACCAATTAAAGGTTCCGAGACAAAGTACGCAAAGTACAACCGCCTAAGGGCGGGGCAGTTCATCTACAGCAGGCTCTTCGGCTGGGAAGGCGCCCTCGCTATCGTTCCTGACGAGTTCGACGGGTTGTATGTCTCCCACGAATTCCCCACATTCGCCATCAACGCCGACATAGCCGACCCCCGATATGTCAAGCACCTGGTTACGTGGCCGGTCCTCCATGCCGCGCTCCGCGACAAAACCACGGGCATGGGTTCCAGACGGCAGCGAGTCAGTCCCGAACGACTCCTTGCGACTGAGGTACCGCTTCCACCGATTCCAGAACAACGACGGCTCGCCGATGCGCTTGATTCACTGGCCAGTTGCCTTGCGGCGTCCGCGACGCAAGATCGAGAGCTAAAGGCCCTTGGATCCGCTCTCCTGAACTATGCGTTCAACGGGCGGTTGTGAGTGACGGGCGCGGCCTCAGGTCTTGCCCGTCCTGTTGGTCAGAGCCGATTGGCGCGTAAGTCCGTCGGCGGAGCTTCGCCGATGGGCTCCCGGCGTGTGGGCTTGGTACGGGCGTGCGACGGGCACCTGGTGGGTCTATCTGCCGGGGCCGCCCGACCGGCTCGTCGAGGTCGGCGACCGGATGGGCTCGTGCGAGCCGTCCTCACCGGTTGGACCGGGACCGGTGCAATGGTCACGGGATCCTGGCCCACGAAGTCTCGGTGACGATGACGTGGTCGAGCAGGCGGAGCCCGACCGTGGTCGCGGCATCGCGGAGGCGGGCGGTCACCCGGACATCCGCCTCGCTCGGTTCCGTCCGGCCGCTCGGATGGTTGTGCGCTACTGCGAAACGGGCGCCACCCAGAGCGAGGACCAGGCTCAGGACGTCGCGGACTGGGATCTGGGCGCGATCCGCCGCGCCGTCGGTGAGCGTGGCCGTCTTCAGAATCCGGCCGCCAGCGTCGCAGACGACCACGACCGCCCTCTCGTGCCGGAGACCACGCAGCAGCGGTGCTGCGGCGACCGCTATGTCTTCGGTGGCCGTGATCCGGCCGAGGCGCGGCGGCGTGGCCGCGCGTCGCGCCAGCTCGAACACCGCCGTCAGCCGGGCCGCCCTGGCCGGGCCGATCCCCGCCGATCGCTGGAGCGCGCCCGGATCGGCCGCCGCCACCGCGGCCAGCCCGCCATGGTCGGCGAGCAGCCGGGACGCGAGCTCGATGACGTCCACGCCGGGACGGCCCTCACCCAGCACCAGCGCCAGCAGCTCCCGGTCGGCAAGCGCACGCGGGCCGTGCTCAAGCAGCCGTTCCCTGGGTCGGTCGGCCTCGGGCAGATCAGTGACGCGCATCGGACTCACCTCCCATCACTAGGAGACCATCCGGCACCGACAGAACGTGGCCGTCCCGAACACCGCCGCCCGGACCTCAGTCGTCGGTGTCCTCGTCCACGACCTCGACCTCGTTCGCGAGCCGCAGGCTCTCCTCGTCGAGCTCAGCCGGCGCGGCCTCCGTCGCCAGGCCGCGCTGGATGAGGTCCCTCGCCCACTCCAGCAGGGTCTCCGACCGGGCGGCGAGAAACGTTTTGTAGTCGCCGCGCATGGCCGCGTCGAAAGCGGGCGCGGAGACGAGGCAGGTGTCGAGCCGCTCGCGGATCGTCCGTTCGTCACTGAAGTCGATTTCGGCCTTCAGGTAGGCGGACGGCGGCAGGTCGGAGAACTTCTGGTTGCTGATCGCGGTCAGCATGACGATGTTCGCGAGGACGTTGGCCTGCTCGAACCTGATGCCGTCGCGTAGGAGGGCCGCTTTGGGAAAGAAGTGGTGGAACTGCAGGTAGTTGTCCCCGGCCAGGGTCTTCCCCACGTCGATGGCCGCCCCGGTGATCAGGTCGACGGGGCCCCGTGCCGCGAGCATGAGCGCGAACGTCTTCTGCGGCGCGGTGCCCCGGTCGTACTTACCCGCCCACAGCCGCGTGCTGGGCGGCGGGACGTCCACCTCGATGCCCTTGGTCTCGCCCTTCGCGAACGCCGTCACCGCTGCGAGGTCTGCCGCCATCTTCCGTGGATTCCAGCCCTCGTAGTAGCCGCCGAGGACAGTCCGCCAGAACCAGCTGCGGAGCTGGGCGAACTGCTTGCCGTTCGGCCTCGGGATCTGCCGGAAGATCTCGATGACGACGGCGAGCTGGTTGGCGTGGGGCAGCGCGGCGGCCGTCGGAGTGCCTATCTCGGTGGTGAGGAAGTCCACGGCCTTCTTTGCGGCCTCCTCGGTCTCCTCGATGGCCGCCAGGAGACGCTGATGGCCCACGGACGGCAGCCGCTCCATGTCGGACTTGGCGAACCCGAGTCCGGCCGCCGCCGAGATCGCGCGGAGTAGCAGCATCTGGTCGATCAAGCCGTAGTTCTTGGCCGCGAGCACGTCGCGGACGCCGTCGATGGCGTCGAGGAGATCGAAGTCGCTGCGCCAGGTCACCGCGCGGATGACCTGGACCGCCGTCAGCGGTGTGCCGCGCGTGTTGACCCGTTCGAAAATCCGGCCGACCTCAGTGATCGAGGCCGTCTTCAGCGTCACGACCGAAGTCTCGTAGTTCGCGAAGTTGTCGAACAGCTGCCCCGCAGCCTCCTCGAACTCATCAGGAAGCCGTTTCGAAGCCCACCTGGCGTACTGATAGGGCTGGGCGAGCAGCCTCAGCGGAATCTGGTGCGCGGGCGGCTCGTCGAAGTCCTTCCGGTGCGCGAAACGTTCCTCCTCGAAGTCGTAGACCAGGTTCCAGAGGCTCTTCGGATCGCCCTTCGGCTCCCAGTACAGCGCCCCGCAGATGGTCGACAGACGCTGGCAGCCGTCGAGCAGGTAGGCAGTACGTTCACGGTTCGGCGCCTGGTCGATCTCGATGCCCGCGATGTCGTGGTCGCTCGCCAGCCGCAACTCGCTGTCCCACAGCAACAGGCTGCCGATCGGGTAGTTCCGTGAGATCGAGTCGAGGAGATCGAGGACCTGGTGGCCCTTCCACACGAACTGCCGCTGGAACTTCGGAAGCCTGATCTCCCCCGCTCTGACACGCGACGCGAGCTCGGTGATCTTCTCTAATTGGGGGCGGTGAGCGCGCTCATGAGGGATCGGCGACATACCCCAAGATTTTCACGAACGCCCCGCCGTTGTCACCCGAAGCACCGGCGGGGGTGACCTGTCCGGCTTTGCCGGAATCGTCGGGGTGATCACGATCATCTGGCGTGAGGACTACTGGAGCGACGGCAGCCTGCCGACCGCTCTCGACCGTTTGCGGCGCTGACAAGGGTCATAGCCCCTCGCGACGTCGTCATCCGAAGGGCACAAGCTATTCCAGGATGTATCTGCTCGGCTCCGTGAGGGGCGGCAGCAGGTCACGGGCGCGTGAGTTCAGGGGATTGAGCCTGCCCGTCGCGGGGTTGAGGCCGTACACGAATGCTTTGGCCTTGTCCGCGAACTCCGCTGCTGGTCCGCTGATCCTGCCATTGGTGATCACAATCAGCCTTTTCGGCAGTTCTCCGCCAGCCGCTGCGGCCAAGCCGTTCAGCCGCTGGATCTCGGACTTTGACAGGTCCTTGGTCCCGCCGCTCCACTCGACGTGATAGGTGTCGGAGTGAATCAGACTGTCCGGTCCGCCTTCGCGGATGTCTCCGAAGCCGAAGGTCGTGAGCTGCTCCAGAACGGCGTCCAGGTGTTCCCGTGCGCCTGCCGGCCGTAGGGCCGGCTCGGTGAGGAACAGAGATCCCTCTACGTCGGACCACGTCTCGACGGATGCTCGCGACGGCTTGGACGTCTCCCAGGGAGCGCCGCTCTCGACCCATGCCTTCGGCCCATCGCAGATTAGGTCGGCGATCCGGCTCACAGGAACGTCGGCGCGCGGCATGCCCGGCGTCGGAAGTTTCCTGCACCCTAGGGAACCGCCGAGATCGACACGCGTCCAGGCTTCACGCTCCGGGTCGTACATGTCGACCAGCCAGCCGACGCTGGCCTTGATGGAGACCCGGACGAAAATGCCGGAGAGCCTGGCCTCGACGTAGGCTCCTTCACGCCCGTCTGCGATGTGGAGCTTGGGCTCGTAGCGCGGTCCATAGGCGAAGTATCGGTTCCCGGCCGCCACCCGTTGGACGTGTACTCCTCGTTCGGACAGGAGGTCGGCGAGCTCGGTCATGTCCGACGGTTCGCTCTCGTGCCAGCGCCAAGGCGACGCTACCGGCACTCCGGCGAGGTGGGCAGTAGCGTGGGCGTGAATGGCGTCGACGAGTACCTCGCTGGATGTGGCCAGCGGCCAGATGGAGGGCTCACTGCCCAGCACCGGATCGACGATCAGCCATACGAATGCGTGGCCGAGTCTTGACTGGCTCAGCACGACCCCTCGGTCGCCTGGCAGTTTGACCATCAGGTACAGCTGGGATCCGGTGGAGTTGAGGTGGACTCGGTCGCCCAGCTCGAGGTGGCGTTCATGCAGCAACCGCTCCAGACTCTGGAAGTGCAGGTGCGTGCCGACGGCGGCGACCATGTCGCCGGGAGGGAAAGACAAGGAAAGAACGCTCCTCTGAAGTGGCCGTGCGATCCGCGATGCAATCATCTGCGAAAAGTGTAGAGCAGGCTGGCTTTCTTGATCAACGCTTACAGTCGGCCTCGACGTGTTCAGAAGCCGATCCTTGACCAAGCACGCAGAGGGAGTTCAGCTCCCGGTGTCCAGCGGCCATTGATGCGCCCTGGTTACTCGGCCCCCAGCAGCTCGGGCACTCTACCTAAGGCTAGCGTCAAGCATATGTAATCGTGTTTGGGTAAACCCGATGGGGCAACTGAGGGTTGCTCGGCGATTGCTCATTGGTACGCGATACGGGACGGCATTGCGCATCACCAGCGGGGACTTTGACAGCGGCAAATCCGGGCAGTCTAATAGGAATGGATAGCCTGCGGGCATTGACTGACACTAAGTCCGCATACTTTTACAGTAATCTGTAGGTTCAGGGTTCGAGCCCCTGGCGCCCCACCATCCCCACCCCATCTGACCAGCGCTTCCTCCCCCATGGCGAGTGGTTGATCTCGTGTGGTCGCTTGCCGGTTGCTCGCGGGCACGGACCGGGCACATGAATGATCGTTTAGGCGCTGGCATCTGAGGCGGCGGTGGCCGAGTGCCGAGCCCTTCGGGCGATATGCCCGGGTGGGGCATGTGGCCGCTTGTTCCTGATCAAGCTCATTTCCGGCTGATCGTGGCGACTGCCGGTGACAGGGGCGGGCCCGCCGCAGCTCGCAGCGGGCCCGTCTCGGTCAGGTGTGGGCTGTGGTGTCGTCCCCCGCGACCTTCAGCCGCCGTGGCCGCGCTGTACGCCCCTGCCGTTCCAACCGGCCTGCGCGGGCGGAAATCGGTGGCGGGGCTGGGGTGGTGATGAGGGCGGCGGTTGCTCGGCCGCTGCCGCTGCCCGGTCGGTGTAGTGGTGGTTCCATTTGCGGACCCCGGGCTGTCCGCTGTCGCGGGTGGAGCGGACGTGGCCGTGGGTGGCCAGACCGTAGGGAGGAGAGGTCAGCACTAAGCCGGCCTTGCCGCGCAGGTCGGGGAGGAGCTGCGCGATGCGCCGGGCGTCTCCGGTGACGACCCCCGGCCCTCGCCCCGAAGCGTGGACCCCTTGAGTACCGGATGATGGAGATCCGGAGACAAGGAGTTCCAGGTGGCGATGAAGTCGTATCCGCCGGAGTTCAAGGGCCAGCTCGGCCTGGAGCTTCACGGCGCCAGGACCGTCATCGGCGTCGGCGCCCGCATCGTCCAGCGCATCCTGGCCCTGACCGCAGCCATCTGGCACAACCGCGCCACCGGCCAGCCCATCACCCGATCCCTGATCGCCTACGACCACTGACCCGACTTAGGCGGACTTACTCGTCCTAGGGGCGGGGCATCGTACGGGCGTCGATGTGGAACAAGGTCAAGCATTGGCCGTTTGCGCACATCACAATAGATTGGCGCAGCCGACCGCTGAGCAGCATGAAGTGTCGTCAACAGCGGCGCTGCAACCACCACGACCACGCGCGCGGCCCGCGGCCCGCGGTGTCGGTGACGAGTTCGGGGGCGGAAGGGCCGGGTAATCTCGGGCCAGCCGGGCGGCCAGCCACTCCTGCAGGCCAGGGTGGACGGTGTGGTCCCAGCCGGATAGCGGCAGCAGGACCGGCACCGGGACGACCTCGCCCTCACCTCCGGTGGCCTGGTCGGCGGCGCGGGTGGCTGGCAGTGCAACAGCAGTTGCACCTGCCAGCGTGGTCTTGCCCATACCGGGCTCGCCGGAGATGACGATCCGGCGATGTGATTCTCCCCCTTACTTTTGTCATTCTCCTGGCGCGCTGGAGTCTGCCCGAGTAGAGTCTGAGTACTCAGTGAGCACTCAGGAGGATCTGTGATCGTAAAAGAGGACGTTAAGGCTGCAAGGGAGTCGTTGGGACTCAGTCAGGCAGATGCCGCCCGTCGTGCCGGCATCTCCCTAGCGACCTGGCGGCGAGGAGAAGCAGACCTCGATGCGGTGGGGGAAGCAACGAGGAGCAAGATCCGCAAAGTGCTCGCCGCTATCGTGCAGCCAGTCGACTCGTGGGTGCCTCTGTTCAATACCCGGTTCCGGGGCGACCCGCTGACTCCCTCGGAAGCCCACATGCTAGGGACAGAACTCACGATGAACGGGGAGAGCTTCCACCTCGAGTACGAGAGTATCTGGGATTCCCACGTTTTAGGCGAACTGCCGGACGCGATCCTTATGAAGGTTTCCGAACGTCCCCAGTGGCTGAGACGCTTCTTGTCGACTTCGCAGAATCTTGGCAGCCAACTGCACTCAGGGCACGTGCCCGGTGCTCGGAATCTGGCCGAAGCGGCGGCACTGTACATCGCTCTTACCTCCGCCTCGCTGGGGGAGTTGACGAATGTCTCCGAGTACGCTTACACGCGGTATCCCCGTGATCAAGAGCGGAACTGGTCCTGGTCAAAGATCAGGCGGATGCTCATTTCTCCTCGTCTCGTGCAGGCATTGCGGATGCTTCAGAAGCCACGGTACGCAGCACATATGCTGGCGCCCGCACAGATCGACGGACGCCTCGTCACCTCCCCACTCCACCCCGATCGCTGGTGGGAAGCATGGTCGGGCGAAGCGCAACACTGGATGCATACGGCAACTTCGATCCGTCCGCTGACCTTCGCCGTGGATGGGCAGCAGGACCTCATCGACGACAATCGTTCCCAATCCCTTGCCATGGCCTGGGGAATCTTCGAGTTGCTCGCGCGGTGTGAAGCGGAACTCAATGTGATCCTTGGCTACACGCTCCGCGGCGAACGGATTGCGTTGGTTGAAGAGGACTCTGGTTCGGTCGTCGTGCTGGAGCGTGAAGCAGGACAAGACATCCTGGTCAAAGTTTGCTGCCGTGACCACAGCCGTGGAGGGGAAGCGTTCCCTAGTTTCCAGGACGACGATCCTGTCTCCTCGGCAACCTTCGCCTGGTCTCTGCTCGACCTGCTACAGGAGGAGGTAGGAGAGCTTGATGAGGTGTTCGAGGCGGATTTGATCCGCACAGGTATGACGGTGGACGGTGGGTCGGTCGTCGTCCTGCCGGACGCAAGCGGTTTTGACCTGCTGTTGGCCGTGGCCGTTCGGCAGCGGACGCCTGAGCGAAGTGCCCACGTCGACGCTGCTCGCGTGGCCTGGGAGGAGCACAAAAAGGAGATCGAGGAAGAGATTCGTGCGTGGGAGGCGGAAGAAGAAGAGGAGAACTGACCGGACACAGACCATGCGTTCCACCACTAGCCAGCTCTGTACTAGTGAGCAGTCGCGGCCTGCCTGGGTTCAAGCGATTTGGAGGGGCTTCGCAACGGTGCCTGCTACCACGAACCCGTGTAAGCAGGGCAGTTTGTGGCTATTCTCGGTGACACTGGCGACTGTGCTTAGTCTTCGTGTCGGATCGTGGAGGTAGCGCAATCATGCAGGAATCAGGGGTAAGGCCTCGGACATGCGGACGCCAGACCAAGGCTGGCACGCCTTGCAAGCAGGTCGTGTATGGCCACGACATGGCCTGCAAGCTCCACGCTACTGAAAACGACCGCGCCTTGACTGCGGCCCGTGCAGAGGGCTGGGAGGCCGGGCTCGCCCTTGGCAAGCAGTTGGGCGCTGGTACGGCGCGAGCCGAACGGGAAGAACTGGACCGCCTTCGCGCGAAGGTCAAGGACCTGGAACGAATGCTCGAAGATGTTTCACGCTACTACGAGTTCAACGGAGACCAGGTGGTCGAGGTCGACGGCTATGGCTATCGCTGGACAGGATCCGATCAACTAAAGGTCGGCGACCACGTGCTGCTCCCCGAGAACCATGTGAGCAGGCTCAGGCATGGCCCTGGGCCGTTCGAGGGGGTGGTGACCAGGCTCGGCTCGACTTATCGAGGTAGCCTTTCCCGAATTATCCGTCGGTCGCGGACGTGAATGTTCCCACACATACTGAGCTTTGGAACTGCTCCGGATTCTACCGTCTGCGGTGATGGCCAGGAGTGCCTTGAACTGGTGCCGAACGTATTGAAGGCGTTGTAGCTCTCCGGTGCAAGTGTTCGATGGCTGGATGCACCCAGGGGTATTGAGTCAAGTCGCAATTCTGTGGTGGCGCCCCGTTCGAGATCGCCTAGATTTCGCGACCCCTCGACCCCTCGACCCCTCGACCCTTTGACCAGTTTGGTCATGTGCATGTTCGCGGTAAATCTGCGGCTGACTACCTCGTCCCGAGGAAGCGGTGACAGGGACCTACTTCCAACAGCCTCGGGCGGGACATTGCCCGTTTCCGGGAGTGTAGGGTTTGTGTGGCGGGCATAGGTTTGTGGTTGCTCGATGGTTGCTCGCGTGCATGCGATACGGCACGGCAGCCGTAGTCACGGCCTGGCACTTCTATGGAGTCAGGCGTGTCCTGAAGGCCGCAAAGCGGTACGTCCTGGCAGAGTGTGGCAGTGATCAAGGGCGCTTATAATCTAATTCCGGACGGGCCGAATTCGATGGCGCATCAACTGCAACATCATCATGGCCAGCAATTGGTTGACATCCCCGATTTCTGCGACTGGAGGGCGAGAGTTCGTCCGGGATGCTACCCAGCGTGATCAACGATCACCTTAAAAGGTTCAAATTTGTAGGTGTGTTGCTCAACTTCACGCTGCACTTGATCAAGTGGTCCAGGGAGTGTAAAGATCAACGGTGAAGAGTCAGGCTGTGGGCGGAAAGCTTTGGGAGGCCCCGCCCACAGCGCATCCAACGATGCGAGAAGGAGGATACCTGTGTTGAGCAGGTTAAGGCGACCCGTAAGGCCGCTTGCCATTCTGGCGGGCGCGGTGCTCGCGGCCTTGGCGGTGGCCCCGGTGGCAGGCGCGTCGGCGATCAACGTGACCAACAGCAGCGGGTCCGCCCAGTCGTACACATACGGAAGCAACGTGGTACGCCTCATCAATCACTGCTGGGCGACCAACCCGTGCCACGTGTACAACCAGTACTTCCGAAGTGCCTCTCCAGACAACCAGCGCTCCTACGGGTTGGAGGGATCGGATGGTGACTACGTCGATAGCAACACGGGCTCCACGGTCACTCGGCTCCGGGCGTGCGAGACTATCTCTGCCTGGCCGGATAACTGCAGCGAGTGGGGTTCCTAGCAGTCGGCGCTGAGTGAATCGATGCCGGGCAAGGCGCGGTGCTTGCCCGGCATCCCACCTATACGGAAAGGTGAACATATTGGCCAACGTGCCTTCGGTGCCGCTTCTGCAGATCGAGAAATTGTGCTATTCGACCGCGACTGCGGACATATTCGTGGACCTCGACCTTTCGGTGTGGGCCGGTGAATCGGTGGTGCTGTGCGGGCCGAGCGGGACCGGGAAGACGACGCTGCTCACCTGTGTGTTGGGACTCACCAAGCCCGAGGACGGGCGTATCTGGGTGATGGGCGAGGATATCACCGCATTGCCGCGACGCCGCCTGGCGCAGTACCGGCGCAAGCACCTCGGCATGGTGTTCCAGTTCGGTGAACTATTGCCGGAGTTGTCACCGGTGGAGAACGTGGCGCTCGCCGCCCTTCTCGCCGGGGTCGGCCGCAAGGCGGCCTTTGATTCCGCCCGTGGCCTGCTGGTGGATCTGGGTGTCCCGGTGGACGGCACGCCGGCCGCTCATCTGTCCGGTGGCGAGCGGCAGCGTACGGCTGTGGCACGGGCGTTGATCAACGACCCTCCGCTGATCCTCGCGGACGAGCCTACCGGTGCACTGGATCAGGACAGCCGGGACGCCGTCGCCGATCTGCTGTTCACGCTGCCGCGCCGACGGCGGCGCGGGGTGCTGATCGTGACGCACGACCAAGCCATCGCCGCCAGGGCGGACCGCAGGCTTGACCTGATGGCGGGTCGTTTCGTCGGGGACCACGCGTGAGGGACTCCACGGCGGCCCTGCACCTGCTTCGGTTGGGCCTGGCCGCGTCGGGCCGCGGGCAGGGGAGCAGGCTCCGCTTCACGGCGCTTGTGGCGGCCGCATTCACCGTGACGCTGGTGGTCATGGCCGGGGTCGCGGTCATCGCCACCTATGACGGCTGGGATCGGCGTGAACTCGCCCGCGGCGCCGAGCCGGCGCGAAAAGGCGACCCGGTGGTCGCCCGCTACAAATGGGCCGGCGACTCCATCGAAACGATTCCGCATCAGGTGGTCTACCTGGAGCCGGAATCGCCTGCCGTTGCGCCACCTCCGGGTATCCCCCGCTGGCCGAAGCGCGGTGAGGTGTTCCTTTCGCCGGAGCTGATCCGCGCCGGCGCGGCGGAGGGCATCACCCGGCGGTACGGCGAAATGGCGGGGACCATAGAGGCCGAGGGCCTGGCCACGCCTTCCGAGCGGCTGGCGTATGTCCGACCGGTGGTCACCGACCACCGGGGGTGGTTCGAGATCACTCGGATCGGCTCGGCGCGTGCCACCCCGATGGGGGACACGGCCGACCGGGTCTCAGTTGGCCAGTTGCTCAGCGCGATCGGGTTCACGTTCGGCGGCGCGGCGATCGTACTACTCGTGGTCGCCGCCCGCTGCGGATCGACCGCGCGCGACCGGCGTCTGCACCTGCTGGCCGCGCTCGGCGCGGGACGGCGGCACCGGACACTTATGGATGCCGGGGAGGCCGTCGTTCCTCTGGCGATCGGCACGGCCCTGGGTGCCGTGCCGTACGCAGTGATGTCCGCGGTGCCGATCCGCGTCCCAGTAGTCGACCAGGTCGCTCATCCGGCGGATCTTCGCGAGTGGGCGGGGTCAGCGGCAATCGTCGCGGTCGCTGTCTTGGCGTTGATGCTGTGCATGGTCATGGGGCTGCACCGGTATACCTCGGACGGGAAGTCGACCCGCCCGCGTACGTTCGCGGACGCCATCCCCCGGTGGCGGCTCTATGCGGGCCTGCTCGCACTGGTGGCGATCGTGGCTGCGCCCTACCTGCCGAAGGTGGTCGGGTTCCTGGCCTATGTTGGTGGTACGGCCCTGCTGTGGGGGATGCTGCCTTCGGCGGTCGGGGTGGCGATCCGCCGCTGGGGCGGCGCTGCCGCGGCGTACGGGAGACGGGTGGGCTGGGGCGCCGCCCTGATCGCGGGCCGCTGGACTCAGGCACGCCCGGGGGTCGTGGTCCGGGTCGTCGCGGTGGTGGTCATCGGTTTGGGTGTGGTGACCCAGGCCCAGGTATGGTCCAGCCGTCTCGGCGACTCCGGGCAGAACGCGCAGCTCATGCGGCAGCGGTTGCAGGACTCAGTGCTGGTGGTCACGCCACAATCAGGCACGCCCACCGCCCTGGCCGCCTTTCGCCGTACGCTGCCCGACACCGCACATGCGTTCCCGGTTACCCGCAGGGACGCGTCCGTCCTGCATGGCTCGTGCCCGGACGTGACAGCGCTCGGCATCGCTTGCCCCACGCGAAAACCCCGGCTGGCCGACGGCGATGTACGCGCCGAAGTGCTGGGGCAATACCTCCGTACCGGAAATGAGGTCGAGATCCGAGAAACCCCCGGAACGGGGTACGACGAGATAGCGGTGGTGTCTCCGCTGGGCACGACGGACCTGGCCGCGGAGGTGAAGCAGACCGCTCGCGAGGCTTTCGGCATGGCGAAGGTGGCCCGTCCCTACGACAGCTGGCTTCTGGGCTCCCAGCGTCTGGTCGCCATGGCGGACTGGGTACGGTTGCTGACCGTACTCACCTTGGGGGTGCTGGCGCTCGCCATGGCGTTCAGTTCCGCCGCGGAGTTTCTCGTGTTCACCACCGCGGTCGCACCGCTGGCGGTGCTCAACGACCGGCGCCGTTTCCTGTTCGGCACGGCGGTGTGGAACCTGACTCTGCCCACCACGATCGCCCTCATCTTCGGCGCGGCCGTCGCGGCCTGGCAGGGCTTGTTCTTCATCGCCATGTCGAACACGGGTGTCTTCTCCTGGCCCCTCCTGCTGGCGAGTACGGCAGGAGCCCTCGTCCTGGCCGTGTCCATCGGCCTGGCGGCAGGCGTGGGCGCCGTGCGCAGTGCGGCCCACTGGCGTCCCGCGACCGACTGACCATGGTGCGGGAGGGCGATCGCGATGACCTCACAGCCCGCGCGTCCGCTGCGCGGGCCATGGCTAACCTGTGCGGGTCCTTTACCCGGAACCTCTCTTGGGATTGCGGATCAGTTCGCCAATGCGGGCTTCGGTTTCGCGGGCTGGTTGGTCCCCTCGCATGCGGGCCCCATCGAGGGTGCCGCTGTCGCAGACGTCCTCCGGGTGATGGTGACGGCACCGGGGATGGCAGCCTCGCTTCTCGCTGACCGCAGCTGGAGCTTCGAAGATCGGCGTTCGGCTGCGGCCCGTCATGACGAGGGTCATCAGATCGAGTGCGATCGTTTGTGCCTCCTCATGTGTCACACCAGTTTGGCAGAGAGGGAGAGGAATCCTCGCGACGTGCTTGTGGGCTTGGATCGGGCACCTGGGTGATCGTTCAGGTGCTGGTAGGTGAGGCTGTCGGGCCAAGTACATGTTCCGCCGACTGTAGCGGCTGCCGGTGACGAGGACGGGGCCCGCCGCGGCCTGCGGTGGACCCCGTCTCGGTCGGGTGGCCCGGCTGATGCGCGTGCTGGGACTGGCCGGGCGGCATCGGCGGCGCGGGCGGCGGACGACTGTCGCGGATCCGCACGCGCATGTCCGGGCGGATCTGATCGGCTGGGACTTCGCTCCGGACGCCTCGGCGGTCGATGCCCGCTGGTGCGGGGATGTCACCTACATCGCCACCGGGCAGGGGTGGTTGTATCCGGCCACGGTGATCGACATCGCCTCGCGGCGGGTGGTGGGCTGGGCGGCGGCCGATCACCTGCGCACCGATCTGGTGGCCGAGGCGTTGCGGCAGACCTACGTTCGCCGCCGTCCGGCCGGGCGGGTGATCTTCCACTCCGACCGTGGTCGTCAGCGATCGTCCGGCGGCGTCGTTCCCAGCGCGCCTCATCGTACTCCTCGCAAAAGCGTAGGAACTGGACAGCAATTGATCTAGAATTTAGTTCTGTGTCCTCAGCGTTCTTCGCGCGGAAGCGGGACGAACTCGTCCCCGCGCCGCACGCACACGGTCCATGGTCCCCCGACATGCTGCACGGCCGCCTTCTCGGCGGGCTGGCCGCGCGTGCCATCGAGGAGCGGTACGCGGAGCCCGGGCTGCACTTCGCCCGGCTGACCGTGGACCTGTTCCGCAACAGCCCGATGATGCCCGTCACGGTCGAGACCGCCCTCGTCAGGGACGGACGCCGGATCCGCGTCGCCGACGCGACGATCACCACGGAACAGGGCGTGATCGGCCGGGCCGCCGCCGTGCTGCTCCGGCAGGGCGAGCAGCCCGGCGGTACGCGGTCCGTCGTCACGCCCGCCTGGGACGCGGCTCCGCCGTCCGGGCCGCCGGAGCGGGGCCGCTACTGGACGCCGCCGTTCGACCTGTGGCGGCTGGCCGGCTGGGAGCGGCCCGGGCCCGGGCGGGCGTGGTTGCGGGAGACGTACCCGCTGGTGGAGGACGAGCCCATAACGCCGTTCGTCCGCGCGGCGCTGGCGGCCGACTTCGCCAGCCCCCTCAGCAACGCGGGCCCTGAAGGGCTGCGGTTCATCAACGCCGACTACACGCTCACCATGGGGCGGGTGCCGGAAGGGGAGCTCATCGGAGTGGAGGCCACCGGGCACCTGAGCGCGGCCGGGGTGGCCACGGGGCAGATCACCCTGCACGACACGACGGGGCCGTTCGGCTTCTGCGTCGTGACGGCCGTGGCCAACCCGGCCCCCACCGGCTGAACGGCTCCCACGCGCCGTGCTCGGCGGCCGGCACTACGGCCCTGGCGGACGGGGCAAAGTGTCAGACCAGCCGGGCGAGGGCGGACTCGGAGGGGCTTTCCGGCGTCGCCTGGTAGACGATGATCACCTGGTGCTCGGCGCCGCCGACGGTGAGGGCCTGCCGCCGCAGGGCGAGTTCCCCGACGACCGGATGGACGAACCGTTTGAGCTCGTCGCGGGCGGGGCGCGCGTCGTGCAGCGCCCACAGGCGGCGGAAGTCCTCGTCGGCCTCCAGTTCGGCCACGAGCCGCGCGGTCCTGGGATCGCGCGGGTCGACTCGGCACGCAGGGCCGCGGCCGTCTGCGCGGCGATCTGCTGCCAGTCGGGGAACAGCCGGCGGGCCTCGGGACGGAGGAACACCTCCCGCGCCAGGTTGTGCCCGGGCTCGTACATCGGGGCGAGCGCGCGGGCCCACTTGTTGGCGGCCAGCACGTCGAACCGCCGGTTGCGCGCGTACGCCGGAGTGCCCGCCCACATGTCGAGCAGCCGCTGCACGTCCGCGCCGACCTCGGTCTCCGGCGGTCGTACGGGGTCGGGGGCGGCCAGGGCCAGCAGGTACGCCGAGGCGTCGGCGTCCAGCTCCAGCGCCCGCGCGAGGGCCCGCAGCACCTGCGGTGACGGGTGCCGGTCGATGCCCTGCTCCAGCCGGGTCAGGTACGGCTCGCTGATGCCGGCCAAGCCGGCCAGCTCATCTCTGCGCAGCCCCGCCACCCGGCGCCGGCCGATGGCGGGCGGGTTCGCCCGCGACGGCGGAACCCGTCCCCGCCTGGCCTTCAGGAATTCCCCCAAGGCGTTGTCGCTCGCCATATCCGAAGGGTAACCCTGCCGGGGTGCTGGCTGGAGGCCGGCGGACCGCGCAGGGTGGAGGCATGAAGACCTGGTTCATCACCGGCGCGTCCCGCGGCTTCGGCCGCATCTGGGCCGAAGCCGCCCTCGCCCGCGGCGACCGCGTCGCCGCCACGGCGCGCCGCCCCGAAGCCCTGCTGCCCCTCGTCGAGGCGTACGGGGACGGCGTCCTGCCGCTCCACCTCGACGTCACCGACCGGGCCACCGCCACCGCCGCGGTACGGCGGGCCGCCGACGCCTTCGGCCACCTCGACGTGGTCGTGAACAACGCGGGCTACGGCCTGTTCGGGATGGTCGAGGAGGTCACGGAAGAGCAGGCCCGTGCCCAGCTCGACACCAATCTGCTCGGTCCGCTCTGGGTGACCCAGACCGCGCTGCCGCTGATGCGCGCCCGAGGCGGCGGGCACATCGTGCAGGTGTCCAGCCTCGGCGGCCTGGCCGCCTTCCCTACCCTCGGGCTGTACAACGCCTCCAAGTGGGCGCTGGAGGGGATGAGCGAAGCGCTCGCCCAGGAGGTCGGCCCGCTCGGCATCCGCGTCACGATCGTCGAACCCGGCCCGTACGGCACCGACTGGTCCGGCGCGTCCGCGGTCCACACCGAACCCCTCGCCGCCTACGAACCGATCCGCCGCGCCCGCCAGGCCGGCGCGACCGCCCGCGCACCACAGGACCCCCGGGCCACCGCCGACGTCATCCTCGAACTGATCGACACCGACGATCCGCCCCTGCGGCTCTTCCTCGGCACCTACCCCTATCCCGTCGTCGAAGCCGCCTACCGGCAGCGGCTCGACACCTGGAACGCGTGGCGACCACTGGCCGCCAAGGCATGAGCCGGTGATCCGGCACGAAACAGGAAGTCGCGTGTCCCGCGTCCGGCACCAGGCACGCGGGGCGGCTGCGCGGCGGCCTCCACCGGCAGTGCGAGGCCGCGTGTCTCGGGATGACGGGCGTTGATCGAGGTCATGGGGCTCTTAGGAGGAGGCGGTGGCGGCGCGGTGCGCCGCCGCGGCGAGCCGGTCGTGCTCGGGGTAGGACCAGCCGAATCCGAAACGGCGGCGTGCGTAGCCGACGGCGATGCCGCTGGCGGGGTCGGCGAAGGACTCCGAGCCTGCCGAGCCGTCGTGGCCGAACGCATGGGCGCTGAGGAACCCATAGCGCCGGCCCTTGGCCTGGAACCCGAGCGCGTAGGCGCGCTGCTCGCCGCGTACCAGGTCGCCGCCGGTGGAGTGCAGCATGGATAACTCGCCGACGGTGTCCGGCTTGAGCAGCGGAGGGCGTGCGTCGATGCCCCAGACGGCCGCCGCGTACATGGCGGCCAGGCCACCCGTCCCACCTTTGCAGCTCGTCGCGCACACCAGCGTCGGTCCACCGCTTCGACCGCCGCCAGCACGTCATCCCGAGCGAGATCCCAGTTTCTGCGGCAGGGTTCGGCCGACCAATGCCGATAGGCGGCACGAAGAGTTGCCCTGCAGCAGGCCGATGCCCGGCGCGCCCTTGACAAACGATAAATAAGCATCGATTATCGATATATGTCTCGGACCCTCGCCTCCCTCCTTCAGCTGTGCTTCGGCTTCGCGATGATCGTCGGCCTCTACGCGCAGATCGTCATCATCCCAACCATCGCCGCCGACGAGGTCGCCGCTTTCCCGCCGTACGCACCGCTGGAGACGCCCCTGGTGACAGCCGCGATCACCTTCATCGCTTGCGTCCAGGTCGGGCTCCTCGCGCTGATCATCCTGCTCAGGCGGGCGGGTGCCGGCACGCTGTTCGCTGGTCCCACGTTGACCTGGGTCAACGTCGGCGTCGGGGTTGCAGCCGCAGCCACCGTGGTCACCCTCGGCCTCTTTCTGTTCGTAACGTTCGCCGACATCCCCTCCCCAACCGACGGCATGGAGACTCTCGGCCTTTGGCTCGGCTCGGCTGGCGGCGTCGCGGCAGGCGTGGTGTTGCTCCTGCTCACCCTTGTCGGCCGGCACCTGCTGGTGCAGGCGATCGCGCTACGCACCGAACTCGACGAGGTGATCTGATGAGCATCATTGTCGACATCGACGTCCAGTTGGCCCGACGCAAGATGTCCGTCGGCGAGTTCGTCACCGCGGTGAACATCTCCGCCGCGAACATCTCCGTCCTGAAGAATGGCCGTGGGAAGGCAATCCGCTTCAGCACCCTAGACGCCATCTGCAAAGCCCTCGGCTGCCAGCCCGGCGACATCCTTCGCTATGTCCCGGACGAGGACGTCAATCGGCAAGAACCCGGAAGCTGACAGCGGCGGGGCCTACGGCGCCGGTCGCGACACCTCCACTCGGCAGCGTGGCCGTCACCGACTCGGTTTAGTGCGACGTTCCTTTTGCTGCCAAAGGGTCTAGGTCTGCGCTCAAAGCGTCCGGGAAACACAGACCCCCTCCCTTCAGACCCCTCAAAACCCTTCATCTCTCTCGCACCTGGAGCGCGCGGTGACCGAGCTGACCGGCGCCGACCAGGGGAGGCGAGAGAGGTCATCGAGCTGATCCGGCGCGAACGCGCGCCGGGGAACATGCGCGCCTACCTGACCACCCTGGCCCGCAACGGCGACCTGCCCGCACGCGCCGTTCGACCCCAACCAGGTCCAGCAGATCGAAAGCCTCTACTGGCGCGCCTACGCAACCGAGCCCGACAACACCAGCTTCACCCTGCGCGACCTGCACATGCTGGAGACCATCCTCGCCGATCAGATGGACGCCGACCCCGACCCCGACGCCGACCCCGGCCCCCGGCCCCGGCCCCGGTCGGCACCGCACCCAGTCCTCACCGCCCCCCTCTCCGCTAAGGAACGGGTACTACCCGGCCCTCCAGGACCTATATGGCCAGTCATGGGCCGGCCAAACCTCGAAGATCCCTAGCCTGACCTTCTGTAATGCCGAAGCGTCTGGCGCGGATCTCTGGGTATGGAACGTCCGCCGCTTGGCATGGACGAACTCATCGAGCACTGGAAGGCAGTCGTCTGGCCTTCGCTCTGTTGCTGAAGTACTTCACGCAGCAACGGCGGTTCCCGCGCGGGCGGGCGGAGTTCCCTGACGAGGTGGTCGACTACGTCGCGAAGCAGACCAATAGGATGTCTTTTGAGCTCGCCGGGTGGCGAATATCGCCGCGACCAGGAAAAAGAACCATGGCGGCCAGTGTCCATCGGTGTCGTGGGCTGAATCGCTTCAGAGTCGGTATTGTCGCTGATTTGTGTTTTCTGTGGGGCGGTTCAGGTTGATGTGGGGGCTCTGAGGTGACGCCCGCTCGCGGGTTGCGCCGGCTGATCGCGGCGTGTGAGCTGCTCGCCAAAGTCGCCGAGCTTTCCCGGTGGCTTCGATGTGGTGACGGCGTACGTGGCGCTCGCCGACGCGTGGCTGGGCGTCCACCAGGTGATGGCGTACAGCGTGGCCTGGGCCGGCTTCGACCGTTAGGTGTCGGGGGCGTCGAGTTGGTCGGTTGCTTCGCCGAGGTGGTGCAGCGCTGAGCGGAGCATCATGACCGCGCCGTACAACGCGAGTTCGTTCTCCCCGGTGCCGTCATCTCGTGCGGTTCGACGACGGTCTGCTCGAACGCCTCGGGGGCGTCCTGCACCTCCCCGCAGCCGGAGACGGCGACGGCGAGCTTGTCCCGCGCCGCCATGTACCCGGTGGTAACCGTCATCTTCGTGGTGTCGGCCTTCTCGGCGAGCGCCGCTCGTCCGTAGACGGCACCGATATCTCCAGGTTGTAGACGTACTCGGGGGAGGCGCAAATGTTGAAGAACTACACCTGTCATGCCGGTACCTGGACAGGTCCGGCGTGATCCTTCGCAGCGATGACGTCGGGGTACAAACGCCGCTCGGGGCGGGGGTTGTCCTTGAGGACCAGCGCCAGCAGCGCGATGTCCGCAAGGCATTGCTCCAGGTCATTGGCCATCTGCCCGTTTCTTCACTTCTTGCCGGTCGGCCTTTACCCGATGCCGGATCCTCGTTCAAGTAATGACAGATTTAATGATTTAGCTATACGATCGCCGTTCGTGGCCGGAGTCGACCCTTCAAGAACCCGATTAGCCAACGACCTGTTCTTCGCCGTGCATGACAACGTGTCCGGCCGGATGAGGCTTCATGCCCGCCTGACCGGCTTGGGGTTGGCCGCTGCCATCCTGGGAGAGCTGATGCTCGCCGGGCGGACGACCTTGGCATCGGCGGCGGGGCGGACACGGCTCGTCGTTCTCGACGCGACGCCGCCCGACGACGCGCTCACCAGGACCGCCCTGGACCACATCATCGCGGAACCCTCGCATCGATTCCGTACCTGGCTGCAGTTCCTCGCCCGTACGGCGGCCACCGACGTGGCGGCCCGGATGACCGCCGACGGGCTGCTGCGCCCGTCTGCGGTCAGACGGCTGTCGCGGAGGCAGGTACCGGTCAACGCGAACATCGCGGCGCTGTCCAGGGGACGCGTCAACCTGGCGATCGACCGCGATGAGCCGCTCAACGTTCAGGACAGCGTCCTGCTGGGGCTGCTCGTCGCGACCGGAGGCAGCCGGTTGGTCCTGTGGGAGCAGAACCGGAGATACGTCTCTGATGCGATCGCCGCCCTCCCGGCGCCGCTTCGGGAACTGATCGCGCAGACCGAGGCGGCCGTAGGCGACTCCACCATCAGCCCCCGATGAACCCGCCCCCCTCATCACAAGGATGCCAATGTCAGTGACAGAACGTAGGGCCGGCGCCGTTTCCGCCGCGCTCGCCGAGGACCGCCTCGGTGTCCCATCGGTGATGTTCTTCGTCATCTCGGCGGCGGCGCCGCTGACTGTCATCGGCGGCTCGGTGACCGCTGCCTACGCCGCGACCGGCGTGACGGGCGTGCCGCTCGCCTACCTCCTGATCGGGGCCATCCTGGGCCTGTTCGCCGTCGGCTACGTGACGATGGCCCGATACATCGTCAACGCCGGGGCGTTCTACGCGTACACCGCCAGAGGACTCGGCAGGCCGGTGGGGGTGGCGACCGCGTGGGTCGCGTTGCTGGCCTACAACCCGCTCCAGGTGGGTCTCTACGGCATGATCGGTGCGGCAGCCCAGCCGCTGATCGACGACTGGTTCGGATTCGCTCCGCCCTGGTGGGTCATCGGACTGGTCGCCTGGGCGCTGACCGGGGTGCTCGGCCTCATGCGGGTCGACGTGAACGGGAAGGTCCTGGCGGTCCTGCTGCTGACGGAGATAGCCGTCATCGTCGTGTTCGACATCGCGGACCTGATCAACCCGGCGGCCTCGGGCTACAGCCTGGACGTCTTCGCCCCGTCCAGCCTTTTCGTCCCCGGGGTCGGTGCGGTGGTCGCGATCTGCATGGCGTCCTTCGCGGGCTTCGAGGCGTCGGTGGTGTTCTCCGAGGAGACCAAGGACCCGAGGCGCACGGTGCCGATCGCGACCTATGTCGCACTCGCCGTCATCTCCGGCCTCTACGCCGTTTCGTCCTGGGCGATGACCGTGCCGATCGGCTCGGACAAGATCGCCGAGACCTCACGCCAGCAGAGTTCGGCCCTGTTGTTCAACCTGGCCGGGCAGCATCTGGGCGCGACCCTCGCCACCATCGGCTCCCTCCTCTTCGTGACGAGCCTCCTCGCCGCGCTGATCGCCTTCCACAACACGATCTCCCGGTACATCTTCGCCCTCGGCAGGGAGAGGGTTCTGCCCGAGGCATTGGGTCGCACTTCCCCCCGGACCGGTGCGCCGATCAACGGCTCGCTGACGCAGAGTGTCATCGCGCTGGCCACGATCGTCATATACGCGGTCCTCGGCCTGGATCCGGTCGTCCAGCTGTTCTTCACCGTTGGATCGTTCGGCGGCCTGGGCCTGCTCATACTGCTCGCGGCCACCTCCATCTCCGTGCTGGTCTTCTTCGCCAAGAACCACCACGAGGAGAACGCCTGGCGGGCCAGGATCGCCCCGGGCGTCTCCTCGGTCCTGCTGATCGTGGTCATCGCGCTCGTCATAGCCAACTTCGACGTCGTGCTCGGCGTGGCGCCCGACTCCCCTCTGCGCTGGATCATGCCCTTCGTCTACGTCGTCGCCGTGGGGCTCGGCGTCATATGGGGACTCGCCCTGCGGGCCAACCGGCCACAGGTGTACGCGAACATCGGGAGGGGCGCCCAGTCGGCCGTGGGAGGGACCAAATGACAGAGATCATTCGCGTTCAGAACGGTCCCGGAGTCGCCGAGACCATCGGCGCGATCATCGCCACCTCCTTCCACGAGCAGGAGATCTCGGCCTGGACGATCCCACCGGACGACGACCGCCGCCGCGTGCTGCCCCCCTTGTTCTCCATGGCCGCCGAGAGCGCCCTCGTCCACGGCGAGGTCCACGCGACGGCCGACATGTCCGCCGTGGCCGTGTGGTTCCCCAAGGGGGCCGAGCCAATTCCCGAGACCCCCGACCGGGACGCCCGGGTGGAGGCGTTCGCCGGTCCCCACGCGGAGCGCATCAGGCGGATGGAGGAGGAGATGGACAAGCGCCACCCACAGGACCCGCACCACTACCTGGCGTTCCTCGCGGTGCTCCCTGGGCACCAGGGGCGGAGGACGGGGACCCGGCTGCTTGCGGAGTACCACCGCAAGCTCGACGAAGCGGGCATACCCGCATATTTGGAGGCCAGCAGCACCCGCAGCCGCAGGCTCTACCTGCGCCACGGCTATCAGGACCTTGGCGACCCGATCTTTATGCCCGACGGCCCGCCGATGTTCCCGATGTGGCGCTCCTCCAGATCGGCCGCTTCGGCGCCCCTGACGTCCTGACCATCGCTGAGGCGCCGCCTCGAGGTCGGTCGATACGTGTCAACGGGGCGTTGACGTCCGGGGGCAGATGGTCGCCGGGTGTGCTCCAGCAGCGGGGAAGGCTCTCCTGGCCGTGCCGCGCGCACCGCCTCCCAATCGACGCCGGGCATGTCCGGAAGGTCCTCCAGGTCGCCCACGGCGAACAGCGGCACCTGCACCGTTCGCCTGCCGACCGTGTAGTCGACATGGTCGGCCGGGTGCAGCCATCCGGCCTCAGCACATGGTTCAGGTCGCTGCGGCGGATCTCCAGATGCCGGGCGGCCTCATCCGGGCCGAGGAACTGCCCGCAGCGGACGCCGGCCACCAGGTCCTCGCCCTGGCACAGCCTGTCCAGTGCCGCTTGGTCGTAGCAGCCGAACCGTCCCGGGGTGATGCCGTGCCGGGCGAGGGTCTGCTGGATGTCCCGCTCCTGCCGGCCCACGACCGCGGCGGCCTCGGCAGCGTCGAGCGATGTCGCCATCCATGCGCGATGCGCGGTGACTAGCTCGACCAGGTCGCCGTGGCGGGGGTGGGCCGGGTCGGCCAGGGCGCGCAGCGCGGCCACGTCGTACTACGGCCACCGTTTGTACCAGTCGACCACCTCCACCAGGCCCCGCTCGGCCAGAGCTTTGATGTCTACGTCTTCGACCGGCAGTCCCGTCAGCTCGGCCAGCAGCGTGGCACACCGGGCGGCCCGCAGCGGCTGCGGCGGGGTGGCCTGGCGAAGGTCGCCGGCGCGGGCGATCAGCGCGGCCCGTCTGAAGATCGCCACCTGGGTCGCCGACTTCTACAACACCACCCGGCGGCACAGCGCCAACGATGGGCTGCCGCCCACCACATTCGAACGTCAGATGATCGAGAAGAGGTCAGCCTCGTCGGCCCTGCTGAGGACCGCTGTGGCATAGAACCGTCTCCACGATTTCAGGGGATTGACACCGGAGTCTCCCGCACGATCAGCGAAGACCTCAAAGCCGTCGGAGCGCATGCCGTCGCGGTGGATCTGGCCACCGCCGATGGTCCTGGCCAGGCCGTGCGCCAGGCCGTCGACCTGCTCGGCGGAATCGACATCCTGATCAACAATGTGGGCGCGTTCGACGCGCGACTGGGAGGGTTCGGCGAGATCACTGACGCTCAATGGCAGCACACGTTCGAGGTCAACTTCTTCTCCGCGGTCCGCGCGATCCGCGCGGCTCTGCCGTCCCTGCTGGAACGCCAGGGGGCGATCGTGAACGTCTCCTCCATTCGCGGGCGCTTCCCGCAGCCCGCCACGGTCGACTACGGGGCGTCCAAGGCGGCGCTGACCAACCTCGGTAAGGCTCTGGCCGAGGAACTCGGGCCGCGCGGGGTGCGGGTCAACACCGTCTCACCCGGCCCGACCCGTACCCCTGCCTGGGAGGGCGAGCACGGCATCGGAGCGGTGCTCGCCGCGGCCGGTGGCAGCACCGTGCCTGAGTTTCTGGCCGGATTCCCGGCCAGGGCGGGCTTCAACACCGGGCGGCTCACCGAGCCCGACGAGGTCGCCGCCCTCGTGCTGTTCCTGGCCTCAGGACAGGCCCGCAACATCAACGGTGGCGACTACATCATCGACGGCGGCCAGTCCAAGACCGCCTGACAGGCCGAGCCGGGGACCGAAACCCCGGGGCGGATGTCGCTTCGGGGCCACATCCGCCCCGGGTCACAGGAAGTCCGGTGGCCTGGCGAACGGCTCACGGGCTGGGGCCTGCCTAGCGGCGAGGAGGCGGCTCCGCCCCGGTGAAGAGCCGGTCGAGGTACCCATCCAGTACGGCAACCTCGGCCGCCACGTCACGCAGGTTCACCGCGTCGGGGAACGATCGGCGGGGAGGGTAGGGCAAGCTGCCACAGCGTGGCCGTCCCGATCCGGCACCGGCTCCTACTGGCAGTCACCTCGCG
The DNA here is from genome assembly GCF_044326295.1 of Spongiactinospora sp. 9N601. NCBI lineage: Bacteria > Bacillati > Actinomycetota > Actinomycetes > Streptosporangiales > Streptosporangiaceae > Spongiactinospora > Spongiactinospora sp. 9N601. The sequence goes on from NZ_JBIRBB010000004.1 coordinate 71,698, forward strand.
GATGGCAGCCCCTGCATCTGCCGGATCTGCTCGATGATGGTGAGGATCGCCCCGCGGTTCTCCGGGGTCAGGTCCCTGCTGCGCAGGGCGATCTGGAACACGTCGTTGTCGCCCATCGCGACGACGTGCTCGAGTTCGGTGTCGATCTTGGCGGCGGATTCGTCTCATGCTCCTCTTGCCATCACGGTGGACGCCTGGGCGCGGGCGGCAACAGGAGCTGCCACGGCCATGAGGCACGTCTTGGCCGGGGCGCGATGTCGAGTGTCGCAGGGGAAGGAGCTGTCGCCGCACCCGCAAGAATTATCGGTATTGTCCGGACTGATCCCCAGTCGCTGAAACGGTGGGCATCTTGACCATGGAAGAAAGTTTTCCCCAGCAGGTGGAACCGAGGGGCGGGGAGGGCTCGGGAGCCTGGTTCGGGATCCTGGGTTCGTTGGCGGTGGTCATAGGAGGGCGGCATGTCGCCATCACCGCGACCAAGCAACGCATCGTGCTGACCACCCTCCTATTGCACGTCAACCAGTACGTCTCCGGTGAACGCCTGATCGAGCACATCTGGCCGGATGAGATGCCGCGCGACGCGCGGGCGTCCCTCCGCACGCATATCGCACGGCTGAGGCAGGTGCTCGGTGATGACCAGGGCGGTGCGGGGCTGATCCGCACCCGGGACCACGGATACCTGATCGAGCTCAGCGGCGCCGATATCGACGTCGTGCAGTTCCGTGATCTCGTCGGCCGCGCAGGACTGGCGGCGGATGCGGACGCCGAGATCAGCCTGCTCCACCAAGCGCTGGCCCTGTGGCGTGGACCTGCCCTGGCCGACGTTCCGTCCGAGTCGCTGCGTCGTGTCCACGCTGACGGCCTGGACGAAGAACGGATGCGGGCACTGGAACGCTGGCTCGAACTCGGTCTTCTGGCCGGCAGGCACGAACAACTGGTCGGGGAGCTGAAGACCGCGTCGGCGTCACATCCGTTGCGCGAACGCCTGTGGGGCCAGTTGATGCTGGCGTTGTACCGGTGCGGACGCCAAGCCGAAGCGCTCCAGGCCTATCGCACGATCGGGAGCCTGCTACGCGAGGAACTAGGCGTAGACCCGGGGGATGAGCTGCGTCACCTGCACCAGTCCATCCTCCATGCCGATCCCGCCCTGCTCCTGCCGGTGAACGCTTCCTCCCCCGCCGGCGGACCGCTCAGCGTCTCGACGCCGGCGGCCGAAGTCCCGGCGGCCGAAGTCCCGGCGGCCGAAGTCCCGGTGGCAGAGCCTTCTCCAGCCGCCCTTGCTGGGCTGCCTCACCCGGCCGAATTGCCTGCTGATATCGCCGGCTTCACAGGACGCGTATCGGAGGTGGAGCGTCTGAGGCGAACATTGACCTCCCACGGTCAAGCTCCAGTGATCACGATCAGTGGAGTGGGGGGTGTCGGCAAGTCCACCCTCGCCAACCACGTCGCCCACCGCGTTTCCAGTCATTTCCCCGACGGGCAGCTCTATGTCAACCTGCACGGCGCCACGCCCGATGTGAAGCCGCTCGACCCGCACGAAGCACTCGCTCGCTTCCTGCGCTCTCTTGGGGTCGCCGACTCGGCCATCCCCCCAGAGGTGGACGAGGCTGCGGCACGATTTCGCTCCTTGATCGATGGCAAGCGGATGATCGTCGTGTTGGACAACGCTCGCGATGTCGCTCAGATTCGTCCGTTGCTCCCCGGCAGTGGATCCAGCGCCGTGCTGATCACCAGCCGTCGAATGCTGGCCTCACTTGACGGCTCCAGCCACGTACAGCTCGGCGTTCTATCAGAGGCAGAGGCAAGGACGCTGCTGGGCAACTTGATCGGCGCTGTTCGCGTCCAGGCGGATAGCCGCGCCGCCACACGGGTGATCGAGCTGTGTGAAGGGTTTCCCTTGGCGATTCGCATCGCCGCCGCCCGCCTTGTCTCGCGACCGGAGTGGCCCATTCAGCCTTTCGCCGACCGGCTCGCCCTCGAACATCATCGTCTGGCCGAGCTGCAGATCGATGATCGGGCGGTGCGTGCCACCTTCCAAGTCAGCTATCAGGATCTGCTGGAAGGTCCCGATGGCATTGGCGCAGCCCGGATGTTCCGGTTGCTCAGTTTATTGGAAGGGCCCGATGCAGGGGTCAGGGCGGCGGCTGCCGCCAGCGGCATCTCCATGGACGCGGCTCAGCGACTCCTCGACCGTCTGGCTGACGTGCACCTGATCAACACCAACGTCGTCAACCGTTACAGCATGCACGACCTGCTGCGGTTGTTCGCTCGTGAACGAGCGCAGCAGGAGGAGAGCGATCAAGCGCGGGAGCAGGCCGTACGGCGCGTCCTGCACAGCTATTTGAGCACCGCTCGAAGCGCTACCAACCTCACCCCCTCGGCCGGCTGGCGTACCGAGCTCGCTCCCCAGTCGCTGACCTGTCCAGGGGAAATCCTCACCAGTAGCGACGAGGTCACCACCTGGATCAACGGTGAGATCCGGAACTTGGTCGCTGCTGTCGCCCAGGCGACCCGCTTGGGCGACGACGGCCCGGTCCTCGCGGTCGCCCTCGCCGCCGCCCTCGACACCCCGTTGGATCGCCGTGGCCGCTGGCGGGACGAACTGGCCGTCGCTGAGCGAGCGGCGGAGGCAGCCCACCGCTCCGGCGATCCTCTGCATCAGGGAATCTCGTATACCGACCTGGGGTGGACCAAGGTGCGGGTGGGCAGGTTGGCTGAGGGAGTCGCGGATCTCAGCCAAGCCGTGGAGGCCTATGACCAGATAGGCGCTCTGGAGCGTCAGCCCGGACCGCTGTCCGGCCTGGCGGTTGCCTATCGCCAGCTCGGCGACTTCGCGCAGGCCATCAGGTATCACTCCGATCTGCTGGTGCTCAATCGGCAGTTGGGGAGCCGATTCAACGAGGCCGCCACCCTGACCAACCTTGGATTGGTCTATCAGAGCGTCGGCCGCTACGACGAGGCCATCGAGGCGCACACTCGTTCCGCGGCGATTCTGGAGGAGATCGGAGAGCGTGAAGCCAGGGTGGATCCGCTGGGGAAGCTCGCCGAATCTCACCGACAGGCGGGTGACCCGCAACGATCGATCGTCTGCTTCGAGCAGGTTCTCGCCGTCGATGAGGCCGAGGGGCACACCGGTACGTACTGGCAGGCTGAGCACCTGTGGGGCCTCGGTCGTGCCCTACACGACCTGGACAAGCAGGAGGAGGCGAAGGACTGTTGGCGCCGAGCTGCCGCCATCCTGCACTCCCTCCGGCTCATCACGACCGACGAGTTCAATGAGATCCGAACCTGGCCCGGACCGCACCCACCGAAAGTCATCGCGTTGAACCTGTGAGGCGACCACTGCCGGCAGGTCGTGGTCCCTGCGTGCCTTCTTCCTGCTCCTATGACCAGGTCCTCTCATTCCACGACCTCAACAACGGACGAGAGGAAGTCGACCAGGTGCGCGTTGACCTCGATGGGGCGCTCCTGCTGGATCCAGTGCCCGCAGCCGCGCAGCACGATGGGGTCACGCAGGTTCGGCACATACTCGCGCATGGCTTCGGCGTCCATGAAGCGCGTGGCGGTGTCCTTCTCGCCGGTGACGAACAACACCGGCTGGCGGACGGGCGTAACGCCCAGCGCGGGCAACTCCTCCCAGTCACGGTCGACGTTGCGGTAGCGGTTGAGGGCCCCGGTGAAGCCGGTGCGGCGGAATTCCTCCACGTAGTAGGCCAGGTCCGTTTCGGTCAACCAGGACGGCAGGCCATCAGGCTCGGGGATCGAATCGAGCAGCCGGGAGTCGGCCGGCAGTTCCGTCAGCAGCCTGACCGCCAGCCCGTCGGGTGCCTCCCCGGACAGGGCGTAGGAGAGGAGCCGCACCGAGAGTTCGATGTCGGCCTCCAGTTCGGCTTCAGCGAGGCCGGGGGTTTGGAAGTACAGCAGCCAGTTGAAGCGATCGCCTGCCCAACGGCGCAGATCTTGGGTCAGTGGGGTCGGTGTTCGCCGGTGGTAGGGCACGCTCAGCGCGGCCACGGCCGGGAACCGTTCCGGGAGCAGTTGGGCGCATGCCCAGGCGATTTGGGCGCCCCAGTCATGCCCGACCAACACAGCGACCGGCTCGTTGAGCGCGTCCAGTAGTCCGACGACGTCGGCCACCATCGCGCGCATGCCGTACGCCTCGACGTCGGCCGGAATGCTCGTCCGGCCGTAACCGCGCAGGTCGGGCGCGACGGCGTGGAAACCGGCCGCGGCCAGCGCGGGCAACTGGTGGCGCCACGAGTACCACAGTTCGGGGAAACCGTGCAGCAGGATGACCGGCGGACCGTCTCCGGCTTCGGCGAAATGGACGTCGATGCCGTTGGCCTTCAGCGTGCGATGTCTCACGGCCTCGATGTTGCCGCAGGCACTTGTGGCTGCGCGTCGTACCGCAGGCGGACCCTGAGGTGCGCCCAGCGGAGTAGTGTCACAGCCGCTGAAGCGCCTACTCCGGCCACCCCGCCTTCATCATCACAGCGAGACGATCGCCCAGGACGACAGATCTTCGGAGTCTCCCGCATTCTCATCGACACTTGCAGAGGCCCAGCACTCGCAGGCTGCGCCCAAGTTCTGTGCTAGGAGGGTCCCGTAACCGTTCACCACGATCACATCACCGAACGAGGCTCGGCCTCCAAGCCGCCGGGGTGGGCAACTGGACCCGCAGCGCTCGGTTCACCGGTCGCGTAGCGGTAGGACGCCGCGACCACGGTCTTGGCGATCTCCAGTTCGTTGTCCGTCCGGGGACCGTAAAGCATCACCACGTTGATCGTGGGCGAGTACAGCGGGTGCCGCTCTCCCCAGCCTTTGACGATGAGTTCGCGCTGGTCGTCCTGTGACAGGGCCAGATGCAGGCTCCCGTCAGGGTGCACGTGGACGAACTCGGCGTTCAGTCGTGGTGGCAGCAGGACCGTCCCGGATGGTGCGAGCCTGCCGTCGAGGAAGAAGGCGAGCGACCCCGGTTCGGAGATCTCACTCGGGCGGATCACGGCCCCGTGCAGGTGGTCGGTCATCCACTGCTTGAGCCGCTCGCGCAGTCCGTCGGGGCTGTTCTGGCTGAGCTGGACGTGTGGGACCGAGGGGCCGGTTCGGGGCCGCGCACCGGTACGGGCGGGCAGGCTGAACGCGGTCATGATATCGGGTCTCCCTCTCGCTGGATCCTCCAACGGAAGGAAGCTAACATCCTGGATATACTAGGTTCCTAGAAGATAGTTACTCTCCACTATGACCATGGAGGCCATGTGGCGTCCCGACCTGTCGAGGCCACCGCCGCGTGCCCCATCAGCCCTGTGGTGGACCTGGTGTTCAGCCGCTGGTCGACACCGATCCTGTGGGTGCTGAAGGAGCACGGGCGGCAGCGGTTCGTGGAGATCCAGCGTTGGCTGCCCGCCATCACCCCGAAAGTGCTCACCCAGCGCCTCCGGCAACTGGAGCGAGACGGGCTCATCACCCGCGAGTACCACGCGGAGATCCCGCCCCGGGTGGAGTACGAGATCAGCGACCTCGGACGCACCCTCAGCCCGGTCTTCGCCACCCTCACCGCATGGTCCGACGCGCATCTCGCCAGCGTGGAAGTCGCCCGCCACGCCTACGACATGGCCGGACGCCCCACCCTCTGAGGAAGAATCGCCCCTCGTCACAAAGGGGCGGTCAAGGTGCCGGCCCCCTGCGTCGTCGAGTCCCACGGCGGCCGGTGCGCTCGGGGGTGGCCAGGCGGGCCAGAGCGCAGGCGAAGGGCGTCTTCGCCACGAAGACGCCCGGCCGCAGCGGTGGTGTTCGCGGGTGCCGCACGGATGTCGCCGCTGCTGTGGCACGTGTACGGCGTCCGGACCGCGATCAATCTGTACGCCCACAGTACGCACCCGACGCCTGCGCCGACGGTGCTGCGACGCCCCGAACAGAGGCGCCACCGGCAGGCCGACGACAGGTGAGCGACAGATCGCTCCGCCACAGTTATGAGCCGCCCGGGTTCGCCTGGGCCTTGTCCGCGAATTCATAGGGGGAACCCATGAGGAAACTTGTCACGGTCACGCTGGGAGCAGCCGTCGCCTTCTCGCCCATATCCCTCGCGACCGCCCCGGCGTCCGCGGCCGTGGTCCACGTCGCGGCGGCCGACAAGCTGATGCCCGGCCAATGGCTGAAGGCAGGCCAGACCCGCCGCTCGGCCAATGGCGCATACCTGCTGGCCATGCAGTCCGATGGCAACCTGGTCATGTACGACCGCGCCAAGAAGGCCATCTGGTCCAGCGGCACGGGCAAGCAGCCGGGCGCGAGCGCCGTCATGCAAAAGGACGGCAACCTTGTCGTCTACAGCACCGCCAAGCGCCCGCTGTGGTCCTCGGGAACCGGCGACACGCCCGGCGCTTTCCTCGCCGTCCAGGGGGACGGCAATCTGGTGATCTACGCCCAGAGCGGCGAGGCGGTGTGGGAACGCAAGGCGTCGTTCGCGAGGCTGACGGCCGACCGGGAACTGCGCCCCGGTGACTATCTGCGCTCGGCCCAGCGCCGCTACAGGCTGGTCATGCAGGAGGACGGCAACCTCGTCCTGCAATCCGGTGGCGCGGCGCTGTGGAGCAGCAAGACCGGCGGGAATGCCGGGGCTTTCGCCGTGATGCAGAACGACGGCAACTTCGTCGTCTACTCCAGCGGCGACAAGCCGCTGTGGGGCACCAGGACCGCCGGGAACCCAGGCGCGTTCCTCCAGGTCCAGGATGACGGCAACATGGTCATCTACACTGCGGGCGGTGACCCCCTCTGGTCGTCCAGGTGAAATTCACGGGCCTGTGGAGTAGGTAGGCGAGCCGCGCGATGCATGGCCGGCTGCGGGCCGCCGAATCCAGAGTGCTTCTCCGTCCACCTCCGCCGGCCATCACCGGTGACAAGGGCGGAATCCATGGATCCCGGTTCACCGGTCAGAACTGAAGGGGACCGTATGGCTTCGGTGCCGACCAAAGCGGGGCGGCGGGAATGGCTGGGGCTGACTATTCTCGGGCTTCCGACATTGCTGATCTCGATGGACCTGACGGTGCTTCACCTGGCGCTGCCTGCGATATCCGCGGACTTGAAGCCGACCAACACGGAGTTGCTGTGGAGCGTCGACGTCTACGGGTTCATGGTCGCGGGTCTGCTCATCACCATGGGCGCGATCGGTGACCGGATCGGACGGCGCAAACTGCTGTTGATCGGGGCGGTCGGGTTCGGTGCCGCGTCGGTTGCCGCCGCCGTCGCCACCAGTCCGGTCATGTTGATCGGCGCTCGGGCCTTGCTCGGTATCGCCGGCGCAACGCTGATGCCGTCGACGCTGTCGTTGATCCGTAACATGTTTCACGATCCGAAGCAGCGCACCGCAGCCATCGGAATCTGGTCGATGTGTCTCGGTGTCGGCACCCTGATCGGTCCGCTTGTGGGCGGCGCGCTGCTGGCGTACTTCTGGTGGGGTTCGGTCTTCCTGCCGGCTGTACCGGTCATGATGCTGTTGCTCGCGACCGGGCCGAAGGTGTTGCCCGAGCACCGCGACTCATCGGTCGGCCGTCCCGACCTGCCGAGCGTGCTCATGTCCATCCTCACCGTGCTTTCCCTGGTTCAAGGTCTCAAGCGGATCGCTGAGCATGGGGCCGAATGGATCTCGATCGTGCTGATCATCGTGGCCTTGCTCGTCGGTTCGGGCCTGATCGTGAGGCAGCCGAAGCTGCGGACACCACTCATCGACGTGCGATTGTTCCGGTCATCGGCGTTCAGCGGGCCGCTGACGCTGCTGATGCTGGGCGTCCTGGTGATGGCCGGCTCTCAGCTGTTCGTCATGCAGTACCTGATGCTGGTCAGGGGTCTCTCCCCGATTCAGGCCGGCCTATGGTCCCTGCCGACCACTGCCGGCGTGATCATCGGCTCCATGGGCGCGCCTGCCTTGCGGCAGAAGGTCAGTCTCAGAACCGTATTCGCGACCGCCTTGTTCGTCCTGGGCATCGGCTCACTTTTGCTCTTCTTCGTCAGTGCTCCGGACGACCTGGCCATTACCGTCCTCGGGTCGGCCGTGATCGGCCTTGGCCTCGGCCCGCTCGTCACCCTCGGCACCGACTCCGTCGTCGCCGCAGCACCGCCGGAGCGGGCCGGTGCGGCGTCGGCCATCTCGGAAACCGGCACGGAACTGGGCACCGCGCTCGGTATCGCCGTCTTCGGCAGCATCGGCTTCGGCGTCTACCGGAACACGCTCGCCGCGATCTTGCCCTCCGGTGTCCCGGCTGAAGCCGCGTCGGCCGCCCGGAGCACCCTGGGCGCCGCCGTGGCCACCGCCGGGAACCTACCTGCCCCGACTGGCCCCCGCCTGCTCGATGCCGTCCGCCAGGCGTTCATCGACGGCTTCTCCACGGTCGGCCTGATCTGCTCGATCACCGCGGCCGTCCTCGGTGTGGTGGCACTGGTGTGGCTGCGTAACGCCCGCGCGCCCGCGCCGGAGGCGGCGGAACAGATGCCGGCCGGTGAACCCAAGCCCCTCTGATCGGAAATCACGTCCCCTGACCGGACCGCCTTCCCGCCGACGGCCCGCGGGGCTGCCGAACGCAACACCTGCCTCCGCGACCTCAGGTCCGGATCGCCGTGGCGAGCGCGGCTACCGCGGGGTTCATGTCACGTTCGGTGATCCTGCCATAGCCGAGAACCAAGCCGCTGCCCGGATGGCCCGAATGACTGAACTGGCTCAACGGCGCCACCTGAACACCCTTGTCAAGCGCGCGGGCCGCGATGGCGGCGTCGTCGAGGTCGGCCGGCAGCCGTAGCAGAAGGTGCATGCCGGCGGCGATCCCCTCGACCCGCAAGCCGGGCAGGCGCTCGGCGAGAGCAGCGATGAGCTGCTCGCGTCGTCGCCGGTATGCCTTGCGGGCCCGGCGCACGTGCCGATCATAGTCACCACGCTCGATCATCATGGCCAGAGCTTGCTGCTCGACCGCAGGGGGACATACGTCCATGAGGTTGCGAATACGCTGCGCCTGGGGCATGTGATGAGCAGGCAGCACCATCCAGCCCAGCCTCAATGCCGGAGCCAGGGTCTTGGACGTCGTGCCCAGATAGGCGACGTGTTCGGGGTCTAGGCCTTGCAGCGCGCGTACCGGCTGTCTGTCGTAACGGAATTCGGCGTCGTAATCGTCTTCGAGCACCAGGCCGCTCGCCCCCTTGGCCCAATCGAGAAGTGCTCGGCGGCGCTCCCCAGAAAGCACGACGCCGGTCGGGAACTGGTGGGCCGGCGTGACGAGCACGGCGTCGACTTCCAGGCCATCGACGAGCAGTCCGTCACCGTCGATCGGTATCGGTCGTGCCGCGAGGCCGTGAGCGGTGATGCGATCGATCTGGCTGGGCAAAGAGGGATCCTCCACCCCGACGCGCTGCGCACCCGCGGCCCGCAGTGTCCGCAAGAGAAGGTCAATGCCCTGTGCGGTCCCATGGACGCCCAGAATCTGCTCAGGGTCGGCTACGACGCCACGGGTTCGACCGAGGTGACCGGCGAGCACCTCACGGAACTTCTCGCTCCCGCGGGGATCACCATAGTCATACGCGCTCACCGGCATCGAACGCGCGGCCGTCGCGAGACTGGCCGCCCACTGACGAACCGGGAACTGCGAGACGTCGGGAGTCGTCGCAGTGAAGTCGAACCGTACTCGACCAGGCCTTTCACACCGCGGCGCCGGCCGGGGCATCGGTCGTGGAGCGTCCGCGACGACCGGGGCCGCTTTGGGCCGGCTCACGAGATACCCCTGCGCGGCCAACTGCTCATACGCCTCGGTGATCACACCGCGCGAAACACCTAGTTGGAGCGCGAGCGTCCGAGACGAGGGAAGCCTCACGCCTGGGCGCAAGGACCCTCCTCGGATCGCTTCGCGAACTGTGCGCTCGGCCGCATCTGCCAGCCGCTCACCAGGCAGACGCTGTAGTGACAGCCATCTGGCCTCCTCCGATTCCATAAATCTGGACCTTAACAACGAGCCAGTCTCCTCGCCACATTCGTCTTGTGACATCAGAACGTGTACGCGTGCGGAGGAGCCCTGAGCGGGGGCACTACGCGCGCACCGATATCCACGAGGTGCTGGATGCCGCGATAGTGGCGCACGTTGCCTTCGTCGAGGCCGGCCGGCCATATTGCCTGCCGTTTCTGCACGTCCGTGTGGGCGAAACCCTGTACATCCACGGCTCGACCGGTAGCCGGGCGCTCCGCATACTTCAAGACGGTGCTCCGGCCTGTGTGACGATCACGATGGTCGACGGGCTGGTTCTGGCCAGGTCGGTGTTCGAGCACTCCGCCAACTACCGTTCCGCCGTTCTCCTCGGCCGGTTCACGCCGGTACCGGCCGAAGAGTGCGATGCGGCGCTGAAGGCGTTCACGAATCGTCTGGTTCCAGGTCGCTGGACGGAGGTTCGCAGACCTTCACCCAAGGAACTCGCCAAGACGAGCCTGCTCGCCCTGACGATCGATGAAGCGTCCGTCAAAGTGCGAACCGGGCCACCGAGCGACGGCGACTCATCCGATGCCACAGACGATGTATGGGCCGGGGTGTTGCCCATGACGACTCGGCTGGAGCCGCCCGAACCCGCTCCCGAACTGCGCCATGATCTCCCGCTGCCGCAGAGCGTGCGCCACCTGTACGCGGCGGCGAACAACGACGACCACAGGAGCGGGCGATGGTCGACCTTCGGTTCCGGGTCATGAGCCTCTCGCTGCTCAACGACGAACCTCCGCCCGATCCGGAGTTGCGCGAGCCGAGCGGCCGGCTCTGGGTACTTGCCCGGGCCTGCGCGGCTGCCGACCGGCTCTTCGGCCAGCAAGCGCTCCGGGCCCTCTATGCCGCCTTGGGTCAGCGGCTGCACAACGAAGGCACGAAGAACATGACGGTATTGGCGCCGGCGCTCGCTGACGCGGGTCTTCCAGCCGATCTGAGCGAGTCCGCATGGTCGACGGATCACGATGACTTTCTGCGCGCCAGCCATGCCGAAGGCATGGCCCCGCTGGGCTGGTCGCCCGGGACACCCGCCTTGCACTTCGACGGACAAGCCCTGTTCGGGCCGGTCCTGACCGGCATCCCCCGAGGCCCTCAAGCCGTCGCCGTCTTCAACGCGGTGAGGACGTTGGCCGCCTGCCCGGATTGGGCGGAGATGAAGCGAGACAGCACACAGGAGTTGACTTTCGCATGACTATCACGTTGCGCAGCCAAAGAGAGGAATGATGAGCATGAGTGCCTCTCTCGACGAGGCGTACCTGCGACTGCACGGCACGGGCCCGGAATTCGGAGGTGACCAGGAGGGTGACCACGGACTCGCCAACCATGGGCCGATGGCCGCGGAAGTTCTCGTTCGCCACGGATATGGAGACCAGGTGTCCACCTGGCTCGACCATTACGTCGCACGGTTGATCGATATGCCCCCGGCTCGCGAACCCATCACCGCGCAGAACCTCCGCGACTCGCTGGGCGGAGGGCGTGCCAGGCTCGGCGACTGGACGGAGTACTTCACCCGCCAGATGACCGAGCGGCCCTGGCAGGACATCCTCGCGAGGTGGTGGCCGATCCTCCTGCCCGGCATAACCGCCGGCGCGACCCACGGCGCGATCCGGGTGGGCCACGCGGTTCGCAGTCTCACCGGCGGCGGCGGGGAACTCGCGGAGTCCGAGCTCGCGCACGGACTCGCCTTCTGGGCAGCGCGTAGCCGGCCCACGCCAGGCGCCACCGCTCCGTCCGGCGACCTGAGCCCCGAACAGGCCTTGGCCGGCATTCCCCTCCTACCCGACCAGTCCGGGCTTCTCGCCCATCGGCTTGCCCGGCTCGCCGACCTGCCGGCCTGGCCGGCCGCCCAGGCGGCGCTGCGCGCTCCGGCCGACGCCGACGACGTACCCGTTCTCCTGGAGCAGTTGGTCCGGGCGGCGACGGTGCGCTATCTTCATCAAGCTCACGGCAGCCCCATTCTGCTGGTCCACACGGCCACGGCGCCCAACGCCGTCAGGCACACTCTGCCCGCCTTGCCCAAGGAGATGTGGGTACCGAGCTTGGCCGCGGTGTGGTCCGCCGCCGCGGCGATCGTGTCCGCCTACGCGCCCGATCACACAGTTCCACGGGTGGAGTTGCCGGAGCCTCCACGCGTGGACGATCCCGTCGCGGACCTCCTGGAACGCGCCGTGGCAAACGGAGACGAGCATGTCATCAAGTTCACCGACACCGCCGTGCAGGTGTACCGGTCCAGCGGCGACCCCGACGCGCTGGCGGCGGCCGTCCGGGCACGGGAGCTCATCGAGCCTGAGGTGTGAGAGCGGGATCGCAGAATTCAGGCGCGATGCCCGGCGCGCCGCCGCGGCTGTTGCCAACCCAGGTGCCGCGCACGGGTGGGGGGCGATTCCGGCCGGGCCGACCGGTTGTTGCCTTGCAACGTCTCCTTTCCACGGCCTCCGAAGCTCTGAGCTGATTCATGCCGGCCGGCGGGAGGTGAGGCGACGTCGCGGGATCCATATCGTCGACGACCTCGACGCCGAACTCGACCTGCTCCGCAGCCACAGGGGTTCCGGCGGCGGGCTACAGTGGGCGGGACGACGCGATCGATCATCGGAGCGAGGGGGAGCGTGGCTCAGTCCGTCGAAGGCGGCCCGCGTGCGGCTTACGTCCGGACGTTCGACCGCGGACTGGACGTTTTGACGTGCTTCTCGAAGAGCAAGCCCGCGTTGACCGTGTCGGAGGTCGCCGCCGCGTGTGATCTCGACCGGGCCGCGGCGCGGCGCTCACTGCTGACGCTGCGCGCGCTCGGATACGTGGAACAGGCCGGTTCGCGCTATCGGCTGACGGCCCGGGTGCTCCGGCTGGGCTACGCGGCGCTGGCGTCGCAGTCGTTCGCCGACCTGGTGCGACCTTACCTCGACGATCTCGCGCGCACTGTGGATCAGTCCTGTTCGCTGGGCGTGTTCGACGGCGAGGCCGCCGTCTTCGTGGCGCGCGCCGCCGTACGGCGGGTGATGACCATAGCCTTGGCCCCCGGCACCCGGGTCCCCGCGGCGGCCTCGGCGATGGGCCGCGCCCTGCTGTCCGGACTGCCGGACGACGAACTGGCGGCCTATCTCGACCGGGTCAGCCCGATGGCGTACACCGACCGGACCGTGACCGATGTCGGGGAGCTCACCCGGCTGATTCGCGGCGTGCGCCGTGCCGGGTGGGCGCTACTGGACCAGGAACTGGAGAAGGGCGTGCGCAGCATCGCGGTTCCCGTCCACGATCATGCGGGCGATGTCGTGGCCGCCATCTCGATCGGCACCAACGTCGGCGTGATCGACGAGGCCACCCTGGTCGGGTTCATCCTGCCGAAACTCATCGAGTGCGCCGCCCGCGTCGAGAAGGATCTGACCGCTCAGCCGTTGCCGCCGCCCGGCACCGGCGCCGTCCCGCGATACTTCGCGGCCAGGTAGACCGTGGCGACGTCCAGCAGCCGTCTCTCACCGTCCCAAGGGCCGATCATCTGCAACCCGACCGGCAACCCTTCCGACACCCCCGCCGGAACGGAGACCGCCGGGGTCCCCGCCATGCTCACGGGATAGGTCAGGGCGACCAGAGTCCTGGTGACCTCTTCTTGGTCCGCCCCGACCCGCGGCGCGGTGCTGGGCGTGGTGGCGCTGACCAGGATGTCGGCCTCGGCGAAGGTCCGCGAGACGAGCCGCCGCCAGCGTTCCCGCCGATCCTGCGCGGCCCGGTAGTCGGCGGCGGAGATCCGGTCCCCATCGCGGAGCCGCCGCAGGATGGCGGGGTTGGCGGTGTGGCCGCCGGTGAACTCCCGGTAGCCGCGGGCCGCCTCGGCCCACACGATGGTCCTTCCCGCGGCCAGCACGTCCTCGACGCCCGGCAGGAGTACCGGCTCGCACCTGGCGCCGAGCGAGGACAGTTCGGCCACCGCCCCGTCCACCTGGGCCAGGACCCCGGCGGAACAGCGTTCGCGGAACCAGCCGTGCAGGACGCCGACGCGAAGGCCGGCCAGCGGGAGGGGGAAGGCCCGGCCGTGCGGCCCGGGTTCCTGGGCGCCGAGGACATCCGCGACCGCGCGCAGGTCGGTGACCCGGGCGGCCAGCACGCCGACGGTGTCGAGCGTGGGGCTGGACAGGACCACGCCCGCGGTGCTGATCCGGCCGGAGGTGGGCCGCAGCCCGCAGATGCCGGTGAGCGCGGCCGGAATCAGGACCGACCCTCCGGTGTCGGTGCCGAGCGCGAACGGCACCAGGCCCCCGCTCACCGCGGCGGCCGATCCGCCGCTGGACCCGCCCGCCCCGTGCGAGGGGTCCCAGGGGTTGCGGCAGACGCCGTACCAGGGGTTTTCCGTCACGGCCGCGCAGGCGAGTTCGGACATGTTCGTGGTGCCGACGAGTACGGCTCCCGCACGGGTCAACAAAGTGATCGCCGCTGCCGTGGTGCCCGCGGGCTCCCGCCCGGCGCCGTCCGTGCCCGCGTGGGTCACCCTTCCCCGCACGTCGAAGTTGTCCTTGACGCCGAACGGCACGCCCGCCAGCGGTCCTTCGCCGGTCGCGGCCGGGGGCAGCGTCGAGGTGAACGCGCGCCAGCGCCGGTCGTCGCGTCCGATGCGCAGGAGGGCGTCCCGCGCGGGCTCCGCCGGTGGTGTCCGCCCGGTCCGGACGTCAGCGGCCATCGCCGTGATCTCCGGCCACCTGACGATGGGGTCGTTCACCGGGAGGGCCTCCGCTCGTGGGCGCGGACCGCCCGCTCCACCACGGCGCCAAGCCGGTACAGCGTCGTCTCGGTCTCCGGCCGTCCGATGAGCTGAAGTCCGATCGGGAGACCGTCGTCGTCGAAGCCGCACGGCACGCTGAGCGCGGGCAGACCGGTCACCGAGGCGAGCGTGCAGAAGCGCATCATCGCCGAGGCCCGGGGCTCGGTCCGCCCGGGTGCCAGTTCCACCTCCTCGGCTCCCAGCGGGGTCGCGGTGAACGGCAGAGTGGGGGTGACGATCGCGTCGGCGTCGCCCATCAAGCCGAGCACATCGGCGATGAGCGTCCGGCGTGCGCGTTGCGCCCGCACGTACTCCACCACCGGTACGGCCGCGCCCGCGGTGAGCAGCTCGCGTACGTCGGCCCCGTAGTCCTCGGGCCGCTCGGTGATCCAGCGTTCGTGCACCGCCGCGGCCTCGGCCAGCAGAATGGTGCCGCAGACGCCGGTCAGATCCTTCAGCCCCGGCATCCGCGCCGAGCCGCGCACGACTCCTGAGGCGGTGAGCACGTCCAGCGCGGTCTGCGTGGCCGCGGCCACGGCGGGCTGGACGTCCTCCAGCCACAGCCCTTCCACGGTGAGCACCCGCAGGCCGGCCGCGTCCGCGCGGACCTGCTCGGCGGCCACCCCGGCCAGCACCGCGAACGCCAGCGCGTTGTCCGCCACCGTGCGGGTCAGCGGGCCGACCGTGTCAAGGCTGGGCGCGAGCGGGAACGTCAGGTCCGCGGGGACGCGCCCCCGTGTCGGCCGCAACCCGACCACCCCGGTCAGCGCCGCCGGGAACCGTACCGACCCCGCCGTGTCCGTCCCCAGCGCCAGCGGGACGCAGCGGGCCGCCACGGCGACCGCCGATCCGCCGGAGGAACCACCCGCGAACCTGGACGGATCCCACGGATTGCGCACCGCGCCGTAGTACGGATTGTCGCTGGTCCCGCCCCAGGCGAACTCGTGCATGTTGGCGCTCGCCACGACGATCGCGCCCGCGTCGCGGAGCCGCCGCACCGCGGGCGCGTCCGTCACCGGCCGGTGACCGGCGAGGATCGCGCTGCCCGCGGTCATCGGCAGCCCGGCGACCGCGATGTTGTCCTTCACGGCCAGCGGCACGCCGTTCAGCGGCCCGTGAGAGCCGGAGGGTAGCCGGTCGAGACGCCCGGCGTCCTCGGCGGCGCCGTCCGCGCGGACCGAGACGAACGCCTTGAGCCCGGCGACGGACTCGATCCGGCGCAGCGACGCCCCGACGACCTCGCGGGCGGACGTCCGCCCTGCCGCGATGGAGGCGACGACCCCGGACGCGGTGAGCTCGTCCAGCGGCACCCCGGTGTCCTGCTCAGCGGCCGTCATGGACACGCTCTCCCTCCTGAAGTTCCCGCAGGTCCCGCCGCCCGGTCTCCGGTACGGCCAGCGCGCACACCGCCGTCACCAGGCAGATCAGCGCGATGAAGCCGGACACGAGCCAGGTGCTCGTCCCGCCCCCCGCGGCGGCGAGCAGCCCCGCCGCGATGAGGGGACCGGCCCCCGACCCGAGGACTGACGCGGTCTGGTAGGCCAGCGACACCCCGGTGTACCGGACCTCCGTCGGAAACAACTCCGCCAGCAGCGCTGCGGACTGCCCGAACATCATGCTGAACACCAGCGATCCCAGCCCGAACGCGAGCAGCAGCAACAGCGGGACACGCGTGTTCACCAACCACATCATCACGAAGCCATTCACCGCAAGGCAAAGGGCCCCATAGAGGTAGAGCGGCCGTCGCCCCAGCCGGTCCGCGAGCACACCGAATCCCGGCAGCGCGACCAACTGAATCGCCGCCCCCAAGATCAGCGCCCAGAGGGTCACCGAGCGGGAGTATCCGATCTGGTTCGCGTACGAAGCGACCCAGACCACGAGGATCATCTGCGCGCCCAGCGGGCCGAATACCAGCCCGGCGCTGAGCAGCAGCGGCCTGCGGCAGGTGAGGAAGACCTCGGCGATCGGGTGCCGTCGCGGTTCTGCGTGCGCCCCGCGCCCGGCGGCGAAGACCGGTGTTTCGAGGGTCCGGAACCGGACGAAGAGCCCGACCCCGGCCAGCAGGATGGACAGCAGGAACGGGACACGCCATCCCCATGCCAGGAAATCGCTTTCGGGGAGGGCCGCGAACAGCGCGAAGATCGGCGTGGAGAGCAGCAACCCGGACGCCGAGCCGAGCTGGGAGATGCTGCCCCACAGCCCCCGGCGGTCGCGCGGCGCGTGCTCCACCGCCATGAGCGCCGCGCCGCCCCACTCGCCGCCGAGCGCCACCCCCTGAACGAACCGCAGCACCGCCAGCAGAACCGGCGCGCCCACGCCGATCTGCTCGTAGGTGGGCAGCAGGCCGATCGCGAAGCTGCCGAGACCCATCAGCAGCATCGTGGTCATCAGGACCGACTTGCGGCCCACCCGGTCACCGAAGTGACCGAAGATCGCGGCGCCGATCGGCCGGGACAGCTCGCCCACGGCGAAGGTGGCGAGGGCGGCGATCGTCCCGGTCAGGGGGTCCGCGTCGGGGAAGAACAGTTCGCCGAAGACCAGGGCGGCGGCGGTGCCGTACAACAGGAAGCTGTACCACTCGATGACGCTGCCCACGTAGCTCGACAGCAGCGCTCGGCGGGCCGCACGGTCCGCGGGCGATCGCGATTCCGGCGGTGGGGGTGTCACGTGAGTGTTGTTCAGAGCCATGTGCGCTCCATCATTGCTGGGTGCTACCAGGGGTTCAGGTGGGGGTGTGGTCCGGTTCGAGCGGGCTGTCGACCACCGCGCCTTGGTCGCGCAGCAGTGCGCGCAGTTCGGGGACCGGGACCCGGCGGGGCGGCACGCCGTACTTGATGGCCAGGGCGGCGGCCACCCCTGCGGCGTGACCCATGGCCATGGCGGTGCCCATGTGCCGCATCGCCCCCATCGCCCGCTCCGTCGCGGCGGCGCACCGGCCCGCCACCAGGAGGTCGTCCACCGGGCGGGGGAGCAGCGCGCGGTAGGGGACGGAGAACGGCCGGGGCGTGTCCATCAGCGTCATTCCGGGGCCGTCGTGGTCGTGCACGTCCAGCGGCCCCCCGCCCTGGGCGACCGCGTCGGGGAACTGCCGCCCGCCGAGCACGTCGGCTTCGGTGACCACGTGATCACCGTCGATCCGCCACGTCTCGCGCACGCCGATCCATGAGCCGTGCGCGCACAGGTAGGCGCGCTCGAAGCCGGGGACCTCCCTGCGCAGGAACGCCACGACGTCCCTGACCTGACGGCGGCCCTCCGCCTCCGCCCGGCTCACGTCCCGGCTGTCGGAACCGTCGAATCCGCTCACCCGTGTCATCAGGACGAAGGCGTCGGTTCCGGACGGCGAGCTGATCACTGAGAGCAACTGCTGGGCGAGCCGCCCGGTCTCGACCCCGTGCCGCGCCAGACGCCGCTTGTCCTCCCGGGAGAGGGCTCTGAACCGGGTGACATCGACGTTCGCCAGCCGCGCCATCATCGTCATCGGCTGGCGGGCCCGCGGGTCGCCACCGGCGTTCTCCAGGTGGCATCCCGCCTTCCTGGCCAGTACGGCGTTGCCGGTCGCGTCGATGACGACGGCCGCGGAGACCACTTCGGCGTCGTAGAGGCCCTGGGCGACCACTCCCGTGACGTGCCCGTCCCGAAGCAGCGGCTCGACTGCCTGGGTGTGCAGCCACACCTCGACGCCGGCCTCCTCGGCCATCTCGTCGAGCACCGGCTTGAGCACCTCTGGATCGAACGGGAAGGTACGCACGCGCGCCGGTCGCTCGCCGGCCTCCGCGAGAACGTAGGGGGTGAACCCGCCGGACCCGCCCGCCTGCGTCAGCCGCTGGGTGATCTCAAGCCCGATTCCGCCGCCGACCAGCAGGTCACGCCAGTAGAACCCCATGAAGCTGGCCACCATCGCGCCGGTGGCCGTACCGCCCAGGAAGGGCCCGCGTTCGAGGAGCACGACCCGGGCCCCGGCCTGGGCGGCGGCCACGGCGGCGCAGAAACCCGCGGGACCGCCCCCGGCCACCACGACGTCGGCGTCCGAGTGGCGGGCGTGTGGCGGTACGAAGCCCGCTGACCTGGCCACCGGTTCCTCCGCGCTCTCGGCGATGTGGGCCGGACCGGTCATCGCGCACCTCCGATGAGCCGATCGACCGTCTCGGCCGCGTGCCTGACCGCCAGGGCGCTCCAGCCGCCCTTCCCGGCGGCGTCCCCGACGGGTACGACGGTCTTCGCGGGGCCCGCCGCCCGCATCGACGCGATGCGGACGTGGTGATCCGTCGGCGCGCCGTCGAGGTCACAGTGGTCGCGTTCCATGGGCGCCGCCGTCACCTGGTTGCGCAGCGTCAGCGGTCCGAGCCGGACGGGCGTGCGCAGCACCGCGGCGGTCACGACGACCTCACCGTGATCACCGTCTTGCCCACGCCGTCCGGTGCGTCGTGCGCCAGGGCGAGCGCGTCCTGGGTCCGCTCCAGGGGAAATCGGTGGGTGATCAACGTCTCGGCGATCGCCCGGTTACGGGCGACGAACTCGGCGGCCTGCGGGATCAGCCCGCGGCTGTTCCGGCTGCCCAGCAGATCGAGTTCCTTGTACGGCAGGGCGCTCATGGACAGCGGCGCCACGGCGGTGGAGATCCCCACGGCCACCACCGTCCCCGCGTTGGCCACCACGTCGATCGCCGCCATCAGCGCGTCTGGTGAACCGGTCGCTTCGATCACCACCGGCGGGCCCTCTCCGCCCGCCCAGCCGGTCAGCTCCGCCCGCTGCCGCGCGCCGGGGTATCCCTGGTCGTCCACCACGTGGACCAGTTCCGCGCCGAACCGCCGCGCGGCGGACGCGCGTGCGGCGACCCGGTCGGCGGCGGCCACCGCGACGCCCCGCTCGACGAGGCGCCGGACGGCGAGCAGCCCCACGGCTCCGCAGCCCAGCACCAGCGCGGACGAGCCCGGCGCGGCGCCCGACCGGTTCACCGCCTGCATGGCGATCGAAGCGGGCTCGACCAGGGTGGCCGTCTCGGCGTCCAGGCCCTCCACCCGGTGGACCCTGGCCGCAGGGACGGCGATCGCGTCACACAGCGCGCCGTCGGCATGGACGCCGATGACGCGCATCCGGGCACACGCGTTGGACCGCCCGATCCGGCACGCGTGGCACTCACCGCACGCGATCGCGGGGTCCACCACGACAAGGTCGTCACCGACCCGGCCGGCCACCTCGTGCCCCTGGACCAACGGGAACCGGACCGCCGGGTAGTGGCCCGCCCACATGTGCGCGTCCGTGCCGCACAGGCCCACGCACTCGACCGCGACGAGAACGTCGTCGTCCGACGGCCGGGGGTCCGCGCGATCGACGATCGTCACCCGCTGGACGCCCGTCGTCATCGCTGCTCGCATCCGGCCACCTCCAGTTTGAGCGCTATGCGCACAGAAGTTTGTATAGTGCTCACTGTGCCGTCACTTGGGATGATTTGTCAACGATGGCGGCGACGGAGGGTGACCATGAATCATCTGGGGGCGGTCTCGGGTAAAGTCCGACACCGACGCGGTGTGTTCGTGGGGAGGTCCAGGCCATGGGCGAGGACGCCGACTTCCTGACGTCCCTGGCGCGTGGGCTGGCCGTGCTGGAGGCGTTCGACGCCGACCATCCGGCGATGAGCCTCGCCGACGTCGCGCGCGTCACCAGCCTGGACCGCTCGGCGGTCCGGCGTCTCCTGCACACGCTGGTGGAGCGGGGCTATGTACGCACCGATGGGCAGTCGTTCGCGCTGCATCCGTCGGTGCTGCGGATCGGCACCGCCTATCTGTCCAGCCTGGCCCTGCCCGAGGTGGCCGTTCCCCATCTGAGGCGCATCGCCGACCAAGTCCAGGAGTCGGCGTCGGTGGCGGTGCTCGAAGGCGACGAGATCGTCTACGTCGCGCACGTGCCGACCAGGCGCCTGATGTCGATGTCACTGACGGTCGGCAGCAGGCTGCCCGCGTACGCCACGTCGATGGGCCGGGTCCTGCTGGCCCACAAGGACGACGAATGGCTCGACGCGTACTTCGGCGCGGCGGTCCTCACGCCGCTGACCCGGCGTACCGAGACCGACCCCGCGCGGCTGAGGGCCGAGTTCGCCGCCATCAGGAAACGTGGCTGGGCCGTGGCGGACGAGGAGCTGGAAGCCGGTCTGCGCTCGATCGCGGCGCCGATCGAGGACGCCGCCGGTGAGGTGGTGGCCGCCGTCAACGTGTCGAGCCACGCGGGCAGGCTGAGTGTTCAGGAGCTCGTGGCGGTCGCGCGAGAGCCCCTGTGCGCCGCGGCGCGGGCCATCTCGGTGGAGACGGCCGACGCTGGACGCGGCGCGAGATCGGTCAGTCGATGAGCCGGGCGCCCGGTTCGTTCTCCGAGTACAGCCGGCCGTGGGCGATGGCGCCGTCCCGGGCTGGGCGGGCACGAGAAGCCCGGCACGGTCTGGTACGACTCGCGAGACGGTCCTGATCGAGCATGTTGCGCCCGTCTGCAGCCGGGAGCGGCGTACTACGGCGGGCTTGAGCCCAAGGCCCGGGTCAGGGCAAGGAGCAGGGTGTCGCGGGTGAGGGGGCGCAGTACGCGGAGGCGGTGGTCGCGGGTGCCGCGTACATCATCGATCGGTGACGAGGCCGCGACGACATGTTCGCAGGCGTGAGCGATCGCCTCGTCGTCACATGTCGTGCCCACCAGCGTCTCGGCGGCGGCGGGAACCAGGCGTGGTGTCGGCGCGACGGCACCGATCGCGATCGCCGCATCCACGCACACCCCATCCTCGATGGACAACCACGCGGCCACCCCGACGACCGCGAGGTCCATCGAACGCCGGTAGGTGAAACGCCGATAAGCCGAACCGCCCTCCCGCACCGGAACTCGGATGGAGACCAGCGCCTCCGATGGCTTCTTGACATTGCGGCTCGGACCGGTGAAAAAGTCCCGGACCGGAACGTGGCGGATGCCGTCGAGCGACTGTAGTTCGGCGACCGCGTCGAGGACGAGCAGGCCGCACAATGTGTCACCGGCCGGCGATGAGCGGCAGAGATTGCCGCCCAGGGTGCCTCGTTCGCGGGTCTGTGCCGCGCCGACGATCTTCGCCCCGTCGAGGATCGCGTCCAGCGACCGGTCATCACGCTCGCCGAGATCGGCCAGCGTGGTCGCGGCGCCGATCCGTATCACGTCGCCTTCGGTTTCGACACCGCGAAGCCCGGCCACGTGCTTGACATCGACCAGGACAGCCGGGGTGATCGCGCCGGCGGCCCGGAGCGGGACGAGGTCGGTGCCGCCCGCCAGCGCGAACGCTCCCGGTTCTGCCAGGTCACGAATGAGATCGGCCACCGTGAGTGGTCGCAGGTACGTAAATCCCGTGGTGGGCATGACGAGGTCCTAATGGAGGAACGACGCGCCGGTGGCGTCGATGGTCGATCCCGTGGAATATCGTGCCCGGCCCGTCGACAAGAAGAGGATCAGCTCGGAGATGTCGCGGGCCGTACCGAACTCTCCCATCGGAATCTCCGCCAGGTACCGGTCGGGGCCGCCATGGCTGTCGACCTGCGCCCGAGCCTGTTCGGTATCGATGATCCCGCCCGAGATCAGATAGGTGAGGATGTCGTCCTTCGCGAAACCGCGGGCGACTCCGCGCAGCAACGAGTTCAAGCCGCCCTTCGCGGCGCCGTCCTGTAGATAGTCCGGGTAGTCGCCACGCACCGCGATCCGGCCGGTCAGGCCGATGATGACGCCCTGGCGGCCCCGTTCGAGGAAGTGGTGGATCGCGAACCGCGACAGGTGCGCGGGGGCGACAAGGTTGACCCGGAGTGCGGCCATCCAGTGGCGATCCCACTCCTCGGCCGACACGTCGAGCGCGATGGGCTCGCGTACCGACGCGTTGTTGACGACCACGTCGATTCCGCCCTTCCAGGCCACCGCCTCCTCCCACAGGCGTTCGACATCCCGGAGCTCGGCGAGGTCGGCGCGGGTCGCGGCCGTCCGCTCCGAGCCCAGTTCGGCGACGAGCTCATCGGAGCGCCGCGAGCTGGCCCGGTAGTTGAAGAAGACGTTCGCGCCCGTCGCCACGAAGTCCCGGACGGCGGCCTCGCCGATTCCCCGGGAGCCGCCGGTCACCAGCACGTTCTTGCCACGAAGTTCGGGGTACCGCATATCACTGGACATGGTCCGGCTACGCCTCCTTGGTGGTCAGTTGCAGGTCGGGTTCCGCCCCGTCCCGGCCGAGCAGTTCGGTGTAGGCGTCCATCAGCCGCTTGGTGGCCGGCCCCATGGTGCCGTCTCCGATCCGGCGTCCGTCGATCGACTCGACGAACGCGACCCCGCTTCCGGTGCCCACGATGAACACCTCCTCCGCGGTGAACAGGTCGTATGCGGTCATCACACGCTGGACGACCCGCAATCCTGGGCCCGCGGCACCCTCGGCGACCAGCCGCAGGACCGTCTCCCGGGTGATCCCGGCGAGAATCCCGTTGGACGGGGGCGTCGCCAAGGTGTCGCCGTGGCGCGCGAAGATGTTCGCCACCGGAAGCTCCGCGACGTTGCCTTCGAGATCGAGCATGATCGCGTCGTCGGCTCCCGCCGCGATCGCCTCGAGTTTCGCGACAATGTGGTTGAGGTAATTGTTCGACTTCACCCGCGGCTCAAGACAGATCGGCGGGGTCCGTCGTGTGGAGGCGATCGCCAGCTTGACCCCGACGTCGGGGGGACGGGTCACCGCCGGGGCACCCTGCATCGAGATGACCAGCTTGGGCTTGAGAGCCTTGCGGGGATCGGATACCGGATATCCTTCACCGCGGCTGATCACCACCCGCACGTAACCGTCGGAAAGCTCGTTGCGCTTCGCCAGTTCGGTGATGAACGCGGTTATCTGCTCTTGGTCGTACGGGGGCGTGATCTGGAGGTACTGGCAGGACGCCCACAGCCGATCGAGATGCGGGCGCAACGCGAACAGCCGCCCGCCGCGGCAAATGATCGTCTCGAACACTCCGTCGCCGTAGAGAAAACTGTGGTCGAAGATCGAGACCGAGGCCGTGGCCGCGGGCACGAATTCACCGTCCACACAGGCGAAGCCACGTTTGTACTCCGCTACCGCTGCTTCGGGAACGTTTTCAGACATCGGATGGTCCTTCTTCTTCGGCTGGGCGGATCTTGTATTCGAACCAGAAGCGCGGTCCGGCTGCCGCCACCTGCTGTGTCATGAGGTTCCGTTCTGTTCCGGATCGCCGGGACCGGACCGCACATTGGCGGTGATGAACCGTACGATCTCGTCGATCTTCGTCGCCGGATGGAAGATCTCATCGACGCCGAACTCGCGTAGCGGCTGGACATCGACGTCGGGGATGACCCCGCCGACGAGCAGCAGGACGTCGTCCAGCCCGTGCTCCTTCATGAGCGCGCAGACGCGGCGCAGCAGCGGCACGTGCGCACCGGACAGGATGCTTATCCCGATGACATCGCAATCCTCCTGCAACGCGGTCGCCACTACCTGTTCGGGCGTACGGCGCAAACCGGTGTAGATGACCTCCATGCCGGCGTCCACCAGCCCACGGGCCACCACCCGCGCGCCCACCTCATGTCCGTCGAGGCCGACCTTGGCCACCACGATGCGCACTGCCTGCCGCCCGCTCAGAACGTCTGGTCCGGTACCCATTCGCCGAACACCTCCCTGAGCACATCTGAGATCTCGCCGATCGTCGCGTAGGCCCGCACGGCCTCCAGCACCGTCGCGACGGAGTTGTCGCCGCGCCGCACAGCGGCCTCCACGTCACGCAGCGCGCCGGTCACCCGCCTGCCGTCTCGAACGCGCCGCAATTCGGCCAGGTCCGTGCGGCGGCGCTCCTCCGCGGCCTCGGACATCACCGAGGTGGGGCGCACCGCCCAGGAGTCGTCGTCGGCCACCGCGAGCCGGTCCACGCCGACCATCGGCCGGACTCCCGCCTCGTAGCGTTCCTGCCGGCGGACCGCGCCGTCGCTGATGATCTCGCGGATGAAGCCCGAGTCGATGCACGCCCGCGCCCCGCCCGCCGCCTCGACCGCGGCGAATCGCTCGCGGATGCCTGCCTCGAGTTCGCTGGTGAGCGATTCGAGGTAGTACGACCCCCCGAGCGGATCCGCGGTGAGACCGAGGCCGATCTCAAGGCCCATGATCTGCTGCATCCGCACCGCGATCTTCACGGCCTCGTCCGACGGCGTCTGTATCACTTCGTCGTACGAGGCCGTGTACAAGCTCTGTACTCCGGCCAGGTAATAGGCAAGCGACCCGAGCGTGATCCGGACGATGTTGTTCAACGGTTCCTTGCGAGTCTCCCGGCCGTGCCCGTACGCGGTGACCTCCAGCGCCATCGACTTCGGATCGACCGCGCCGAAACGGTCGCGCAGCAACTCCGCCCATATCCGCCTGGTCGCCCGCACGTTGGCGATCGCGGCGAAGAAGTCCTCCCGCTCGTCGAGGAACAACTGGATCTGCGGGGCGAACGCGTCGATCGGAAGGCCGCGGTCGATCAGGGTCTGGATGTAATGGGTCGCGTTGCCAAGGGCGAACGCCGTGCCCCAGGTCGATCCCGCTCCCGCGGCGTTGAGGTGGTTGACGCACACGTCGAGCGGATAGAAGTGCGGCGCGTGCCGGGCGGACCACTCGACCACATCGGCGGCCAGCTGTACCGCATCTTCGACCGGCAGGAACTGCGTCCCCCTGGCGACGTACTCCTTGAGCGGGTCGTTCTGCAGGTCGAGGACGAAGTCGTCGACCTGGCACCCCTGGCGTTCGGCGAGCGCGAGGAACAGCGCCAGCGCGATCGGCCCGATCGCGTTACCGAGCATGCCGACCCGGCGGAGCCGTGACACCGGCACGCCGTCGAAGACGCACTCCAGGTCGCGCAGCGACGCGATCGACACCCCCGAGCGTCCCACCTCGCCCGCGGACATGATGTGGTCCGGGTCATAGCCGATCTGCGCCGGCAGGTCGACAGCGAGCTGGACGATCTCCGCGCCCCAGTCGACCAGCTTGCGCACCCGGCGATTGGTGTCATCGGGGGTTCCCAGCCCGGTGTACACCTTCACCAGGGTCGGCGCGGTCCGCTGCCCGTCGGGATGGATGCCCCGGGTGAACGGGAATGCCCCGGGGGCCCCGATCCGCTCGTCGTAGACGTCGCGCCGGGACAGGTCGCCCCGGTCATACGCGGCCTGCACGGCCGGACCGGCGTCGAGCCGGAAGAACTCCTGATCGGCCGGCACCCCCCAGGGCCGCCGCCGCGTCCCGGTCATCGGGTGTCCACCTCCCGGAGACCGGCGAGCAGATCCGGTGTGGAGACCTTGCCGTAGGCGTTGCGCGGCAGGCTCGCCCGGACCTCGACCCGGCGCGGTCTTTGGTAACCGAGCTCGGCCCTCGTGTAGGCGATGATCTCCTCGACGCTCACGTCCCGGCCGGGCCGCGGGCTCACGAAGGCGGTGACCTGCTGACCGAGCGTGTCGTGCGGCAGGCCGATGACGGCGGATTCCAGGATCGCCGGGTGCCGGTTGAGGACGTCCTCGACGACGCGGGGCGCGATGTTGAAGCCACCGCTGATGATCATTTCGTCGGTGCGGCCGAGCAGGTAGAGGTAGCCGCGATCATCCAGCTCGGCCATGTCACGCGTGTGGACGTAGCCATCACGCAACACCTCTGTGGTCATTTCCGGCTGTTTCCAGTATCCGGCCATCAGATGCGGGCCGCGTACGATCACCTCGCCGGGCTCACCCGGGGCGACGTCCCGGCCGTCCGCGTCGACCACCCGCACCTCCACGCCGCGCCAGGGACGTCCGGCGGACGACAGCAGCCGGCCACCGGCGGCGTGGTCGCGCTCGTCGAGCACAGTGATGGACATCGGAGCTTCGGCCTGCCCGTACAACTGGGCGAAGACGGCTCCGAACGTGCCGATCAGCTCCTCAAGCTGCGTGGCCGGCATCGGCGAGGCACCGTAGATGATCTTTCGTAGCGCCGGCAGGTCGGACGCGGTGACGCCTGCCGAGAGCATCTGCAGCAGCATGGTCGGCACCACCTTGAGCGTCTGCGCGCCATGGCGTTCGGTGAGTTCGATACAGCCGGCCGGATCGAACCTCTCCATGACGACGCAGGTCGCGCCGCTCATGAACCACGGCAGCAGGAAGAACCCGCCACCGTGGCTGAGCGGCTGAGTGAGCACGATCTTGTCTCCGGCGCACACCGGCCCGAATTCCAGCAGCAGATTGTGCGCCACGGCGACATACGCCGAGGGGGTGAGTATGACGCCCTTCGGGCGGCCGGTCGTGCCCGAGGTGTAGAAGAGGCAGTACGGCGTGCCCGGCTCGGCGTCGCCGGGAGGCGGTGTGTCCGGGGCGGCGGCCAGCGCGGCGTCGTAGTCGGAGATCTCCGTGGCGGTCGTGTCCCCTTCGAGGCGCAGCACCGCCGGTACGTCGGCCGTACGGAGAATCTCCCCGGCCGCCGCTGCGAACCGTTCCGCGTAGATCAACGCCTTCGCGCCGGAGTCGGTCACCACGTCCACCTGCTGACGCGCCGGGGCACGGGTGTTCAGCGAGACCCGGACATATCCAGCCAGCGCCAGGCCGATGTCGATTTCCAGATATTCGGGGCAGTTGTGCAGCAG
This sequence comes from Spongiactinospora sp. 9N601, assembly GCF_044326295.1. NCBI lineage: Bacteria > Bacillati > Actinomycetota > Actinomycetes > Streptosporangiales > Streptosporangiaceae > Spongiactinospora > Spongiactinospora sp. 9N601. Next base: position 99,054 of record NZ_JBIRBB010000004.1, read on the forward strand.
GACCGCGACCCGGTCACCGGGCCGGCACCCTCGCGCGGCGAGCGCGTTTGCCAGCCGCTTGGCGCGTTCGTACACGACCGCGAAGGTCCGTGCCGTCTCGCCGCACACCACGGCCACCCGGTCACCGTGCATGCGCACGGTCCGCTCTATGAGATGACGGTAGTACATCCTGCTCCCATCAAGCCCGGGTCTCGCCCGCCGCGTCCACGACGAGTAGTCCGTCGTCCAGCCGGTCCCCGGTGGCGAACCGGCTGAAGTGGAAGGGCCGGAGGCGCCGGTCCAGCACTCCGGTGTTCAAGTAGTCGGCGATCAGCCGCCCGGTCCCGACCGACACCATGTAGCCCTCCCCGCCCCACCCGCAGTCCAGGAAGAACCCCGGGCGTTCCTCCGCCTCACCCACCAGACCGGCCCCGTCGGGGGTCATGTCGATCAGGCCGGCCCACGTCCGCAGGATGTTCACACCGCGTAGATCGGGAAACAGCCGGGCGATGACGGCGGCCGACTGGCGAAGGGCCGCATAGCTCGTGGTCAGCCTGGGGGTGCCCGTATGGCCGGTGGGCTCGGCGCCACCGACGAACTCCCCCCGCGAGGTCTGCATGATGTACGCCTGATCCTCGATCACCGAGACGATCGGGTCGAGAAAGGCCCGGTACGGCTCGGTGACGAACATCTCCAGCGCCAGCTTGCGGGTCGGGAGCGCGACGCCGGCCATCTCGGCCACCTCGGCCGAGCCCGAACCCGCGCAGTTGACGACGAGGTCCGTGGCGATCGTCCCGCGATTGGTGACGATCCGGTTCACCCGCCCCCCGATCACCTGCATGCCGGTCACCGCCGTTTCCAGGTGCACGGCGACGCCGAGCCGGTCGGCCGCGTGCGCGTAGGCCCAGACGAGGGCGTCGTGCCGCGAGACACCGGCGGTCGGATCATGGATGCCGCCGAGCATCCCCTGGGTGTTCAGCTGGGGGACCGCCTCGGCGAGTTCCCCGGGCGAGACGAACCGGGTGGGAATGCCGAGCGAGTTCTGCATCGTCACCGCGTCCTTGGCGACGGCGATCGAACGCTCGTCGCGGATGCACAGGTAGGAGCCGCGCTCGGTCAGCATGACGTTGTAGTCCAGCTCCACCGAGATCTGACTCCAGATCTGCCGGCAGTACCAGACCAGCTCCGCCCACGCCCGTTGCTGCCAGGAGCTACGGATGAGGGCGAGGTTGCGCCCGCTCGCGCCCGCGCCGAGATAGGAGCGCTCGAACACCGCGATGTTCTTCCGCCCGGATTTCGCCAGGTTGTAGGCGAGCGAGAGCCCGTGTACGCCGCCACCGACGATCGCGATCTCGCAGTCGCGCAGCGGTCGCGCGGCCGGGAGGATCCTACGAGGCATCGGAGCCTCCCAGACCCGCCAGCAGCCCCAGCCGGACCGGGTGCGCCGGCGGGCGCAGCGTCGGGCGACGCAGCGACTCCGGATCGACGCCCGTCTTGTGGGCAAGCCGTTCGAGAATCGTGTCCATGCACGACTTTCCCTGACAGGGCCCCATGAAGCCGGCCGTGTAGCGCTTGAGCGTCTCGGCGTCGGTGAAGCCTTCCTCGATCGCGCGGTCGAGATCGTGCTCGGTGATGTCCAGGCACAGGCAGAGGATGATCTTGTCAGCCATGACTTCCTCCCGGGACGTCGCCGCCGCGCAGGGCGGCCAGCGCGCCGGCGATCAGCTCCGTTCCTCCCGCGACGCGCGCCGCGGCCCACGCTCCCGCCACCGCGCCCTCGGCGAAGGCCGTGCCGGGATCCGTCGTCCCGGTCACCGCGCCGACCCCCTGCAACACCGGCAGCGGGGCGTGCTCCCATCCGGCGGGGTCGATACGGGTCGCGCGCTGTCCGTCCACCACCGCGTCGCCGCCGCTGGTCGCGCTGTAACGCAGTTCGTCGGCTCGCTGCCAGCCACCGCTCATCCCGACCACGTCGCACCTGATCGTTCGCCGGCCACCGGCGGTTTCCACCACCACGCCGGTGATCCGGCGCCTGCCGCGCACGCGGGTGACTCGCGCCCCGGTCAGCACTTCGATGTCCGGCGGCGGATCCGCGATCGGTCCAGGCCCGTCCGGGCGGCTGTCCACGATGGCCCGCACGCCGAGCCCGGCCCGATGGAGGTCGCCGGCCAGGCGGTACGCGGTGTCGTTCTCCGTCACCAGCACGGCCTGGGCGCCGGTGAGCACCTGATCCTCCAGCACGAGCCGGTGCAGGCCACTGGTCAGCAGGACGCCCGGCCGATCGTTGCCGGCGAAGGCCACGGCTCGCTCGTACGCGCCGGTCGCCAGCACGCTCGCGGCGGCGGTCACTTCGACGACCCGGTCGCCCCGGTCGACCAGGTACTGTTCACCGAACCCGGCGACCACCGTCGCCGGCGCGATCACCGTCACGTTCGCGGCGGTGCGCACCAGGTCGATGGCCTGGCGCAACTCCGCGCTCGCGGCACCGTCGGACACCGCGGGCGCGGCGGAGCCGCCGAGGCGGGCCCGCCGTCCGGCCAGCACCACGTGGAGCCCGGCCTTGGCCGCCGTGGCGGCGGCACCGAGGCCCGCGGGGCCGGCGCCGACCACGAGCAGATCGGCGCGAAGACGCTCAGCCGCGGGGATCTCGAAGGAAGCCGGAATCTCGGTCTCGGCGGCCAGCTCGCGCAGCCGGCCCTCCCACAACCGCCAGGCCAGGTTCTGCCGCTTGAACCAGCGGTACTGGAAGCCCACCGGGAAGAACCGCCCGAAGGCGCCGATCGAGCGATAGACGTCGAAACGCCTGCCCGTGGCCCCCTCCGTCGCCACCAGCATGCCCGGCCGCGCGGGGACGAGGCAGGAGCGGACATGCGGCACACCGTCCACCCGCACCAGACAGTTGGGGCAGTGACCGTGCGCGCAGTAGACACCGCGGGCGCGGCGGTACTTGGCGCTGCGGCTCAGTTCCGCCTGGCCGCCGGCCAGCAACGCCGCGGCCACCGACTGCCCGGGCGCGGCCTTGACCTTCTTGCCGTTGAAGGAGAACTCGATCTGATCGCGCCCGCTCATCGCTGCGCCCTCCGCCGCGCGGCGCGCAGATCCCGCGTGGCGGCCTGGTCGACGACACCGGCGCTGTCAAGGACCACACCGTACGACGTCGCCGCCTTCCGCACGCTCAGCAGACCGGCGACCACATCGGCGGAGACCCGCTCGACCTCCCGGTCGAACGGGTGACCGTATCCGCCGCCGCCGGACAGCCAGGTGGTGACGACATCGCCGTGGTCGAGCTGGTAAGTGCCCTTCGAACCCAGCACCACGGGATCCGCGCCGCCGGCGTTGAGGACCGTCCGGCCGACGGCGCCGGCCTCGCCGCCCAGGATTCCGGGCGGCGCGAATCGCTGCCGGTCGGTGAGGTTCGAGAACGTCATGCTCTCGCCGAGCACGGTGACGTCCTTGCGAACGCCGTGGCCGCCGCGGTTGCGGCCGGCTCCCGCCGAGTCGGGGATCAGCTCCAGCCGCTCGACGCGCACCGGGTAGGAGTTCTCGTTGACCTCCACCGGAATGGCGTCGATGTTGAACGCGCTGGGGGTGGCCTCCATGCCGTCGGAGTCCGGCCGGCCGCCGAAACCGCCGATGATGATGTCGTAGTGCACGAAGCGGCGCCCGGTTCTCGGGTCGAAGCCGCCGAGATTGGGGTTGGCCCAGTGCGAACTGGGCGCGATGACCCGGTCGGGCAACACCTCGGAGAACGCCTGCATGAGTACGTCGACGAAGCGTTGCTGCATGATCGCTCGTGCCCCGGAGCCGGCCGGCGGCTGAGCGTTCACCACCGATCCCGGTTCGGCCACGAAGTTGATCGGCCGCAGGCAACCGCCGTTCTGCGGTATGGTCCCACCGCTGGTGATGCATTTGACGGTGTAGTAGCAGAACGCGCGGACATAGGTGAGCACCGCGTTGATCCCTGACCGGGTCTGCGGGCTCGACCCGGTGAAGTCGATGGTCACCGAGCTCCCGTCCACGGTGACGGTGACCTCGATCCGCAGCGGCTCGGTCCCCGGACCGTAGTCGTCGAAGTAGTCGACCGCGTGGTAGGTGCCGTCGGGCATCTCGCTGATCGCGGCCCGCATCGCCGCCTCCGACCGGTCGAGGATCTCCGTGCAGGCCTCGTCGTAGCGATTCATCCCGTACTTGCCGATCAAGTGCGCGAGCCGCTGCTCCACGATCCGGTTGCAGTTGCGCATCGCCATGAGGTCACCGAGCAGTTTGTCCGGAACCCGGACGTTCGCTTCGATGATGCGCAGGATCTCCTTGTTCGGCTGTCCCTCGCTCCACACCCGGGTCGGCCACAGGCGCAACCCCTCCTGAAACTGATCGTTGATCCCCTCGACCTGCTGCGATCCGGGCGCGGCGCCGCCGACGTCGATCATGTGCGTGCAGTTGACGGCGTAGCCGACGATCGTGCCGTCGACGAAACAGGGGCTGAGCATGAAGAAGTCGGGTAGATGCCCGGAGCCCATCCAGGGATCGTTCAGAATGAGACAGTCGCCGGGGCGCAGGTCCTCGGCGTCGTAGTACCGCAGGAAGTTCGTGACGGCGGATGGCATCGACCCGAGGTGCCCGGGGCTGAAGTCTCCCTGGACGATCATCCGTTCGTGCCGGTCGAACAGGCCGACCGAGAAGTCGCGGCCTTCACGGACCGCCTCCGAGTACGCTGTCCGGCGCAGCACGGTACCGGCGTCATTGGTCAGGGCGACCATGCCGCGCCACATCACACCGAGCGTGAGCGGGTCCATGTCAGTCCCTTCCTGTCGTGGTGCCCGTGGTCGGGTCGCCCGCCGCGGGGGCGGAGTTTCTACCGACGCGGGCGAGTACGTTGCGGTGGCCGTCGACGGTGGCCGTGTCACCGGGCAGCAGCAGAATCGCGCACTGGCCGTCCTCGATGACCGCGGGGCCTTCGACCTGTGTGCCGGTGGGCAGCTCATCTCGCCGGTGCACCGCGCACCGCACATAGCCGGACAGCTCGGGAAAGTACACGTGGCGGCTCTCGTCCCTGCCCCTGGTCTCGGTCGCGGCGTTGGGCGGAAGCTCGAAAGCGGCGGGTGCGGCGCTGCCGGCGACCGTGATGGACGTGATCTGTGCCTGCGCGTCCGGATAGCGATAGCCGTACATCGCGGCGTAGTCCGTGTCGAAGCGCTCCCGCAGGGCGCCGGCCAGTTCGCCGGCGGGGCAACGCGGAATCTCGACCTCGACGACGTGACCTTGGCCCGCGTACTGCATGTCCGCCCGGTACGTGATGGACCGTTCCGCCCCGGGAGTCACGTTGTCCAGGAGCTGGTTCACAGCGGCGTCCAGCTCGGCCAGTTCGGACCCCAGCCGGGCCATCCCCGGCTCGTCCAGAGGCGATACGAAGGTGCGGATCAGGTCCACCCGGGGCGCGGCCTGCAGGAGACCGACGGCGGAGGCGATGCCGGCCGCCGCGGGGAAGATCACCTCACCGATGCCGAGGTTGCGAGCCAGCCGCGCGGCGTGGGTCGGGCCCGCACCCCCCAAGGCCACGAGGGTCAGATCCCGGGGGTCACGGCCCCGCTCGATCGACACGGCGCGGATGGCGTGCTCCATGTTCGCGGTGACCGCCTCGTGAACGCCCCACGCGGCTTCCCCCGCGTCGAGACCGAGCGGTGCTCCGACCTGGGCGGCGATCGCCTCGCGAGCACCATCGACGTCCAGGCTCATCCGGCCGCCGAGAAAGAAGTCCGGGTTCAGGTATCCGAGCACGACGTTGGCGTCGGTCACGGTCGGCCGTGTTCCGCCACGCCCGTAGCAGATCGGGCCGGGCTCGGCCCCCGCGCTCTCCGGCCCTACCTCGATGATCCCCAGCCCGACCCGGGCGATGCTGCCGCCGCCGGCGCCGATCTCGATGAGGTCGACCGACGGGGTCACCACGGGGAGTCCGGTGCCCACGCGCATCAAGGTCTGATCCACGTCGAAGACGCGTTCCATCTTCGGCTCGCCATCCTCGATGAGACATGCCTTGGCGGTGGTCCCGCCCATGTCGAAGGCGACGAGGTCACCGCGCCCGTGCGCCCGCCCGATCCACGCGGCCATCGACACCCCCGCCGCCGGGCCCGACTCAAGGGCCCGGATCGGCAGGTGGACGACCTCGGCCGGCGTCGTCAGGCCGCCGTTGCCCTGGTTGATGAAGACCTGGCCGGTGAAGCCGCGCTCGGCCAGCGCGCGCTCCAAGGAATCGAGATAGCGCCGGAACGCGGGCTGGATATAGGCGTTGACCACTGTCGTGCTGGTGCGCTCGTACTCGCCGGTGATCGGCGCCACCTCGTGCGAGAGCGACGTCGACGCCTCGGGGAGGAGTTCGGAGACGAGCTTGCCGACCCGCGTCTCGTGATCGTTGGCCGCGTAGGAATGCAGCAGGGAAACCGCGACCGCTTCGATGCCGGCGGCGCGCAGCTCCTCCAGCGAGCTTCGCAGATCGGTCTCGTCCAGCTCGCGGACGACGGTCCCGTCATAGGCCATGCGCTCGCGGACCGGCACCACATGATGTCGTGGAACGAGCGGTTCATGCTTGTCGAACCACAGGTCGTAGGTGCTGTACCGGGCCGGCCGCTGCATGATCAGCAGATCGCGGAACCCGTCCGTGACCAGCAGCGCCGTCACGGCGCCCTTGCGCTCGATCACGATGTTCGCCCCGATCGTCGTCCCGTGCACGACCTGGCCGACCTCGTCCATCGAGCCGCCGACCAGCCCGAGCAGGTCATCGATCCCCGCCAGGGCGCCGACCGACGGGTCCGTGTTCGTGGACAGCCGCTTCCAGACATGCAGTTCGCCGGTCTGGCTGTCGTGCAGCGCGAAGTCGGTGAACGTGCCGCCGATGTCGAAGCCGATGCGGTACCGCTTACGCGCGCCCGCCGATGCCTCATGGCTCTCCGGAGTCAACGATTGCCACCTTCCCCAGTCAATTCCGCGATCAACCATCGTGCGGCGCTCTCGGGCGTACGGTGCCCGGCGGCGACCGCTTCGAGCGCCGCACGGCCTTCGTCGCCGCCGTGCAGCAGCCGCTCAACGCGTAACCGCAGCCCGTCCGTCGCGAGGCGGACGATCTCGCGTTGGGCCGCGGTCTGCCGGCCCGCGCTTCGCCGGCCGTGCTCTCGGCTCCGATGCCCGGCGATGACATCGGCCAGCTCGGCGATCCCATCGCCGGTCAGGGCGTTGGTCTTCACGATCGGCGCGGTCCGCGCGCGGAACCTCGCCGTGCGCCTCAGTTCTCTGACCAGGTCGTCCGCCCGCGGGTGGTCGGCCTTGTTGACCACGAGGACGTCCGGGATCTCCATCAGCCCGGCTTTGATCGCCTGGAGCGTGTCGCCGGCGCCGGGCATGAGGACGACCACGGTGGTATCGGCCTGACCGGCGATATCCACCTCGGCCTGTCCGATCCCGACGGTCTCGATCAGCACCTGCGAGTAGCCGGCGGCATCGGCCAGCAGCGCCGCCGGGCGGACCGCCGCCGCCAGGCCGCCGAGGGAGCCGCGGCTGGCCAGGGAACGGATGAACACCCCCTCGTCGAGGAAGTGGTCGGCCAGGCGAATCCGGTCACCCAGCAGAGCGCCGCCGGTGAAAGGGGACGTGGGATCGACCGACAGCACGGCGACCCGGTCGTCCCGTGTCCGAAGTTCACGCACGAGCGCGCCGACCAGCGTCGACTTGCCGACTCCCGGCGGGCCGGTGATGCCGGTGATCGCGGCCGTACCGGCGTGCGCACTCGCCTGGACGACCAGCCTCTCTCCGGCCGGGTCGCCGCGCTCGACGAGGGAGATCGCGCGCGCCAGCGCGCGGGGTTCACCGGCGAGCAATGTGCGCAGCAGCGTCATGGCCGCCGCGTCTCGTCGACGCCGTCGAGGAACGCGGCGACCCGGATCGGGTCGAAAGGCAACGCGCGCGGCTGATCCCCGAGGATGTCGCGAAGCGCGGCACCGATCGCGGCGGCCGGAATGATGACCGGCGCCTCGCCGATGCCCTTCGCGCCGCGCGGACCGCTTGGTCCTGGATGCCCCGCGACGAAAACGGTTTCGATCTGCCGGGGAACGTCGGCGATGGTGGGCAGCCGGTAGTCGACGAGGTCGGCATTGCGGACGGTACCGTCCGCGCCGACGTCGAGCACCTCGCTCAGCGCGTAACCCAGACCCTGCACGACCCCTCCCTCCACCTGCCCACGGGCACCGTCGGGATTGAGCACCGTCCCGATCTCGTGTACTGCCAGGTAACGCAGCACCTCGATGCGGCCGGTCTCCGGATCGAGCTCGATCTCGGCGGCATGGCAGTGAAAGGTGGCCTCGTTGAACGCGTCGAAGCGCATGCCGTCGAGGACCGAGCCCTCCAGCGGGACGGGCGCACCGCGGAACCGCCCGGTGCCGACGACCGGGCCGGTCCGGTTGATCGCGCCCACCACCAGGTCGGCGAGTGCCACCGACGCCTGTGGCAGGCCGCGGACGCCGACCCGCCCATCGGCGAGCACAAGATCCTCTGGTGCGGCTTCGAGCTGCTCGGCCGCCTCATCGCGCAACTGCCCGGCGACCGCCTCCGCCGCCATGAGCGCCGCGTTGCCGACGCCGAAGAGGGTGCGGCTGCCCTTCGAGCCGGAGTCGTAGGGGCCCACATCGGTGCTGCCCGAGCGTACGGTGACCCGTTCGAGGGGCAGGCCGAGTGTGTCCGCGACGAGGGCGGCGACTCCGACGACGACGGCACCGGTGCCGATCTCCGTTCCTCCGGTGGTCACGGTCGCGGTGCCGTCCTCGTTCATGGTCACCGTCGCGCCGGCGGGGGCGCCCGAGGTCAGCCACCACGCGCACGCGAGGCCGTAGCCACGGCGGCGTCCGCGCCCGGGGGTCGGCTCGTCGCGGCGCCACTCCTCCAGCCGCCGCGCGGCCAGCTCCAGGCACTCGCCCATGGTGACGTCGGGCAGCAGCTCTCCGGACGGTCCGCGATCGCCGGAACGCAGCAGGTTGCGCCGTCGGACCTCCGTCGGGCTGAGCCCGGTGGCGGCGGCGATCTCGTTCATGTGCGTCTCGACGGCGTATACCATCTGGGGCCCGGACGGGCCGCGAAAGGACCCGGTGGGGCAGGTGTTCGTGGCCACCGGAACGGCCGCCAGGTCGATCGCGTCCACCCGGTAGGGCCCGGTGCCCATGAGCGCGGCGATCGAGGCGATCATCGGGGTGTCGAAGGCATAGGCGCCGGAGTCGAGATAGGCCACCGCGCGACGCGCGAGGATCCGGCCCGAACGGTCGACGGCGCTGGTCAGCTCCACGATCGAGTTCTCTCGCGGATTACCGGCCCGCATGTCCTCCGCGCGGGAGCAGACCACCCGCACCGGCCGGCCCGTGGCCAGGCATGTCACCGCCGCCAGGGGGGCGAGTCCGAGATGGAGTTTTCCGCCGAATCCGCCGCCGAGCGCCGGCACCCGTACGGAGATCTTCGACATCGGCAGATCCAGCAGCGCCGCGAGTCCCTGACGGACCACGAAGGGCGCCTGCGAGGCGGTGGTCACCGCGATCCCGCCCGCGCCGTCCGGTTCGGCGAGGGTGGCCCGCGGCTCGATATAGCCCTGGTGCACGCGATGCGACTCGATGCGGGTGGTCACCACGAAAGGCGCGTCCAGCATGCACGCGTCCACGTCGCCCCGGCGGATCCGTGCCGCCTCTCGGCGGTTCGGCTGCCCCTCGTGTACCGGCCAAGCGTCCTCGCGCAGCGCGTCGGCCATCGTCACCGAGGCCGGCAGCGGGTCGAGGCGCAACTCGACCAGCTCCGCCGCCTGGTTCGCCGCCGCCTTGCTCTCGGCCGCGATCAGCGCGATCGGCTCGCCCGCGAACCGTACGACGTCACGGGCCAGCACGGGCTGATCACGTATCACCGTTCCCCACCGCCGGTCCGGGAGGTCCGCGGCGGTCAGGATCCGCACCACTCCGGGGACGTCCGCCGCCCGAGCGGTATCGACGCCCAGAATGCGCGCCGACGCGAGCGGCGATCGCACCACTGCGCAGTGCAGCAGGCCATCGGGCTGGAAGTCCTCGGTATAGCGGGCGCTTCCATCGGCTTTGGCGGCCGAATCGGGGCGGTGCAGCGCCGAACCCAGCAGTGTCATGCCGGCTCCCGCTGGTCCGCGACCCGTCGCGCCGCGGCTTCCACGGCCCTCACGATCGGCAGGTAGCCCGTGCAACGGCACAGGTTGCCGCTCAACGCGGTCTCGATGTCGGCGCGGTCAGGCGTGGGATTCGATCTGACCAGGCTGGTCGCCATGACGAGCACACCCGGCGTGCAGATTCCGCACTGTACCGCGCCCGCCGTGACGAGCTCTTCGGCGAGTATCCGCCCAGCGTCGTCCTGCGACACTCGCTCCACGGTCTCGACTTCGCGCGCGACGCACTCGACCGCGTAGACGAGACAGGAGTTGACCGGCCGGCCGTCCAGCAACACGGTGCACGCGCCGCAGTCACCGGTGCCGCATCCGAGCTTGGTTCCGGTCAACCGGAGGTCCTCGCGCAGCACATCGATCAGCAAACGCTGGTCGAACCGGCCGACCTGGCGGTCCTCTCCGTTGCAGCGGAACCGGGTCATGCCATCGAACTCTCCGACGCCAGGCAACACGCCCCCCCGTCCTTCTGTGACAGCATCCGCAGCAGCAGATCGAACAGTCTATAGACTATAATCTTGGACATTAGGCGTCGCTCCAAACCAAAGTCAATGGGTGGGAGCGACCCGGAGCCGCCGGCTACTGTGCGTCGTCGAGCGGGAAGCCCTTCGTGAAGGCGTCGAGCGTGCGACTGAGATCTTCCTTGAGCACGGCCTCGCAGGTGGCACCGTCACCTGCGCGAACGGCATCGAGCAGCGATCGGTGGTTCGCCAGGGTGTCTTCCATGCTGACCTTGGGCATTCGGTACGCGACCCGGGCATATCGCTCCGTCGCGACCCGCAGGTTCATGATGCGGCGAACGAGCGACTCGCGGTTGGTCGCGCGGTAGTGCAGCCGGTGGAATTGGTGATCGGCCTCATAGAAGCGGTCGAAGTCGGCCGCCCTGGCCGCGTGCTCCATCTCGGTCAGCAGCTCCGCCATCTGCTCGACGCCTTCGCGGGCGATGCGCTCGGCCCCGAGTCGTGCCGCGAAGCCCTCGATGCCGATCCGCATGAGATAGAGCTCTTCGTACTCCTCGACGGTCAACGGGGAGACCTGCGCGCCGCGGAACGCGTCGTTCTGAATGAGGCCCTCGCTCGTCAGAAGCTGGATCGCCTCTCTGGCGGGCGTCTGGCTCACTCCGAGCCGCTCGGCCACCTCCTGTGGAGTCAACTTGGTGCCGGGTGGCAGCCGCCCGCTCACGATCCCGCGCCGCAGTTCTTCCGCGACCACGTCGCGAGCGGTGAGCCGACGGCGCCGCACTGACTCCCGCGGCGTGAACTCGGGCAAACTCATGCTCTCCCCAAGGTGGGCTTGCTTGCCGGATGTGAACCTTGCATGCTTAGCTCTATATTTTACAGACTATGGCAGGAGGGTGATGATCACCACCCCGCGCCCGCCCGGACCGACCTTAGCCATTTCCCTGCCGTTGACGTATCGCTGGGCGACGAGGAGCGCCTTGACCACGGCACTGTGCGCGCCTACTTCGCCGAGCGGGTGATCCCTCGCGCCGGCAGCCGGTTCGCTGGAGCGACCGTTTCCCGCGGACCTCGCGGCCACGTCTCCGCACCGGGCTCACCGTCGATCTGCGCGATCCGCCGACGGAGCTCGGAGGAACAGAAGAACACCAGGCCACCCCGGAGCCGCGAGCCTGCGTCTCGGCCGCATTCGACCACGGCGCCGACCGTGCTCGGTACGGCGGGCCGATCGCGTCTTTTCCGCCCGCTCAACAGAAAATCGCCGCCATGGCACTCGAAGTCAGCCGCGCCACCCTTCTCGCTCACCACCTCGGACGGATGAAGGACTCCTGCCGGCCACGCCCCGGCGACATCGGCCTGGGCGGACCCGCCGACGCGGGCGGCGCCGACGCGAGGCCGGCCCTTGGGGCCACGAGGGCACGGCCGACATCCATGCGCCCGTCGTCGACGCGAAACCCGCGGACATCGACGCGTTCCGCCGAACCGCCTTCCCGATAGGCGATCTCGCCTGTGCGCGGGCAGCCGGCGAGGCCTCTCGCCATTGACTATGGAATATAAAAAGTATTATACATCGATCGACAGAACCATCCCCGGAGGTGGGGAAGATGCTGTGGAAAGCGGGCAAGGAGCGACCCAAGGAAGATCCTGCTGTGCGTGCCGAGCAGGGCTTGGTCGTCAGCGAGATCGAGGTCGGCTACCACCGGGGCCCGGCCATTCTGCGCGACCTGTCGCTCACGGTGGGAGCAGGCGAGATCTTCGCGGTGGTCGGTCGCAACGGGGCGGGCAAGACCACGTTGCTGCGCGCGCTGTCGGGCCTGTTGCCCTGCCGGCGAGGGAGTGTGCGTTTGCAGGGGCGGGATTTCACCGGCCTGTCCGCCGAACGAGTCGCCCGCAGTGGAATCGCCCATGTTCCGGCTGGACGACGGGTGATCCCCGGAATGACGGCGCTGGACAACTTGAAACTCGGCGGATATCAGCATTCCCGTACCGCCCTGGCGTCGGCGTTGGACGACGTTCTTGCCATGCTGCCCGCCCTCGCGACCTGGGGCGCGCGTCGGGCGGGAACCCTCAGCGGCGGTGAACAGCAACTGCTCGCGATTGGCCGGGCGCTCATGTCACGGCCGGTGGCGCTGCTGCTGGACGAGCCGTTGACGGGGTTGTCACCCGCCTACCAGCAGGACGTACTCGAGGAAATGACCAAGATCGCGAAAGGCGGCACCGCGATTCTTCTCGTCGAGCAGAACGTCCGCAAGAGCCTGCGCACGGCGGATCGAGGAATGGTTCTCGACGAGGGGCGAGGAGTGCTGACCGGAGCCGCCGCCGAACTGCTGGCCGCGGATCGACTTCGGGACGGCTATCTCGGTGTGGGCGACGCCCGGAGGGCGTGACGCCGGCGGGGATGGTCATGACGACCCGCCGGCGCGGCGACGACCAACGATATGGGGTTCGGTGATGGCCGCCGGCCCGAGGCTCAGAAAATCGGAAGTGAAAGATGAGAACCACGCACGGCCATGACCCAGCCCGCAGGGTCACGACGCTGATAGCCGGAGGTGCTGTCACCGCCCTCGCCCTGACCGGATGCGGCAGCGGTACCGAGGCGGCGGAAGACGCTCCGATCACGGTGGGAATAGCGGCGCCTTACTCCGGTGACGCGGCCTATTATGGCGAATGGCTTGACGACGCATGGGAGCTCGCTTTCGGTGAGCTCGGCCGCGAAGCCGGCGGCAGACCGATCGCGCTCGCCAAGTCCGATGCCAAATGCGAGCCGTCCGCCGCGGTCGCCGCCACCCGCACGGTCCTCGCCAAGAACCCCATCGCTGTGATCACCGTCTGTTCCGGTGACACCCGAGCGGCGATACCGCTCACCCAAGCCAAGAAAGTGTCCATTGTGTCGGGCAGCTTCGATCCGTCGCTGACCGCGGAGGGCAACAAGTACATCTTCCGCGTGCAAACTCACGACGGGCTGACCAACAAGATCTACGCAAAGTGGATTCACGATAAGTCGGACAAGAAGGGCAAGGTCGGTGTCATCACCGACACGACCCCCTACGGGCTGGCCAACAACAAGACGATCACAGCCGGCTTCGCCGACCTCGGCGTCACCCCGGCGGTGAATTCGACCTATGAGTACGCCGCCACCGACTACGCCGGGCAGTTGCTCGCGCTGAAACGCGCCGGTATCGGTGTGGCCTACATGGAGGGCTACGACCTCCAGGCCGCACGCCTGGCCAAACAGGCCTATCAGCTCGGCCTGGACGCCAAGCTCTACTTCCCGACGACCGCCTCCAGCGACACCTTCCTGAAGACCGTCGGCCCCGAGCTCGCGAACAAGATCACCTACTCGACTCCGTTCCTCCCCGAATGGTCGGACGCGGCACGAGGCTTCAGCAAGAAATGGGAGGACCGCTTCGGCTACCCGCCGAACGCGGACTGCGCATCCTTCTACACCATGGCCGTCACCATGTTGAGCACCTTGCGCAGCAACCCGGGGGCAGGACAATCCGCGGAGGCGTTCAACGCCGCCTACCGGAAGGCCAAGATCCCCGACCTGCCGATGGGCGACTTCGCCTTCGACGAGAAGGGCGACCCGGTCAACCCGCTCGTCCTCACCGGGACCTGGGAGAACGGAAAGCGCAAGCTCGTCGACGTCCTGCTTCCCGAAGACGCCGAATGACCGTGGTCTCGTTGCGGCGGCATGACATCCGGGCAGGTCGATGATGGCGATCTTCGGACAGACGATCATCAGTGCGGTCGCGGCGGGTGCGATCTACGCCCTCATCGCGGTGGGCTTCTCACTGATCTACCAGACGACGAAACTGGTCAACTTCGCGCACGGCAGCATCGCGATCCTGGCCCCGTACGTGTCCTACAGCCTCCTGAAGCTCGGCCTGGCCATGCCCGTCGCGGTGCTCGGCGGCGTGCTCGCCGCGGCGGCGTTCGCCTTTGTGATGGACCGGGTGGTCCTCGCGCCGCTCCGTACCCGCCACATCAGTGTGCCGATCTTGGCCACGGTCGCCGTCGCGATCGTGATCGAGGCCGTGATCAGCCTCGTCTGGGGAAGTCAGCCGCTCTACCTCGAAAGCCTCGCCTCCGACGAGCCCTGGCGGATCTCCGGTCTGTCGATCACACCGAACCAGGTCGTCATCGTCGGGATCACCGGGGCGGTCGTGCTGCCGTTGCTGTGGATCATCGCCACGACCAAGGTGGGAAGGGCGATGCGCGGCTGCGCACAGGACCCCGAGGTGGTCACCCTGTTCGGGGTCAGCCCGGCTCGGATGTACCTGTTGTCGTTCGTGCTCGGCGGAGTCCTGGCCGGTCTGGCCGGCGTGCTGATCGCACCGGTCACCGGGCTCAAGCCCACAGGCGGTCTGGAACTCAGCACCATCGGGTTCAGCGCCGCCGTTCTCGGCGGCCTCGGCAGTCTGCCCGGCGCGCTCGTCGGCGGCTTCCTGATCGCGCTGCTCATCAACATGACCCAGGTCTATCTCAGCGCCGGGTACGGTCTCGGCGTCGCCTACCTCGTCATGGCCCTCGTGCTGCTGGTTCGAGTACGAGGACTGTTCGGCGATGACATCGAGGCGGTGCGGCAGGTATGAGCTCGATTACTCGATCGGCCGCCTACCGCGGCTGGCGGCGGCGGGCCCAGGGGCTACAGCCGGTGCGCGGCCCGCTGGGCTTCACGGTGACGGCGGCCGTCTTCATGGTCGCGTTGAGCGGCGCGCCCGACACCACCCTGATGACCATCTCGCTCGCCTGTGTGTACGCGATCGCGGCACTCGGCCTCACCGTGGTGTTCGGACTCGCCGGCATGCTGTCGCTGGCGCAGGCCGCGATCATGGCCGTGGGCGGTTACACCGTCGCGCTGATCGCCCTGGACACGATCGGTCTCCTGCCCGCGCTGCTGCTGGCCGTTGTGGCAGGCGCGGCCGTCTCAGGGCTCAGCGGTGTCGTAGGTGCGCGGACCAAGTCACACTACTTCGCGCTGGCGACACTCGCCCTGGCCGAGGGCGTGCGGCTGGTGCTCGTCAACGAGAGTTCGGTCACCGGTGGTTCCAACGGCCACCCCGTCGCCCTGGTCTCGCTGTTCGGCCTGCAGTTGGCCGACCCGCGATACTTCCTCCTGCTGGCGGTTCCGCTGGTCGCCGGGTGCGCGTACCTGGTGCACTGCCTGCGGAAATCCAGATTCGGCCTGTCACTCAAGGCGGCGGCGGCAGACGAGTACATGGCCAAGGCCGCGGGCGTCGCCATCGACAGGAGCCGGACTCTGGCCACGATCGTCTCCGGGGGCCTCGCCGGTCTCGCCGGTGCGCTGCTGGCCATTCTGAACGGGTATGTGGGCCCGCAGGATTTCGGTCTCGGCGCGGCGGTCCTGCTGCTGTTGATCGTGGTGTTCGGCGGGGCGTCGTCGAGCATGGGAACAGTGGTCGCGGCGGTGGTGCTCACCTATGCCTCGCGCGGCATGCTCGATCTCGCCGAGGCGAGCGGCCTGGTGTACGGACTGGCCACGTTGCTGTTGCTGTTGCTGCTGCCCGGTGGCGTGGCGGGTGTCGGGAAAGCCGTGGCCGGCAGGCTGGGCGGCCGAATTCGCCGCGCTCGTACCAGGCAGGAGGAGGCATAGTGCTGGAAATCACGCGACTCAATGTTCGTTTCGGCGGTGCCCACGTGCTCCGAGACGTCTCCGTCGCGGTCACCCGCGGCCAGATCCACGGGCTGATCGGGCCGAACGGATCCGGCAAGACCACACTGCTGAACGCGATCAGCGGATTCGTCGACTGCACGGGAACGATCACACTGGACGGCCGGCGGTTGAACGGGCTGGCGGCCCACCGGAGGGTGGGCAAAGGACTCGGACGCACCTTCCAAAATCCAAAGGCCCCCGACGACATGACCGTCGCCGATCTGCTCAGGCTGGGCGAGCACCAGATCAGGACCCTACAGTGGCACACGGTGGCGTTCCGGCCGTGGAAGGCCGCGCACCAGCGGCACATGTTCGCCCAGCGCTGTGAACAGGCACTGACCTCGCTCGGCCTCAGCCCCGATCTGCTGGAGCGAGAACTCGGTACGATCGCGAGCGGCGACCTGAAGATGATCGACATCGCCCGGGCGCTGATGGTGCGCCCTCGCCTGCTCGTCCTGGATGAGCCGACATCTGGTATGAACGACCACGAGATCGAGGTCCTGCGCACCCGGCTGGAGTGGCTGCGCGAATCCGGGCTGACGGTGCTGATCGTCGAGCACAACGTGCGGGTCGTAACGGACATCTGTGACCGCATAACCGTGCTCAGCGGCGGTGGAATCCTCGCAGAAGGGCCGCCGCGGGAAGTCTTCCAGCGGCCTGATGTCATCGACGCGTACCTCGGCGAGGACGAGGGGAAATCAGCGGAGTCACCTCCTGCGTCGCTTGAGAAGACCAGATAGGAAGATCACATCCTGCCCCTGAACCTTTTCGACCGGTCGTTCGGCCCAGGTCAGAGGGCGCTCCGGCGGCCTCGGACCGGATTCGGTGCCCCGGCGGCGCGCCTGGTCGATCGCATCAGGATCGGCCGGACTCCGCGAGCAGGTGGACGACACCGGCCGGGTTCTTGATCCAGTGGGTTCTGGAATCGAGGTTCTCCAGGGGCTCGACCTCGTCGCACGGGTGGATACCGATGTCGGCCAGCTTGCTCGCTGCCGCGTCCAGGTCGTCCGTGTGGAGCTGTAGCCACAGGTCGGGCCGGCTGTAGTTGTCGACACAGTCCAGCCACAGCGTGTTGGGTCCGAACCGGACCGAATGGGTTCTGGAGACGGTCGGAGCGTAGGAGACGTCGTCTTCTTTGACGTCGAAGCCCAGGGTGTCGCGGTAGAAGGCCACGGTGGCCTCGTACTGTGCCTTGGGGATCTTCATGGCGATGTTCAGGCCGGCCGTGAATTCAGGCTTGCTCATGGTGGGTGACTCCTCGGTTCGTGTCGGTGGCGTCCAGTACGTCTTCCAGCGCGGCCAGCCGGTCGTCCCACCTGTTGGCGAGTCTGGCCAGCCACACCTGGGCGGTGCGAATGGCGGCTGGTTCCAACCGGTAGGGATGGCGGCGGCCCGCCGGTTCGCCGGAACTGATCAGGCCCGCTTCGGCGAGCTGGCCCAGGTGCTTGGCGACCGCCTGGCGGCTGATCGGCAGCCGTCGCGCGAGATCGGTGACGGTCGCGGGTCCGGCGCGGGCGAGTTCCTCCAGCAGCGCCCGCCGCGTTGGATCGGTGAGCGCCGCGAACACCGCCACGGCCTGCTCGTCCACGTCAGGCGGTCGCATCGAGGTAGTTCTCCAGGTCAACGAGTTCCATGTCCCACCCCTGACTGTTGGCCTTGTGGGCAGACCGGGCCACGTCGCCGGCGGCCTGGTCGAACCCGCTCTCCACCAGGCGCAGCCGAGTGCCGTCCGGCACCGGTTCCAGGGTGAAGTCCACAAGCGTCCGGGGTGCGTCATCCTCCGGCAGGCCCTCGATCGCCCACCTGAACGCGAACCGGTGCGGTGGGTCGACCACCACGATGGTGGCGGCGGATTCCTGGTCGAGGTCGTCCCAACGGAAGAACGCGCGCCCACCCGGCCGCAGATCGATCTCCGCCACCGAGCCGAACCACCGCGAGAGCCCTTCGGCCGTGGTCAGCGCCGCCCACACCCGCTCGATGGGGTGCCGCAGCAGCACCACGCGTTCGATCGCGTCCGAAACCATGCTCGCACTCTCCTTCGCAACCTTCAGGTTGCCTTCAATGGGAACCTACAGGTTGCCATCGCCGCCCCGCAAGCCTGGAGGATGCCCTGCCGGCAGGTCTCGAACGCCTTTGCCGACTTGGTCGTCCCAGCGCGGACTGTTCAGCAGTGACGCGAATGTGTCAGACCGAGGTGCCGACGCCGTGTTGGAGGAGTCCATGCCAGGTGTTTCCGCGATATCGGGCTCTCAGCCGGCACCGCCATGTTGATCGTGATCGGTACCGGGGGCCTGGCCCGGTCGATCTGTTACTCCCTGGCCGGAAGCCGTGTCCCGACCCAGGTCTCGGTGGTGGGCCGGGACATCGGCAAGGCGGCGGAGATCTGCTATGTCGCCGGCGCGAGGGCCTTCGCCGCCATCACGGTCGATCTCGATCTCCTCCCCGCAGGCGCGGCGCTGATCTGGCTCGCCCTCGCCCTGGTCGCCCGCGAGCAGGGTCCAGCTCTTCCCGCGCACCCCGAGGCCGGGGCACGCGCGGCGTGATCAGCCGGGCCCCGCGGGAACAGCGCTGCCCGGGGCGGAGTACCGGCCTTCGTGCGGCGGCCGGTGATCGCTCACATGATGTCGCGTCGCAGTGGAGCCGCCACGGCGATGGCGACCGCGATCAGGGCGTAACAGACCAGTACGGCGGCGCCTGCCGGCGCGGGCAGCAGTACGGACGCGGAGGTCCCGGTCTGGTCGCCGATGGCGTCCGCCAGGTACGTGAAGCCGGTCAGCGCGGCGGTGGCCCCGCCCGGGAGGTAGGGGTAGAGCAGCTTGACCCCCGGGACGAGCATCAGCACGGTCTCGATCACGTAGAAGTAGGCACCGACGGCGACGAGGGCGGCGACCTGGTTGCGCAGGAGTGCGCCCACGGCGACGCCCAGCAGCAGGTAGACGGCCATGGCCAGGGCGATGCGGGCCAGCAGGGCCGCGATCGTGGCGGCCGGAAGGCCGAGCGTGCTGCCCTTGAGCATGGCCACGCCGGCCAGCGCGCCGCCGGCCACGGTCGCGGCCATCGCGCCGTAGCAGAGCCCCGCGCCGGTGTAGATCGCCAGCTTGGCCACCAGCCAGGTCCAGCGTCTGGGAGCGAACAGCGTCGTGGTGGTGATGGTCCGGTGCCGGTACTCGGCGGAGACGGCGATGGTGCCGAGCAGGGCGGGGGCGAAGACGGTGACGCCGAGCAGGCCCAGCAGCATGTGGACGCCCTGGGCGGTGTCCAGCCCGGGCAGCGGAGGGGTGAAGTTCTCCGGACCGGCGAGTGCGAGCAGGCCGGCGACGGCCCCGCTGCCCAGCGCGGCCGGCAGGCCCCACAGCCAGAGCCTGGTACTGGTCAGGCGCGTCCACTCCGCGGCCAGCAGCGCGCTCATCGGGAACCTCCGGTGAGGTGCAGGAATGCCTGTTCGAGGGTGGGACGTTCGGGGGTGATCTCGTGCAGCGCGATGCCGTGGGAGGCGGCTGCGGCGGCGACCTCGGCGGTGCTCAGACCGTGGATCCGCAGGAGGCCGGGCTGGGGATGTTCCACCCGGACCCCGCCCGCCGTCAGCCCGGCCGCGAACAGGCCGGCCTGCGGGGAGCGGACCAGCACGGTGGCCGGGCCGTACAGGCCGGTGATGGGCCCGGTGGTGACCAGCCGCCCGTCGCGGATCACCACCACGTGGTCGGCCATGTGCTCGATCTCGCCGAGCGCATGGCTGGAGATGAGGACGGTACGCCCGTCGGCGGCCAGTTCGCGGACGAAGTGCCGCAGCCAGGCGATGCCTTCGGGGTCCAGGCCGTTGCTCGGTTCGTCCAGCAGCAGCACCTGGGGGTCGCCGAGCAGCGCGGTGGCCAGGCTGAGGCGTTGCCGCATGCCGGTGGACAGGGTACGCGTGGGGCGGCCGGCGAAGGCCGACACCCCGGTCAGGTCGGCGACCTCCTCGGCGCGGGCCCTGCCGTACCGGCCCATCCGGGCGTAGACTCGCAGGTGGTCGAGGGCGGTGTGGGCGGGGTGGAAGCCCGCACCGTCCAGTACGGCGCCGACGGTGGCCGACGGGCGGGGCAGGTCCGCGTAGCGCCGCCCGCCGAACGTGGCGGTGCCGGAGGTCGGCGTGACCAGGCCCAGCGTCATTCGCATGGTGGTGGTCTTGCCTGCGCCGTTCGGCCCCAGGAATCCCGTCACACTGCCCGCTCCGGCCTCGAAGCTCAGGTCGGTGACGGCGCTGATCGGCCCGAACGCCTTGCTCAGACCGCGCACCTCGACGTTCATGCCGGCACCGCGAGCAGCCGCCCGGCGTCCGGAACGCTGAGAATCAGCTCGTCGTGGCCTGCCACCGGCCTCTTCAGGATGATCTGCACGCCGCCGACGTCCCGCCGGGCGGCGACCAGGCGCTTGACGCCGTTCAGGGAGGTCCAGGTGCCGACCTTGATGACGCCGGAGACGAGCAGGCCGTGGTACGTGCCGGTGGCGGCTCGCAGCGGCCGGTCGAGCGGGCGTACCTCGGCGATCTCCGTCAGCGGCACGCTCACCGCGCCGGTCCTGGTGAACAACCGCGCCCATGGGGCGAAGCGGACGGTCAGGGTGTTCTGGTGGATCTCTGCCTGCAACATGATCTGCCCTCCAAGCACTATCTGTTCTATTAGTTGTATATCAGATAGAGTGACGGTGTGCAGTTGACCCTTGACCTCGACAGCGAGGTCCCGATCTACCAGCAGATCCGGGACCGGATCGTGGAGGCGATCGCCAGGGGGCAGGCGCGCGAAGGCGACCCGCTACCCTCCACGCGGCAGCTCGCCGCGGATTTCGGCATCAACTTCCATACCGTGAGCAAGGCTTATGACCTGCTGCGACAGCAGGGCATCATCCGAATCAACCGCAAGAGCGGCGCGGTCGTACGGCGTGATGCCACCACAGGCCCGCCCGAGGCACCCTTCGTCGATGACTGGGAGGAACGCATGCGTGTGCTGCTGGCGGAAGCCACCGTCCATGGCATGGACCGGCAGGATGTGCTGCGCCGGTGCGAGGCGCTACTGAGCGGTTTCGAGGAGGGGGCGTGATCCTGCTCCTTTGCGCCGGACTGATACTGATCGCGCTGGTCACGTCCCTGATGCTGGCGCTTCCGGGGCTGGCCAGGCCCACCCTGCCGTTCGGGGTGCGCGTGAACGTCCAGCGGGCGGGCGATCCCGCCATCGTCGCGGCGCGCCGGTTCTACGCCCGTCTGACCGTTCTGGTGGCCGGGATCGCCGCGGTGGTCTCGATCCTGGCGTTGCTGGTCACAGGGTCCGCCGTGGTGATCGCCATCTCCGCGACGGCGGTGATGGTCGTGGACCTGCTGTTGTTCTGCCGCGCTCACCGCATGGTCCGCGCCGCCAAGCTCGCCGGCGGGTGGGCGGCCGAACGCCGCCAGGCCGTCACCGTGGACACCACCTTCCGCACCGACCCGGTTCGCGTGCCCTGGTCGTGGGGCCTTCCCGCGCTGGCCGTACTTCTGCTCACCGCCGGCATCGGCTGGGCGCGTTACGGGGGACTGCCGGCCACGCTGCCGCCGTTCCTCGGGTACGGCACGGCCTCCTCCCAGCGTGAGCCGACGACCGTGCTGGTCGCCTTCCAGCCGGTGATCTACCAGATCGCCATCGTCCTGATCGTCCTCGCCACGGTCGTGGCCACGCTGCGCGCCCGTCCCGACCTCGACGCCGCCAGGCCCCGGGGCTCGGCCCGCCGCTACCGCGTCTACCTGCGCGGCGTCGCGGTGATGTCGCTGCTGTCGGCGGCCTGCCTGAACCTCGGCCTGTTCTTCGCGGCACTGCGACTGTGGGAGATCGTCACCCCCGCGATCGTCTGGGACGTGGCCGTTTTCGCCCCGCTCGTCGTACTGCTGGGCGGCTGGCTGACGTGGACGATCAAGGTGGGCCAGGCCGGTCACCGGCTGCCCGCTCTGCCCGGCGAGGAACAGGAGGACTCCGGCGTCGCCCAGCGCGATGACGACCGCCACTGGTTCCTGGCCGGCGCCGTCTACATCAACCGCCGCGACCCGGCCCTCCTCGTCCACGCCCGCCTCGGCTCCTCCTCGTGGACCCTCAACCTCGGCCACCCGCTCGCCTGGCTCCTGCTCGGCGTCCTCGCCATGACCCTGATCGTGCTCGCGGGGCTGGCCTTGGCCGGGGTCGTCGATCTGCCGGAGAAGCACGGCCTCTTTTGACCATGTCCCGCGAGAAATAGCCGCAAATAGCCGCAAATAGCCGCCAAAGAGTGTCGGCGGTGCCCGCTAAGATCGCGTTCCGTGAATTCGGGTAATTTATGGCGGTTTGTTAGGGCTGGAGTAGTCGGCCTGGTTCTTGCCGCGGCGGTCGTGGGCCTGGTGCTCGGAGACGACTGGCTCTGGGTGGCCGTCGAATGGTCGCCGCCGGCCTATACGGACTTCTACGCGCCCGACGGGCTCGACACCATGACGACCGTGGCGCTGCTCGTGGCCGCTCTGGTGAAGGTCGCGTTCCTGTGGCTGATCCTGCGTGCCCCCGCGTCCGGACCGCTGGACCGCCGGGCGAAGGCGCTGCGCCGGCTGCTGTACGTGGCGGTGGCGTACTTGCTCGTGCTGTGGTTCCCGATCGCGCTGCTGCCGGGCGCGGTCCGCGCGGCATTCGAGCTCGTGTTGTGGGCCGCGATCTACGTCCTCTACCTGCCCGTCATCCGCTGGCGGTCCCGCATGCTGCGCACGACGGCCGCAGCGATCTTCACTGTCGACGTGGCCGTGATGGCCAACGAACTGCTCGACGAACTCGACCTCCTGGAGCTTGAGTGGGACGGCCTGGTCGAATTGGGCTTGGGGCTGAGCGGAGCCGCGGCGACGATCATCACGGTCGTCGGGCAGTGGCGCGACGGCCGGTGGAGCCGGGGCACGCTGATCGCCGGGTGGTCGTCGGTGGGCGTCCACATGCTGGTACTCCCGCTCAACATTTTCTTCGGCACGATCCCCAGCGGCAGCCTGGTGATATCGGTCGTGATGGACGCGGTGGGGCTCGTCAGCATCGTGTGGATGGCGGCGACCGCCCGTGAGATGTCCGGTGCGGACCGCCTGGCGGATCTTACGCCCGCGCGGCAGCGGGTGATCCGCGTCGGGGTGGCGGCCGTGATCGTACTGCCGATCATCGCGCTGATCCAGCCGGAGCAGACCCCGCGCCTCAGCTACACCGGCTGGGCGATGAACTGCTATGACCGGCCCAACTTCGGCGACCTGAAGCCTGCCGAACGCGAAGCCGCGTTCCTGTGCACGGCCCGGAGCATGGAGGGCGGAGGCTCGCCCATGTTCCCGGACAGCCTGTCGGACCAGGAGGTCCTCGCGTACGGGCGGGCGCTGTGCCGGGCGAAGGACCGCGAGGAGCAGGAGGCGATTCTGACGCGGGCCGGAAGCGCGCGGGCCGCCTGGGCCGTGGACTCGTCGGACCTCGTCTACGTGTGCCCGGAGATCATCGGCGCGACCCGGCCCGATCTGCTGTGGTCGACCGAAGAGGCGAAGGAGGCGACCGCCGCCTACTTCGCCGAGAAGAACGCGAAGTGCCGCGACCCGTGGCCCCGGACGAAGGGTGTCGTCCAGGCCACGGCCATGTACCACCTGTTCCCCGACGGCGATCCCGGCTATTCGGTCTACGACCCCGACGACGAGGCGCCGGAGCAGGAGCAGGAGTACGACGGAAGTACCCTCACCGGGGAATCCCGCAGCTCGGTGCTCGTCGGGCACATCGGGGACATCATTGATCTGTGCCTCACCGTGAAGGCTTTCCGTACCGCGCCGCCGCGGCGGACGGCCGGGTGGGATGAGGTCAACGAGGTGCCGATCGTCAGCCGCAGCGGCCGGCTCACCGTGCCGGAGCTGGGCGAGGGCGGCGACGTGGGCGCGGGTGCCCCGATGCCGGACCTGGCGATCGCGGGAAAGGGCCGCTACCGGCTCCGTGTCTATGTACGGGGCGGCGACGCGGAGGAGGAGCACCTGGTCGTCGTGTTCCCGGGTGCGTCGAAGAAGCGGCTCAAGCTGAAGCCGTGAGCGGTGCCGGGGCGGCGCAGGAAAAGGGCGTAGGTGTTCACCCGAATTCAGTGTGCCTTGACGGGGCGATGGTCGTGGTGTTCCCCTCTTAAGTAAGTAGTCCGGGGGGAGGTGACCGAAATGACCATCGAGTGTGTGCACGAGGAGGGCCTCGTTCAGGAGTGGCACGGTAACGTCATCTGATGGCGTGGCCAGGCGTTTGGTCCGTGGCGGGAGGAAGTGCGTGCTCCCGCCACGGAGCGATACGGGCGTCACGGAAAGGAGGAATCAGTGCAGCGGCCCAGAGTCAAGGAATTTCTCCGTATCTACCATATTGCGGGCGAGCCGCATCTCTATATCGGGATCGGTCCGGAAAAGTTCAGGATCGTGCATCCCACCGAGGAAATGGTGTCCTTCGTGATGGCCCTGGACGGGTCGGCCACCTTACCGGAGTTGCGCGAGCGGTTCCCCGAGACGGATTCCTGGCTGGAGGTCCTCGCATCGCAGGGTGTCCTGGACGACGCCGCCGACGTCCCCCCGCTGGATGCCGAAGATCTGCGGCGGTGGAGCCGGCAGATCAACCACCTGCGGCTGTACGACCGCGACGGCTGGGACGGCTACGAGGGCATGAAACGCCTGCGTGACGCCCGGATCGTGATCATCGGGACGGGGGCGGGCGGCACCACGCTGCTGCGGTTGCTGAACGCGGCGGGGATCGGCACGCTGGAGGCGGTGGACTTCGACACCTTCGCCGAGGAGAATCTGCCGACCCACCCGACCTTCGACGAGCAGGACATCGGGATGCCGAAGCTGGACGCGCTGAAACGGCATCTGGAGCTACAGAATTCGCGGTCGCGGTTCATCGCCCACCACACCCGGATCGAGTCCGCCGACGATATCGTCGAACTCGTGCAGGGCGCCGACTTCTTCTTCAACGCCTATGACCGGCCGCGCAACCACGCGATCCGCTGGTCGAACGAGGCGAGCCTGCGCACGGGCGTGCCGTTCGGGCAGATCGGCATCACCAACAAAGGGGCAAGGGTCGGGCCGACGATGATTCCCGGCCGGACTCCATGCATGGAATGCGTGGGAATTCGCGACTTGGACGTGTTGCGGCCGGAGAAGTCCGGCAGCCTCACCGGGACCTTGGTCGCGATGGTCGCGGGAATCGCCGTGAACGAGGTCATCGGCCTGGTCTCCGGTGCAAAAGAGACATCTCGCACGGCCGGGCAGAGCCTTTACGTCAATGCCGACACCCTCACCTTCGAATTCACCCCCTTTGAATTCCGGAAGGACTGCCCCTGCCGGACGTGAGCGCGACGCGAGAAGACGACCTGAGCGGGGGAGCGCGCGTCTGGGCCCTCGCCCGCTCCTGGGTGCCGACCGCCTTCGGCTCCTCGCTGCTGGCGTGGGAGATCCCGGTGGTGGCGGCGGTCGTGACGAGAATGTCGCAGGGACCTTCCGCGCTGGCCGCCCTGGGGGCCGGGTTGTCGGTGCTGTTCGTCGTCAACTCCCCGGCGCTGGCCTTGGCCCCGCTGGTCGTCGTCGCCCGGGCCGCGCACGGTACGTCCGCGCTGCTGCGGCACGCGCTGGTGACCGGGGTCGCGGGCGGCGCGGTGATGCTGGGGCTGGCGGCGCTGCCGGCCGTTCCCGCGTTGATCGGCCTTCCGGCGGGGCTGCACGGCATGTTCCAGGTGTGCCTGCTGTCCTTCGCCACGGCGCCACCGGCCGTGGCGCTCCGCCGCTACCTGCACGGACGCCTGATCGAGCGGGACCGCACCCAGCCGATCGCGGTCGCCACCGGGGTACGCATCGCCGTGACGATCGCCGCCGCCCTGGGACTGTGGCGGGCCGGGCTCACCGCGGCGGCGGTCGGCGGAGTCGCGTTGTCGGCGGGCGCGTGGGCGGAGGCGGCGTACCTGAGCACGGCGGTCCGGCGCCTGGCGGTCACCGAGGACGTCCAGAAGGGAGCAGGGCGGCTGCTGGGTCAGCATGCGCGGCTGACCTCCAACATCCTGCTCAACATGAGCCCCGCTCTGATCACGACGGTGGTGCTCGCCCGATCCGGCGCGGCCGAAGCCTCCCTGATCGTGTGGCCGGCCCTCTACGGGCTGCTGTCCCTGGGCACGATCCCGCTGTCGGATTTCGAGACGGTCGGCGCGGCCCTGCTGCGGCGCACCGGTGACGTCGCCGTGCTGCGCCGCTTCACCGTCCTGCTGGCCGGGACCCTGCTCGCGGCCGGCCTGCTGGTCGCCTGCACACCGCTGGCGCACATGTACCTCACCGGCTTCAGCAACGTGCCCCCCGGTCCCGCGTACCTGGGGGAGTCGTGGGTGGCGGTCCTCGTGGCGGTGCCGGCCCTGTGGGCGGTACGCGGACAGGCCCGCGCCTTGATCATCGCCGCCGACCGCACCTCGGTGCTGCTCCGCGCGGCGGTCGCGCACGTGGGCGGGATGCTGGCTCTCGGCCTGCTGCTGCCGCTGACCCGGCTCCCCGGGGTCGCCTGCGCGTCGATCGCGCTGCTCGGCGCGCTCGCCGCCGAGATCCTCGTACTGCGGACGTCCCGGCGCAGGCCACCGCCGTGACGGTCAGCCCGCGAGGGGCGGCCGGAAGGTGCGGCGGTAGGTCGCGGGCGAGACGCCGATCGCCGCGTTCAAGTGCTGCCGCAGCGAGGCGGCGGTCCCGAATCCCACCTCGGACGCGATCCGGTCCACCGGCAGGTCGGTGGATTCGAGCAGCCGCCGGGCGCGTTCGACCCGCTGCTGGATGAGCCACCGCCCCGGGCTCAGCCCGGTTTCGGCGCGGAAACGGCGGGCGAAGGTACGGCCGCTCATCTGCGCCTCCGCCGCGAGTTCGGCGAGCGTGACGGGGAGGTGCAGCCGCATGAGCGCCCATTCGCGGGCCCTGGCCGGGCCGCCGGAGGAAGGGGCCGGGACCGGCCGGTCGATGTACTGGGCCTGGCCGCCGTCGCGCCACGGCGGGACCACGCACTTGCGGGCCACCTGGTTGGCGACCTCGCTGCCGTGGTCCTTCCGCACCAGGTGCAGGCATAGGTCGACCCCGGACGCGGCCCCCGCCGAGGTCAGGATGTCGCCGTCGTCCACGAAGAGCACGTCCGGATCGACCTTGACCCGGGGGAAGAGCCGCCGCAGCCGATCGGTCTGACGCCAGTGCGTGGTCACCGGCCGCCCGTCCAGCCATCCGGCGGCGGCGAGGACGAAGGCGCCGGTGCAGATCGACACGATGCGGGTCCCCGGGGCGATCCGTGCGAGCGCCTGCGCCGTCGCGGGGGCGAGCCCGCCGTCCGGCGTGATCGGCGTGACCGGCGTGGCCGGTCCCGAGATCGCGAACGGCGGGATGATCACCGTGTCGGCGCCGGCCAGCGCCTCAGGCCCGTGCCGCACGTGGACGGCGAAGTCGGCGGTGGTCGCCACGGGGCCGCCGTCGGCGCTGCACGTGATGACCTCGTACCGATCATCGGCGGCCCCGAATATGCGGGTCGGGATGCCCAGTTCGAACGGATAGACCCTGCCGAGCGCGAGGACGACGACGCGATGCACGGCACGATCCTAGCGGAGGGCCACGATCGTGCCACCAGAGCGGGAGCACGTCGCCGAGCATCCGCCGGTACCCGGCCAAGAGTCAGTCCAGACCGCGCATTCGCCGCCCGACCAGTTCGGCGAACTCGACGGCGGGCGGATCGAGGTCGGCCCACGAGCGCGCGGCCCAGCCCGCGGTCGGGGCGGGCAGGTCCGGGATCGGCACCAGCCGGAGCGCCGGATGGATCGAGGGCGCGAAGTGCGGGACCGTCGCCACGACGGCCCGGTTCACCCCCAGCTCGGCCAGCAGCAGCGCGGTGTCCCAGTCCGAGACCGCCTGGGACGGCAGCGCGCCCTCGCCGAGCACCGCGGTGAGCCGCCCCCGGGAACTCGACGACGTCGGCAGCACGATGTCCGGGACGTCGGCGAGTTCGGCCGCGCACAGGCTCGCCCGCGAGGCCAGCGGATCGTGCTGGTTGACCGCCAGCGCCCAGCGCAGCTCGATCAGCGGGCGCAGCTCGACGTCGGGGATCGGGCCGCTGATCGAGATCAGCGCGATGTCGGCGCGGTTCGCGGCCAGGTCGGTCAGGCAGGCCCGGCTGGTCGGCTGGGTGCGCAGGGCGAGCTGCACGCCCGGGTGCCGGCGGCGCAGCTCCACGATCGCCTCGGGCATGAAGTGCCGGACGGTCGCGGCCCCCGAGCTGACCCGTACCTCTCCCGCGCCGCCCGCCGCCAGCGCGCGCAACTGCTGCGCCGCCGCGTCGATCCGCCCCACTCCCGCGAGCGCCGCGTCACGCAGCAACCGCCCGGCCGAGGTGGGCAGCACGCCGCGCGGACGCCGTTCGAGCAGGCTCAGCCCGAACTCCCGCTCCAGCCGCCGCACGTGCTGGCTCACCGCCGACTGGCTGCACGACATGGCCCGTGCCACCGCGGTGAAGCTGCCCCGCTCGCACACCTCGATGAACACCCGCAGGTCATCCAACGTCATAGCCAGAAGCTAACACTTATGGGTCTGCGATAAAACCCGAGAATTGACTTATCCCAAACAACAGATGACGATTCTGTACCACGCCGCGAACCTCTCCTCCGCGGCCGGTTCTCCCCCCGCCGCTCAGGACGCGGCCGGAGCGACCGCCCCTGGGCTATGGCGACGGAAGGAGACCGCCATGTCCGAAAACCCCACCCGCACCGACGAACCTCCACAACACTTCCATCGCGTGATGACCTGGCGAGACGCGTTCTCGCTGGCGATCACGCTGCCCGCCAGCGCATTCGCCGTGGTCGGCTACTGGACCGGCGCGCTCGGCGCGTGGGCGGCCGTCGCGCTGCTCGCCGTGTCCGGACTTCTGGCGATCTGTCAGAACTTCGTGTACGCCGAGATGGCCGCGATGTTCCCCGACAAACCCGGAGGCATCGCGCTGTACGCCTCGGCCGCGTGGCGTGGACGCGCCCGCCCGCTCGGCGCGCTCGCCTCGGCGGGCTACTGGATCGGCTGGTCGTTCGGCCTGGCCGGAAACGCCCTGGTGATCGGTGGGCTGGCCGCCGCGCAGTGGTTCCCCGGAGCCGGGGCGCTGCGGGTCGGCCCGCTGCACCTGGGCGGCGCGCACGCCGTCGCGGTGGCCGCGCTGGTGCTGGTGTGGCTGCTCAACACGGTCGGCATCCGGCCCGCGGTCCGGCTCAGCACGCTGGTCAACACGCTGGTGCTGGTACTCCTCGTGGTGGCCGCCGCGACCGCGCTGTTCACCGGAAACCTGCGCCTGGACCGGCTGACGTGGGGCCTCGGCGGCGACGGCCGGTCCGCGTTCGTGGTCGCGTGCGTGTGGCTGTTCCTCATGGGCTGGACCGTGTACGGCACCGAGATCGCCGCCACCTTCACCCCGGAGTACCGCAACCCGCGCACGGACGCTCCCCGGGCGCTCGTCTCCTCGGGCATCGCCGCGCTGGCCGTGTTCGTGCTGATGCCGGTGCTCGCCGCGGGCACGACCGGCGAGGAGGCGATCACCGCCGAACCGCTCGGCTTCACCGTCCTGATGTTCCAGAACCTGTTCGGCGGCGCGGGCTGGCTCGCCGTGGTCGTGCTGTGCCTGGCGATGCTCAACCTCATGTCGGTGGCCACCGCCGACAGCGGGCGCGCCCTGCACGGCATGGCCGTCGAGGGGCTGACCGTGCGCGGCCTCGGGGTGCTCAACTCCGCGGGCATGCCCGCCCGCGCCATGACCGCCGGGCTGCTGGTCAACATCGGCCTGGTCGTGTTCATCGGCAACCTGCTCGGCGTCGTGTTCGCCTCGAACATCGGATACATGATCGCCGTCGTGATCGCGCTCAGCGGCTACGTACTGCTGCGGCGCGCGGACACGACCCCCGACCGGGCGTTCCGGCTGCCACGGCACTGGCTGCCGATCGCCGCCGTCCTCGCCGCGATCAACCTGTTGCTGCTGGTGGTCGCCGTGCTCAACCCGGAACTGACCGGCTACGGCGGCTGGCGGGACGAACTGATCGGGTTCGGCGTGCTGGCCCTGGCCATGACCCTCTACGCCGCTCGCCGCCTCGGCGATCGGACCCCGACCCACCACAACCCGAGGTGATCAGCATGTGGCAACCGTCCGTCGCACCCGGCGCGGTCGATCGGATCGCCTGCGTGGGCGCCGGTGTCATCGGCGGCGGCTGGGTGGCCCACTTCCTGGCCCGCGGCCACCGGGTTACCGCGTGGGACCCCGCGCCCGACGCCGGAGAACGGCTGCGCCGGATCGTCGGCGCCGCGTGGCCCGCGCTGGAGTCGCTGGGCCTCGCCGACGGCGCCACACCGGACCGGCTCACCGTCGCGGCCACGCTCGAAGAGGCCGTCGCGGACGCCGAGTTCGTGCAGGAGAGCGCGCCGGAGAACCTGGCGCTGAAGTCCGATCTGCTCGCCCGCATCGACGCCGCCGCGCCCATCGGCGTGGTGGTCGGCTCCTCGACGTCCGGCTACCGGATGACCGACATGCAGGCCGCCGCCGCGCATCCGGAACGGCTCGTCGTCGGCCACCCGTTCAACCCGCCCTACCTGGTGCCGCTGGTCGAGGTCGTCGGCGGGGAGCGCACTGAGCGAGCGGCGGTCGAGTGGGCCGCGGAGTTCTACACGCTGACCGGCAAGACGGTGGTCGTGATGGACCGCGAGGTGACCGGGTTCATCGCCAACCGCCTCCAGGAGGCGCTGTGGCGGGAGGCGCTGCACATGATCGCGGACGGGGCGGCCACCGTCGCCCAGATCGAGACCGCCGTGACCGCCGGGCCCGGACTGCGCTGGCCGTTTCACGGCCCGTCCACCACCTTCCACCTGGCGGGCGGCGAGGGCGGCATCGCGCACGCGCTCGACCACTTCGGCGTGGACGGCCCGTGGACCCGGCTGGACAGCCCGCCGCTCACCGACGAGCTGCGCGAGGCGCTGGTCACGGGCGCGGCCGAGGTCACCGGCGGCCGGTCCGCCGCCGAACTGATCGCCGAGCGGGACCGCCGCCTGATCGCGGTCCTGCGGGCCCTGCGGGAGGCCGGGGCATGACGGCCGTACCTACTCTGCACCGGTCCGTGCGGGACGAGTGGATCGACGCCAACGGCCACCTCAGCGAGGCGTACTACGTGCTGGTGTTCGGCGAGGCCACCGAGCACGCGCTGGCGCACCTCGGGATGACGCCGGCCTACCGCACCGAGACCGGCTGCATGGTGTTCACTGTCGAGGCCCACCTGCGCTATCTCGACCAGGTGCTCCCGGGCGAGCGGCTTGAGGTGCGCACGCAGGTGATCGGGGTGGACGCCAAACGGCTGCTGCTGTGGCACGAGATGGCCGCCGGGGGCGGGCTGCGGGCCACGGCGGAGGTGCTGGGCGTCCACGTCCACATCCCGGGCGGAAGATCGCGGCCCTTCCCCGGCGACGTGCGCGCCGCCGCCGAGACGCTGCTCCGGCCACCGCCGCCGGACGCGGGCCGGACGGGCCGCCGATGAGACTGCTCACCGCGACCGACGTGTACGCCCTGCTCGACCCGGACGCGGCCATCGCGACCCAGCGGGCCGCGTTCACGGCGCTGGCCACGGGCGACGCCTGGCAACCCGACAAGATCGGCGGCGGTCCTGACGGCGTGGACTCCACCGTGTTCTGCTACGCCGCCCGCCTGGACGCGGCGACCGGGCCGGTGTCGAAGTTCGGCAGCGTCAACCCCGGCAACGCCGCGCGGGGCCTGCCCTCGATCCACGCCGTGCTGGTGGCGCTGCACCCCGAGACCGGCGCGCCCGTCGCGGTACTGGACGGCGGAGCCGTCACCACCGTGCGGACGTCGGCGGCGAGCGCGGTGGCGGTCGCCGCGCTGGCCCGGCCGGGCGCGGCCCGGCTCGCGGTGCTGGGCGCGGGCACCCAGGGGCGGGCCCACGTCCGCGCGATCTCCCGGGTGCTCCCCCTCAAGGACGTGACCATCTGGTCCCCGATCCCCGGGGAACGCGAGTCGGCCGCCCGCGAGCTGGCCGTCCGCGCCGTCGCCAGCGTGCCCGATGCGGTGGCCGACGCCGACGTCGTGGTCTGCGCGACGCTCGCCACCGAGCCGATCCTCGCGCCGGACCTGCTGCGCCCGGGGACCACGGTGGTGAGCATCGGCTCGTTCGAGGAGCACCGCCGCGAGATCGGCACTGACCTGCTGGCGGCGAGCGCCGCGGTCGTCGTCGATCACGTACCGACCGCCCGTGCCCACGCCGGGCCCGTGGTCGCCGCCCGGCTGCCGATGGAACTGCTGGCGCTCGGCGACGTACTGACCGGGCGCGCGACCGCCCGCCGCGACCCGGACGACCTGGTGACCTACCTGAGCGTCGGCCTCGGCGTGCAGGACGCCGCCGCCGCGTGGCACGTCGTCGAACGCGCCGAGGCGCTGGACGCCGGCCAGGAGATCGCCTGGTGATCGGGGCGCGCCGACCACCACGAAACCGGAGAAGAACACGATGGACGAACTGCACCACCTTTCGGCGACGGAAGCCCTGCGCGCCTTCCGCGCCCGCCGGTTGTCGCCGGTCGAGCTGACCGAGGCGGTGATCGCCCGAGCCGAACGCACCGAACCGGTCGTCAACGCGCTGTGCCACCGCTTCTTCGACGAGGCGCTGCGGCAGGCCAAGGCGGCCGAACGCCGCTACGCGGGCCGGGGCGAACCGCCGCGCCCGCTGGAGGGGCTGCCCACCGTCGTCAAGGAGGACGAACCGGTCACGGGACAGCCCTGGACCCAGGGGTCGCTGCGTTACCGCGACGCCGTCGCCGGGCACACGTCGGTGTTCGTGCGGCGTGTCCTGGACGCGGGCGCGATCGTGCACGCCCGCAGCACGGCGTCGGAGTTCGCCTCCGCCGCGTTCACGCACTCGGCGCTGTGGGGCGTCACCCGCAACTCGTGGAACCCGGAGTTCTCCCCGGGCGGTTCGTCGGGCGGCTCGGCCGCGGCGCTCGCCGCCGGTTCGACGGTACTGGCGACCGGGTCGGACACCGCGGGTTCGATCCGCGTGCCCGCCTCGTTCAGCGGCGTGGCCGGGTTCAAGCCGCCGCACGGCCGGGTGCCGGTGGACCCGCCCTACCACCTGGACACCTACGTCCACTCCGGGGTGCTGGCCCGGACCGTCGCCGACGTGGCGCTCATGCAGAACGTCGTGGCCGGGCCGCACCCGGCGGACATCGGCTCGCTGCGGCCCCGGCACGTCCTGCCCGACCCCGCCGGCCTGGGTCGCGACCTGCGCGGGATGCGGATCGCCCTGTCGGAGGACCTGGGTGACTGGGCGGTCGATCCGGAGGTCCGCCGCAACACGCGGGAGTACGGCGAGCGGCTGCGGGCGGCCGGGGCCCACGTCGAGGAGGCCGGGATCAGCGTGCCGCGGGCGCGGGTGATGCGCGCGGCGGCGATCCACTTCCACCACGGGTTCGGCGCGGTCATCGCGGCCGAGGGCCGCACCCCGTACGCCCAGGCGTTCGCGCGGTGGGCGGCCGAGGAGGCCGCCGGGGCGGGCGTGCTCGACGGATTCGCCATCGAGACCGAGCTGTACCGGCCGGTCGGCGAGCTGTTCGAGCGGTTCGACGCGCTGGTCTGCCCGACGGCGGCCACCCGGGGGCTGGTCGCGGGCGAGGACTACGTCGGTCACGGCCCCGAGGTGGACGGCGAACGGCTCGGGCACTACCTGGAGTCGCTGCTCGCGCTGCCGTTCAACATCATGAGCCGCTGCCCGGTGCTGGCCGTGCCGTCCGGCGTCGCCCGCAACGGGGTGCCCACGGGGGTGCAGATCGTCGGGCGTCCGTTCGACGACGACACGCCGTTCCGGATCGGGGCGGCGGCCGAGGTGCGGCAGCACTGGCCGGAGGCCGGAGCGTGAGCGCGATGGATGCCGACGTGGCGGTGGTCGGCGCGTACTACCCGTACTACCTGGCCTGGGTGGTCGAGCGGCTGGGGTGCCGGGCGGGGGTTGTGGCGTGAGCGGGCGGGATGCCGATGTGGCGATCATCGGCGCGGGCGTGGTCGGCGCCTTCGCCGCGTACTACCTGGCCAGGGCGGGCGAGCGGGTCATCGTGCTCGATCCGGAACCGGGCGGGGGGGCGTCCGCGGGGAACGCCGGTCTGCTGGTCCCCAGTTACAGCCGTCCGATGGCGCATCCGCGGATGCTGGCCGAGGGGGTGCGGGCGCTGCTGGGCGGCAGCCACGACATCACCCTGCGCCGGCCGCTGCGGCCCGCCACGCTGGCCTGGCTCGCCCGGTTCGCGCTCGCGGCGCGGCCCGGCCGCGCCTGGCGCGCGGCCCCGCGGCTGGCCGCGATGTCCGCCCGCAGCCTGCGGCTTTACACCGAGTTCGCGGACGCAGAACGCCTGGACATCGGCGTGAGCGATGCGGTGGGCTGCGACCGGCGTGCCGCCGAGCGGCTGGACATCGGGCTGAGCGATGCGGTGGGCCGCGACCGGCGTGCCGCCGAGCGGCTGGACATCGGCGTGAGCGATGCGGTGGGCCGCGACCGGCGTGCCGCCGAGCGACTGGACCTCGGCCTGCGTGACGCGGTGGGCTGCGACCGACGTACCGCCGAGCGGCTGGACATCGGCCTGCGTGATGCCGGGTTGCTCACGGTGAGCCGCGACCGCCGCATGCTCGACGCCCAGCGGCGTACCGCCGAACGGCTGGGCCGCCTCGGTGTCGCCTCGGAGGTCCTGGACCCGGCCGCCGTCGCGGACGCCGAACCGGGCCTCGGCCCGGTGGCCGGCGCGGTCCGGTTCCCCGGCGACGCGCTCGTGGACCCGCTGGACACCACCCTGGCCGCGCTGACCGCCGCCGAGCGGCACGGCGCGGTCCTGGTACGGACGGCCGCGCTGCGGCTGCGGCAGGTGAAAGGCCGGGTCACCGGCGTGGACACCGAAGCCGGTCCGGTCACCGCCGCCACGGTGGTCCTCGCCGCGGGTACGGCGAGCGTCCGCCTGGCCCGGTCGGCGGGCGTCCGGCTGCCGGTGGAACCCGGCCACGGCTGGAGCCTCACCCTGCCGGTCGCCGGGCCGCTGCTGAGCCACGCCGTACTGGACCTGGACGCGCACGTCGTACTCGCCCAGCGCGCGGACCGGCTGCGGCTGACCGGGGGCATGGAACTCGGCGGGCCGCCCGCGCCGCCCACGCCTGAGCGGTTCGCGGCGCTGCGCCGTACCGCGGCGGTGCTGCTGCCCGGGGCCGACCTCGACGAACCGGGGGACCGGTGGCACGGGGCCCGCCCGATGACCCCGGACGGCCTGCCCATCATCCGCAGGGCCCGCCCCGGCCTCGTCATCGCCACCGGGCACGGACAACTCGGCATGACCCTCGCCCCCGCGACGGGCGAGCTGATCGCCGTCGATCTCACCGTAGGGAGCCGAGTATGAGTCCGCCACTGCACGGCGTTCGCGTCCTGGACTTCGGCCAGTACGTCGCCGGCCCCGCCGTCGGGCTGCTGCTCGCCGACCTGGGTGCCGAAGTGATCCGCATCGACCCGCCAGGCGGCCCGCGGTGGGGCTCGCCCGCTGCCGCCGCGCTCAACTCAGGCAAGAAGAGCATCGTGCTGGACCTGACCGACCCCGCCGATGCGGCGACCGCCCGCCGGCTGGTGGCCACCGCCGACGTGGTGGTGGAGAACTTCCGGCCCGGCGTGATGGCCCGGTTCGGGCTCGGGCCCAAGGGCACGCTCGCGCTCAACCCGCGCGTGATCCACCTGTCCATGCCCGGCTTCTCCGCCACCGACCCCCGCGCCGACCTGCCCGCCTGGGAGGGCATCGTGCTGGCCGCCACCGGCGGCTTCACCGACATGGGGCTGAACCGGATCTTGATGGGCGTCGATCCGTCCTACACGCCGCTGCCGCTGGCCTCGGCGTACGCGGCGGCGCTGGGCGCGCTCTCGGTCGGAGTCGGGCTGGTCGCCCGGCGGCGTACCGGCCGCGGCGACGCGTTCGAGGTGCCGCTGGCGGAGGCCGTGCTGGAAGGACTGGCGTTCAACTCGCTGGCCGTCTCCGACCTCCCGCCGCGCTATCTGTCGCTGCGCGAGCACGAGATCGCCCGGCGGCGGGCCGCCGATGAGCCGATGGACCTCACCTACGACGAACTTCAGGAACTCCTCGACCCGTTCTACCGCAGCTACCCCTGCCAGGACGGCCGGCTGTTCTACCACTGCTGCCCCGCCCACCGCACCCACGCGATCCGGTCGCTGAAGGTGCTCGGCCTCTGGGACGCCGTCCGCGCGGAGGGCATCCCGACGTTCGATCCCTATCTGTCCACCGACCACTGGCCCGAGGGCGCGGACTGCACGCTGCTGGCGTACCCGCTGTCGGCGTACTGGACGCAACGGCTGTCGAAGCTGATCGCGGCGGCCTTCCTGCGGCATCCGGCGGAGGAGTGGGAACGGCGCTTCGACGCGGCGGGCATCCCCGGGGCCGCGCACCGCAGCACCCTGGAGTGGCTGCGTTCCGAGCACCCGCGCGCGGCCGGGCTGGTCGCCACCGTCGACGATCCGGTCCACGGCGAACTGACCGTCCCCGGGCCCGTGGTGTGGACCGATGAAACCCCGCCCGGCCGCAGACCCGCCCCCGCGCTGGACGCCGACCGGGCCGCGATCCTCGCGGACCTGCCCGCGGAGCCGTCGCCGGTCGCGCCTCCGGCGACGCCCGGCGGGCTCCCGCTGGACGGCGTCCGCATCCTGGACCTCACCAACGTCATCGCCGGGCCGATGATCGGCGCGACCCTCGCGCGGTTCGGGGCCGAGGTCATCAAGATCGATCCGCCGACGCCGGGCTTCGACCCGTACCACGCCGTGGTCATCGGCACGCACGCCCAGCGCGGCAAGCGCAGCGTGCTGGCCGACCTGCGCACCTCCGCCGGCCGGGACGTCCTCGACCGGCTGCTGCCCACCGTGGACGTCGTCACCTTCAACGGCAGCGAACGCCAGCTCGGCGCGCTCGGCCTGGACCCTGCGCGGCTGCGGTCCATCCGGCCGGAGATCGTGCTGGCGCGGGTGGACGCCTACGGCGGGCCGGGGGAGGGGCCGCGCAGCCACGCGGCGGGTTACGACGACAACGTGCAGGCGTGTACCGGGATCATGACCAGGTTCGGCGGCGGCCCGGACACCCCGGAGGAGCACGCGCACCTCGGGACGATCGACGCCCTGGCCGGGTTCTGCGGGGCCTTCGCCGTCGTCGCCGCGCTGGCCGGGCGCGGCGCACCAGCCCCGGTGATGCGGACCTCCCTCGCCGCCGCCGGGCAGTTGCTCCAGATCCCGTTCCTCTTCGACGGCGCGGGCCGCGATGACCTGCCGGAACCGTCCGGCAGGGAGGTGCTGGGCGAGCATCCGGGGTACCGCTGCTACCAGGCCGCGGACGGCTGGTTCTTCCTCGCGGGCCCTGCCGGCACGCTGGAGACGCGGTTCCAGGAGCGTTCGATCGAGGAGTGGGCCGACCTGCTCGGCCCGCGCGGAGTCGCGGTACACCGGATCGAGCACATCGCCGACCTGCGCGCCCGCGGGCTGGTACGGGAGAGCGCCGGGCCCGTCCCACTGCGCGACTCGGCGGTGTTCGTCCGCCACGACCGGCACCCCAGCGGCCGGGAGGTGGACCTCATCGCCCTGCAGGCCGTCCGGCCCCGGTACGCGGCGGTGCGGATGCCGTCCGACGCCCCGCGCTACGGCGCGCACACCCGCGAGGTGCTGGCCGAACTCGGCTTCACGCCCGCCGAGATCGAGGCGATGGCCGCCGATGGCTCGATCGCCGACGGCTGGACCCCCGACCACGGCTACCTGCCCACCTGAACCACCCTTTACCAGGAAAGGAGCGCCCGATGCGCGCGCCGTACGACCCCATCGCCATCACCGCCGCCGTCACCGGAGGCGACGTACTCCCCAGCCAGAGCCCCGCCGTCCCGTGCGGGCCGGAAGCGATCACCGAGGCGGCCGTGGCCGCCGCGCGGGCCGGAGCCACCGCCGTCCACCTGCACGCCCGGGAGCCGGACGGCCGCCCGACGGGCTCGGCCGCGATGTTCAAGGAGATCGTCACCGGCGTGCGCGAGCAGTGCGACGTCGTGATCAACGTCACCACGGGCGGGTCCGTGGACATGACGCCCGACCAGCGCCTTGAGGGCGTCGTGGCGGTCGTGCCGGACATCGCGACGCTCAACCTCGGCACGATGAACTTCGAGGGCTTCCCGACGCGTTCCCGCTGGCCAGAGGTGCGTCACGACTGGGAACGCAGGGTCTTGGAGCACTCGGGTACGGTGGTCTTCACCAACACGCTCGCCATGATGCGCCGGTTCGTCACGACGTTCCGCGAGCTGGGGGTGACCCCGGAGTTGGAGGTGTACGACCTGAGTCACCTGTCGATGGCCCGCTTCCTGATCGATGAAGGCACGCTCGCCGCGCCGGTGCGCGTGCAGTTCGTCCTCGGCGTGCTCGGCGGTGCCGGGAGCAGCCCGCACGACCTGTTCGCGCTGCGCGAGGCGGCCGGCCGCATCCTCGGGCCCGACCTGGCCGCGGTCAGCGTCGCCGGTGTCGGCTATCCCGCCGAACTCCGGCTCGCCGCGATCGCCGCCGCCTCGGGCATGGACGTCCGGGTGGGCATCGAGGACAACCTACGCATCCGGCGTCGCCGCCAGGCCGCCGACTCGGCCGAGCTGGTCGCGGCGGCGGTGACGATCGCCGACCGGTTGGAGCGCCCGATCGCCACCCCGGCGCGGCTTCGCGCCGAACTCGCGGCGGCAAGCCGGTCATGAGCACCCTGCGGATCGCCTGCCTGCAAAGCGCGGACCACGGCCGGGACGTCGAGGCCAACCTGGCCGAACTCGGCTCGGCCGCGGCCACCGCGGCGGAGGCGGGCGCGGAGCTGCTGATCACCCCGGAGATGTTCGTGACCGGGTACGACGTCGGCGACGTCAGTGACCTCGCCGCCCTGCCGCTGACCGAGCGGGTCGCCGCCATCGCGGCGGCCCACGGGATCGCCGTGGTCGCGGGCCTGCCCGCCGTCCTGCCGGGCGGCGGCGTCGGCAACCTGGCGGTCGTCGTCGACGAGGCGGGCGAACTGCTGGCGGGCCATGTCAAGGCGCATCTGTACGGCGAGATCGACCGCCGGTTCCGCGCCGGAGACGCGCCCATGACCGTGTTCGAGCACCGCGGCGTGCGGTGCGCCGTCATGATCTGCTTCGACGCGGAGTTCCCCGAGTCCGTACGGCTCGCGGCGCTCGCGGGCGCGCACGCCGTGCTCGTGCCGACCGGCAACATGCACCCCTACGGGGCCATCAACGAGCACATGATGTGGACCCGGGCCTGGGAGAACCAGGTCCACCTCGCGTACGTCAACCGCTGCGGCACGGAGGGCACCACCGCGTACGTCGGCCGCACCCGCGTCATCGCCCCCGACGGCACCGAACTCGCCGCCGCAGGCACCGGCCCCGCCCTCGTGTACGCCACCCTCGACCCCGCCGCCGTCACTCACGCCCGCGCCGATTTCGCCTACCTCCCCACCCGCCGCCCGGAGCTGTACGGCCCGCTGGGAGATTCCTGACCACAGGGCTACAGGGTCGCGACCGTCTCGCGGGCCCGGTGGGGATCGACGCCCACGCCGATCAGCACCGCGACGGCCGCGCCCGGCCCGGCGTCCTGCCACAGGCCGGAGTTGACGCATTGCAGCAGCTCAAGCAGTAGTCCGCGGACTCCGGCGGCGAGGACTTCGGCCGGCAGGTGGTCGCCGAAGGCGCGTTCGGCCTGGGCGCGGCGCAGGATATTGACGGCGTTGCGCAGGGCGGGCTCGGTCAGGTCCTCGAACCAGCCGTCGCCCAAGCTCTTGTGGCCCAGCGCCAGCAGCGTCCGGTAACGATCGCCGACCCGCCACAGCTCCATGGTGTGCCGGGCCAGCGCCTGCGCCGGGGAGTCGCCCGGCACGGTGGCCGCCGCGATGGCCGCGCGCATGGCGCCGGCGGCCTCGTCCGCGATGGCCGCGAGCAGCGCGGGGCGGCCGGGGAAGTGCGCGTACAGCGTGCGGCGGACCACTCCCGCGGCGCGGGCGATCTCGTCGATCGTCGCGTCGGGGTTGGCGCTCAGCTCGCGCCGCGCCACGGCCAGGATCCGGGCCCGGTTCGCGCGGGCATGGCTGCGCATCGGCGGCACGGCGGTACCCGGTCCGGAAGGTCCGGCCGGGCCGCCCTCCGGCTCTCCGGCGGCGTCCCTGGTCACGGGTGCACCCTATCCGTTCTCACAAAGTTGCACATTGCTGTGCAACTAACTAATCTCCCTGTCCGTGTCGTCCTTTTTGTACCGGCTCGGTGGTAAGGCCGCCCGCGCCCGCTCGTTGGTGCTGGGCGCATGGGTGCTCGCGCTCGCCCTGGCCGGTGGCGCGATGGGCCTGCTGCAACAGGGCACCGACGACGCCTTCACGATCCCCGGCTCGGAGTCCCAGGACGCCCTGGACCACCTGAGCCATGTCTTCCCCGAGGTCAGCGGCACGTCCGCGCGCCTGGTGATCGTGCTGCCGGAGGGCTCCCGCGCCGACACCCCCACCGTCAGGCGTGCCGTGGACGAGGCCGTTCGCGACCTCGAACGGGTGGCTCAGGTCGCCGTCGTGACCAGCCCGTTCGGCAAGGAC
This sequence comes from Spongiactinospora sp. 9N601, assembly GCF_044326295.1. Lineage (NCBI taxonomy): Bacteria > Bacillati > Actinomycetota > Actinomycetes > Streptosporangiales > Streptosporangiaceae > Spongiactinospora > Spongiactinospora sp. 9N601. Next base: position 140,051 of record NZ_JBIRBB010000004.1, read on the forward strand.
GTCAAGAACGCCGTCTCCCCGGACGGCCGGGCGGCCATGATCGCGCTGCCCCTGGACGTCCCCCAGGCCGAGACCACCCCCGAGACCAGGCAGCGCCTTCAGGAGATCGGTGCCGAGCTGGCCAAGGACGCCGACGCGAAGGTGTACGTCGGCGGCGACGCGTTCTCCAACCCCGTCCCCGGCCTCACCCCCACCGAGGGCATCGGCCTGGTCATCGCCTTCCTGACGCTCTTCCTCGTGTTCCGCTCGCTGATGGCGGCGGTGATGCCGCTGGCCACGGCGGTGTTCGGGGTCGGGGTCGCGGTGGCGTTGATCTTCATGGCCACGGTGTTCACGCCGATCTCCTCCACCGCGCCGATGCTCGCGGTGATGCTCGGGCTGGCCGTGGGCATCGACTACGCGCTGTTCATCCTGTCCCGCCACCGCGACCAGCTCCGCGAGGGCCTTGCTGTGGAGGAGTCGATCGCCCGCGCCACCGCCACCGCCGGATCGGCGGTCGTCTTCGCCGGGCTCACCGTGGTGATCGCGCTGCTCGGGCTGGCCGTGGCGGGCATCCCGTTCCTCACCACGATGGGGGTGGCGGCGGCGTTCGCGGTGTGCGTCGGGGTGGCCGTGGCCGTCACCGCCACGCCCGCGCTGCTGGCCCTCACCGGCGAGCGGCTGCGCCCCAAGCCGGGCCGCCGCCGTCCGGGCCGCAAGGCGCGGGTGCCGCTGAGCCGCCGCTGGGTACGGCTGGCGACCAGGCGTCCGCTGCTCACCGTCGCCGTGGTCGTGGCCGCGCTCGGCCTCTGCGCGATCCCCGCCGCCGACCTGCGCCTCGCGCTGCCCAACAGCGGCACCGAGGAGCACGGCACCCCGGCCCGCGACACCTTCGACATCATCGCAGAGCACTTCGGCCCCGGCTACAACGCGCCGCTGATCGTCTCGGTGGACGTGCTGAACAGCACCGACCCCGTCGGCGTCACCAAGGACATCGCCGCCGAGATCGAGCGGCTGGACGGCGTGGCCGCGGTCCCTGTCGCCACCCCCAACCGCAAGGGCGACACCGCCATCATCCAGGTCGTACCGGACTCCGCGGGCGACTCGCCCGGGACCGAGGCGCTGGTGCAGCGGCTACGCGACCAGGCCCCGCGCTTCCAGCGGGACCACGGCGTGACCACCGCCGTGACCGGCTTCACCGCCGTCGGCATCGACGTGTCGGACCGGCTCGCCGGGGCGCTGGTGCCGTTCGGGCTGGTGGTCGTGGGGCTGTCGCTGGTACTGCTGGCCATGGTGTTCCGCTCGATCGCGGTGCCGATCAAGGCGGCGCTGGGCTACCTGCTGTCGGTGGGGGCGGCGTTCGGGGCCACGTCGTTCGTGTTCCAGCAGGGGCACCTGGCGCAGGCGTTCGGCGTGCAGCACACCGGGAGCGTGATCAGCTTCCTGCCGATCATCCTGATGGGCGTGCTGTTCGGGCTGGCCATGGACTACGAGGTGTTCCTGCTGTCGCGGATGCGGGAGGACTACGTCCACCACGGCGACCCGCACCGGGCGATCGAGTCGGGGTTCGTGTCGGCGGCGGCGGTGGTGGTGGCCGCGGCGGTCATCATGTTCGCGGTGTTCGCGGCGTTCGTGCCCGAGGGTAGCGCCACCATCAAGCCGATCGCGTTCAGCCTGGCCGTGGGCGTGTTCGTGGACGCCTTCGTGGTGCGCATGACGCTGGTGCCCGCCGTGCTGGCGCTGCTCGGGCACCGCGCGTGGTGGCTGCCGGGACGGCTGGCGCGCAGGCTGCCCGTCTTCGACGCCGAAGGTGAGGGGCTGACGCACGAACTGCGGCTGGCCGGCTGGCCGGGCGCTCCGGAGGTGGTCAGCGCCGAGGGGCTGACCGTACGCGACGACCGTGGCAGGCCCGTCTTCTCCGGTGTCACGGTTCATCTGCCCGCAGGGCACGCGTTGCTGGTCCACGGGCCGGGGGCCTCCGCCCTGCTGCACACGCTCGCCGGGCGGGTGGCCAAGGTCGAGGGCGACCTCAAGGTCGGCGGGCACCTCGTTCCGCAGCACGCCAGGGCCGCCCGCCGGGTGGCCGCGCTGATCCCGTGCCGCACCTCCCACGATCCCGCCGCCGAGGCGACGGCCGCGCTGGCGGACGGCGCGCGGCTGCTCGTGCTGGAAGACCTCGACGCCGTCGTACACCCGCGGCGGCGCGCCGCGCTCGCACGCCTGCTCGCCGGGCTCGGCCCGGCCGCCGCCGTCGCCTCCTGCCACGACCCGGCCCTCCTCCGGGACCTGCTCCCCCCGGGCACCACCGACCTGTCCCTCGACCGCACCTCCGCCGGAGTCCGCTGATGCCCGCCTCGCTCCTCCGCGCCCTCCAGGGCGCGTTCCCCGGTACGTCCCGGCCGCGGACGTGGCTGGGTCTGGTACTCGTGCCCGTCCTCGTCGCCGGGCTGCTCACCTGGGCGTTCTGGTCCCCGCTGACCAGTCACGGGGTCGCCGCCGCGGCCGTGGTCAACCTGGACGAACCGGTCAAGGTCGGCGACCAGCTCGTCCCGCTGGGCCGCCAGCTCGCCGACAACCTCGTCAACGGCGACGACAAGCGGTACCAGTGGACCCTCACCGACGAGGAGGACGCCCGCGAGGGACTGCGGGACGGAACGTACGCGGCGGTCGTCACCGTGCCGCGCGCCTTCTCCGCCCGCGCCACCTCCTACGCGACCGCCGAACCGCTGGACGCCACGCAGGCCACGCTCCAGGTCGAGACCTCGCCCAGCGCGGGCCTGGCCGACCCCCGCGCCGGCCGGGACGTGGCCGACGCCGCCGTCAAGGCGCTCAACACGCAGGTCGTCGAGACCTACCTGGACAACGTGTACGTCGGCTTCGCCACCCTGCACGAGCAGATGGGCGAGGCCGCCGACGGCGCGGACCGGCTCGCGGACGGTACCGGCGACCTGGCCACCGGCACCCGCGAGCTGGCCACCGGGGCGCGCGGCCTGGCCACCGGCCTCGGCGACCTGCGCACCGGCAGCGCCCAACTGGCCCAGGGCACCGGCCAGGCCGCCACCGGCACGGCCCGGCTGGCCACCGCCGCCGGGCAGCTCGCCACCGGGACAAAGCAGCTCGCCACCGGGACCGGACGGCTGGCCGACGGTGCCACCAAGCTCTCCAGCGGGCTCACCAAGGCCGCCCGCGACACCCGTAAGCTCCCCGCCGCGACCCGCAGGCTCGCCGACGGCGCTCGCCAGGTCGCCGACGGCAACCGTCAGCTCTACGACACCGCCGCTCCCATCGCCGACCGGATCATCGACGCCATCGACGACCTCCCCTCCGCCGACTCCGTCAGCGCCGAACTGAACCGCCTCGCCGAACAGTGCAGGACGTCGCCGAGCGAGGAGACCGCAGGGGACGACTTCTGCGCCGGACTCTCCCGGGCGGCCGGCCGCCTGGCCGCCATCGCGGGCGACATCGACGGCATGAAGGCGCGCGCCAGAAGCGGCGCGGCCGAGATCAAGCAGTCCCTCGGGAAGCTGGCCGGCGGCGCGGAGCAGGTCGCGGACGGCACCGCGCAGCTCGCCGCCCAGTCCAAGGCCCTCGTCGGCGGCATCGCCACGGCGGCGACCGGCGCCAAGCGGCTCGGCGACGGCATCAAGGACGCGGGCACCGGGGCCCGCAAGCTCTCGACCGGCGCGAGCGCGCTCTCCCAGGGGGCCACGACCCTGGCGTCCGGCGCGTCCCGCCTCGACGCCGGAGCGCGGCGGCTCGCCACCGGGACGGCGCGGGCGGCGCAGGGTGCCACCGGCCTGGCCACCGGCGCGACCCGGCTGTACGGCGGCGCGACCCAGGCCGAGGACGGGGCCACCGCGCTCGCCAAGGGCCTGACCGACGGCCTGGACCAGGTGCCCGACTACACCGAGACCGAGCGCCGGCACCTGTCCGAGGTCGCCGCCACGCCGGTCGCGGCCCCGGCCGCCGCCGACGACCTGGGCGGGCCGGTCGCGGCGGCGTTCTTCCTGGTGTTCGCGCTCTGGGCGGGCGCGCTGGCGACGTACCTGGTGATCCGGGCGGTCCCGCCGTTCGCGCTGACCTCGCGGCTGCCCACCCGCCGGCTCGCGGCGCAGGCCGTCGCCCCGGGGGCGACGGTCGCCCTGGTCACCGGCGCGCTGCTGGCGCTGGGCCTGGGCCCCTTCCTCGGCCTCGGCCCCGGCGCCGCGCTGGCGCTCCTCGGCGTCACCCTGCTGGCCGCGCTCACCTTCACGCTGCTCAGCCAGGGATTGGTGGCGCTGTTCGGCCGTACCGGCCACCTGCCGGCACTGGCCGTCCTCGTGCTCACCCTCGCCACCGGCACCCTGTCGTCGATCCCCGCTCCTCTGGCCGCCCTGGAACCGCTGCTGCCCACCCACGGCGCGGTGACCGCGCTGCGAGCGGTCGTCACAGGCGCGGACACCGGCCTCGCCGCCGGGGTGGCGCACCTGGTGTTGTGGCTGCTGGCGGGCCTGGCGGCGACGATCTTCGCCACCGAACGCCGCCGCACCCTCAGCCCCCGCCGCCTGCGGCTGGACTCTCACGACCTGGAACCCATCGCCTGAGCCGCCTGGGGTGGGAGGTGGGACTCCACTTCGAGGCGGTCGTCAGCGCGCGCCACCAGGGGTGTCGTCTCCCTGGAGACGAGGAACTCCGGCCGCGTCGGGTTCGCCGGGGCGTTGTCGATCGCGTTGTAGGTGATCAACAGCAGCGCCCGCCGGTCGGGGGAGGTGTTGCCGGAGGACGAGTGCACGATGCTCGGGTGGAACGCGTGGACCGCGCCCGCCCTGGCGGTGAACGTCACGCGTCCGAGCCTTCGCGCCAGTTCCTCGGCCCGCTGCTCGCTCACGGTGTAGGCGAGATCGGCCGACACGTGGCGTTGCCAGTCGGAACGGGCGGCGGCCTGCGCCGGAAGGTCGAGAAGTCCAAGGCGGTGTGAACCAGGGATCGCGACGAGCGGACCGTTGCCCTCGTGGACATCGTCCAAGGGAATGGCCACGTTGACCGCGTCGGGCCGGGGCATGCCGTCCTCCTCTCCCCAGAAGGCGTAGTCCTGGTGCCAGGGCCACTCTGCTCCTTCATGGGCCTGTTTGAGGTTGACCTTGAACTGGTACACGTAGACCTGCCCGCCGACCAGTTCCTCGGCCAGGGCCACCAGCCGGGGGTGCCGTACGAGCGCGGCGCACACATCGTCGAACACGTGACAGCCGTGGAGCCCGCGGACGACGTCGGAGTTCTTTTCGAGGACGACCTCCGGCCGGCGCTCACGGCTGATCGCGTTGACCCGTTCCCTGAGCAGACCCACCGCCTTGTCCGTGAAACGGCACGGGAGTTCACACCAGCCATACTGGTCGTAGGCGGCCTTGTGGCCCGGGATCGCAGCTTCCCTGAAATCAGGCATACGTCATCTCCTGCATCCTGGATATTGAACGGTCAGTGACCGGTCGTCGCACTCTCGGAATATGTGATCGGACCCGCTCGGCGGGCCCCGTCCCGGCAGGTTCGGGATTTCATATCAATGCCGAACAGCGTGTCATCTGTCGCATTCCAGCGCAATGGGCAGCCCGCTCAGCCGGCATCAGATCTCACAGAGAGTAGCCGAAATAATCAGACATGCTGGACATACTCCCTCAATCTGGTAACGAAGCGTCACATAACCCATGGTTAACCGCTGACGACTAAGCTCCGTGAATTAGGGGGCCGAAGTACGGAGGGATGCGATGTCCAATCCGTTCGATGACGACCAGGGAACCTTTCTGGTGCTATGGAACAACGAGGGGCAATATTCGTTGTGGCCCCATTTTGCCGACGTGCCGGCAGGGTGGGACACGGTGCACGGCCCCGCTTCCAGGCAGCAATGTCTCGATTACGTGGAAACGCAGTGGACCGACATGCGGCCGCGCAGCCTCGTGAGAGCAATGGACAGCTGAATCCGGCCGGTACCGAAGACGGTGCCGAGAAGGAAACACAGGACATGCTCGAAACGCAAGCGGCCCCTGTGGAGCCACAATGACCGTCACCCCGCAGACCCCACCGGTCCAGCCGTCCGCCTCCGTCGAAGACGACGACCTGCGACTGCTACTGATGATCAGGCATTTCGAACTGAAGCTGCTCGAACTGTTCGATCAGGGCGGCATCCATGGCACCACGCACACCTGCCTCGGCCAGGAGTACATTCCGGTCGCGCTGCACCCCATGCTGCACGATCGCGACTTCGTCTTCAGCAACCATCGCGGCCATGGTCACTACCTGGCCAGATACCAGGACCTTGAAGGGCTGCTCGCCGAGATCATGGGCAGGCAGGGGGCGGTCTGCCACGGAGTCGGCGGTAGCCAGCACATCCTGCGAGAGCGTTACCTGTCGACGGGGGTCCAGGGGCAGAGCCTTCCCGTGGCCGTCGGCATGGCCATGCGGCTGGCCGCCCGCGAACCCGGACGGCTGGCCTGCGTGTACATCGGCGACGGCACCTGGGGCGAGGGCGCGGTCTATGAGGCCCTCAACATGGCGGCGCTGTGGCGGCTGCCGCTTCTGGTCGTCGTGGAGAACAACGGCGTCGCGCAGTCCACCCCGACCGAACACCAGCTCGCCGGGACGGTCGCCGACCGGGCCGGGGCCTTCGGGATCGACCATCACCGGACGGACGCGATCGACCTCGCCGAGATCAGGGCGGCGCTGGCACCGCGGATAGAGCGGGTCAGGCGGGGGGACGGTCCGCTGGTCGCGGAGTTCGCCACCCACCGGGTCGGGCCGCACAGCAAGGGCGATGACACGCGTCCGCCCGAGGCGCTGCGGCAGGCTCTGGCCCATGACTGGTACGCGCTTCTGGCGGCCGGCGGCGACGCGCGCTTCGCCGCCTTCGACGCGGCGGCGCGGGAGCGAATCGACGAGCTCGCGGCCGACATCGCGACGCGCCCGCTCAGCCAGTGGAACGGCTCATGACCCCCACCCGCCGGCCGGAGGACCACAGCGCCGCCCTGCCGAACCGGCTCATGCCGCCCACCGGCTGGATTGAGCGGGCGTCATGAGGGTCGCGGAAAACCTCAACAGAGCCCTCGCCGGGCTGCTGGAGTCCGATCCGGCCGCGTGGATCCTCGGGGAGGACATCGCCGATCCCTACGGCGGTGCCTTCAAAATCACGCGCGGCCTCTCCACCCGCTTCCCCGGGCGGGTGGTGACGACCCCGCTCAGCGAGGGCGCGATCGTCGGAGCGGCGGCGGGGCTGGCGCTGGGTGGTGAGACGGCTGTCGCCGAGATCATGTTCGGTGACTTCGCCACACTGGCCTTCGACCAGCTCGTCAACTTCGCCGCCAAGTCTGTGTCGATGTACGGGCAGCGGGTGCCGTTGCGCCTGATCGTACGCTGCCCGGTCGGCGGCGGACGCGGCTACGGGCCCACGCACAGCCAGAGCCTGCAAAAGCACCTCATCGGAGTGCCCGGTCTGGACCTGTACGAGATGTCACCCTTCCATGACGCGGGCGAACTGCTGGCCGGAATCCTGAGCCGGGAGAAGCCGGCGGTCCTGTTCGAGGACAAGATCCTCTACACCCGGAACATGGTCGCCGGTCCCGCCGTGGACGACCTGCACGTCCACGACCGGATCGAAGGGGACATCGTCCGGGTGTACGCCGAGGATCCCGAGGCGTACGACTGCGTGCTGATCGCCGCCGGCGGGGTGGTGGAGCGGACATTGGCCGCCATGCGGGCGTTGCTGCTCGACGAGGAGATCTCCTGCCTGCTGCTGGTACCGTCGCGGCTCTACCCGTTCGACGTGACCACGTTGCTGCCGATCTTGACTCGGGCCGGGCTCGTGTGTGTCATAGAAGAGGGCACGGCGGGCGGTACGTGGGGCGCCGAGATCGCCTACCAGGTGCAGCGGCGGATGTGGGGGGTGTTGCCCCGGCCGGTCCTGTCGGTGCATTCCAGCGACAGTGTGATCCCGGCGGCCGTGCATCTGGAGGATCGAGTGCTGGTCCAGGCAGACACCATCCGGCGGGCCATATCGGAGGCGTTGCATGGCTGAGATCCGCGTACCCAAGCTCAACAGCAACGACAGCGCCTACGTGCTGGTCGAGTGGCTCGCCGAGGCCGGCCGGCCGGTCGCGGCCGGTGAGCCGGTGGCCACGGTGGAGACCTCCAAGGCGCTGGAGGAACTGGCCGCCGAGGCCGATGGGGTGCTGGAGCAGCAGATTCCAGCGGGGCGCGACATCGCGCCCGGCACACTGATCGGCCGAATCGTGGAACCGGGCGCGGAGCCGCCGGTCAGGCCGGGTGCCGAGGGCGCGGTCGTCCGTGTGCGGGAGATGGAGCCAGAGGCGCCGGCCCAGGTGATCACCGCTCCGGCCCGCGAGCTCATCGAGCGGCTCGGGCTCGCGCCCGAGCTGGTACGCACGCTCGACGTCAAGATCGTCCGCAGGGTGGACGTCGAACGCCTGGCAGCGGACGCGGGCAGGTCGCCGGCCGAGCCGCCGAACCACTCGGACGTACCACTGAACGGGCCGCGGGCGGGCACGGGCGGGCAACCGGCGAGGCAGCGGCCGAACGCGGGCACCCGGCCCGCTGAGCACCGGACGGACGCCGACCGGCTGTCGCCGGGACAGCGGGCGGTGGCGCGGGCCGTGACCCTGTCACATCGCGAGATTCCCGCCGCCTACACCCTCATCAGTGTGGACGCGGGCGCCGCGCTGGCACTGGCCGCCGAGCTGACCCGGCGGATGCGACGCTTCGTCGGGCTGCCCGAGCTGCTGGTACGCGCGATCGGCCGGCAGTTCGCGGCCATGCCGCACCTGTTCGCGACGCCGGTCGAGGGCCTGTCCCTGCGTCGCGCAGACCACGCTCACGTCGGCGTGACCATCGACGTCGGCCGTGGGCTCTTCACCCCGGTCGTCACCGAGGCGTCCCGCCGCACGCTGGAGGAGATCGTCGAAGAACTTTCGGCGTTCCGCAGGACCGCGGTGACCGGAGCCTTCCGCGAGAGCGAGCTCGCCGGCGGCAACATCGTCGTCGCGCTGCATCACGATCGTGACATCGTGGCCGCCATCCCGATCGTGTACCCAGGCCAGTTGGTCGCGCTTTCCATCGCCGGCCGGCGCAAGGAGCTCACCCTGGGCGACGGTGGGCGGCTGACGGAGCGGACCATGGTCAATCTGGGCGCCGCCTACGACCACCGGTTCGTCAACGGGCAGGACGCCACGAGATTCCTCCGGGCGTTGAAGGACGATCTGGAGGACCCCATCCGGCTCACCGGTCACCCGTCGGATATCTCTACATAAATCATTTCGCGTTGCGAAAGAGATCAACGACAATGTATTTTCGGCAGTGTTCGGCACAATGCCATCGGCCAATTCCGGGACACGTCCGCGAGATGCGCCCCGGTAACCACCTGCATATCCTGCAAAATGAACGGAAAGGAATCTTGACGAACCCAAAGATGATGTATAGCCTGACGGCGACCGCGGGAAAGCCGTCCACGCCTGACTACATGACCACAAAAGCTTAGGACATGTATGTATGACGGAAAATCAGGACTGCCCCATCAGGATCCGGAGTCTCGGAACCTTTGAGCTGAGCATGTATGGTTCCCTGGTTCGGCGGTGGCAGGCTGGGAAGGCGCGTAACCTGCTACAGCTCCTGCTCCTGCAAAGGGGAAAGCCACTTTCCAGAGAAGCCCTCTATCAGTCACTGTGGCCGGAGGCGGAATGGAGTAGTAGTTCCAGTTCATTAAAGGTCGCGGCACACGTCCTACGCCGAATACTCGCCTTGCCCGCCCACTCGAAGCCGGGAGCGCACTCCTCCTTACGGCTCATCACGCACGAGAACGGATATTCGCTGGAGGCTCACAGCGTATGGGTCGACTTCGAGGTGTTCGACGAGCTCATCCGGAGTGCCCGCGCCGCCGAGCAGGGTGGCGGCGCCGAACTCACACTACGATTACTCCGCCAGGCGGTGGATTTGTACGAAGGACAGTTCCTCCCCGACGTGAGCTTCGACTGGGCGCAGGTGCAGCGGGAGTGGCTCCGCAGCGGCATGCTCTACGCGATGGAACGCCTCGCCGAGGCGGAACTGAGGGCAGGCGACCATCTCTCCGTCATCGACAGATGCTGTCGAATGCTGGAGATCGAACCGTTCCGTGAAGAAACCTACCGAATGCTCATGCGCTCACACGCCGAGCTAGGCCAGCTCGCCCAGGCCAGAAGATGGTACCGGCTCTGTGCCTCCCGGCTCTGCAAGGAGCTGCAGATCAAACCCAGCATCGCCACCCAGCGTCTCTACCACGGTGTGATGCGTGGCGAACTGATGTAGCGTCGTCATGAGGTCGCCGTCGCGACCTGCACCACCATGGCGGCCAGTTCCTCCGCAAGCGCCTCCACGGAGCCCGTGGCCCAGCGCTCCGGGGTGTAGAGCAGCTCGGGCGTCCGGCTCAGCCGGGTGGGGATGCTCAGAGCCAGGTCATAGCGTAACCGCATTGCCTCTCGCGGGAGCTGTTCCAGGCGCACGCCCGCGACCTCGCACGGTTCGATCACCGTGTTGAACTCCTGTAGGCCGATGCTGGTCAATGGGTCACCGGTGCCGGAGACCAGGCCCAGCGTCCTGGCGATCAGAGAGTAGGGCACGTCCGTGTCGCGCAGCGCCGCGAGAAGCGCGCGGCGACCGGCGGCGACGGCCTCGGCAGGAGAGTCGTCCGCTGTGATGGGAACACTGATCGGGATCAGGCTCATCAAGCACCCCAGCAGTCCCGCCGTCGCGGGGTCGGCCCGATTGGCGAACGGGGCGGCCATGACGATCTCACGATCTCCGGTCACCCGCGCAAGGAGCAACCCGAACAGACCGGTCAAGGCCATGTTGGCGGTCGCTCCGAGCCGGTGACAGATCCCGGCCAGCGCAGGCCAGACGTCAGGCGGGCAGGGCAACTCCAGCCTGGCCGCGACCGGCTCAGGGCCGGATGGGCCCAGACCGGGCAGCTCCGGGCGGTAGGGAGCGTTGCCCAACCGGGCGGTGATTCGCCGCATGGCCTCGTCGGTACACGCCTGGCGCTCCTGCCGTACCCTGGCCGCGATCCAGCGGGCATAGGGGTCGCCGGGCTGCCGCGGAGGCGCCGGACGCCCTGTGAGAGCGGCCTCATACTGGACCAGTAGATCGCCCAGCAGCACCTCCAGCGAGCGGCCGTCGGTGATCAGATGGTGCATGATCACCAGCAGCACGTGTTCGTCCGAGGTGGTGCGGATCAGGCGAACCCGCCACAGTGGTCCCTCGGCCAGGTCGAACGGTTCCGTGGCCTCCATGGCGACCAGCCTGCCCAGGACGATCTCCCTGGCCTGGGGTGCGGCGGCGGCCAGGTCGCGCTCGGACCAGTCGAGCCGCCTCACGTCGAAGGTCTGGCGCGGTTCGCCGCCCACGTCGAGCACCCGGCACCGCAGCGCCTCGTGGGAGTCCTGGAGGACGGTGAAGGCCGACCGCAGCGCCGACACGTCAAGGGCGCCCATGACGCGCAGGCCACCGGTCACGTGGTAGCCGCTGCGTCCGGGATCGACTTGTTCGGCGAGCCAGATGGCCTGCTGGTCGGCCGTCAGCGGCAGCGGGTCGCGGCCGGCCTGCCCGCGCATCGCCGCGATCAGACGTGACCTCGCCTCGCGCATGTCCATGGCGGGAACGCTAAGCCGCTGTAGTTACGGCTCAGTTATGCATAACCTGCGCATAACTGCGGCTGCCTACGCTGGCGTGGTGCCGAATTCGTTTTCTCGATTCCTGAGTCCAGAGGAGCTGGACCGCGTCCGCGAATTGTATCTCGATTCCCTCGCCGCGCTCGAAGCGGAAGAGGAATCCCCCCAGGTTCCCGATGGCGGCACGGCCGGGCAGCGCCGCTCCGAGCAGGACTAGCACGCCAGGCCCGCGCTCTGGAAGGACTGAGCTTGTCGTCACCAGGTGGGAGTGGAGCCGGGGCCGAGCCCGGCCCGTCCGAGGACCGCGACCTCGCCGAGGCCGTTGCCGAGTACTTCCGCCTGGAGCTGGAGCTGGCCAGGTGCGACGTACACGACTCGTTCTTCGCGATGGGCGGCACCAGCCTGGCCGCCCTGCGCATCCTTGCCGCGCTGCGCGAGCGGTACGGCGTCCGGCTCGGCCTCGCCGATGTCTTCGACCACCCGACGCCCGCACTGCTGGCGGGCCGCCTGGCCGCCCATGGCGGCACGCGGGACGGCGACCTGCGCGAGCCCCACGGGCAAGGGCGGGCCACCCGCGACTCATCCGAGAGGTTTCCCCTGGCACACAACCAGGAGGGCTTCTTCGAGATCTCCAAGGCCGCAGGGGACGCGCCCTTTTTCAACATCGTCGGGAGTCTCAGGTTCTCCGGCCAGGTCGATCCGGGCGCGATCACGGCGGCGGTCGCCGAGGTCGCCCGCAGGCAGGGCGCTCTGCGGATGTGTTTCGGTGAGGATGGCGGGCGGCCGGTCCAGTGGACGACCGACGCGGCGCCGGCCGTTCGGGAGGTGGACCTGCGCCCGGACGGCCCGGCCCGGCTGCGTCGGCTGCTCACCCGCGAGCAGCGGACCGGGTTCCGGCTCGCGGAAGGGCCCCCGGTGCGGTTCATCCTGGCCCGTACCGGCGACCGTGACTGGTCCCTCGTCTGGACCGCACACCATCTGATCTTCGATGGCGTGTCGAACGGCATCCTGGCCGAGGAACTGGCGCACGCCTACCAGGTCCGCCTCGGCGGGCAAAGCCCGCGGGCCGAACTCACCGCCCGGTACACGGATTTCGCCCTTTGGCAGCGCGACACGCTCACCGGTGACCGGCTGGCCGATCACCTGCGTGCGCTGGAGGAGACGCTGAGCCGGCCTTCCATGCCGATCGCCCCGGTGCCGGAGCGCGGCTACATGACCCGGCTGAGCACTTTCCGGATCGACAGAAACGCCACCGGCGGGCTGCGGCAGGTGGCGGCCCGGCTGGATGTCTCGATGTTCGTGCTCCTGGTGGCGGCGGCCCTGGGCTTCGTCGCCGGTAGGGGCGGCGGGCACGGCGGCGGGCACGTTCCGCGCATCGGGGTGCAGGCGGCCAATCGGAGCTGGCCGGGCAGTGAGGCGCTCATCGGCTGCTTTTCCAACAGCCTCCTGGTGGACGGCCCGGCGAAGCCGGGGGATGATCCCCGGCATCTGGCCGACGCGGCCAAGGCCGCCCTCACCCGTGCGCTCCGGCACGAGGAGATGCCGCTGGAGCTCGCGATGCGGCTGCTCACCCGGCGCGGTGCGGACCTGACGGGCAGATTGCCGGAGTTCGGTCTCGCCCTGCAACCTGGTCCCAGGACGCGAATTCACCTTTCCGGCGGGATTTTGGAGCCGGTCCCTGTGATCATAGAGGGCGACTATGTGGATCCCACGGAGTTTCCCCTCGTCGTCGAGCTGTTCACCCGTGACGGCGGGTTCAGCGGGGTGAGCCACCACATGGTCGCCGCCTGGCCCGGTGATACCCACGCCCAGGCGATGGCAGAGCTGGGGGCGGCCATCGGTCGCCTTGCAGGGACCGACACGGAGGGTGATTCGCCGGCATGTCAAGCGCGCAGTCACACGATCAGATGAGCCCGCCCACGAGCCGATTAAGCCCGCGCCGAGCGCCCGTCCTCGTTCTCGGGCATGCCGCCGCCACGGCGCGCCCGGGAGCGGCGGCACTGCTGGCCCTGATGGTGCTCATCGCGTCCGCAATACCCGCCGGGCTGGCCATCGGGTCGGGCGCCCTGGTGGGCCTGATCGCCGACCCCGGACGTGCTTCCGACGCAGTGGTGGTGTCCGCCGCGCCGATCGTGGTGATCATCGGCTCGCTCTTCCTGCTGCAGCAGGTGCTGCCGGCGCCGGCCTCCGCCGGGGCCGAGGATCTCGGCAGGCGGATGGGCAGGATCGTCGCCGACCGGATGCTGACGGCGCTCGGCCGGCCCACGGCGGCCGAGCACCTCGACCATCCGCGCACCGCGCGCCTGGTCACCGACATCAACAGCGGCCTGGGCGGCTCGGGCATCCGGGACGCGCTGGTAGGCATGGTGAACATCGGAATCCTGCGCGGCGGCGCGATCAGCGGAGCTTTGATCATCATCACCTACCGGTGGTGGGTCGCGCTCGCGTTGTTCCTCGCCTACGGCTACGCGGTTCTGATCATGTCCCGTGGCTTCCAGCGGATGCTGCATTCCTCGGAGGGCGTTCCCGACCGGGTCCGTCGCGCGCTCTACCTCAAGGATCTGGTGCCCGGCGCCGCCAAGGAGGTGCGGATATTCGGCCTGGCCGACTGGCTGCTCGGCGGCTACCGCGGGGAGTGGCGCCAGGCGATCGAGGGGCTGCGCGACGAGCGGCGGGGCGCGTGGCGGGTCGGCCTCACCGGCGGGGCGGCCGTCCTGGCGGCCCAGGTGCTGATGTTCGGCATGCTCGCCGCCGACCTGTGGAACGGCGAGGTGTCCGTCGGCCAGGCGACCACGCTGGCGATCGGCGCCACCGCCCTGCACGGCCTCAACACCGTCACCCCCGACCTGGTCTCCATCGCCATGGCGGGTGCCGTGCTGAACCAGGTGGACCGGCTGGAACGGTGGACGGCGGGCTTCGCGGGCGGCCAGGGCGGCAGGCCCGTCCGTTTCGCGAGGACGATCGTGTTCGAGGAGGTCGGCTTCCGCTACCCGGACTCCGACGCCTGGGTCCTGCGAGGTCTGAACCTGACCTTGCCGGCGGGCACCTCCACCGCGATCGTCGGCATCAACGGCACCGGCAAGACCACGCTGGTGAAGCTGATGTGCGGGCTCTACACCCCCACTGAAGGCCGCATCCTCATCGACGGCGTGGACCTCGCCGAGGCCGACCTCGTCCTTTGGCAGCGGCAGTGCGCGGCGCTGTTCCAGGACTGGGTGCGCTGGGGGCTGACGATCCGGGAGAACGTCCTGCTCGGCGCTCCCGCACAGCCGGATGACCAGGAGGAGTTACAGCGAACGGCCGACCTCTGCGGCCTCACCGAGGTGGTCGAGGCCCTGCCCGACGGCTGGTCGACGGTGCTCAGCCGGGAGTTCGGCGGTGTGGATCTGTCCGGCGGGCAATGGCAGCGCGTCGGCCTGTGCCGGGCCCTGTGGGCGCTGCGCGCGGGCGCCGGCCTGCTCGTGCTCGACGAGCCCACCGCCGCGCTGGACGTACGCGGCGAGAGCGAGCTGTACAACCTGCTGCTCCAGGCGGCCCAGGGCAAGTCCATCGTGTTGATCTCGCACCGTTTCTCCACGGTCCGCTACGCCGACCAGATCGTGGTGCTGGAGGACGGGCGCGTACTCGAAAGCGGCGACCATCAGTCGCTGCTCGCCGCGCAGGGACGCTACGCCGAGATGTTCCACGTTCAGGCGGACCGGTTCGGCGAGGTGGAGGCGACCTCATGAAGGGCCGGATCCGCATGAGCACTCTGGCGTACGCGCTCAGGCTCTCACTCGCCGCCGACCACAGGGCGACACTGATCACCCTGTTCGCATTCGGTACCTACCCGGCCGTGCCCATCACCGTCGCCTACCTCATCACCGTGGTCATCGACGCGGCGATCGCGGGCGATCAGGCGCTGCTGACCGGCGCGGCCCTGACGATCGGGGTCATCGCCGGGCTGGCCACCGGGGTCGTGTCGATCTCGCTGGAACAGTCCACGCGCATGATCGAGGCCACCTCGGCAGAGGTGGACCAGCGCATGATGAGCCTGCTGGGGCGCATCCCGCAGATCAGCGATCTGGACGATCCGGAGGTTCTCGATCAGCTAGAGATGCTGCGCCAGGAGCGCGTCATGCTCTCCGAGGGCACGGACGCCTTCTCCCTGCTGCTCGGGGCGTCGATCCGGGCCTGTGTGACCGTGGTGTTCCTGGCGATGATCAATCCGCTGATGTTGTTCACGCTCATACTGTCCGTGCCGCCTCTGCTGGCATCACGGCGAGGCGAACGGCTGCGCGCGGCGGCCATGGAGCGGTCGGCGCAGGACGCGCGGCTGGGCCGGCACCTGTACGAGACGGGCACTTCCCGGACGGCGGGCAAGGAACTGCGGCTGTTCGGCGTCGAGCCGTATCTGCGGGAGCGGTACGCGAGCGTGCAGCGTCAGGCGGACGGCGAGGTCATCAGGGCCGGCTACCGGAACCTGGCCGGCACCATCCTCGCCGGCCTGCTGTTCGCCGCCGGATACGTCGCGTCCCTGTTGCTCGTGCTCGCCGACTTCGCCGCCGGGCGCGCCTCGGTGGGCGAGGTGGTGCTGACGTTCAGCCTGGTGACCTTGATCAATATTCAGCTCGGCCAGATCATCAGACTGCTGTCCTTCCAGCAGCGCACGCTGACCGCCATCGGCCGGCTGCGCCGGCTGGAAGAGCGCGTCGCCGGCACGGCGGGGACCGTGGGGGGCGACCGGCCCGTGCCGGGACATCTGGCCGAGGGCATCCGCCTGAGGAACGTCGGCTTTCGCTATCCCGGCGCGCACCGCCCGGCCCTTCAGGGCGTCGATCTGCATCTGCCCGCCGGATGCGTGGTCGCGGTCGTCGGCGAGAACGGGTCGGGCAAGTCGACGCTCATCAAGCTGCTGGCCGGGCTGTACGAGCCCACCGAGGGCGAGATCTTGGTGGACGGGACGCCGCTGGCCGAGCTGGAGCGCACGGCGTGGCACGGCGGCACGAGCGCCTGCTTCCAGGACTTCGCCAAGCTGGAGTTCACCATCCGCGACAGCGTGGGGGCAGGCGACCTCGCCGCTCGGGCCGACCCGCGCGCGATCGCTGTCGCAGTGGAGCAGGGCGGGGCCACCGCGGTCGTCCAGGATCTGCCGCGAGGGCTCGACACCCCGCTGGGGAGCTCACTCGACGGCGGGGTCGAACTCTCGGGCGGTCAGTGGCAACGGGTGGCGCTCGCCCGCTCCAGGATGCGCCAATCCCCCGTCCTGCTGCTGCTGGACGAGCCGACGGCCGCCATCGACCCGCTGGCCGAGGACGAGATCCTCAGCCGTTACGTGACGGCCGCCAAGGGGACCGCCGATCGCACCAACGGGGTGACGGTGTTCGCCTCGCACCGGCTGTCCACGGTCCGCACGGCCGACCTGATCGTGGTGGTCGATTCCGGATCGATCGCCCAGGTGGGCAAGCATGATCGGCTAATGGCCGAGCGTGACGGAATCTATCGGGACATCTACACCAGACAGCTTCGCGCCTACAGGAGATAGGGAGCGTGCCGATGGGACGTGACGAGCTGGCCGCAGAACTGCTGCCGATCTGGCGAAGTGTGCTGGGTGATGCCGCGGAAATCCAGGAGGACACCGATTTCTTCCGGCTGGGCGGGCACTCCATGCACGGGGCCAGGCTGATGGCCCGCGTGAGCAAGCGATTCGGGGTGGAGCTGCCGATCCAGCTCATCTTCGAGGAGCCCGTGTTCGGCAGGTTCGTCACTCTCGTCCATGACGCGCTCGGGCGACCGGCCGAGGCGCCGGTGCCTGTCGGCCACACGAGCGCGCCGCTGAGCGCGCAGCAGCGCGAACTCCTGAGGCTGGAAGAACTGCTGGGGCCGTCACCGGTCAGCAACATGGTCCTCGTGGCCGAGCTGGGCGTCCCGGTCCGTACGCCCTCGCTCCGCTCGGCCCTGTCCGCGCTGCCTGTCCGGCATCCCGTGCTGCGGGCGGCCTTCGACATGGACGCCGGAAGGCAGGTGCTGCGCCCGGCGACGGAGGTCCCGCTGGAGGAGCTGGACATCGACGTTCCTCCCATGGAGCCCTCCCGGCAGGCGTCCGCCGTCCGCCGGGCCGTCCGCCGGGCGTATCTCCGCCCGTTCGACCCGGCGGCCGGCGGCATGCTGCGCGCCCAGCTCATCCGGGTGCCGGGCCGGGGGCCGCTGCTGGCCCTGCACCTGCATCACCTGGTCGCCGACGGCGTCTCGCAGGAGGTCCTTCTGGAGGATCTCGCGGCCGAGTACGCCGCGCTGACCGGGCCGCCGATTCCGGGTACGCCCGCAGCGGCCCCGGCGCCGCCATCGGCCGGTTACCTGGACTACGCGGTGTGGCAGCATGAGCGCCGGTCCGCCGTACTCGCCTCGTCGGCCGCCCACTGGCGGGAGGTGGTGCGCGCGCTGGTCACCGATCCCACCCGGACGCTGCTCACCCGGCCCGCGCCGGCCACGCGGTTCACGCGCGGCTCCGCCGTCGTGCCCGCGGACACCGTGGCCGCCGTGCGGCGGTGGGCGAGCCACGACGGCGGCACCGATTTCATGGTGGTGGCGGCGGCCGTCGCGGGCGCGCTGCACGCCATGTCCGGGCAGACCTGGACAGGACTGGGGACGTTACTGGACAACCGATCGCGGACCGAGTTCGACCGGACGGTCGGGCCCATGGCCAACAGCGGCCTGCTCGCCGTGCAGGCGGGTCCAGACGCCACTCCCGGGCAGTTGCTCGCCCGTGTCCGGGCCGAACTCCTGCGCGCCTGGCAGTGGTCGGAGCTGCCGTTGGAGCTCATGCTGGAACGACCCGCCCAGGACGCCGGGCTCTCTCCCGGTGAGCTGGTGGACATGGTGGTGACGGTGGAGCGCCCGTTCCGATCCGAGGGCGGGGCCCTGCCGATGACGGTGGTCCCCGACGAGGGTGAGCCGATGATGCCGGCCGTCCCGGCGACCCGGCGCGACCTGACCGCCACCGTCCAGGCGGGCGGCGAGCTGGCGCTGACCCTGGAGTACGCCGACGACGCGGCGGAGAAGGACCACGCCGCCGCGTTCCTGGCGGCGCTCACCCACGTCTTCGGCCGCTTCGCCGACCATCCGGGCGAGCCGGTGGGCCGGGAGTTCACGCTCGTGGAGGGCAGGCCGTGACGCCGGACCGCATCGCGCTCGACGGCGCCGACGGACCGGTGCGGATCACCTTCGACGATCTCGGCCGGCCCGCGATCGAAGCGGTGAGCAGGCCGGATGCGGCGCTCGGCATGGGCTGGTGCGTGGCTGGGCACCGCCGCGCCCAGATGGAGGCGTTGTGGCGGCGCGGTCACGGGACCGCGGCGGCCGTCGCCGGCCCCGCCATGCTGGCCGGTGACATCCGCCAGCGCCGGCTGGGCCTGGCCGAAGTGGCCCGCCGCTGCCTGGGCCTGCTGCCCGGCTGGCAGCGACAGTGGCTCGATGCCTTCACCGAGGGCGTCAACCTCGCCTCCGGCCCGGTGGACACGCCATGGCGGCCTGTCGCCTCGATCGCCGTGGCGCAACTGCTGTACCAGTCGCTCGTCTCCGACGGCAGCGACGTCCGCATGGTGGAGGTGATGCGGCGCACCCTGCCCGCCCCCGTGGTGGACCTGCTGCTCAGCCACGACGACCCCTTCGCGTGCGGGCTCGACGGCACCACCACCCCGCCGGCGGGCGACGGCACGCCTCTGCCGATCGATGCTCTCCGCCGGCTCATGGCGATGCCGCCGCCCGACGACGAGTTCCGCCTGGTGGTCTCGGAGCAACGCCCGGCCGGCAGCAACGCCTGGGCGGTGTCCCTCGGGGACTCGGCCGTGCTGGCCAACGACATGCACATGGAGCTGACCCGTCCGTCCCTGTGGTACGCGCTGTCGCTGTCCCTGCCGGATCTCACCGTCACCGGTGTCACCGTGCCCGGCCTGCCCATGCTGGTCGCGGGCACCAACGGCAAGGTCGCCTGGGGGTTCACCCGGCTACCCGCCGATGTCGTGGATCTGCGCGAGGTCCCGCCGGACGCGCCGTACCGCACCCGTGTGGAGACGATTTCCGTCAAGGGCGCTCCCGACGAGCGTGTCGAGGTGCGCGAGACCCGTTGGGGACCGGTGATGGGCGAGCTGAACGAACGACCCGTCGCCTTCGACTCTCTGCTGCTCGATCCGGCCGCGCTCGACTTCGGGCTGGGCCTGCTCTACGAGGCCACCGACGTCGCACAGGCCGTGTCAACGGTGACCGCGGCCGGGACGCCGCCGCTCAACGCCATCCTGGCCGACTCCCAGGGGAACGTGGCCTGGGCCCCGGCCGGGCGTTTCCCTGCCCGGACCGCACGCGGCCCACGTGGGTTCTCGCCCGCCACCCATGACGGCCGTCTCGCCCCGCTGCCCCCCGAACGGTTGCCGCGCCTGCTCAACCCGCCCTCCGGCCACGTCGTGAGCTGCAACAACGGCAACGCCCAGAGCCGGGAGGCCGGCCTTGGCTGGAACTTCTTCCCGGGGGAGCGCGCCCGGCGGGTGGCCGCGTCGTTGGCCGGCTCTCCGGCGCTCGACGAGCGGACCGAGACACGGCGGCAGCTCGACCTCGACGCGGTGACGTTCGAGTTCTACCGCGATCTGGCCTTGCGGCAGCTCCCGGCGAAGGGCCCGCTGCGGCTCGCCGCGCTGCGCGAGGAGGTGCTCGCCTGGCGGGGCACCGCACACCAGGACGAGTACGGCCTGGCTCTGCTGGTGGCCTTCCGCGACCTGCTCCGCGAACGGCTCATCGCCGCCGTCACCCGTCCCTGCCAGCGGTACGACCCCGAGTTCGCCTACTGCTACCACAACCCTGAGGCGCCACTGCGCCGACTGGTCGCGGCGCTGGACGACGGACTCGTGCCCGCGCCGTGGACGAACCCGAGGTCATTCGTGGTGAGCCAGATCCTGATGGCGCGCGAACTGCTGACGCTGCGGATCGGCTCGACCCGCCCGGTGCGCTGGGGGCAGGTCAACCGGCTGGCTCTGCGGGACCTGGTCACGGGCGAGGCCGGTATGCCGTGGGCGCGGGAGCTGTCCGGGTGCGCGGAGAGCGTTTGCGTGGCGCAGGAGGACTTCGGCGCGTCCATGCGGATGACCGTTCACCTCACCTATCCGGTGAGCGGCTTGCTGGGCGTACCGGGGAGCCCCGCCGCCGATCCCGCCGCCGACGCGGAGTGCCTGGCCTCGTGGGCGGCCGGCGACGCCCCCACGCTGCCCTGGCCGCCCGCTCAGACGCCGCCAAGTTCGGCGTGGAGCTCTCGCAGCAGCTCCGGGTAGTGCCGGTCGAGGAACACGTGCCCGCCCGGCAGTTCCCGTAGCGACACCCCGCCGCGGCACAACGCCTTCCACCCGGACATGGCGTCGCGATCGACGGAGCGGTCCGCCGCGCCGTACAGCACCGTGGCGGGTGTGCCGATCACACCGCCCGCATAGCGGTAGGCGCGCATCAGCTCCAGGTCGTTGCGGAGGATGCCGACGGTCAGCTCCAGCAGCGCGGGCAGCTCGAACAGCTCGTCCGGACCGCCCATGGCCCGCAGGAACCCGACCGGGTCCGCGACGGGCTCGACGCCGCACTGTGGAGGGTTGGAGCCGGCGGCGATCAGCCGCAGTGGCCTTCTCGCCCCGAGGGCTTCCAGACGCGCGGTGACCTCGAAGGCGAGGATCGCCCCCATGCAGTGCCCGAGCAGGACGTACGGCAGCCCATCCGCGGCCACCGCGGCGGCCACCGCGTGGGTGAGCTCCGACAGCAGCGGCTCCGGCGTGAGTACCGGCGGCTCGGCGAGCCGGGGCATATGGCCGGGGAGGTCCACGGTCACGCATTCGATCTGGGGGCCCGCCGCCTGGTGCAACGCCTCGAAGGAGGCCGCGCCGCCGCCGGCCGGCGGGAAGCAGAGGACCCGCAGCACGGCGCACTCCCCGCAGCCGGGCTGGGGGCGCAGCCACGCGTCGGGCGTGGCCGGAAGCTGGGGAGGGTGATCGGGCACTGGCGCTCCTTGGGGGAATCCGGCCGTGACGAGCGGCCCGCCGTCCACGGTCCGGCCCGGGTGGGCCCGCATAACCGGTGGCTAACCCGGGAGTCGAATACTCGGCGAGAGGTCCCCGGCGGCGTGAGTACGGGACCGCGGGGAGAGGAGGGACCTGATGAGGCTGAGAATCCTCGGTCCGTTGGTCGTCAGCGACGCCATGGGGCGGCCGTGCGGCCCACAGGGGCCCAAGCTCCGGACGCTGCTCGCGACCCTGCTCACCGAGCACGGCCGGGTTGTGCTGACGGATCGCCTGCTCCGGGAGCACTGGGGCGGCAGGCCACGGCACACCGCGCGGAACGCCCTCCAGGTCGCCATCTCCGAGCTGCGTAGACGTCTGCGGGACAACGGCCTGGCACCGGCGGTCGCGGCCATCGTGACCCACCCCTCGGGCTACCTGATGGAGATCGACTCGCGCGAGTTCGATCTGCCGCGGTTCGAGACGGACCTGGTGTGCGCCCGGACCGCGGGGGAGCGTGGCGAACTGGACGAGGCGGCCGGCTTGGTCGCGCGGGCGCTGTCCCTCTGGCGCGGGCCTGCGCTGGCGGACGTTCGCGGGGGCCCGATGCTGGCGGCCGAGGCGTGCCGGCTGAATGAGCTGCGGACGGCCGCGCAGGAGCTCCGCTTCGCCGTCGAACTGCGGCGGGGCCGGTCCGCTCACCTCATCGGCGAGCTGTACGCCCTGGCGGCCGAGCATCCACTGCGCGAACGGGTACACGAGTCCCTGATGATCGCCCTGCACGACCAGGGCAGACCCGCAGAGGCGTTGCAGGTCTACAGCAGGATTCGGCTGGCGTTGCAGACCCAGCTCGGGCTGGAGCCGGGGCCGGGCCTGCGCCGCATCCAGCGGATCGTGCTCACGCGGGGGCCGCGGGTACGTTCCGCGCCGTCCGGTCATTCGCCCGCCTTGACGGGCCGCTCCAAGGTGTCATAAAGCTCGTTCACGCAGGCCGCGGCGAGCGCGTGCAGACTCGACACGACGAGCCCTTCCGGGCAGCCGGCATCTCGCAGGGCCATCGGCAGGTCCGTGCAGGCCACCAGCACGGGCAGGCGCTCCCGCCGCCACAGCGCGGCGACCGCCTCCCGCAGGAGCGGCCGGCACTCTCCTGCCCGGCCGGCCTTGACCAGGCCGATGCACTCTTGAACGCGGCTCTGTACTTCGGCGCCGGGAATCAGGAGGCGGTAACCCGCCCGCTCCGCACACCGCTGGTAGATGCCGTCGGCGATCATTCCGGTCGTGCCGACGAGCCAGGCTCCGCGAGGGCTCGTCCGGGCGGCCTCGCACAGGGTCGCCTGCACGATATGGACGAGCGGCACCGGGAGTTCGTCGCGGAACCGGTCGACGAAGACGTGTGCGGTGCCGCATGGGATCGCCAGCAGGTCCGCGCCCCAGTTGACCAGCTCGTCTATGCACTTCCTCAGGGCCGGTAGCGGGCTTTCGCCGCGGCCGAGCAAGGCGGCGCCGCGGTCCGGGACACGCGGTTCGGAGAGCATCACGACGCGCGGGTGCTGCTGGTCGGTCGCGGCCGGTGCCAGTTCCGCCACCAGCCGGAGAAACTCCGCCGCGGCGGCGGGCCCCATCCCGCCGAGCACTCCCAGCGTCCTCACCGGCCGGGCCCCCCGCCGAGCTCTCCGGCGAGCCGGGTCAGCCACGCCGTCATGCGTTCCGGAACATCGTGGAGGTTCACCTGGTCGCCGCGTGCCGGCGTGTGGTGGACCTCCAGCCGCAGCCGTCCGCCGCGTACGGCCGCGCCGATCTCGACCCGGCCGGGACGCGGCTTCGAAGGTGCGGCCATGCCTAGGCCGGTGAGCCCGTCCTGATCACCGAAGTGGCGCAGCAGGATCGCCGCGCGGCCGGAAGCCGGGTGGGCCTCCCGCATCCGTCTGCCGACCGGTTCCAGCGTGCCGGCGCGGGCCGGGGTGTCCGCTGCGCCGAGGGTCACCGTGCTCGACGCGGCGAGCTGGCCCACGGTACCCGGCTCCCACGATGCCTCCCGCCGCGTGTGGTCCACGACGTCGATGGACACCACCGGCCCGCCCGCGCGTCCGGCGAGGGCCGCGCCCGCGGCGGCGACGATCGGGGTCACGGCGGGCAGGTCGTACATGGCGAGCGCGGTCATGAGCGTGGCGGTGTCGTCGCCGGACAGCAGGGCCGCACCGGTGACCACCGCCTCGCCTTCGCCGGGCGGTACGACGGATTCCGGATCGTCCATCCCGGCCAGGGCCCGGGCCTGGGCGAGGAATGAGGGAGCGGGTGGGAGCGGACCCTGCTCGCCGTCGGCCAGGGCGGGCACTTCCTGGATCAGCGTCCGCAGGCTGTCGGCGTCGGCGGCCATCTCGTGTACGGCGATCAGCAGCTCCGCCGTGCCGCCGCCGTGCTCGACGAGGACGAACCGTGCGACGTTCTCACCCGGATCAAGGCTCGCGAGCAACCGGGCCGTCGCCGAGCGGAGCAACGGCTCCCCTGTCGCGGCTCTGTGCCCCGACAGGTCCAGCCGGAGTACGGGTACCCCGGCCTGGACTCCTCCGTCGCGCAGCCGCGGGTGCCCGGCGGCGTCCCGGTCCAGCCGCAGCCGCAGCGCGTCGTGGCGCAACACCAGCCGCAGAACCGCCTTCTTGGCCAGGCCGACGTCGGCCCCCCCGGGCAGCGGGACGAGGACGGCGCTCCCGGCACCGCGTGCCGGGGCCCCGCCGCCGAGCAGTGTCCGTTGCGCGGCGGTCAGGGGGGCCGGGGCACCGGGCCCCGGGGGCGGCTCCTCCATGCCCGGGCCGGGCTCGGGTACCAGGGCGAACCGCCCGCTCGCCGGGTGAGGGAGCAGGTCGCGCTGGACGACACCCGCCCGGCGGGGAATCCGGTCCAGCGGCACCCAAGTGTCCGGCAGCATGTCGTCCGGCAGGCCGCGGGCCGCGAACTCCCGCAGGTCGCCGTGCCGGGGCGCCCCACGCGGCACGTAGTACACGATCAACCGCCGCCCCAGGCCGCGGACCTCGGCGGGGTCGGAATAGCCGAGCCTGGCCAGCATGCGCCGCACCCGCGCGACATCGACGGGGGCGCGCAGCTCCCGGTCGGCCGCCGTCACATCGAGGTGGCCCAGCCGGACCTCCCAGCGTGTCGGGGACTCGTAGTTGTGGTAACCGCGTTCCAAGGTGTGGACATAGACCCCGACGTCGTTGATCATGCAGTTCGTGCTGCAGAACCCGGTGTCCGACGGCCGGGACCACGACGTGGCCCGCCGCTGCAGGAACTCCTCGATCTCCTTCTTGGTGACGTCGGAGTATCGGTAGAAGTCCACCACCTCGACCGTTCGCAGCGCCTCTGTGTCCAGGTCGTCACCGCGCTGGTGGTAGATCCGGCGCCCCATGGTGAGCCGGCGGTCGATCTCCTCCGGGTCGAAGATGCCGTTGCGGTGGAACCAGGCCAGCCGCTCGTCGATGATCTGGCCCCGGGACAGGCCCGTGACGATGGTGGGGATGCCGCGTTCCCAGGCCAGCCGGGTGCTCGATTCGAGCAGCGAGCGGAAGCAGCCGTTGCACACGCTCTGGTGCTCGCGCAGGCTCTGGAGGAAGATCTGGTTCTGTCCCGCACGGCCCGCCGTCACGTGCTCGATGCCCAGCGCGCCGGTGACGGCCTCGACGTTGCGCATCGCGGTCTTGGAGATGAAGCCGTTGTCGAAGGTGAAGGTCATCACCCGCAGACCGAGATCGACGAGCCGGTGCAGGACATAAGTGCTGTCCTTGCCCCCGCTGAAGAGCAGGAGGCAGTCGTGGTCGGCGCGCGCTCCGGCCGAGCGCTGCCGCACCAGGTCCACGAACCCGCCGATGTCCCCGAAGTAGGCGAGCACGTCGTCCTTACGCCGCTGGTAGAAGCGGCAGTACGCGCATACGCCGGAGGCGTCGAGGGCCGTGCCCGGATATGTCGCCGCCATGCCGCAGGCCAGGCACGCGTCGGGGTCCTCGCCGGCCCCGGTGGCGCCCTGACACACGACGGTGCAGTCCACGACCGACTTGTGCGCCAGGACCGCGGCCTCCACCGCCCGCTCGATGCCCCGTACGCCGCCCTGCTCGACCGGCGCTGTCACGCCGGCCCCCGATCCGCCGCGACGCCGTCCGCCCGTGTGATGCCGAGGCTTTCCAGCGCGTCGTCCAGTGGTGCCGCACCGCCCGCGAGCGCGTCTTCCAGCATGACGGCCAGCGATTCGATCGTCGGCGCGGCCAGGAAGTCCCGCAGCGGCACCTCCACGCCGAAGTCCTCCCGCACCCGTTCGAGCATCCTCATCACCTGAAGGGAGTGACCGCCGGAGTGGAAGAACCGCCGCCGCACGTCGATCTCCTGCGGCGGCAGCATCCCCGCCCACAGCCGGGCCAGGGCCTGCTCGGTCGGGGTGCGTGGCGGCGTTCCGCCCGGCGCGGTCGTGGGGGCGGGATCGGGCAGCCGACGACGGTCGATCTTGCCGCTGATCGTGCGGGGCAGTTCGGCCACCGGGACGAACACGGCCGGGACCAGGGCCTCCGGCAGGTGCGCGTGCACGTGGTCGCGTAGTTCCCGCTCGTCCAGGGCGTCGGAGGTCTCGATGAAGGCGCTCAAGTAGGGCAGGCCGTCCGGGCCGTCGAAGAGCGCCACGGCGGCCTCGCGGACCGAGGGATGCATGCGCAGCACGCTCTCGACCCCGGTCGGCTCCACCCGCACCCCGGCTATCTTCACCTGGTGGTCGAGGCGGCCGATGTACTCAAGCTCCCCGTCCGGCAGCATTCTGCCGAGATCACCGGTTTTGTAGACGATGTCGGCGGGATCGGAGCCCAGCGGATTGGGGACGAACGCCGCACGCGTCTCCTCCGGGCGGTCATGGTAGCCGAGCGACCGGTACGGCGTGCGCAGGTGGATCTCCCCGACGGTCCCGGGCGGGCAGGACCGCCCTCGATCATCGAGGATGAGCACCTCGGCCCCCGGCATGGGCCGGCCCACGGGGATCGAGGGCCGCTCCGTGTCGTCCGGGGAGACCATGTGGTAGAGCTTGGTCATCGTGGTCTCCGACGGGCCGTAGAGGTTGACCAGGCCGATCCGCTCGCCGTACCGGCCGAACCAGCGTGCGGCGTCGGCCGGTGGCAGCACCTCGCCGGCGCAGGCCACGACCCGCAGCGCGGCGAGTCCGGCGTCGGCCCGGCAGGCCGCCTCGGTGAGGCCGCGGAACACCGAGGGGATGCAGTGCAGCAGGTTCACCTGCCGCCCATCGAGCCAGTCGAGCAGCAGCCCCGGGTTCGTGACGGCTCCAGCGGGGGGCACGCAAACGGTGCCGCCCACGGTCAGCGGGACGAAGAAGTCTCGCAACATCGCGTCGAACGCGGGAGAGGTGAGCTGGCTGACCCGCCATTCCCCGGTGACGCCGAACGTGTCGATCTCCCACCCGACGTAGTGGCCGATGGCGCACAGCCTGCCGAGCACGCCCTTGGGGCGGCCGGTGGAGCCGGAGGTGTAGAACACGTAGCAGGGGTCGTCGGGCGAGGCCCGGCGCTCGGGGAGCGGCGGGGCGTGCGCCGGTTCGGCCGCGTCCACGGTCACGACGCCGCCGGTCAGTCCGGTGAGCCGGGCCGGAACGCCGGACCCGACGACGGTGTGCCGGGCGTTCACGTCGTCCAGGATGCCGCTGATCTGCCGCTGCGGTGTTCCGGGGTCGATGGGGACGAACACACCGCCGATCCTCAGCACGCCGAGGACGCCGGCGATCACTTCCGCGCGGTCCTCGGCCAGGATCGGGACGAAGTCGCCGGCGCGGGCACCGGCCTCGGTCAGGTCGGCTGCGACGCGGTCGGACAGCGCCGCCAGCCCGGCGTAGGTCAGTGTCGTTCGCGGGCCTTCCACCGCGATCCGCCGTGGGAACCGGCCGGCCGCGCGGCGGACGAGCGTGTCCACTGCTTCGAATGCCATCCTGCGTATCTCCCTGGACAAGTGGTGTGTCGGTTCATGTGTGGTTGGGCAGGCCGAACGTGTCCAGCAGCACCCCGAAGCTGAGCGCCACCAACAGCACGTCGTCCTCCAGGTGGGGGTGGAGGTCGTGTTCGCGCCGCAGGCTCCGGGCGCGCAGGTGCTCGATGACCTCGGGCGCGAAGTAGCCCTGGCGGCGGACGCGAGCGGGCGACAGCATGTCGTTCACCCATTCGGCGCCCTCCCTGAGCAGGGTGGGGCTTGCGGGAGCGCGGAATCCGAACTTCTGCCGTTGACTGATATCTGCCGGGACGAGCCCGTCGGCCACCCGCTTGAGCAGGTACTTCTCGGTCAGCCCCGGCGCGGCCAGGTGCTGCGGGACACTGGTGGCGAACTCGACGACGTCCAGATCGAGGAACGGGTATCGCACCTCGACACCGTTGGCCATCCCCATGCGGTCGCCGTGGTCGCCCAGCAGATGATCGGTCAGCCGGAGCTTGACATCGAGATAGGAGCGCTGGTGCAGGGGATGCCGGCCGCGCAGCATGTCCGGATCGACGGGCGGGAATCCGGTGCAGTCGAAGTCGGGGAAGGTCTCGGCCACGCCAGGCGCGTACAGCTCTCGTCTGGTCCGGCTCCACTGGTGGTAGTCGCGTTCGTAGTAGAGGTGCGGATCTCCCCACAGCCGCTGCCGCGCCTGTCGCTCCAGTACGGCGTCCGGGCCGTGCTCACGACCCGCCCCGGCCAGCCCCGCCTGGTCGAACCGGTAGCCGGGGTAGCCGCCGAACAGCTCGTCGGCGCCCTCGCCCGCCAGCACGACCTTCACACCCGCCGCCCGTGCCGCCTCCGAGAGGGCCAGTGAGCAGGTGTTGTAGGTCTCCTTCACCGGGGCCTCGGCGTGCCAGACCATCCGGGTGAACCGGGCGGACAGGTCGGCGGGGCCGGTGATGATCTCGTGGTGGTCGGTGGCGATCTTCTCCGCGACGAGTCGCTGGTAGCGCGACTCGTCCAGATGCCGCTCGGGAAAGGCGATGGAGAACGAGTGCCGCCCGGTGCCGGGCTCCGCCTGCGCGGCCAGCGCGGCGATCAGCGAGGAGTCCAGCCCGCCGCTCAGGTAGAGGCCGACCGGTACGTCGGCGCGCAGCCGCCGGACGACGGACGTGGTCAGCAGCTCGCGCAACTCCTCGGTGCGGCGCTCGACGTCCTCGTCCGGCGACTGCTGCCCCAGCAACGGGTAGTCGAGGTCCCAGTAGCGGGCGTCGCGTGTCTGACCGTCCTCGACCAGCAGGTAGTGCCCGGCCTCCAGGCTGCGTACGCCCGCGAACATCGTCCGGGGACCGGCCAGGCCAGGGAAGGTGAGGATCTGGTCGAGTCCGGTGAGGTCCACTGCGCGGGGTACGCCTCGATGCGCGAGGACCGCCTTGATCTCCGAGCCGAAGACGAGCTGGTCCGGCGTGCGGGTGTAGAACAGCGGCAGCACGCCAAGGTGGTCCCTGGCCAGGAGCAGCCGGCGCCGCGTGCGGTCGTAGAGGGCAAAGGCGAACTGCCCGCGCAGGTCATGGAGCAGGCCGGGGCCCTTCTCCTCGTACAGGTGGACGATGACCTCGACGTCGCCGTCGGTGGTGAACACATGACCGCGGCTTCGCAGTGCCGAGCGCAGCTCCCGGTAGTTGAAGATTTCGCCGTTGCAGACCAGCACGACGGAACCGTCCTCGTTGCGGAGCGGCTGCATGCCGCCCGTCAGGTCGACGATGCTCAGCCGCCGAAACCCCAGCCCGATTCCTGCGGCCAGGAAACGGCCGGCGGCGTCCGGCCCACGATGGGCCAGCGTGGCCGCCATCGCGTCGAGGATCGCCTCGTCGGCCGGATGCCCTGCCGCGGGCCCGCCGGCCTCGGGCCCTTCGCGCATGTCCACGAACCCGGCGAGACCACACACCGTTCGGCGCCCCCTCAGGGATCTGTCCTCGGTCGGCTCATCCTAGGTCGGGACCGGCGCTCTTCCCCGGCCTGCGGCGGCCGGACGGGGGCGATGCCTCAGCGGCTGCTCAGCGCCCCCTCAGCGGGGTCGCGGCAGCGGGATGCCCGGACCATCGGCACGTAACCGGCCCCGAACCAGGCGATTCGATACTCGGTCCAGTGTCCTGGCGGCAGGCGCGGGTCAGAGTGAGGAGCATCGAGATGGACCAGGCCGGACCAGGGTGGGACGTGGGCGTCGGCGTGGCGCGCATCATGGCTCAGGAACTGGGGCAGGCGTCCATCGGGGGCGACGACGACTTCTTCGAGCTGGGCGGCACCTCCCTCATGGGCGTGCGGGTCGTCCGCAGGATGCAGAGCGAGTTGGGGCTGCCGGTCTCCCTGGCCGATCTGTTCGAGGTGACGACGATCAACGGCCTGCTCGGCCTGCTCGGGCTGCTCGGGCCGGACGCCGAGGGATCATGGAAGGCGGCGCACCGGGTGCTGCCCCCGTTGCGTCGGCGCGGCGGGACGTCCCCCGCGCCGCTGTCCTTCGCGCAGTCGCGGATGTGGTTCCTCAACCAGTACGAAGGACCGAACGCCGTCTACAACGTCCCGATAGCGCTGAGGATGCGCGGCCCGCTCGACCGTGCGGCGATGCTCGCGGCCGTCGGCGATGTCGTGGCGCGGCACGAGATTCTGCGGACGGTGTTCGAGGACGTCGGCGGGGTGCCCCGCCAGCGCGTCGTGCCGATGGCGGAGGTTCCCGCCCCTCGGGTGGAGGAGGTCGGCGAGGCCGGACTGCCCGGCGCGCTGGAAGCCGCCGCCCGGCACGAATTCGACCTGTCGGGCGAACTGCCAGTGCGGACGTGGTTGTTCTCTGTCGCGCCCGACGCGCATGTGCTGCTGCTGGTCGTGCATCACGTGGCGGTGGACGAGTGGTCGCTGGCACCGCTCCAGCGGGACCTGGCGCGAGCGTACGCGGCCCGCCTGGCCGGTGGCCCGCCCGACCTGCCGCCGTTGCCGGCCCAGTACGCCGACTACGTGCGGTGGCAGCAGGAGTGCCTTGACGAGGAACAGGAGGACGGACCGGCCGCCGGCCTGCTCGCCTTCTGGATCAAGGCCCTGGAGGGCCTGCCGGAACGGCTGGAGCTGCCGGCCGACCGGCCGCCCCCGGCCCGGCTGAGTCATCGGGGCGCCACCGTGCGGGCCCGGCTGGGCGCCGAATCCCACCGGCGATTGCTCGCGCTCGGGGGCGCGCACCGGTGCAGCCAGTTCATGATCCTCCAGGCCGGGCTGGCGGCCCTGCTGACCCGGCACGGCGCGGGCACCGACATCCCGATCGGCGCGCCGATCTCCGGCCGTCTCGATCCGGCGCTGGACGACCTCATCGGCTTCTTCCTCAACACGCTGGTCCTGCGTACCGACACCTCGGGCGATCCCTCGTTCGAGGACCTGCTCGATCGGGTCCGCACGCACGATCTGGCCGCGTTCGCCAACCAGGGCCTGCCGTTCGAGCGCCTGGTGCAGGCGCTCAACCCCGCGCGTAACCCGTCGAGGAACCCGTTGTTCCAAACGATGCTCGTCTTTCAGGACGAATCTCCGGCCCTGGAACTGGCCGGGCTGGAGACGACGGTCGAGCTGCTGGGCACCGGGCTGGCCAAGTTCGACCTGACCTTCTCCTGCGCGGCACTGTGGGACGAGCGGGGTTCGCCCGCCGGCATCGAGGTCTGCCTTGAGTACTCCAGCGAGCTGTTCGACGCGGAGACCGCGCAGGGGCTGGCCGACCGCTACGTCCGGCTGCTTGACGCCGTCTGCGCGCACCCCGGCCACCCGATCGGCGAACACGGCCTCCTCGGGGCGGAAGAGCGCGCCCTCCTGCTCGCCGGCACACCTCCCCTCGCCGCCCGCACGCCCTGGCCCTCCCTGCCGGACAGGTTCGAGCGGCAGGTCGCCCGCACCTCATCGGCGACGGCGCTCATCTGTGCAGACGGCACGCTCACGTATTACGAGCTGAACGTGCGGGCCAACCGCCTGGCTCGATATCTCATCTCCCGCGGAGTGGGACCGGAGCAAGTCGTCGCCGTGGCACTGCCTCGCTCCATCGGCATGATCGTGGCCGTCGTCGCGACGCTGAAGGCGGGCGCGGCCTATCTGCCACTGGACATCACCCTGCCGCCGGCGCGCCTGGAGTTCATGATCGAGGACGCAGCCCCCTCTCTGCTGCTCACCGCGACCGGGGCCCCCACGCTCGGCGAACACCTGGGCGGCAGGCGCGTCTTCCTGGACGATCCCGGGCCGGCCGGTTCGCTCGAAACCGGGCCCGGCCACGACATCACCGACGCCGAGCGCGGCCACCCGCTCTCACCCGATCACCCGGCGTACGTGATGTACACCTCCGGCTCGACCGGCCGGCCGAAGGGCGTGGTGCTCGGCGCGGGCGCGCTGACGAACCTGATCGATTGGGAGAAGGCCCTGCTGCCCGGCGGCCCCAGCACCGTGGTCGCGCAGTCGGCCCCGTTCGGCTTCGACATGTCCGCGCACGAGATCCTGTCCGCGCTGCTGTCCGGTGGCACGCTGGCGCAGTGCGCGGAGGAGACCCGCCATGACGCCGGCCGCCTGACCGCCTGGCTGGACGAGTACAGGGTGGGAGAGCTGCACGCGCCCAACCTCGTCCTGGAGGCGGTGTGCGCGACGGCGGTCGAGCGGGGGCTCGACCTGCCCGCGCTGAGGCACATCGTCCAGTCGGGAGAGGCGCTGGTGGTCACCGGGGCGGTACGCGACTTCGCCGCCGCTCGGCCGGACCGCCGCCTGTACAACCAGTACGGGCCGACCGAGACACACGTCGTCACCTGTCACGCGCTGCCCATCGACGCCACCGCCTGGCCGGAGCCCCCGCCCATCGGTGAGCCGATCGCCGGTCATCGGGTCTTCCTCCTCGACGAGGGGCTGCGCCTGGTGCCGCCCGGCGTGGTCGGCGAGTTGTACGTCGCGGGGGCCGGGCTGGCGCGCGGCTATCTGGGCAGGCCCGGCCTGACCGCTGAACGGTTCGTCGCCTGCCCCTTCGGCCCGCCGGGCGAGCGGATGTACCGGACCGGTGACCTGGCCCGCCGCCGGACGGACGGGAGCGTGGAGTTCCGTGGTCGCGCCGACGACCAGGTCAAGGTGCACGGGTTCCGGGTCGAGCCCGGCGAGATCGAGGCGGAACTGACCCGGAGCCCCGATATCGCCCGGGCCGCGGTGGTCGCGGACAAGGGCGCCGCGGGCACGCGCCTGGTCGCCTACGTCGTCCCCGCAGAGGAACGCGAGGTGAACGTGGCGGAGCTGCGGGGACGCCTGGCCGCCACGCTCCCGGCCCACATGATCCCCGTCGCGTTCGTCGTCGTGCCGAAGCTGCCCCTCACGCCCAACGGCAAGCTGGATCGACGTGCCCTGCCGGACTCCGGGACCGGAGCCGATGGCCGCCCGGCGCGGACACCGATCGAGGACATCCTCTGCGACGTGTTCGGTGAGGTTCTCGGCGGCACCAGGATCGGCGCCGAGGTCAGCTTCTTCGACGCCGGTGGCCACTCGCTGCTCGCCACCCGCCTGATGAGCCGGATTCGCACGGTGTTGGGGGCGGAAGCGGCGATCAGGGACCTGTTCGAGGCGCCCACGCCGGCCGCGCTGGCCCGCCGCCTCGGCGCCACCCGGTCCGGCGGCGACCTGGACGTCCTGCTGCCGCTACGCGCGGGCGGGCCGAGGACACCGCTGTTCTGCGTACACCCGGCGGCGGGCATCGGCTGGGTGTACTCGCGCCTGCTGCGGCACGTGCCCGCCGGGCACCCCGTGTACGCGCTCCAGTCACCCGGCCTGACCGGGCCCGGCCCGGCCACCGTCGAGGAACTGGCGGTCAGGTACGTCGCCGAGATCCGCGCCGCACGGCCCACCGGCCCCTACGCCCTCCTCGGCTGGTCCTTCGGCGGGGTCGTGGCCCACGAGATCGCGGTTCGCCTCCAGGCCGAGGGGGAGAGGGTCGCCCTGCTCGCGATGCTCGACTCCTACCCGGCCCGCCCCGGCCCCGGTGGCCCTCACTCCGGCGCACCCGGCGCGGAACCGGCCGGGGACCAGACGCCGGCCGCGCTGCTCCAGTCGCTCGGGGTCAGGCACGACGCGTCACCAGGCCGGCCGCTAGGGACGGACGATGTCGCCTGCGCCCTCCGCGCGTCGGACAGCGCGGTGGCCGGGCTCGGGGCGGAGCGTGTCCCGTCACTGGTCGCCGTCTTCTCCGGCGCCGCCGAACTGATGGCCCGCTTCACCCCCGGTGTCTTCCACGGTGACGTGCTGTTCTTCAGGGCCACGCTGGACAAGACGCCGGGCACGCCGTCCATCGGTGACTGGGGGCCCTATGTGGCCGGGCGGATCGAGTCACACGAGATGTCGTGTGCGCACGGCGAGATGATGGCGTCCGGACCCGTGACCCGGATCGGGATGATTCTGGCGGCGCGGCTCGGCGTAACCGGCATCTAACCACGCCCACCTATTGTCGGACGATACGTGCCGCCGCGCCGTTCACCCGGCGCGGCGAGTTCGAGAGGAGCACCGTGAGCGTTCGCCCTGTCCTCGGCCCAGGGCCGGAGAGCCACGATGGAGCGGCCCTGTGATCATCGACCTCGTCCGTGAGAGGGCCTGCCAGGCCCCTGAGAAGATCGCGGTGCTGTCCAGGGACGGCGGGCTGACGTACGGTGAGCTGTGGCGGCGAGCCGGCCGGACGGCACACCGGCTGGGCGGCCTCGGCTGTGCGCCGGGTGAGACGGTCGGCGTCCTGGCCCAGCCGTCCGCCGACGGAGTCGTCGGCCTGCTCGCGGTGCTCAGGGCCGGCGCGGCCTTCCTGGGGCTGTGCCCCTCCCTGCCCCCGGCCAGGGTCGAGACGCTGGTGAACGATTCAGGGGCCCGGTTCGTGCTGCACGCGCCGGCCGCCCCGGTAACCTCGGTGAGCGCGGCCAAAGTCGTCGGCATCGCGGCCGAGGACGTCGGCCCGGACGCGCCGGCCGCCCCACCCGCGCACCCCCGCGCACCCGCCATGGTCGTCTACACCTCCGGGTCGACCGGCACGCCGAAGGCCGTCATCGTCCCGCACCGGGCGCTCCTCAACCGGATCACGTGGGGCCGGCGCACGTACCCACTGGGCGTGGCCGACCTGGTCCTCCACCACACCAGGTACATCTACGACTTCTCGATCTGGGAGGTCCTGGCACCTCTGGCCGATGGGGCGACGCTCGTCGTGGAGTCCTTCCGCAACTATCCCGACTTCGGTGAGATCGCCTCGGCCATCCGCGACTTTCAGGTCACGACGGCGCATTTCGTGCCATCGGTGCTGGCCGGGCTGCTGCGCCACGCCGCCCCGCGCGACCTCGCCTCGCTCACCACCGTCTTCAGCGGCGGTGAGGCGCTGCCTCGGCGGCTGGCCGCCGAGTTCGCCAAGGTCTGCGACGCCACGTTGTACAACCAGTACGGCCCGGCCGAGACCTGCGTGGACTCCACGTTCCACCGCTATGACGGCACCACGGGTGAGGGGACGGTGCCCATCGGCGGTCCCATCGACCAGACCAGCCTGTATGTGCTGGACGCGCGGCTGCGGCACGTCCCTGAGGGCGAGACCGGAGAGCTGTACATCGGCGGGGCCGGGCTGGCATCGGCGTACGGCGGCCGGCCGGGGCTGACCGCCGAGCGGTTCGTGGCCGATCCGTTCCGCGGCGGCGGCGAACGGATGTACCGCACCGGCGATCTGGTCAGGGACCTGGGCGGTGGGACGCTCCAGTTCGCCGGGCGCGCCGACTGGCAGTTGAACGTGCGCGGGGTGCGCCTGGAGCCGGCGGAGATCGAGCTGGCACTGGAAGCCCACCCCGGTGTGTCCAAAGCCGTGGCCTCGGTCACCGGCGACGGCGAACCGCATCTGGTCGCCCTCGTCGTGCCGGAGCCCGGCGCCACGGTGTTCCGCGACGAGCTGCGGGACCTCGCCCGGGCCACGCTGCCGGCGGCTGCTGTGCCCGACCGCTTCTACGCCGGTGACACGTTCCCGCTGCTGCCCACCGGCAAGATCGACCGCCGGGCGGTGCGGGACCTTCTCGCCACCGCCCGCCCGCTGCCCGAAGGGGCCAGGCCGGCGAACGCCGCCGTGTCCGGGCAACTGCTGGCGATCTGGCGTGAGCTGCTGGGCATCGACGCCATCGGCCCGCACGACGACTTCTTCGAGCTGGGCGGGCACTCGCTGCTGGCGGCCGAGTTGATCATGACCGCCAATGAGCGCCTGGGTACCGACATCCCGCTGGCCGAGTTCTTCGAGATACCGACACTGGCCCAGATGACCGCACTGGCGGGCGGCGATCCGACGTGACCTCGGGACGCGGCGAGCCCCTTGAGGTGCTGGTGGCCTTTCCCGGCGCGGGCGGCAGCGCGGGTATGTTCGCCGGGCTGCGTGCGTGCCTGGCCGGTCACCTGCAACTGTTGATCCCGGACACGCCGGGACGCGGCAGGCGGACGCACGCCGCCCAGACCGATGTCCGCGAACTGGCCGCCGAGCTGTGCCCGGAACTGCGCGAGCGGATCTCCGGTCGTCCGTACGCGGTGTTCTCGGCCTGCATCGGCACGGTCACCGCCTTCGAGCTGGTGTGCGAGCAACGACGCCGGGGCCTTCCGATGCCCTCCAAGTTCCTGGTCTGCGGCCGGGCGGCACCGGACCTGGCGGGCGGCCTCGGCGCGTACGCCGACTGGTCCGACGACATGCTCGACATGTTCCTGCGGGAGTCGCTTCCGCCCGACTACGACTGGGACCGGATGCCGCCGGAACTGCTCGGGGTGCTTCGCCGCCGCATCAGAAAGGACATCGAGCTGGTCGCGTCCTATGAGTACCGCGAAGAGGAACAGCTGGACGTGGCGATCCATGCCTTCCACGGTGACGGCGACACCGAGACCACCCGGGACGACCTCGAATCCTGGCGCGGGCACGCCGCAGGCCGGTTTGATCTGCACGAGGTGCCCGGAGGGGCATACTTCTACTTGACGAATCCGGAGGCCCTGGCTCAGGCCCTGACCGGCCCGGACGGGCCGTGAACGACGGGCAGGCGGATCTGGGCGCCGAGATCGCGGCGGTCTTCGACCGCGCCGCGCCGCACTACGACCAGGCGCTGCCGCTCTTCCACGACCTCGCCGCGGAACTCGTCGCGTGGCACCCGCCGCGCCGGGGAGAGCGGGTGCTCGATCTGTGTACCGGCGGCGGGGCGTGCCTGTGCGCCCTGACCGCGACGTCCCACGCCGGTCGCCTGCTCGGCATCGACCTGTCCGGCGGAATGCTGGCGCGTGCCAGGAAGTCACTCCCCGGCGGCGTCCTCGTGCTCCAGGCCGACGCGCACCGGCTGCCCTTCGCCGATGGCTCTTTCGACTCCTACTACTGCGCGCTGTCCTGGCAGTTCCTCATGCGGCCCGAACTGGTACTGGCCGAGCTGCGCAGGACGGGACACAAAAGGGCTGGGCTGACGTTTTCGCTGCTGGGCAGAAGCCGCCACACCGGGCATTTCATGAACAAGGTCTTGCTGGACTTCCTCGGCCCGCGGCAACCCCGGTTCGCGTCGGCCTTGCAAGCGCTGTGGCGGCGGCCCGCCGAGGTGACGCTGGCCGCCGCCGGATGGCGGGTGCGGGCGCGCGGGGAGATTACCCGCAGGTACGACTTCGGCGGCGCCCGGCAGTGGCTGACCTGGCAGTTGTCGCAGGTCGGCCGGGGATTCTTCGACCTGGTCCCGGACGACAGGAAGGCCGGCTTCTACGCCCGCCTGCTTGAGGAGGCGGAACGGACATGCGTCACCGACGGACTGTGGCTGGAGCAGACGGTCACCCTGCTGCACGCCGAACCCGCCCGATGACGAGAAACGACGGGGGGATCGGCGGATGAACGCCCGAATCGACACGGCGGTCGCGGCCCCGCTCTCCTGCGGGCAGGAGCGCCTGTGGTTCTTGAGCAGGCTGGCACCGCGGAGCACCGCCTACCTGCTGGCGGCCAGGTTCCAGGTACTCGGGCCGCTCGATCCTGGCCTGCTTGGGGACGCGGTTTCTGAGGTGATGCTCAGACACCACGTGCTCGCGACGGCCTTCGCCACCCGGGCCGGCCGGCCGGTGCAGATCGTGACCGATCCCTGCGCCTCGCCTTTCCGGGTCGTCGATCTGAGCCACCTCGGCGAGCGGGAGCGCGAGCAGGAGTGGGAGCGGCTGTCGCGGGACGAGGCGACCCGTCCCTATGACCTGGCCACGGCGCCCCTCTTCAGGTTCACCGTCGCCCGGATGGAGGAGCGCAGGCACCGGCTGTGCGTGTCCATGCACCACATCGTTTCCGACAAGGCGTCCATCGACATCATGCTCCGCGAGATCGCGGAGATCTACCGTGCCCGTCTGCGCGGCGAACGGGCCAGGCTCGACCCGCCGCCCCTTCAGTACGCCGACTTCGCCCGTCGGCAGCGGGAATGGCTCGCCGGGTCCGAGTGCGTCGAGCAGATGGCGTACTGGCGGGACCGGCTCGCCGGCGCCCCGGCGCGGATGCCGCTGGGCGGTGCCCGGCCTCCGGCGGGAGACGGCCGCGGCCCGGCCACTGGGGAGCCCCTGGCGCTGGCGCGGGACACCCAGGCCGGGCTGCGGGAGTTCGCCGAGCGCGAGCGGGTCTCCACGTTCATGGTCCTTCTCTCCGCGTACGCCCTGGCCCTCGGCCGGTGCCACGACCTGTCCGACATCATCATCGCCTGCCCGGTGACGAACCGGCCCACCCTCGACAC
This sequence comes from Spongiactinospora sp. 9N601, assembly GCF_044326295.1. NCBI lineage: Bacteria > Bacillati > Actinomycetota > Actinomycetes > Streptosporangiales > Streptosporangiaceae > Spongiactinospora > Spongiactinospora sp. 9N601. The sequence goes on from NZ_JBIRBB010000004.1 coordinate 178,418, forward strand.
GCAGCGGCTGGTCGGCTTCTTCGTGAACACGCTCCCCATCAGGATCACGCTGCGTCCGGGCATGTCCTTCCGGCAGCTCACCGCCCAGGTCCGCGCCACGGTCTTCGGCGCGCTGGAGCACCAGGACCTTCCTTTCGACCGCATCGTGTCGGCGCTGCGCCCGGCCAGGCGGCCGGGCGAGCCGCCGTTCTTCCAGGCGGTACTGAACTTCGTCGCGCACGATGACGCCCGCCTGGGCCTGCCCGGTCTGGAGGTGGCCGAGCTGCCCGGTCACCGCATGGCAGCCCGTGCCGAACTGGCCCTCGACGTCGAGGAGAACCGTAGAGCCGGTTCCCTGACCGGGAACCTGCTCTACGACCCCGGAGTGCGGGAACCCGGCGCCATGGCGCGCCTGATGGCGTCGTTGCGCACGGTGCTGGAAACAGCGCTGACCTCCCCCGACCGGCCGGTCGGGTGATCCCGCCGACCGCATCCGCTGTGCTGGAGTGACATGACACCTCGTTACGAGTTCGCCGTGGTGAGCACGGGAACCGGAAGCCGCAAGGATTGGACCGATCTGGCCAGGAGGTGTGAGGACCTGGGCTACTCGGCGCTCTACGTCACCGACCACGTCAACCAGGAACTCGCGCCCATCCCCGCGCTCGCCGCCGCCGCCCAGGTCACCGCGGGGTTACGGCTCGGCACATACGTGCTGGCCGAGAGCCTGCGCAACCCCGTCGTCCTGCTGCGCGAGCTGGCCACGCTCGACGTCCTGAGCGACGGCAGGCTCGACATCGGGCTCGGCTGCGGATGGCTCGCCGACGACTACTCCCAGACGGGCATCACCATGGCTCCGGGCCGTGTCCGTCTCACCCGGCTCGCCGCCCTGATCTCTCTGATCAAGGCGGCCTGGGCGGGTGAGCCCCATGACCATGATGATGGCACCTGGACGGCCAGGGTGGCGGCCCATTCGGTGCCCGGCCTCCAGCGTCCGCACCCTCCGCTGCTCGTCGGTGGCGGAAGTCCGGGGACGCTGCGGCTGGCCGGCAGGAAGGCGGACGTGGTCAGTCTCGCCCCTCGCGCGTACCAGGGCGACATGGACGAGTCGGACGCCACGGCCGCTTCGATGGACGCCAAGGTCGCCCTCGTGCGCGAGGCCGCCACCGGCCGGGCCGAGCCGCCGCACCTCAACCTCCTGGTATGGGAGTGCTTCGTGCTGCCCCGGCCGGAGGAGATCCTCGCGGTCTATGCCCGGTCGCTCGGCTGCGCCCCGCGAGAGGTGGAGCAGATGCCCTCGCTGCTGATCGGGTCGGTGCCACGGCTGATCGAGCTGCTGGAGGAGCGCCGGACCAGGTGGGGCGCGGACCGTGTCACGATCCCGGCCGCCGCGCTGGAGTCGTTCGCACCGGTCGTCGCGGCCCTGCGGGCCTGACGACCGGCCGCGCTGTCACGCCGGTGAGACCCGGCCCCCCACCGCCACGTGGTCCACGACCGCGCGCAGCCCGGCCAGTTCCCGGACCGGGTCCGTCCCGGGGCCGAAGAGGCAGGAATTGACCAGCACCGAATCGAAGCCCAGTTCGGCGGCCTGTATCACATGCGCGGCCGATCCGATGCCGCCGTCGAGCATGACCGGTACCAGGCTGCCGGCCAGGATCTCGGCGATCAGGGACAACCGCCGGGGTTCGATGCCCAGCCCGCTGCCGATCCCCGACCCCATCAGACGGACCATCGCGCAGCCGGCCGCCAAACATGCCTGGTAGGTCTCCAGGTCCGGTGTGATCAGCGGCCAGACCTCCAGCCCGTCGCCGCGGAGCCGGCGAGCGGCGTCGAGCACGAGGTCGTTTCGGCTGCCGGTCAGGCCGGCGTCGAGTACCTCCAGCTTGATGACGCGGATGCCGGTCAGCGCGACCGCCCGCCGGGCGCGGTCCACGGCCTCCTCCGCCGTGGTGGGGTGGTTGATGTTGAGCACCGGGCGGTATTCCCCGGTTCCGTCGAGCGCCGCCCGCACGGAGCCGAACGTGGCGGTGGCATAGCCGACGGGCAGGTCGTCGCCACGGGTCAGGTCGCGGACGTTGTGGGTGTTGATCGCCAGGTAGCGGCAGCCGCCGGCCCTGAGCATGGCGACCGCCGTGGCCGTATCGACCCGGTGGTCGGGGGTGGCGCCGAAACAGTGGAACAGCTCCATGGCTTTGCTCGCTTCAGTTCGGGGGCGGGTTGTCAGCGGAAATCGGAGTGAGCCAGCCCTGACGCCCGGGACGCCGCCCCGTCACGGTGGCCCGGTACTCCTCCCACAGCAGGCGGAAGGTGGGGCGGTCGCCGGGGAAGGAGTGCTCGTCCAGCGCGGCCACGGGGACGAGTTCGCTCGCCGTGCCGGTCAGGAACACCTCCTGCGCGGCGTACAGGTCGCCGACCTCGACCGGCCCCTCGGACGTCTCGACGCCTAGGTCGCGGGCCAGCCTCAGGACGGTGTCGCGGGTGATGCCCGGCAGCAGGCTGTCGAGCGGCCACGGGGTGTGCAGCCGCCCGCCCAGGACGAGGAAGACGTTGGCGACGGTCGCCTCCGCCACCCGGCCCGAATGCGGGTCGAGCTGGAGGGCGTCGTGGAACCCCGCCTCCGTCGCCGCGGTGCGGGCCATGGCCGAGGCCACGTACGTCCCGGTCGCCTTCACGTGGCTGGGCAGTGAGCGCCGGGACGGACGGCACCAGGACGACACGGTGAGGCGTGCCCCCTCCTGGGCGAAGGGCGTCGCCGTGGGCGCCGGCCACACCTCCACGGCGGCGGTGAACTCGCGGGCGGCCAGGTTGATGTCCAGAAGGGGGTCGGGGGTGAACACCACGGGACGCAGGTAGCAGTCGGCCAGGCCGGATTCGCGGGCGGCACCGACGACGATCGCCTTCAGCGCCGCGTGGTCGTAGCGATGCGCGATGCCGAGCGTTCTCGCCGAACCGAGCAGCCGGGCCAGGTGGTCGTCCAGGCGGAAGATGGCGGGCCCGTGGGGCGTGGCGTAACAGCGGATGCCCTCGAACACCGCCGTGCCGTGCTGCATGCTGTTGCTTCCGAACGGGATGACCCGGTCCGCCGGCCGGCCGTCGATGTACGTCGCGATCGAGCGCGCGGGTGTCGGCATCAGGCCACACGCGCCCGCAGCTCGCCCAGCTCGCGCACACAGTCGAGGATGTGCTCGCGGGGGAGTCCGAAGTCGACCAGGCACGCCAGCTCGGTCACCCCGGCCGCGGTCAGCCGCTCGATCACCGGCCGGACGCCGTCCACGCTGCCGAACAGCCCCGACGACCGCATATAGCGCTGGACGCCATGGTCGATCAGCGCCTTCCTGTCGGAGTCCGTGACGTCCTCGGGCCGGACGCCGATGTCCTGGTTGGCGGCGAACCTCTCGAAGAGGTTGAGGTGGGCGCTCAGGTAGTTCCGCAGGGGCGGGCGGGCCCGCTCGATCGCGGTGTCCGCGTCGGCCGCGAGGTGCGTGTGCAGCATGCAGGTGATCTGACGGCCGTCTTCCCGATGGCCCGCCTCGCGTAGCGCCGCCCGGTAGATCGCCGCCTTCTCCGCCAGATCCTCCACCGACTGTTCCAGCAGGGCGGTCAGTACGTGCAGGTTCATCTCTCCCGCCGCCCGCCAGGTGGCGGGGTTCGACGAGCTGGTGAGCCAGATGGCGGGCAGCCGCTGTGGCTGCGGATACGTGCGCACCTCCACGACCCGGCCGCCTGGGCCCGGTCGTGACACCGTCTTGCCCTGCCACAGCCGGTGAAGGATCTCCAGGCGTTCCGCCAGCACCTGTTTGCGCCGCTCGTAGGAGTCGGGGTCGAGCACGAAGTCGTCGGCGTGCCAGCCGGAGGCCAGCGAGAGCCCGGTACGCCCGCCGCTGAGCGCGTCCAGCATCCCCCATTCCTCGGCCACGATCAGGGGGTCGCGCAGCGGCAGCACCACGCTGCCCGCGCGCAGCCGGATGCGGCGGGTCCTGGCCGCGATGGCCGCCAGCAGCACGGCCGGGCTCGGGTACGGGGCGCCGAACGGGTCGAAGTGCCGTTCAGGGACCCAGATCGCGTGCAGGCCGAGCTGGTCCGCCTGTTCCGCGCAGTCGAGCACCACCTCGTAGCGTTCCTCGACCCGGTCGTCCAGCGCGGCGGAGAAGAAGAAGAGGCTGACCTTCAGTCCATCGTGCTCATCGTCACCCGCCTGGCCGGGTCCGCGGCGTTCCAGCAGCCGCTCCAGCAGCCTGCGGCGCTCGCCGGTGAGCCCGGCGGAAGGCTGCCCGCTCATGACTCCGCACCACCTTCCAGCTCGGCGAGGCGGCTGAGGACCTCCTCGTCGGACATCGACTCCACTTCGGCGACCAAGGCGGCCATGTCGTCGTCACCCGTCACGTCGCCGTCCCCTGGCGCATCGGCATGGGCCTGTCGAGGGAGAGGACCGACCGGCGCGGCGGGAGGCCAGGCGGTGGCCGGCCATGCTGGCGCCGCCGGGGACGCCGGGGACGCGGCCCGTGGCGGAGGCGGCGCGGGGTGGGCGCCGTCCGGAGGGGTCGCGCCCAGGGACTCCAGGTACTGCGCCAGCAGTGCGATGCTCGGCGTCTCCAGCATGGCCTCCATGGTCAGGCTCTCTATGCCGTCCTTGCGCAGGTGCGTGGCGAGCTGCATGGCCAGGAGCGAGTGGCCGCCGAGCTCGAAGAAGTTGTCGTGCAGACCGATCTCGTCGACGCCGAGCAGCGCCCGCCACACGTGCCCGAGGTATCGCTCCATCGGAGTCCAGGAGGGATCGGCCGCCGCCTGCGCGGCCGGGGCGGCGGGCCGGGCGGCGGGAGCGGAAACGGGGGTGGGGACGGGCCGGGGGGCGGCGGCAGTGGCCGTCTCGTGCGGCGCGGGCTCCAGCCAGTGGCGGGTCCGCGCGAAGGGGTAGAGCGGCAGCGAGAGACGTCCGCGCCGCTCACCGGCGTACCAGGCGTTCCAGTCCACCTCGCCGCCCGCCAGCCAGTGCCCGGTCAGCACGTCGACCAGGTCGGGCCGTTCCTCGCCGCTCTCCTCGGCCAGCACGGACAGGCAGGTCGTGTCCGGGGCGGCGGCCTTCGCCAGGCGGCTCAGCGCATTCCCGGGGCCCGCCTCCAGGAAGATCGTGACTCCGTCGCGGATCAGGAGCTCCAGCCCGACGGCGAACTGCACGGGCCGCAGCATGTGCCCGGCCCAGTATCCGGGGTCGGCGGCCTGCTCGTGGGTCAGGTACGCGCCGGTCACGTTGGACACGACCAGGCTGTCCGGCGGGCACAGCGCAGTGCCGGACATCGCCTCACCGAACCGCGCGGCGGCCTGCTCCTGCATCGGAGAGTGGAAGGCGTGCGCCGTCTCCAGCCGCTTGCAGGCGACACCCTCCGCCCGCAGTTCGCGCTCCAGCTCCTCGACCGCCTTGATCGCGCCGGAGAGGGTGACCAGCTCGGTCCCGTTGACGGCGGCCACCGCCAGGTCCGCGGCCGACGCCCGTTTCGCCGCCTCGTCCGCGGGCAGGGTGACCGACACCATGGCGCCGGGGCCGCTCTCGCTCATCAGCCGACCGCGCAGCGTGATCGCCGCGACCGCGTCCGGCAGGGTGAGTACTCCGGCGAGCGTGGCCGCGACCAGTTCACCGACACTGTGGCCGAGCATGGCGTACGGTCGCACGCCGTACTGGACGAGTGTCCGCCCGAGCGCCCACTCCACCGCGAACAGCGCCGCCTGGGTGATCTCCGTGCGCGCCAGGATCTCCTGGGCCACCGTCTCCCTGCCCGGCCCAGGTTGGAGCACCTCTCCCAGGTCGAGCCCGGAGTCCTGGGCGAACAGGCCGGTGACGGTGTTCAGATGTTCACGGAAGACCGGGTCGCCCGTGGCCAGCCTCGCGCCCATGGCGAGCGTCTGCGCGCCCTGGCCGGGGAACAACAAGGCCACCCGCCCCGAGCGCGGCACGTGGGCGTCCCGCTGCCGGCGTCCGCCGCGTGCGGACACCGCGCTGGCGGCGTCCCGCAGATCGTGCGAGACCACGACACGGCGGAACGGGTGCTCGGGACGCCCGGTCGCCAGCGTCCAGGCGACGTCGGCCGGTTCCTCGCCCCGGTTCTCCTTGATCCACTGGGCCAGCCGCAGGCTCATCTCCTGCAGAGCCTCGGCGGAACGGGCCGAGAGCAGGATCGGGTGGCGGCGCCGCGGCGACGGCTCCGATCGCGGGCGTTCGGGCGGCGCCTCCAGTACCACGTGGGCGTTCGTCCCGCCCATGCCGAGGGAGTTGACGCAGCCCAGCGCGGGCTCGGCGGTGTCGAGCGGGACAGGCTGGACGGAGATGGTGAACGGTGTGCTCTCCAGTCGCAGCTTCGGGTTGGGGCGGGAGTAGTTGATCTGCGGGGGCAGGACGCCGTTCCGAAGTGCCAGCACCGCCTTTATCAGCCCCGCCACGGCCGCGGCCGGGTCGAGATGACCGATGTTCGGCTTGACCGAGGTGAGCCGGCAGTAGCCGGTGTCGCTCGTCCACTCGCGGAAGGCGGAGGTGAGCGCGGCGACCTCCAGCGGGTCGCCGAGCACCGTTCCGGTGCCGTGTGCCTCGACGAAGCTGATGTCGCGGGCCGAGACCCCCGCCCGGCGCAGTGCCTGCCGGATGGCCCGGGCCTGGCCGGTGGAACTCGGGGCGGTGAAGCTGGCCTTGTGCCGCCCGTCGTTGTTGATGGCCGTGCCCCGGATGAACCCGTAGATCTGGTCGCCGTCGCGCAGCGCGTCCGCTGCCCGCTTCAGTACCACCACCCCGGTGCCGCTGCCGACGACGGCGCCCGTGGCGTCCGCGTCGAAGGCACGCCCGTGGCCGTCGCTGGAGGAGGTCCCGCCTGGCGGGGCGAGGTAGCCTGCGGCGTGCGGCAGCCGCACCGACACGCCGCCCGCCAGCGCGATGGAGCACTCCCCGTCAAGCAGCGCCCGCACCGCCATGTGGGTGGCCACCAGCGAGGAGGAGCAGGCGGTCTGCACGGTCATGCTGGGACCACGCAGATCGAGCTGGTACGACACGCGCGTGGCCAGGAAGTCCTTGTCGTTGCCGACCATGGTGAGCTGGTCGCCGCCGGCGGCGAGAACTTCGCGGCTGTTCGGCATGACGTTGTACAGCAGGTACGTGTTCATCATGCAGCCCGCGTACACGCCGATCTCGCCGGGATGGCGGAAGCCGTCCACCCCGGCATCCTCCAAGGCGTGGTAGGCGCACTCCAGGAATATCCGGTGCTGCGGGTCCATGATCGCCGCCTCGCGCGCCGAGTACCCGAAGAAGGCCGCGTCGAAGCGGTCGACGTCGCTCAGGGCGCCGGACGCGTTCACGTACAGCGGGTCGTCCACCAGGTCGGGGGCGGCGCCGTTGGCGATCATCTCCTCCCGGGTGTGCCTGGCGATGCTCTCCACGCCCTCGCAGAGGTTGTCCCAGTACTCTTCCGTGTCGCGGGCGCCCGGCAACCGGGCCGCCATGCCGATGATGGCCACCGCGTCCGGATGCTCGGCAACAGGTGTCCTCGTCACTGATCCTCCTTGTCGGCCGTCGGCCGTCTCTGCCTGGATCGCTGGAGGGGGCCGCGCGTGGAGGCGTGCACGCCCATCAGGCGACGCGCCAGCTCCCGAGGGCGGGGGTAGTTGAACAGGTCATGGATGGGGAACTCACCGCCCATCACGTTCTCCAGGACCGCGTGCACGCGAGTGGCGGCCAGCGAGTGGGCCCCGGCGTCGAAAACGTTGACGTCGGCCGGCAGCTCCCCGACACCGATGGCATCGGCCCACACGCGGCAGACGGCGTCCTCGACCTCGGCCGGCGTGGCGTCATCGGGCAACCTGGGTGGGGCGAGGGTGTCCGCCGCGGCGGCGAGCGCGTCGTCGTCGAGTTTGCCGGTCGCCGTGACCGGGAGGTGGTCGAGCAGCACGTACTGCTCCGGCACCATGGACTCGGGCAGCAGGTTCCGCAGGTGATCCCTGATCGCCGCCGGGTCGGCGGCCGGGGCGGCGAGGAAGGCCACCAGCCGCGGCGGCCGGCCGATCGCCCGCACCGTGGCCGCCCGCACTCCCGGCGCCGAACGTACGGCGTGCTCCACTTCCTCCGGCTCGACGCGGAAGCCGCGGACCTTCACCTGCCTGTCGGCGCGTCCGACCACCACGAACGTTCCGCCGGGGTGGGCGAACCCCTGGTCGCCCGTGCGGTAGAGCCGGCCATCCGGCCGGTCGGGATCGGGTGTGAATCGTCCGGCGCCGGGCGAGTCCGCGCGAACGTAGCCGTCGGCGACGCCGGGGCCGCCGATCACGATCTCCCCGATCGCGCCCACCGGCGCCTGGTGACCATGCTTGTCCACGATGGTGATCGTGGCCGCGGCGGAGGCCCTGCCCACAGGGACGACGGATGGGCTCGGCCCGTCCGGGACCTCGTACATGAGACAGTTGACGGTCGCCTCGGTCGGGCCGTAGCCGTTGAAGATCCGGCAGCGCCGATCCAGGTGCGCGCGCAGCGCGTCCACCGTGGAGCCGGTCAGCACCTCCCCGCCCAGCAGGACCAGCCGTAGGCCGGGCAGCGCGACTCCCGCCGCGGCGAGTTGGCCGGCGTAGGTCGGGGTGCTGAACAGCACGCTGATCCGCTCTCGGCGCAGGAACTCGGCGTACGCCCGGGCACTGGCGCGGTCCTGGCGATCAGGTACGACGACGCATCCGCCGTACGGCAGGACCGTGAACAGCTCCTGGAGGCCGAAGTCGAAGCCCAGCGAGAGCGTCTGGGCGATCCTCGCCCACGGGCCGAGCCGCCAGGTCCGGCCGGACCAGGCGATCAGCGGCGCGAGCTGGTCATGCCTGATCGTCACGCCTTTGGGCCGCCCGGTCGAGCCGCTGGTGAAGACCGTGAACGCGGGGGCCCGCGGGTTCGGCGGCGGCGGCGCGGGCGGTGCGCCGGACAGCCTGTCCAGCTCCAGTACCACCGGGGCCGGGTCGCCATCGGACAGTCCCCTCGCCCGCTCCACCAGGTCGCTCGTGGTGAGCAGTACCTGGGGGCGGCAGTCGGCCACCATGCCGCGCAGCCGTGCGTCAGGGAACTCCACCGGGAGGGGCAGCGCGCCCACCCCGGCCGTCCACGCCGCGTAGAGCGCCACCACGAAGTCGGGTCCTGGCTCGACCAGCAGCGCCGCGTGCGCGGTCGCGGTCCCGCACCGTGTCACGAGGGCCGCGGCCACGCGATCCACCTGGGCCAGGAAGTCGCCGCGGGCCAGCGTGCGCGTCCCGGCCACCACAGCGGGCGCGCCGGGGTCGCACCGGACCACTTCGCGTACCCGGGCGAGGGCGGGCGGGTCGAGCGGCGGCTCATCGGCCGAACCGATCGCCTTGAGCAGCGTCCGGTCGGACTCCGGCAGTGCGAACAGACCGCTCACGAGTCCGTCCGGATCGGCGACCGCTCGTTCGACCATGGCCGAGTACGTGCCGAGGACCGCTTCGGCCGTCTCCCGCGTGAAAAGCGCGGCGGCATAGTCGAGGGTGAGCAGATGGCCGCCCTGCCGCGGCGTGACCATCAGGTCCAGGTCGTAGCGGCACGAGGGCGGAGGCACCGGCACGCCGCGCAGGGCGAGCCCGTCGAGGACGACCTCTCCTTCCAGCCCGGCGATGACGTCCAGGAACCCCGCCACGCTGGGAAGCGGGCTCTCGTGAACGGTGATGAGCGACTCGACCAGGGGCGAACGGCCGGGCTCACGTTCGGGGCGCACCGCCTCCACGGCGCGCGCCAGCGGATACATCCCGGCGTCGAGGCCGTCCAGGAGTTGCCGCCGCGTCTCCGCGACGAGCCCGGACAGCCTCTGGCCCGGCTCGATGCGCAGTGCCAGCGGCACGGTGTTGGTACACAGACCCGCCACGTCCGCGTACCGCCCGCTGGACCGCCCGGTCACCGGCACGCCGACGACGACCGGGTCAGGGGTGCCGTAGCGGTGCAGGCAGATCATCCAGACGGCGGTCAGCAGCGCCACCGAGTCCAGGCTCGCGAGTGCCGTGCCGACCTCGGCGGGAAGCGTGCGCCGGACGCGGCCGACATGGGTGCTCCGCCGCCTTCCAGGTGAGTGGTCGGTGCGGACCTGCAACGACCGGGCGCGCCGGGGAAGAAGCGCGCGGAGTCGTTCGTCGCGCTCCGCCGCCGCGGGAGAGGCGAGGTATTCGTGCTGGGCCCGCACATAGTCGTCGTACCGGACCACGCTGCGCGCAGGCGGCGCGCCGCCTGCGGCGAGGGCGCGGTAGGAGTCTGCCAGGGTCTCCAGGAGCAGGCAGAGCGACCACAGGTCGGTCACGATGTGGTGGACCACCAACTGGTACACGCGCCGCCTCGGGCCGCGCCAGACGTGTACGCGTACCAGCGGCCCCGTATCCAGGGCGAACGGCATCCCGGCGGCATCGGCCAGCCGCTCGCGCATCTGCTCCTCCCCGACCGGCGTCGGGCTCATCACCAGCGCCGCCTCCATCGCCCGTGCCGGCACCGGAATCCTGCGCGGGCCCTCGTCCGTCTGGACGATGCGCATGCTCAGCTCCGGCTGGCTCGCCACGGCCGCGCGCAGGGCCTCCTCCAGTGCCCGGTGATCGTGGCCGGGGGCGAGCTCCCAGGCGAAGGAGATGTTGTACTCGGCACTGGCGGGGTCGAGCAGGTGGAGGAACAGCAGCGACTCCTGCGCCTTTGACAGGGGGCCCCCGGTGGCGCCGGGCATGTCCGGGTCCGCGCCGGTCCCGGTGGCGGCCTGTGCCGGCGCGGCGGTCAGCGGGTGCGCCGTGCCGGTCACGACCCTTGCGACGTCCTGTGCGGTCGCGCGGTGGAGCAGGAACCGTACGGGCACGTCGGCCCCCGTCCCGCGGGCCAGCAGGCCGGCCAGCCGTACCGCGCCGAGCGAGTCCAATCCGTGCCCGGTCAGCGGTTCGTCCGGTTCGACGGGCCGGCCGAGTATCTCGGTCACCGCCGCCATCACCGTCCGTGCCACCTGCTCGGGCCGTGCCGCCTGCTCCACCGGCTCGTCCGGCCGGGCCGTCGGCGGGGGGCGGTGCGGCTCGTACTCCCCGGCGACGTAGCGTTCGCGGCAGGCGTGCCGGCGCAACTTGCCGCTCGTCGTCTTGGGGACCGAGCCGCGTGGCACACCGAGCACGTCCGCCAGCCGGAGCCCGGTCGTGCTCGCGACCTCCGCCGCCAGCCGCCTCTGGTCACCGCTCGTCAGGGCCCGCCCGGGACGTAACTCGCCGACGATGACCACCCCGTCGCCGCAGGGCTCGCCGAAGGCGGCCACGCAGCCCGGGCGGAACGCCGCGACCGTCCTGATGGCCGACCGCTCCAGCACGACCGGATCATGGTTGCGGCCCCGCGCCACGATGACGTCCTTGATCCGGCCGGTCACGTACAACTCACCGCCGGACAGGAAGCCGAGGTCCCCCGTTCGCAGCCAGCGCCGCTCACCGCCGTCCACCGCGGTGTCGAACACGTCGCCTCCGCCGAGGTCGTGCGCCGCGGCCCCCGTACCGCGCCAATAGCCGCGGGCCACACTGGGCCCGCTCACCCGGATCTCGCCGATCTCTCCCTCCTGGAGCCGCCGGCCCGCCGGGTCGGTGATCACGACCTCGCAGTCGCGGGGTTCACCGCAGGACACGGCGGCGACTCCGGTCGAGGACGTACCGGTGGCGAATCCCCGCCCTACCGTCACCGACGTCACCAGCAGCGTTGACTCCGCGAGCCCGTAGCACGGGACGAACGCCTCCGCGTGGAATCCGCGCGGGGCGAGCAGTTCGGTGAAGCGGCGCAGCGTGTGCGGGGAGACCCGCTCGGCGCCACTGTAGGCCGTACGCCAGTGGCGGAGATCGACGTCGGGCACCCCCTCCCGCTCCAGGTCACGGATGACCAGGTCGTAACCGAAGTTCGGGCCGCCGCTCGTGGTGACGCCCAGCCGGGAGATGGACTCGATCCAGGCCAGGGGACGGCGGACGAAGTCGAGTGGGGAGGCGAGGTAGGCGCGGCACCCGAGCGTCAGGGGATGCAGGATGTTCCCGATGAGGCCCATGTCATGGTACGCGGGCAGCCAGCTCAGCAGCGTGGTGCCGGTGTCGTGGCGGAATGCCGAGGTGATCGCGGCCAGGTTGGCGGCCAGGTTCCCGTGGGTGACCACCACCCCCTTGGGCGTGCCGGTTGATCCGGAGGTGTACTGCAGGAAGGCCGGCGCGTCCGGAGCCTCGGCCGTGACGGGCAGGTGGCGCTCGGCCGTGGTCTCCCAGAGGGCCGGGATGTCCAGCGCGGCCTCGGCGGCCCTCGCCGTCGCATCGTCAGGGACCCAGACCGACCTGGCGCCGCAGTCGGTGGCGATGCGCCGGACGAGGCCGGTGTTCTCCTCCGAATCGAGGAGCGGGTAGACCGGGACCGGGACGCATCCGGCGTACAGGCAGCCGAGGAACGCGGTCACGAAGCCGAGCCCCGGCGGCTGGAAGAGAATGATCCGGTCTCCGGGCGCGGCCCGCGCCGACAGCGCCGCCGCCACAGCCGCCGCCGCGTCGTCCAGTTCGGCATAGGTGGCCTGGCCGTCCGGCTCCGTGAGGTCGCGCAACCACACGAGGGCGGTCTGTCCGGGCCGGCGCAGCGCGTGGCCCCTGATCGCGCTCACCACATGGGCGTGGCCTGTTGACACCTGAGCGTGAACCCCCTCCCAGCCAGGGCGGAGCGCGATGAGCACGACATGGCGTCCGCGGGCCATCACACCGACCGATGAACGTGCAGCCTAGGTTCCGGCGGTTCTGGTCTGGTTACGCGTGGCATGTCCGGTCTCGCTCTCGTCCGGCGGCCGGGACGCGCGATCGCGTAACCACGCTCTAACCACGGCCTTCTAGCGTGCTCGGCAGTCGTGGTGGTGTCGGCCGCCTTCCGAGGAGGACGTGTGGAAATCTCGTCACTATCTCCGGGTGACCCATCGATCGCGCGGGCGCTGGAGCGGGACGGCGTCGTCTTCGTGCGCGACCTGCTGGACTCCGGCCTCGTCAAGGAGACCCGCGCCAGACTCGAACGGTTCGAGCGCGAGATCCTGCCCACGATCCCGCGCTCGCACTACGACTACCAGGCCGACGGCCGGACCCTGCACCAGTACCGGGACGTACACGCCTTCGACCCGTGGTTCGCCGAACTGGCCGATGGGCCGCCGATCATGGACTGTGTGCGCCGCGCGGTGCCGTGGGAGCCGGTGGTCTTCTATGCGGAGGTCTTCCCGAAGCCGCCCGGCGCGCACGGTGCGTTCCCGCACCAGGACCTCTACACCGCACCGGTCGATCCACCACATTTCCTGCACATGTGGATCCCGCTGGAGGACGTCGACGAGAGCAACGGTGGGATCACCTTCTACGTGGGCACGCACAAACTCGGCGTCGCCCCCCACGTGGAGACACCCGGTGGGCTGGCCCCGACCGTCGACCCGGCCGTGCTCGAACGGCTGGAGCCGTACCAGGTGCACGCCGCCTGTCCGGCCGGCTCGGCGGCGCTCTTCGTCGGTGAGATGATCCACCGCAGTGGCCCGAACCGCAGCGACCGCCCCCGGCCCGCCCTGGTGATCGCCTTCCGGGGGCGGGACACCCTCGCCAAGAGCGGCCCGGAGATCCTGGTCAGCGTCGTGCGCAAGGCGTTCTGTGACGAACTCGGCGTCCAGCTCCGGGCCGATGACGACTTCTACGCCCTCGGCGGAACGGACGAGGCGGCCGAGCGCATCGCCGGACGGCTGTCCGGCGATTACCGGACCCCGCTCGGCGCGACTGACCTCCGCACCCATCCGACGGCCTCGGCGCTGGCCGCCCTGCTGGCCGAGCGAGGGGCGGACCCTGCCGGGCAGCCGGTGCCGCGCGGCGGGAATGGATAGGGGTGCCGCGTTGGTGAACGGCCGGCAGGGTTTCGGATTTCGGCAGGGCACCTTTGCCGGTGCCGTCGGGGAGATCACCTTCGCCTACGCAAAGGTGCCCTTTTATCGGAGGTCTTTGGACCAGGCGGGCTTGCGGCCCTCCGACGCCGGAACCCCGGAGGGTTTCCGCCGGCTGCCCATCACCGAGAAGGCCGACTACCGCCGCAACTTCCCGCAGGGCGTCATCGCCATGGGCAAGACGCTCCGAGAACGTCTCACGCTCAAGAGTCAGAGCTCGGGGACCGGAGGAGAGCGTCTGACGACCATCACTCACACGTACGAGCTGGCCAAACGCATGTGGGTCACACTTGGGGCACACGAGCCGCTGCGCGAGGCGCTGAAGCGAATCCGAAGGCAACGGCCGCTTCGATACGCCGCGCCCAACTGCTCGGACGTCGAGTGCGCCACGCCCTTCAGCACGCCGAAGGACCGTACCCTGGCCGACGGGACACTGGTCCTCCCGGTGTCACACGACCTGCTGGCCACACCGGAACGCCTCATCGTCCAGGCGATCGAGGAGACGAAGGCGTTCAAGCCACACTGGTTCTACGCCGACGCCACCCATCTGGCCTTTCTCATCCGGAACATGAGGCGCCACGGAGTGCCGCCGCCCGACGTCTCGGCGATCGCGCTGACCTATACCCTCGCCACAGGCGTGGCGCGGCGGCAGATCCGCGAGTTCTTCGGCACGGCGGTACCCACGACGGAGATCCTTTCCATGTCCGAGCTGGGGTGGCTGGCTGTGCAGTGCCCAGCGGGCCAGATGCACATCAACAACGTCACGTTCTTCACCGAGTTCTTGGTGGACGGCCGGTTCGCCGAGCCAGGAGAATTCGGTGAACTCGTCGTGACCAGCGTCGGAGACCGGCTCCTTCCGCATATGCGGTACCGGACGGGAGACGTCTACCGCATCTCCGAGGGCGGTTGCGCGTGTGGCAGCGACCTGCCCCTGGCTCGCCACGAGGGGCGCTGCCAGAACATGATCGCCGTCCGCCGGGGTGGCCGCCGAGAGTGGGTCGGCCCCCGCGACATCGACGCCGCCGTCGGCGACGATCTCCCGATCGACGTCTACCAGCTCCACCAGTTCGCCGACGATTCCTGCCTGTTCCGCTACATCCCGAGCCGGGAAATGGACCGGCGTCCTGACGCCGCGCTGCGCGAGCGGCTGGCGGACGTCCTGGGTGACGGATCGAGGCCGGACGTCGAAGAGGTCGCCTACATCCCCTCGCAACGGTCGGGAAAGTTCACCTCCTGCACCTCCGAGATCGCCGAACGGCTCGGTTCGTCGGTGCTGTCGGAAATGGCGGCAGGCGTCAAGATGAGGGGATAGCGAATGTCCTCCACGCCCCTTGATCTACCGTCTCGCATCCGCGCCGACTTTCCCATTCTGGAGACCGACGTGGACGGCAACCGGCTGGTGTACCTCGACAGTGCCGCCACCAGCCTCACCCCCCGCCAGGTGCTCAAGGAGATGGAGCGCTATTACACCGAGGTCGGGGCCAATATCCACCGAGGCACGCACTACCTGTCGGAATGCGCCTCCGACGACTACGAGCGGGTACGCCTGAAGATCGCGCAGTTCACCGGTTTCCGTGGCAACGAGGTGGTCTTCGTCCCCAACACGACGATGGCGATGAACCTCCTGGCGCAGGGCCTGCCGTTGCGGGATGCGGCCACGGTGCTCGTGCCGTTCGACGCGCACCATTCGGCGCTGTTGCCTTGGCGGCGAAAGGCCCGGGTGCGCTGCATTCCTGTGGACCCCGGCGGGGTGGTGATGCTCGACCGGTACGCCGATCTCCTCAGGGATCGGCCCGACGTCGTCGTCCTGAACCACTGCTCGAACGTGTCGGGCGTCTACGCCCCGCTGGAACGCATGGCGCGGATGGCCAAGGAAGCGGGCGCGATCACCGTGGTGGACGCGGCCCAGTCCATCGGCCATCGCCGTGTCCACTGCCCGGACGTCGATTTCCTCACCTTCTCCGCCCACAAGATGCTGGGGCCCACCGGTGTGGGCGTACTGTGCGGCAGGAGCGAGTACCTGGAAACGGTCGAGCCTGCCGCCCTGGGCGGCGGAACGGTCGACTGGGTGGACATGAAACAGCATGTGACCAGGAAGCTCCCACACCGGCTGGAGGCGGGTACACCCGACATAGCCGGTGTCTACGGCCTCGGCGCCGCCGTGGACTACCTGCTCGCCATCGGCCACGACCGGCTGGAGGCGCACGATCGGGAGATGGGCGCGGCGCTGGCCTCCGCGCTGAGCCGGCAGGTCGGGCTGAGGATGCTCGGCCCGGAGCCGGAGACCGCCGACCGTGGGGGAATCCTGAGCTTCGCCATCGTGGGCGTGCACAGCATGAAGGAGATCGCGAAGATCCTCAGCGACGCCCACGGTGTGATGTGCCGCACCGGGCACATGTGCGCGCAGCCGTTCGTCGACGCGTTCACCGACGACGAGGTGCTTCGCGTGTCCACCTATCTCTACAACGGACAGGATGACCTCGCTGTCTTCTGCGCCGCTCTGGAAGAGACGCTGAAGGCGGTCGGGGCCGGCCGATGATCCGTTGGCGATGGCACACACGCAGGGAGGATCAGATCCATGTCCGCATCCGGCCGTGATCTCATGGTCAGCACATCGGCGGGGCGGCCTCCAACGGCCACCGCGACCGGCGTCCATGATCTCGACACGGCGCTCGCCTGGTTCGGCGAACGCATGCCCGACGTCCGCCGCACCCTCCTGAAGGAGGGATGCCTGCTTGTCCGCGGGCTGCCGATCAGGTCCGTTGCGGACTTCGCTCGTGTACGCGACCTGGTGGTGACGCGGCCGGCGTCGTACAAGGAGAAGGCGACTCCGCGGACCGCGTACGGCGAAGAGGTCTACTCCTCCACCGACTTCCCCGCGGCTCAGGAGATACGACCGCACAACGAGAACAGCTACACTCTGAAGTTCCCCGGAATACTGCTCTTCACCTGCATCGACGCTCCCGACGAGGGCGGCGCGACGACGGTGGTGGACGTTCGGAAGGTGCTGGCCGACCTGCCCGCCGAGGTGCGGGAGCGCTTCACGCGCACGGGGTGGCTGCTCGTCCGCAACTACCATGATCGCATCGGCCTTCCCTGGCCCACGTCCTTCGGCACCGACGATCCGGCCACGGTCGATCGTTACTGCGCCGAACAGAAGATCGCCACCGTCTGGAAGGAGGGAGGGAGACTGCGCACCGAGCAGTTACGGTCGGCCGTCATCGTTCATCCGGTCACGGAGGAGCAGGTCTGGTTCAACCATGTCGCCTTCTGGAATGAATGGTCCCTCCCGCCCAGGATGAGGGATTTCCTACGGAAGTCCTTCGGCCCGGATGGGTTGCCGTTCAACACGTTCTATGGCGACGGATCCCGCCTTGACCAGGATGAGGCCGAGGCCATTCGCCACGCGTACCAGGCGAACCTCATGCGGGAGGACTGGCGGCCGGGAGATGTGCTGCTCGTGGACAACATCCTGTGCGCCCATGGGCGGGAGCCCTACAAGGGGGAGCGCAAGGTGCTGGTCGCCATGGGCGACGCCGTCTCGCTGGGCGACTGCCGCCCGCCGATTCCACCGGCGGCCCACAGGCCGGTCGCCTGATAGGCCGCCGCCATCCCCTTCGGTTCGCGCGCTTTCCGTGTCAGAGGTCCAGGACCAGCCGTTCGGTCAGGCTGCGGGAGACGCAGACGAACATGCAGGTGTTCGCCGCCCGTTCGGCGTCGCTGAGGAGGGTGTCCCGGTGGTCCGGTACGCCCGCGAGGACGCCGGTCTCGCAGGTGCCGCAGATGCCCTCCCGGCAGCTCGACGGCACGGTCACGCCGGCCTCCTCCAGTGCCTCGATGATGGCCTGACCGGGCTCGACGCGGACGCTGCGGCCCTGCCGGTGCAGCACGACGTCGAAACCCGTCGCCTCGCCGCGGTCGGTGGCCGCCGCCTGGAAACGTTCCACGTGGAACGAACCGTCCGGCCGGCGCCGCGCCTCGCGTTCCGTGGCCGCCAGCAGCGGCTCCGGCCCGCAGCAGTAGATGGCCGCGCCGGGGTGCGACCGGTCCAGGAATCCGGGCAGGTCCAGCAGGCCGGTCTCGTCCTGCGGCGCGATGGTGACGCGGGCACCGTATCGGCCGAGTTCGGGCAGGAACGCCATGTTGGACCGGCGGCGGCCACCGTACAACAGCCGCCAGTCCGCGCCGCTCCCGGCCACGGCGGCGATCATCGGCAGGATCGGCGTGATGCCGATCCCGCCCGCGACGAAGTAGTAGGCGGTGGCCGGTACCAGGGCGAACCGGTTGCGCGGGCCGCCGGTCTGGACCCGGTCGCCCGCCGACAGCGACCGGTGGATCGATTCTGAGCCGCCGCGTCCGGCGGGCTGCCGCAGCACCGCGACCCGCCACCGGGACCGCTCGCCGGGGTCGCCGCAGAGCGAGTACTGCCGCAGGTGCCCGCCGGGGGTGCGCAGGTCGATGTGCGCGCCCGGGGTCCAGGCCGGCAGGTCCCGGCCGGCCGGGTCGGCCAGTTCCACGGCCATGACGTCGTCGGCGAGGGGGATCACGGCGGAGACCACGAGGGTCCTGATCGACAAGGCGGGGGGCGGCATCCGCGCTCCTCTCGGCTGGGGGGACCAGCCCAGTGTGCGGAGCGGTGAATCACCGGGTCATCGCCTGAAATGGGTGGTTCGGCCGGGTTCAGAGCAGCCCCATCGACTGGGCCGCCCGCACCGCCGTCCGCCGGTTGGGCGCGCCGAGTTTGCGGTAGATGCTCTTCAGGTGCGCCTTGACGGTGTTCACCGAGATGTACAGCTCGGCGGCGATCTCCGGGACGGTCAGCACACCGGGCAGCAGCCGCAGCACCTCGACCTCCCGGGCCGACAGCTCCGGCCTCGGGCCGGACCGGGCGGCGACCGGCTCGGCACCGGTCCGGGTGGCCGCGCGCACCGTTTCCAGATATTCGTCCAGGTCCGTGTCAGGCTCGCGGTGGGCCGCCAGCAGTGCCGCGACCGGCACCCGGATGAACGGCTGCACGAAACGCTCCCGGCGGCCCAGCCGTACCGCCTGCGCGAGCAGGGTGCCCGCCGTCGCCGACCGGCCCAGCCGGGCGCTGGCCAGCGCGGCCAGCAGGAACGCCTGGATGCGCTCCTCCAGGAAGCCGTCCGCCGCGCCGCTCAGCGCGGGCCGTAGCGTGTCCAGCGCACCGAGCGGGTCGCCCTGGGCGAGCCGTAGCTCGGCCTTGGCCAGCAGCAACGGCAGCGGCCACGGGTCCGGGGCCGCCACCTCGGCCAGCAGCCGGGCCGCCGCGTCCGGCTGCCCGCTGGCGCAGCGCAGCCGGATCAGCTCCGAGCCGATGAGGGTGGCGAAGGTGGCCGGGCTGCGGGCCCCGGCCGGGATGTCCCGCGCCTCCTGGAGCGCGGCCAGCGCCCCGCCGACGTCGCCCCGGGCGGCCTGGACCAGCGCCTGATCGCACCTGATGGTGGCCTGCTCGGCGGCGCCGCCGCGGCGGGCGGCGTCCTCGGCGCGGTCCAGGTACTGGTCCGCGGCGTCGAGATCGCCCCACAGGTAGTGGCTCCAGCCGAGGACGTGCCAGGCCATCGCCGCCTCCGCGGTGTGCGTCCAGCCGCGGCGCTCGGCGAGGTCGAGGCCGGTCCTGGCGATGTTCGCCGCCTCGGCCGGGCGGTTCTGCCCGCCGGCCACGGCGGCGAGCTGACTCAGGCAGCCCAGCATGATGTACTGCCGCCCGCTGCCGCGGGCCAGCGCCAGCGCCTCTTCGAGCCGCCGCCGGGCGGCGGGGCGGTTCTCCGCCCACAGTTCCGCCGCGCCCAGGTGCAGAAAGACCAGGGCCTGCAACTCGACCGGCGGGTCCGGCGCGGCGAGCAGCGCCGCGGCGGCGTCCCGGGCGGCCCGTACGTCCCCGGCGAGCCGGGCCCGGTGCAGCCGGACCAGCTCCAGCGGCACCGAGGGCCCTGACGTCTCGGCGGGCAGGCCGCGTACGGCGTTGGCCAGGTCGCCGGTGGCCAGGTGGAGCAGCGCGCGCACCGCCCGCCGGTCGGTGCCGCCCGGCCCGTCGTCGTCAGGGAAGCGGGCCACCATGCCGGCCAGCGCCGAATGGTCACCGCCTAGATAGAGCGGCAGCCAGAGCCGGTCGAACCAGTGGGCCGCCCGCGCCCAGTCCCCGGCGTCGGCGGCGTGCCAGAACGCGTCCCGGTGGTGCCCGTGCCGGCCTAGCCAGTCGCCGGCGGCCTGGTGCAACCGCCGCGCCTCGCCCGGATCGGACCGTTCCAGCCGCCCCCGGAGGAACCCGGCGAAGATCGGATGCAACCGGAACCACGCCCGGTCCGGGGTCACCGCGGTGATGAACAGGTTGCGCCGGTGCAGGTCGGCGAGCAGCCGCCCGGCGTCGTCCGCGCCGGTCAGGTGGGCGGCGAGCGCGGCGTCGACCGTCCGGCACACCGAGATCCGCCGCAGGAAGTCCTGTACCACGGGCGGCTGCCGGAGCAGCACCTCCGACAGCAGGTAGTCGGCGACGAACGGCGCGTCGGGGCCGAACCCGGCGACCTGCTCGTCAGGGTCCGGAGCCGCCCGCGCGGACAGCGCGGCCATCCGGAGCCCGGCCGCCCAGCCCTCGGCCCGCTCGTTCAGTGTGGAGATCCGGTCCGCGTCCAGGTCGAGCCCGGCCCCGGCGAGCAGTTCGCCCGCCTCCTCGGCGGTGAACGCCAGCGCCGCCGCGCCGATCTCCCGGAACCGCCCGGTGCCCCGGACCTCGGCCAGCGCCGCCTGCGGCCCGAAACGCCCGGCCAGTACCACCCGGAGCTGCGCCGGAGCATGCCGCAACAGGAACCCGAGCTGGTCGAGGACGTCCGGTGCGTGTAGTTCGTGAACGTCGTCCAGTACCAGCACCACCGGAACGGGCAGCGTGCTCAACGCGTTGACCAGCAGCGCGACGAAGACCCGCCCGTCGGCTCCGCGCCCCCTCGGGGCGGAGAGGGAGAACAGCGGCGGGCAGGTGTCCTCGTCCACCGCCGCCCGCAGCGCGGCGAGCAGGTAGTTCCAGAACGGCGCGGCGTCGTTCTCCTCCGGCCCCACCGACAGCCACCCGATCGGCCGGTCCGCCGCCCGCCGCTCCACCCACGAACCGAGCAGCACGGTCTTCCCCCAGCCCGCGGGCGCGACGACCGTGCACACCGAGCCGCCGACGGCGTCGTCCAGTTCGTGGAACAGGCGCGGCCGGGCGACCACCGGGCTGGGGTTCAGCGGCGGACCGATCTTGCTCAGCATCAGGAGCCGGGCGTCCGGCGACATGCCCGCGATGGTAGCCTCCAGCGGCGGTTTCCGCAGGTCCTCAGCGTGCGGTGACGCTCACGTACAGCTCCTTCGGCGCCCGCATGGTGAAGCCGCGCACCCGCACCGGCTTTTCCGCTACCGGGTCCAGCCGGGCATATCGGGCGGTCAGCTCGTCCAGGGTGATCCGGGCGACCTCGCGGCCGAAGTTGCGTCCGGCGCACACGTGCGCGCCGATGCCGAACGAGAGGTGCGCCGGGGCGTCGCGGTCGAGGTCGAACACGTCGGGGTGCTCGACGTGCTCCTCGTCCCGGTTCGCCGAGCCGACGCAGACCTCGATCAGGTCGCCCTCGGCGATCTCCCGGCCGCCGAGCACGAGGTCGCTGTCGGCCTGCCGATCGACGATGGGCAGCATCGCCTCCCAGCGCAGCGCCTCGTCCATCGCGCGCGGGATCAGCCCCGGGTCGGCCAGCACCCGCCGCATCTGCCCGGGCCGCCCGAGCAGGCCGTGGACGGTGGTCCCGGCCAGGTGGCCGGGCTCCTGCGCGCCCCCGGCGATCACCACCAGGATGGAGGAGTAGATGTGCGCCCGGGGGCGCGGGTCGCCCGGCGGCCGGCCGGCGTGCAGCATGTGCGCGAGCATCCCGCCGTCCGGCTCGTGTTCCAGCCGGTCCAGCAGCGGATCGACCGCCGCCCGCATCTCCCGTACCGCCTGGTCGGACTCGTCGAACGGGCCGGGGTGCATGGCGAGGTTGGCGATGCCGCCGGCCAGGCTCTGGAACCAGCGGCGCAGGGTGGGGCCGTCCACGTCCAGGCCGACCAGCCGGCCCACCGCGAGGCAGCTCACCAGCTCGAACGTCTCCATCAGCTCGACCTCGCCGGCCTTCGGCAGCGCGCGGACGGCGGTCGCGGCGATCGGCCGGATCAGGTCCTCGGCGTACGTCGGGACCGCTTTGGGCAGCAGCAGCGGATCGATGGCCGCGCGCAGATCGGTGTGCGCCGGGCCGTCCACCATCAGCACATTCGGCATGCCCAGGGTGCGCTCCATGCGCGGCAGGGCGGTCGCCACCCCGATCTGCCGCATCCGGCGGGTGGCGATGACGTCATCGCGCCGGGTGACGAACCAGCCGCCGACGGCCGGGACGAACGCCACCGGCGCCTCCCGCCGCAGCCGGGCCCAGATCGGGTACGGGTCCGCCTCCAGCTCGTCCAGCGTGATGTCATCGATCCAGGTCATCCGCGTCTCCTCCGTCGCAGGGACACCCTTGGCGGGAGCCTGCACGGCCGGAGCGGATGCGCGCATCGCCCGAAACGGGTGATTGCGCGCGGCGGTCAGCCGTCGTCCTCCGGAGGCGGTCTGCGCGATCCGCCTGGTGTCGCCGGCGGTCAGGCGTCGTCTTCCGATGGAGTCAGGCCGGACGCCGCCTGGACGATGCGCCTTGGCCCAGGATCGCGGTGAGAGCGGTTCGATCCACAGCGCCCGGGCGGGTTCGGTGCCGGGGTCGTGCCGCCGGCGGTCAGGCGTCGTCTCCCGGTGGGGTCAGGCCGGACGCGGCCTGCACGATCCGCCTGGTCATCGGGTTGGCCCAGGACTGCGGCGAGAGCAGCTCGATCCACAGCGCCCGCGCGGGCTCGGCGGCCGGGTTGTGCCACGAGTAGAGCGTGCGCGACGGCAGTGAGATGGCGTCACCCGCATCGACCTCGACCAGCCTCCCCCCGGTGTCGTGGTCGTTCTTACCGCCGCCGATCCGGAAGGCGATCCTTCCCGACATGACGAACGCGAAGGTCTCCCCGGGGCGGGCGTACGCGCCGCCGCTGGTCGCGTGCGGGGGGATGGTCAGCAGCGCCGGTTCGAGATCGCGTCCGGGCAGGACCAGCTCCTCCCACTGGACGTTGCCCTCCAGCACGATGGTGGCCCGTTCGTGGCCGCGCACCACGGTGGCGTCGGCGGCCCGGAACGCGGCCAGCCCGCTCATCGGTATCCCGAGGGCGTCGGCGACCTCGGCGATCAGCCGGGTGGAGGCCCGATCGACGCCACGCTCGATGGACGACAGGTGCGACGCGGAGAAGCCGGTCCGCTCGGCCAGCTCCTCCAGGGACAGGCCGCGGGCCAGCCGGGCCCGGCGCAGCCGGTGGCCGCTCGGCGGCGGCTCGGCGGGACCGTCGCCGGAGTCGGCGGCGGCCTCCAGGGTGGTGCGGATGGCCGCCGGATTCCAGCCGTGGCTCTGCCGCAGGTCGGCGATCCTGCGCGCGAGTTCGACGTGTTCGGGCCGGTAGCGGCGCTGGCCGCCGGCGGTCCTGTCGGGCACCAGTAACCGCTGTTTCTCCCACACCCGCAGCGTCTGGGGGCTGACGCCCACCTCGGCGGCCACGTCTCCGATGCTGCGCCCGGTCATGGTGCCGATCCTACGGAAGCCGGGCCCACTCTCTTCCTACTCTCGACAAACTTATAAGTGCATTGTAGCTTCGTGCTTCACGAGCCGGTGTGCGACAGCACACAGCGACACCGGCGGAAGGAGCCGGCGGATGAAACCGTCCGCACAGCAGACCCACACCCGACCTGGCCTGACCGGCAGGCAGCCGTTGCAGGTCGAGGCCCGGTCCATCGACTACATCCCCCTCACCGAGCGCCATGGCAAGGTCTGGCATCAGGGGCTGTTCTGGTTCACCGGCCAGTTCGTGCCGACCACGATGGTGGTCGGTTTCATCGGCCCCTCGATGGGGCTGTCCATCGGCTGGTCGGTGCTCGCGAGCGTGCTCGGCGTACTGATCGGCACCTGTTTCATGGCCTTCCACGCCAACCAGGGCCCCGCCATGGGGCTGCCGCAGATGATCCAGTCCCGGGCGCAGTTCGGGGTCCGCGGGGCGATCGTCCCGATGCTCGCGGTGGTCTTCGTCTACGTCGGCTTCAGCACGTTCGGCGTACTGCTCGGCACCCAGGCCATCCAGACCGTACTTCCCGGCCCGGGGTGGCTGTGGGGGCTGGCGATCGTCGGGCTGGCCACGGTACTGGCCACCGTGGGCTACGACCTGGTCCACCTGGTGCTGCGCTGGCTGCCCTACGTGGTGGTGCCGATCTTCGCGGTACTGACCGTGCTCGCGCTGGTCGGCCTGGAGCCCGCCGCCGCCACGGCGGCCCCGGCCGGGTTCACCGGCGCGGCGTTCCTCGCCCAGTTCACCGCCGCCATCGGATACCAGCTCAGCTACGCCGTCTACGTCTCCGACTACTCCCGCTACCTGCCCCGGACGACCCCGGCCCGCAAGGTCATCGGCTACACCTACGCCGGGGCGGCGCTGTCCGCGCTCTGGCTGATGCCGCTCGGGACGTTCATCGCCGGGTCGGTACCCGCGGCGGACGCGATGAGCAACCTCCGCGACATCGGCGACGGGCTCTTCCCCGGTTTCGGCGCCGCCGCCGTCCTGATACTGCTGGCGCCGACGTCGATCGCGCTGATGAGCGTCAGCCTGTACGGCTCGATGCTGTCCGGCATCAGCATCGTCCACTCCTTCCGCCCGATCCCGCTCAACCGGACGGCACGCGCGGCCGGAATCCTCGTCACCGCGATCCTCATCTACGTCGTCTCCCAGGGTCTGCCGGTCGAGTACCTCGGCAGCTACAACGACTTCATCACCCTGATGCTGCTGGTACTGGCCCCGTGGACGGCGGTCAACCTGGTCGACTACTACCTCGTCCGTCGCGGCCGGTACGCCATCGCCGAACTGTTCGACGTGAACGGCCTGTACGGCCGCTGGGGTTCGCGCGGGCTGGTGTCCTACGCGGCCGGCGTGGTCGCGCTGCTGCCGTTCGTCACCACCAACTTCTACGTCGGCCCGATGGTGGACGTGCTCGGCGGCGCGGACATCGCCTTCCTGGTCGGCCTGGCCGTCCCGGCCCTCGTCTACCGGGCGCTCACCCGCGACTTCGACCCGGCCACCGAACTCCCCGCCGTCACCGCCAGCCGCACCCTCCTCGACGGTCACCAGCCGCTCGGCGGTGACGCGGCATGACCACTCACCCGGCCATTGACAGGTGGCGGCCCGGTAGGGCCGTTCACCCGCCCGCCGCCGCCCGGTGGCCGACCGGTTGCCCGGATTCCCCTGGCCGGCCGGTGTCCGGTGGCGAGCCGATATGAGCACTCGCCTGGCCGCTCCTGACCGGATCGCGTTCCGGGGCGGGGCCGGTTCCGCCCTGGTACGCCGGGGCGTGCCGGACGCGCCCGCGCTGCTCTTCATCCACCCGGCCAATCTCCAGGCCGCCTGCTGGACCGCGGTGATCGGTCATCTCCCCGCCGGCTGGAACAGCGTCGCCATCGACCTGTCCGGGCACGGCGGGTCGGCCCGCGCCTCGGCGTACGGCGTGGCCGGCTGGGCCGCCGAATGCGCCGAACTCGCCGCCGCGCTCGGCCTCGGCAGGGTACACGTCGTCGGCGCGTCCGCCGGCGCGCCCGTGGCCGTGGAGCTGGCGCTCGCCCACCCCGGCCTCGTAGCCAGCCTCACCACCGTCGGCGGAGCCTTCGAGCCGCTGGCCGAATCGGAGATCGGCGGGCTGGCCGAGCAGATCCGGGCCGGGGGCGGCAGTTCGGCGCTGGGCGCGGTGATCGCGGCCGAGCCCGGCCTGGACGAGGCGGCCCGGCGGCAGGTGATGGACGACGTCAGCGTCAACGACGCGGCGCAGGCCATCGCCATCTGGCGGGCGGCCGGGCCCGCCGAAGGGCTGTCCAGCGCCCATCGGCTGTCCTGCCGCACGCTGGCCGTCGTCGGCGAACTCGACGCCGGGTGCCCGCCCGCCGGATCGGCCGCCTTCGCCGCCGCCTCCGGGGGCCGGCTCGCGGTCCTGCCCGGCCACGGCCACCTGCCGATGTACTCCGCCCCGGCCGAACTCGCCCACCTGATTCGAGAGCACCTTTCAGAAGGGAAGTAAATGTCCACCCAGGACCCCCGGCCGACCGACCGGACGGCCCCCGCCGCCGACATCGCCGAGATCACCCGCCTGCACCGCGAGTGGTGGGAGGCCAACGTCGGCTTCGACATCGACCGCATGGTGAAGGTCTTCCCGGAGCCCGGCGACGAGTACCTGATGTTCAACTTCAACGGCCACCCCTACTTCGGCATGAAGGAGAAGGTGGCGCTCTGGCGCTGGTACAAGGAGCGAATCGAGCAGACCGGCGGCCTGGTCACCCGCATCATGCGGCTGGAGGTGCGCGGCGACACCGCGTGGCTGGCCTGTGAGTTCAGCATCGAGGCCGAACAACTGGACGGCGGCGAGTGGACCGTCGACTCGGTGGACGCCACCCACGGCCGGGCCACCGAGATCTACCACCGCGACAACGGCCGGGGCCGCCCGGAATGGCGGATGTGGCACACCCAGATCACCGCCCTGCCCGACCTCGCCGAGGCGCGGCCCGGTTTCGACGACTCCACGGCGAGCCGGGGCCTGGGCTGGGTGCCCTGGGAGCCCTTCCCCGCCGCCGCTGACGCACCGGCCGTGGAAGGCACGGCATGACGGCCACGGCCCGCCGACCCCGGCTCGGCGTCGTGCTCGGCAGCTCGCAGTCCCCCGCGCAGGTCGTGGCCGCCGCCCAGGTGGCCGAGTCGGCCGGTTTCGACGAACTCTGGGTCGGCGAGGACTACTTCTTCACCGGCGCGATCGCGACCGCCGGAGCCCTGCTGGCCGCCACCGAGCTGCCGGTCGGCATCGGGATCGTACCGACCGCCTCCCGGCACCCGGCGCTGCTGGCCATGGAGGTCGCCACGCTGGCCGGGATCTACCCGGGCCGGCTGACCGCCGGAGTCGGGGTCGGGGTGCCGGACTGGCTGGACGCGATGCGGATCAGGCCGGCGGCGGCGCTCACCGCGGTCCGCGAAACCCTCACCGGCCTGCGCACCCTGCTCCGGGGCGAGTCCCTGACCATCGAGGGCAGGAGCTACGCGGCCGACGGCATCCGGCTGGAACACCCGCCGGCTCCGGTCCCGCCGCTGTACGCCGGGGTCGGCGGCCCCAAGGCGCTGCGGATGGCCGGCGGCACCGCCGACGGCACGGTGCTGTCGGTACTGGCCGGCACCGAGTACATCCGGTGGGCGGTCGCCCAGCTCCAGGCGGGCGGCGCCGGACCGGACCACCAGGTCGTCGCCTACGCGCTGTGCTCGGTCGGCCCGGACGCCGCCACCGCCCGCGACCGGCTGCGCGAGCTGTTCGGCCTGTACCTGCTGACCGGCCCGCGCAACCCGATGACCGAGGCGCACGGCATCGCCGACGAGGCCGCCGCCCTGGCCGAGCTGGACTTCGCCGACGCGGTGGCCAAGATCCCCGACGCCTGGCTGGACGAACTGGCCGTCGTCGGCACCCCCGCCGACTGCGCCCGCCGGTTGACCGAGCTGGCCGGCGCGGGAGCGGACTCGATCGCGCTCTGCCTGGTACCGGACGACGACGGCGGCCTGGCCCAGCTCCGGTCCATGGCCACGGACCTGCTCCCGCTACTCCGCGAACCCCAGGGCACGACGGCATGACCTTCTCCATCCTGAGTCACGACCCGCGCGACGGTTCCATCGGGCTGGCCTCCCAGTCGCACTTCTTCGGCGTCGGCAGCGTCGTCGGGACCGCCGAGGCGGGGGTCGGCGCCGTGGTGAGCCAGGCGTTCGCGAACACCGACTGGCCGCCCGCGGCCCTGGCCGCGCTGCGCGCGGGCCGGACGCCCCGGGACATCGTCGATGAGCTGGTCCAGGGCGATCCGTGGTCGGCGTACCGGCAGCTCGCCGTCATGGACGCCACCGGGCGGCACGCCACGTTCACCGGCGGCCGGTGCGTACCGCGGACGGGTACGGCCACCGGGCCGGGCGTCGTCGCCGTCGGGAACATGCTGGCCGGCTCCGAGGTGTGCGCCGCGATGGTGGCCGCGTACGACGCCTCGCCCGGCCCGGCCGAGCGGCGGCTGGCCGGCGCGCTCGCGGCCGGTGAGCGGGCGGGCGGCGACGCCCGCGGGTCCCAGTCGGCGTACCTGCGGGTGGTCGGCGGCGCGCGTACCGACCGGCCGTGGCGAGAGGTCCGCACCGACATCCGGGTTGACGACGCCCCGGACCCGATCGGCGAGCTGGCCCGGCTGCTGCCGATCCAGAACGGCTTCCGCAGCGTCGGCGCGGCGCTGTTCACCCCGGGCGTCGTCATCGGCGCCCCCGGCGACCTGGACCCCGGCACCGATCCGGCCGAGTTCGTGGACCGGCTGACCGACGCCGTACGGGCCCTCGGCGACAACCGCGAGGCGGCCCTGTGGCGCGCGGTCATCCTCCTCCGCTCCAGCGCCCCCGACCGCGGTCGCGACCGCGATTCCGGCCGCGACCGCGACCGCGAACGTGAACGCGGGCGGCGGGAGCTGGCCGAACTGCTCGCCGACCGTCCCTCGCTCGGCCCCTTCGTCCGGGCGCTGGCCGACGTCGGCATCCTGACCACCGCCGACGTCCCGGACGGTCCCGGATGACCGGGCACGTCTCGGCCGAACGGGTGACGGCGCTGACCGCCGAACTGGTCCGGGTGGACACCCAGAACCCGCCCGGCCGGGAGGCCGCCATCGTGCCGTCGGTGGTGGAGGCACTGGAGTCGTCCGGCTGTGAGACCCGGATCTTCCGAGCCCCGTCCGGGCGGCCGTCGGTGCTGGCCCGGTACGCCTGCGGCCGTCCCGGCGCGCCGACGTTGCTGTTCAACGGCCACCTCGACGTCGTGCCGGTGGCGGCGGCCGACTGGTCGGTGCCGCCCTTCGGCGGCATCGTCCGGGACGGGCGGGTCGTCGGGCGCGGCGCGGCCGACATGAAGGGCGGCATCGCCGCCGCCATCGAGGGGCTGCGGGCCTGCCAGGACGCCGGGCTGCCGCTGGCCGCCGATGTGGAGTTCCATCTGGTCGCCGACGAGGAGACCGGCGGCGCGCACGGTACCGAGGCCCTGCTGGCCGCCGGGCTGATCCACGCCGACGCCTGCATCGTCCCCGAGCCCACCGAATTACGCGTCGCCGTCGCCGAACGCGGCTCGTTCCAGGCCAGGATCGAGGTCACCGGCGAGGCCGGGCACGGCGGCGAGCCCGGCCGCTCCCGGTCGGCCATCGCCGACGCCGCCCGGCTGGTCCGCGCCCTGCACCTGGCCACCTTCCACGACGAGGACCATCCGCTGCTGGGCCGCCCCAGTTGCAACGTGTCGATGATCCAGGGCGGCCTGGCGGCGAACGTCGTCGCGCCGCACTGCGAGTTCGTCATCGACCGCCGCTCACTGCCCGGCGAGACGGCCGACGACGTACTCCGGTCGGTGCTGCGGAAGGCGCGCGAGACCTGCCCCGACGTGGACTTCACCGTGCGGCCGACGTTCTTCTGCGAGGCGTCGGAACTTCCGCTCCCGCACCCCTTCGCCGACCTCCTGCTCGACGCGGCCGGTCGCGACGCCGGCCCGGTGGGCCTCTCGCTCGGCACCGACGCCCGCTTCCTGCGCAACCGGCTCGGCATCCCCACCGTGGTCTACGGCCCCGGCTCGATGCGGCAGGCCCACGCCGTGGACGAGTGGGTGTCCGTGACCGACCTGACGGCCGCCGCCCGTACGTACGCCAAGGTCATCGCGTCCTTCGGCCGCCGGCCGGCCACGGTGTCACGCGAGGTCGCGCCTGCGCAGGGCGAGTAGCCCGGCGGCGATCGGCGAAGATGCGCTGCTGGGCCGTACCGGGGAGGAGCCCCAAGCTCGGGGTGTCCGGCCGAAAGGCGTCAGAGTAGCGACAGGGCCTTGGCCACGCCGGGGTCGCGGCCGGTGGCGAGGTCGAGGGCCGTCATCGGGGCGTGGTGGTCGACCGGTACGCCTATCGTGTCGATGATCTCGCGGGCGGGGCCGAGGTGCCGGACCTTGGGCAGGAGCAGGACACTGCCGTCGTCGAGGAGGTAGCCGCTGCTGGGGCCGGAGATGGCGCCGGCGGTGCGGGTGCCGATGAGGGTGCCGAGGTCGTTGTCCCTGACCGCCGCGCTGAAGTCCTCGCAGGCCGAGGCGCACGCGCGGTCGGTGAGGACGATCAGGCGCGAGCCGAGCAGCGGGACGCTGTCGTCGGTCCGGTTGGGCGTGCAGTCGCCCTTCAGGGGGCAGAAGTAGCTGGTGATCTTGCCGTGCGCGAACGCGCCGAGCAGCCGGGTCACCTCGCGGGGCGACCCGCCGCCGTTGCCGCGCAGGTCCAGGACCACCGCCTTCGGCTTGCTCCGCAACGCGGCGATGACCTTGTCGGCGGCGCCGTCGAAGAACCCGGGCAGCCGGACGTAGGTCGCGCCGCCGGGAAGCGGCTTCGACGTCACCGCCAGGGGCTGCCGGGTGAGCGGACCCTGCTTGATGCTGACGGTCCGGGTTCGTCCGCTCGTGGGGCGCTTGAGGGTGAGCCGTACCGTTTCGGTGGTGAGGGTGTCGAGGATGCTCTGGTTCACTTTGTCGCCGATGAACGTCGGCACGCCGTTGACCTTGACCAGGATGTCGCCCGGCCGTACGTCGGCCTTGGCGGCGGGGCTGCCGGGCAGCACCTGGGTGATGAACATCGGCGGCCGGGCCGCCGGGTCGAACCGATCGCCCTGCTGGGCCGACGCGCCCACGATGCCCGTCCCGACCGGCCCGTCCTCCGACGGCGGAGCCGGCCTGATCCAGCGGGCGTGGTTGTCGTGGAGCCCGGCGACCATACCGGTGATCGCGGCCCGCAGCGCGGCGGGGTCACCGGTGCCGAGGGCCTTCGCGAACGCCTTCCAGTCGGAGTCGCGGTTCCCGGTCAGGGCGGGCAGGTGCAGGTCGGCCCGGTCGGCGTCGTTCCGCATCAGGTGCTGGGTGTAGGCGGCGAGGGCGCTCTTCAGTAGCCCCGTGGAGTCCATGGCCGGGCCGCTGTAGTAGTTGTCCAGTACGCAGAAGTACGCCTGCCGGAGCGTGTTCACCGACGTCGGCGGCGCCGGATTCGGCGGCGGAGCCGTCGCGGGGAGGCAACCAGAAGCCGGCGCGGGCGTGGCCGCGGGCGCGGACATGGCGCAGGCCGTCACCACAACGGCGGCGCAGATGGCTTTGATCATGGCCGTAAGCATGGCCGGGGGCGGGTTTCCCGGCCGTGAACGCGCTGGTTAACGCGGCTGTAACCGCGATTGGTGTATGCACGTCAGCATGCGGGTTCTGGTGGCCGAAGACGAACGTGACCTCGCCGATCTCGTGGCGGTGGGGTTGCGTCGCCACGCCATGGCCGTTGACGTGGTGTACGACGGACTCGCCGCGGTCGAACGGCTGGCGGTACACGACTACGACGTCCTCGTACTGGATCGCGACCTGCCCGAGATGCACGGCGACCTCGTCTGCCGTGAGCTGGTCGCGCGCGCCGGCCGTACCCGGATCCTGATGATGACGGCGGCGGCGTCGGTTCCGGAGCGGGTGGCGGGCCTCGGCATGGGCGCCGACGACTACCTGCCCAAGCCGTTCGACTACGCCGAGCTGGTCGCCCGGGTACGGGCCCTGGGACGGCGCAGCCGGCCGCAGGTACCGCCGGTGCTGGCCCGGCACGGCATCGTGCTCGACACCCACCGGCTACAGGCCGCGCGGGACGGGCGGCACCTGCACCTGTCGCTCAAGGAGTTCGCGGTCCTTGAGGTGCTGATGCGGGCGGACGGCGCGGTGGTGAGCGCCGAACGGCTGCTCGAAGAGGCGTGGGACGAGCACGCCGACCCCTTCACCACGGTGGTGCGGGTCGTGGTCAGCCGCCTGCGCGCCAAACTGGGCGACCCGCCGTGCATCCACACCATTCCCGGCGCGGGCTACCTGCTGTGACGACGATCCGGGTACGGCTCACGCTGATCTACTCCGGGCTGTTCCTGCTGAGTTCGGTCGTACTGCTGGTCACGGTCAACCTGCTGCTGCGCCGGACGCTGGACACGCGGATCGCGCGGCTGCCCCCTGGCGCGCTGGCACCGCCCGCGCCAGGGCTGCCCGGCGAGCGGCCGTCCCGCCCGCCGCTGCCCGAGCTGGTGAACGACGTGATCGGCTACCAGTGGGAGGTGACGTGGTTGACGGTCGCGGCCCTGACGCTGGTCTCGCTGGTCGTGGGCCGGCTGGTCGCCGGGCGTATGCTCCGGCCCGTCCACCGGATCACCGCCACCGCGCAGCGGCTGTCCCTGTCCACCCTGCACGAACGGATCGCGCTGTCCGGGCCGCAGGACGAGCTGAAGGAACTGGCCGACACCTTCGACGCGATGCTCGACCGGCTCGAACGGTCCGTCGCGGGGCAGCGCCGGTTCATCGCGAACGCATCCCACGAACTGCGCACCCCGCTGGCCGTCCAGCGGGCGGCGATCGAGATCGGGCTGCCGGACGACATCGGCGAGATCCGCCGTACGCTCCTGCTCCACAACCGCCGCGCGGAGAACCTCATCGACGCCTTGCTGGTCCTGGCCCAGGCGGAACACGGCCTGGACAAGCGGAGCCCGGTGGCCTTGGACGAGGTGGTACGGCTCGTGCTGGCGGAGAAGGCCGCGGGCGGGATCACCATGACGGCACGGGCGGAGCCGTTCGTCGTCGATGGCGACCCCGTCCTGCTCAACCGGCTCGTCACCAACCTCATCGACAACGCGATTCGCTACAACCATCCCGGCGGAACCGTCGAGGTGACGCTCTCCCACGGAGCCCTGACGGTCCGCAACACCGGCCCCCAGGTCCCCCGGGAACGCTTCGGCGATCTCTTCGAGCCCTTCCGGCGTCTCCAGACCACCCGCGAACAAGGCGCCGGCCTCGGACTGTCGATAGTCGCCTCCATCGCCAAGGCCCACGGCGCCACCGTGGACGCAAGCCCCAACCCGGGAGGCGGCCTGGAACTCGTCGTGGCCTTCACGCAGACCCGTACCTAGATGTCGAGTCGTTCGACGTGGTTCGACGTGGTTCGACGTGATTCGTGCCGTCGTCCAATGGTTCACCGGTCTTGAGGATCGCATTTCGCGTTGTGCCAGACGAGGGTGAATTGCTCGTAGAAATAGTCGAACCACTCAC
This sequence comes from Spongiactinospora sp. 9N601, assembly GCF_044326295.1. Lineage (NCBI taxonomy): Bacteria > Bacillati > Actinomycetota > Actinomycetes > Streptosporangiales > Streptosporangiaceae > Spongiactinospora > Spongiactinospora sp. 9N601. The sequence continues at coordinate 211,610 of NZ_JBIRBB010000004.1, forward strand.
CGTCTCGGGCGGCCCCGAAGGACGTTCCGCCGGGGGCTCGGCAGAGAACGGATGAACGGGGTCACATGGCGATGAGATAGCCGACGACTCCGAGCAGCGCGATCGGTACGACCAGCGCAAGGCTTTCCAGCCGATGGCATCGCGTACGGCCGAGCGCGAGGGGCACCAGCAACGCGACCACCGCCAGGATCGCCGCCGTGGACCATCCGAACGCCCCCGACAGTACGTTCCTCAGCGCCTCGGCGATGAAGACCCCGCCCAGCGCGGCGAGCCCGATGTTCGCCTGCCACCTGAGGCCGCTTCGGTACCAGGCCCCGGCGATGCCGAAGACGACACCCGCCACGACACCGAAGCCCATCCAGATGAAGGCCACCGGGTTGTAGAGCGTGGCACTGTCATCGCCGAGGAAGATGACGGCCGTGGCGTAGTAACCCTCCACGGCGAGAACGAGCAGGAGCGCCCCGGCCAAGGACACGCGCACCAGACCCCGGACGCCCCACGCGCCCGCGGCGAAGGCGGCGACCGCCCACACGGCCGGCGAGTTCGCGAGATTGGCCCATGGATAGGGCAGCGTCATCTGCGCCAGCAGGTCGACAGGACCGAGAAGAACCCCTCCGGCGATGGCCCCGGCCATCAACACCCACGTCGCGGGCGGGGCCGTACTCCACGATGAAGGTCTCATCGCGGCCCGCCGTCGTCCGCGGGCATGGGCCGCGGCCAGGTGATAGCGGAGAACACCACCGAGCACGCCAGAAATCCAGCACACATCGCCGCGAACCCGGACCAGAACGAACTGAGCGACGTACCAAGGTCGATCCCGAGCAGTAACGCCGTGATGAGCCCCGCCCCCAGCCCCGCCACCAGGCCGGGAACGAAACGGGGCGGCTTGTGCGCCACGGCCCCGGTGAGCGGCAGCACCAACGGGAACAACGCCACGGCCCACCCCACCCTGGGCTCCCCGAACAACGCCAGCCGTGCGGCGGACACAACCGCCGACACACCGACCGCCACCACTGTCCAGATCACGAGCTTGAGCGGGTGATATCGCTGATTGTGCTCGGATGCATAGGCGTCCGGACCGAACGTCCAGAACGAAAGAAGCTCTCCGATCATGTCGCCTATATGCGACTTATCACCTTCAGGCGTTCTCTCCGGGTTCACCGCATCCCTCCTCCCGCTGGCCGACGCTAGGACTTGGTCGGCACTGGGACGACCCCCCACATCAATGTAGAGCCCTTCAGCAGTTGCTCTGTCGGCATGATCCCGGTCAGGTGCTCGACGAGCAGGAAGGCCGGCCCGTCGTGGGGCAGGGCGAGCGGTGGGTAGAGGCGGTCGATCTGCGCCATCGTGGCCGCGAGTTCGGCCGGGGGCTCCATCATGTATCCCTCGTCGGCTGCGAAGCAGAATTTGATCTCGCCGTCGTCGCACCAGTAGAAGTAGTCGACGCCCTTGACGCCGAGGGCGGCCTGGGAGACCAGGCGGGTGCCCTTGGAGAGTCTCCTGACCACGTTTTCGTCGGTGCCGAGCCAGTCGGGGTCGAAGACGAACGTCCAGTCGCCGAGGGAGGTGACGCCGAGCCGCTCTCCAGGGCCCGGGTAACGGTCCGGGTCGCCGGGGAAGGGGCCGGGCTTGAAGTCCTCCCAGTGGCCGCCGAGGCGGGCGACCACCTCCTGCGGCGTGGCGCGGATGTACATGAAGCAGTAGTACTCCCAGGCGTACTCGCCGCAGAGCCAGGAGACGTCGGGGCGCTGGATGGCCATGCGAGTCATGGTGCCGGAGCCCACCGACAATTCGATGGTCACCGTCGCAGGCGATCGACTTGACCGGAGACCATCGCTTCTCATGATGGACCGATGCGCCTTCGCCGACGGTCACGCTCGCACGGACGGCCCTGGACGTCGGGCTTGTCCGCGTCGTCTACGGCCGGACGGCCGCGGTGCCGTGGGTGCGATGGCGGCGGAGGGCGTCGAGGTCGGTGACCGGGACGGTTTCCAGTTCGACCCGGAAGTTCGCCCGGTATTCGCGGGGGGACATCTTCTTGAGTTCGCGGAAACGCCGGTTGAAATTGGAGAGGTTGCCGAAACCGGAATCCGCGGCGATCGTGGACACCGAGCGGTCGGTGTCCCGCAGCAACTGGCATGCCCGGTTGACGCGCACGAGGTTCACATAGTGCGAGACGGTGAAACCGGTACTTCGGGCGAACAGCCGGCTGGCGGCGCTGGCGTTCATGTGCGCCGCCGCCGCGATGTCCTCCAGCGACAGCCGGGCGGTGTAACCGGAATGGATCGCCTTCATCATGGCCTGGATCCGCACCGCCGTACTTTGATGGAGGACCGACGGGCTGCGTCCCGTCGCGAGCAGGATGTAGGGCGTCCGGCTCAGCATGACGAGGGCGCGAAGCAACTCGACCGTTCGTTCCGGGGGCGTGAGCCGCCCCAGGTCTTCGAGCGGGGGGAGCGCGCCGGGAAAGCGGATGCCGCGCCGGGCGTCGTCGAGCATCCGCCGCACGTTCCCGAACACGGGCGAGTCGAAGAACTCCGCGCCGAGAAAATCCCGGGCGAAGTGAATGACGATCGCCTCGATCGGCTCGCTCTCCGGCATCGTCACATACGTGTGCGGCAGATCGGGGCCGAACAGCGCGAGGTCTCCCGGCCGGTACTCCTCCACGGAATTACCGGCGAGCCGGGTGCCGGTCCCGTGCAGGATGTACGTCAGCTCGTACTCAGGATGGAAATGCCAGTACGCCTCCAGCCGAGGCGCCCGGAACCGCGTGTAGCGCCAGTTCACCGGGAACTCCGGTTCGAGATGTTCGTAAAGGACGCGCATCGGCCGTGGCCCTCCTCTCGCGCAGCCGGTCCCGTGCTCACCACTCAGCGTAGCCGCCGGAACGATTTCCCCTACCGTGGCGTCAGGCGTACCTCGCGGCCCCCGATGACGTACTCGGTGAGATAGATGGAGCCGTCCGGCCCGACCACCACCCCGTGCGGGCTGTTGAGCGTTCCCTCCGCCAGGTGCGGCCGGCTCAGCGTGCCATCGCGCCGATCATTCGGCCAGCCCTCGCGCTTTTCGGCGGCGGGGAACGGGACGATGTGCCGCAGCGCGTCCTTCTCCAGATCCACCGCCGTCAGCGCCCCGTCGAGGTCGGTGACGATGAGTTCGCGCCCTCGTACGGCGAGGCAGCTCGGAGCCCGCAACCGGACGTCGGTGAAACTCCCGCGATATTCGCCGTCCAGGCCGAAGGTCATCAGCCGGCGGTTGCCCCGGTCGGCCACGACCAGTTCCGGGCCGCGATCCGATTCGGCGATCACCAGGCCGTGCGGGCAGGCGAACGGCTTTCCCGATTCCGCGCCGTCGATGGTCCTTTCATGACCGCGCTCGCCGTAAATGTGGACGAGGCTCGCGCCGTAACCGTCCGCGACGAAAACGGCGGGGCCGGTGACCGCGATGGACGTGGGCCGCCAGGAATCGCCCGTGTACGCCGGATGCGCCGGCGCGCGCAACGCGGTGAATTCGCGCGTCGCAAGGTCGAAGCGGCCCGCACTCCCCTCCCGGGCCTCGTAATCGTAATCCGGCGGCCGGGCCTTGAAGCCGGGGTCCGCGAGCCAGAGCGCGCCGCCCCCGCTCGGGTCATAGGTGATCCCGTGGATCTCCAGTAGCGGCACCTCGACCTGCGCGATGCTGCCGTCGAGCGCCCGCCGGACCAGAATCGCCCCGCCGCCGGGGTGGGCCCAGTACAGATTTCCCTCGCGGTCCAGCGCGATGCCGGAATGCGACCATTCCGCGCTCCCGGGCACCCCGGGCGGAAGCGTGTCCCAGTGAATCATCGCGTCAGAGTGCTCATTCTCAGTCAACGGACACCGCTCCGGTCTGGTAGGTGGGCAGAACGCCCGCGAATTCCGCCGCCATCGAGATCAGCGCTGGATCGGACCCTGATTCCGCCATCTGGGCCGGTTGGGTCGGCAACAGGACCGTTCCACCGGCGCTGATGTGCGCCACCGCGTCACGGCCCGCGCCCATTGGCAGGCCCGCGATTCCCACGCTCTCGTGCCGGGTCACGAACCGACCGGCGTTTCCGCCGGCCCCCTTCGGCCGCGGCGTACCGTCGAAGGGCATCGTGGCGGCATCGGGGTACGGGCAGGTCGCGGTGTCGCGTATCGTGCAGAGCGAGTCCGTCACGATCGCCACCTTCCTTTCTTCCAAGAATCGGCGATTCAAAGCCGGCTGAGTTCCGCGGCCGGACGGCCGACATGCGCGCGGGCGGCACGAAAATCGCGCGGCATGTTCCATCCGGCGATTCCGGTGACGATTCCGTCCCGCTGGACGGCGGCGACGAACCGCCCCGATTCCGCGTCGCCCGCGATCGTGTCGAGCGAGGTACCCTCACCGTCACCGTGCCCGTAGACCTGAATCCTGGTCCCGAACAGTTCCGACCAGAAGAACGGCACCGGCGGCGCGGCGGGCGTCGTGCCGGTGGCGATGGTCCCGGCCACGAGCTGCGCCTGTTCGGCCGCGTTGAGCTGGTGTTCGACCCGGACGGGGACCCCCGTACGCGGATCGGTCCAGGCCGCGACGTCGCCCGCGGCGAAGACGCCCGGCGCGGCACGGCCCGCGAAGTCGCAGACCACCCCGTCGGAGACATCGAGCCCGCTCGACGCGAGCCACCCGGTGTTGGGCACGCATCCGATGGCCGCGACCACGAGACCCGTCTCGATCACGTCGCCACCGGACAGCACCACCGCCGTCACCCGATCACCGCCGCGCAGCCCGGCGACCTCCTCGCCGAGCCGCAGATCGACGCCGTTCGCACGGTGCAACCGCGCGATGAGCGGCGACAGCAGGCCGCCCGCCAGACCGAGGCGCAGGTGCCGGGAGCGTCCGACGAGGGTCACCGCGACGCCGAGTTCGCGCAGCGCGGCGGCGATCTCCGACCCCAGGACGCCCGCCCCGGCCACGACGGCGTGCCGGGCCGTGGCGAGGTCGTCCCGCAGGGCCGTGGCGTCGGCGCGCGTACGCAGCAGGTGGACCCCGCCGAGGCCCGCCCCGTACGCCGGGCGCCGAGCCGACGTCCCCGTGGTCACCACGAGAGTGCCGTAACGCAGCTCGTCGCCGGACGCCGTGGTCACCACCCGCCCGGAAGGATCGAGCGACACCGCCGCCGTACCCCGCAGCAGCCGGACCCCGAGCCGGTCCAGGTCCGCCTCGGTGCACAACGCGGACTCCTCGATGTCCCACTTGCCGGTCAGGATCTGCTTGGACAGCGGCGGCCGGTCGTACGGCAGCGCGTCCTCATCGCCGATCATGGTGATCGTCCCGGGGAAGCCCTCGTCGCGCAGCGTCCTGGCCGTGGTCAGCCCCGCCACCGACGCGCCCGCGATGAGCACGTCCGATCGCGTACCGGACTCCATGCCGCGCTACTCCGCGAGCTTGATGGCGTGCGACGGGCACAACGCGGCGGCCCGCCGCACGGCCGCCTCGTCAGCGGGGCCGATCACGCTCTTCAGCATGATCACGATGCCGTCGTCATCCTGGTCGAACACATCGTCGGCGACCAGGGCGCACTGACCCGCGCCCACGCAGGCCGGCTTGTTGACGGTGACTTCCATATCGAACCTCTCTCCAAGCGCCCACGACGCCGGCGCGAAGCACCCGCGGAATGTTGATGCGGTACCTCACCGGCCTGCCGCCGACCCGGCCCCGGCCCGTACGGCACAGGCCCCACCGATCGGCCGGCAGCCTCCTGTCCAGCACGGATGAGCATCGTGTGCGATGTCATCGCGTCCACGATCGCCGAGCCGCGCGACAGCGGCCACGCCGGTTTTGACCAGTTCCGGTACTTTCATGACTTTTGCTGGCTTCCGTTGGCCGCAGGATCGATGCTCACGTACTGTGAGCGCGCCGGTGCCGATCTCGGGGAAGCGATCAACGGCTCATGCGCGAACACCACCTCTGAACGGCGGCCGTCATCGGCCCGCCCGTCCCAGAGCCGTGCCATGAGAACAGAGGAACCCGCATGACCGCTTTGCCCACCCCCGTCCCCACCCCCCGAACCGAGCCCGCCACCGACGCTCCGCGTCGCGGGCGCGTCCCGGCCCTTCTCGCCGCGATGTTCCTGGTGAACGTCTTCGGGTACGCCGCCAACAACGCCGCCATCGCCGTGCTCCTGCCCTCGCAGGTGAGGTCCGCCGCCGGTGACGGCGCCGTCGCCGCCCTGGCCCTCGTCAACGGCGTGAGCGCGATCGCCTCGTTCGGCATACCGCCGCTGGTGGGACTGATGTCGGACCGCACCCGGACGCGCTGGGGGCGTCGATCACCCTGGATCCTCGCCGGCGGTGTCCTGACCGCCGCCGCGCTGGTGCTCACCGGAGCGGTCTCCACCGTGACCGGCCTGGTGATCGGCTGGTTCCTGGTCCAGGCCACGATCAACATCGGCCTCAACATCATCCTGGCCACGATTCCGGAAGGCATTCCGGCGAAGCGCCACGGCCTGGCCAGCACCGTGCAGGGGGTCGGCATTCCCGTGGGCGGCATCATCGGCGTCCAACTGGGCGCGGCCCTGGTCGACTCCGTCATGGTCGCGTACGCGCTGCTCGGCGGCCTCTTCCTGATCGCGTCCGTCATCTCCGCGGTGCTCATCCGGGAACGCTCCAACACGGCGCAGGACGCTCCGGACCTTGCGCGCGAGCCCATGGGGCGGCAGTTCCTGGCGATGTTCAGCAGCCTTCGCGACCGGGACTACCGGTGGGTGTTCATCTCCCGGGCGGTCATCTATCTGGGCTACAACACCGTTTTCGGCTTCAGCCTGTACATCCTGCAAGATCACATCGTGCTGCCGGCCGGGCTCGCGCCCGCCTCCGCGGTGGCGACCGCCCAGACGACCAGCATCGTGTTCCTCACCATCGGCACCCTGATCTCCGGGCCGCTGGTGGACCGCCTGGGGCGGCACCGGGGGTTCGTGCTGATCTCGTCCCTGCTCCTGACGTTCTCGATCGTCCTGCCGCTGCTCTCGCCGAGCTGGACCATGTTCCTCGTCCAGGCCGGACTGAGCGGATTCGCCCTCGGCGCGTTCCTCGGCGTCGACCTCTCCCTCGCCACCATCGTGCTGCCCAAGACCGGCGACGCCGGTCGTGACCTGGGCGTCTTCCACATCGCCCTGAACGCGCCCCAGGTCGTCGCACCGTTCGTCGCCGCACTGGCGGTACAGCACCTCGGCGGGTACCACGCACTCTTCATCGTGGGCGGCGTCTTCGCGTTCCTCGGATCACTCACCGTACTCCGCGTCAGACCTCAGCAGGTGACCACATGACCGCCCGCGCCCGTGCCTCCGCTTCGCCGCCTCAGCCGGGAAGATCGTGAGGTTGCGGCGGCCTGCCTGAGTCCTCTGTCACGTCGATCGCGGCGGCGGCGAGGGCCAGCACGGGGAAGATCGCATGCGCCGGGACCCGATAGACCCCGCGCTCCGGCTGCTCGACCAGCCCGGCCGAGGTCAGCGTCTTGAGATGGTGGTAGAGCTGGCCAGGCGAGGCCAGGGCCAGCTCGGTCTGCAGGTCGGCGACCGGTTTGGGCCCGGCGACCAGTAACTGCAGGATCTGGAAGCGGGCCGGGTGCCCGGCGGCGGCCAGTACGGCGGCCAGCGGCCCGGCCGGCTGCCGCAGCAACCACCCGGGGCTGCGCTTCACCTCCCACAGCCACTCATAGCCGCCGAGCTTGGCCTGACCACCGTAGGTGATCAGACCCGTGTCATCGCCGGCGGCCACCGGCTTGGGCGCGTTGAGCGCGGCCTCAAGGGCGGCGACCCGCGCCTCAAGGCTCTCCAGCCGGTCGTCGGCACTGCTCAGTGCTGCCTCACTTCAATGCTGCACGAACCTTCGCGAAGAACGCCGAATCGGTCGCCATCCGCACGATGAACTGCTGATGAGCATAGCTTCGCAGCCCCGACAGCCAAGTCGACGTGGGCAGGCGCCGCAGCACCAGTACCGTCTCGCGCGGCTTCTCTCCAGGCTGGACGGTGTACATCGCCTCGCTGATGATGCCGGGCAGCGCACCCCCCTTCGCGCCGAGGCGCAGCGTGTCGGGGTCGGCACCGGGCTGACGCATCGGCCACTCCAGGTGCTTTCGCGCGATCTTGTCCTTCCTGAGGTCGGAGAGCACCGCGCGCAGTACGCCGGGCTTGATACGGGTCACCTTCTCGGCCCAGGCGGCCTGCTCGGCGATGCCGGGGAGCTTGAGCTGGATCTGCTTACCGGCCTTGACGTAGTTCTTCAGGCAGACGTCGGCGGGCAGCTTGCAGCCGCCGAACCCGCGGAGCATCTCGCCGTTGATGGTGCCGACCGGGGTCCGCGCGAACTTGCTCACCGCGGCGGGGCCGAGGCGGTCGCGCAGCAGGTCGGCGGCGGCGTTGTCGCTCTCCTCGATCATCGCGGAGACGATCTGGTCGAGCGTCGCGTTCGCGCCCGGCTTGAGCCGCTTGAGCGCTTCCTCGTGCGCGCCGCCGTCGGTACCGGGCAGGTGATAGGCGTTCCATCGGGCCACGGGCACGCGCTCGCCCGGCTTGATCTTCCCCTTGCGCACGGCGTCGGCGTAGGCGGCCAGGTGGGTGATCTTGAGGGCGGACGCGACGGACGTGAGCTGGTCGGCGTTGTGCCTGATGCCCTTCGTCACCAGCGCGACGTCATTGGGATGGGCGCGGATGTAGGCGAGTACGGACTCGACGTTCTTGAGGTCGGCGGGGGCGGGGGCGGCGACGCCACCGGTCACCGGGGCCGCCACGGCGGCGGCCAGGAACATGCTGAGGATCGTCTGCATGACTCGATTGAACCATAAAATCGAAATTCCGGAATAATGGAGCTTGAAGGTCGTGCAGGCGTGAGGCCGTGTGCCGGGCCCCGGTGGAGGTCAGGTTCTGTCGATCGGAGACGCGCCCACCCAGCGCAGGTAGGCGTCCATGTCGACGTTGCCGCCGCACACGATGGTGGCCACATGCCTGCCGGCGAAGCGGGGGCGGTCTTCGAGGACGGCCGCGAGGCCGAGCGCCGCCGAGGGTTCGACGACGAGGCCGGCATGGTCGAAAAGCATGCGCATGCCGGCGATGATCGACGACTCCCGGACCAGGACGGCGTCGTCGGCCACCAGCAGGAGGTCGTCCAGGACGGCGGGGATGGGACGCCGGCCGGCGACGCCGTCGGCGATGGTGTCGGTCGAGTCGGTGGTGACCACGTGCCGGCGGCGCCAGGAGTACGTCATCGCCGGTGCGCCCAGCGGCTGTACGCAGATCACCTCGACTCCCGGCGCCAGGGCTTTCAGCACATGGCCCACGCCGGTGGCCATGGCCCCGCCGCCGAGCGCGATCAGCACGGTGTCGAACGACGGCGCGGCGTCGGCCAGCTCCAGACCGATGGTCGCCGCGCCCTCGCAGGTCTCGATGTCCAGGCTGTCCTCGACCAGCCGTACGCCGTCGTGCCGGGCGATGGCCGCCGCCCGCTCGCGCGCCGTGTCGAAGTCGCCGTCCACCAGCTCCAGCCTGGCGTCCAGGGCGCGGATGCGATCGAGCTTGGCCGCCGGCGCGAAGCGGGACGCCACGACGGTGACGTCGAGCCCCCGGCCGCGACCGGACCAGGCGAGGGCCTGGCCGAGGTTGCCCGCGCTGGCGCAGACCACGGCCCGCCGGCCGGCATCGGCGAGCAGGCTCGCGACCAGCTCGGTGCCGCGGCCCTTGAAGCTGCGTACCGGGTTCGCCGTTTCGAGCTTGATGCTCACCGCGCACCCGAGGCCGGGCTCCAGCGCCTCGCAGCGGTACAGCGGGGTGTCCAGGAAGACCGGGTCGATCACCCGGCGGGCCGCCCGGATCCGGGCGGTGTCCAGGCGCGTCTCCGGCATGGCACAGCACCCTAGCCGTCGTGCGCGAAGCCCCGCGACGGTACCTCGGTACTCCCGCCGAGGGTCCGGAGTACCGCGCGGAGATCATCCGGGATGCGGACGATTCGGGCGGGCGGCGGCGGAAGGCTGTCAGCAGTGGCCCGGCTCGCTGTGGAGGCGCCGCGCTCAGGGACGTCGGCCACGGCTTCGCCCGCGGGTCGTTCACCGCGGTGATGGGGCAGTCGGGGTCGGGCAAGACCACGCTGCTCCAGTGCGCGGCCGGGCTCACCAGGCCCACCTCGGGCACGGTCAGCGTGGGCGGCGTCGATCTGACCGCGCTGACCGAGGCCGAGCTGGCCACCATGCGCAGGCGGCGGGTGGGTTTCGTCTTCCAGGCGTTCAACCTACTTCCGGCGCTGACCGCGAAGGAGAACATCGAGCTGCCGGTACGGCTGGCGGGCGGCCGGGCGGACCAGGGGTGGGTACGCGAGCTGGTGACCCGTACGCGGATCGCCGAGCACGTACACCGCCGCCCCAACGAACTGTCCGGCGGCCAGCAACAACGGGCCGCCATCTGCCGCGCGCTGGTGGCCCGGCCGGAGGTCGTGTTCGCCGACGAGCCGACCGGAAACCTGGACACCCGGTCGGGGGAGGAGATCCTGGCGATGCTCAGAAGCGTAGTCGACACCTTGGAACAGACCGTCGTCATGGTCACGCACGACCCTGCCGCCGCCGCGTACGCCGACCGGGTGCTGTTCCTCAGAGACGGCGAGGTGATGGACGTCATGGAGGCCCCGACGCCGGAGAAGGTCGCGGCGGGACTCCGCGGCCGTTCCTGACGCTTTCATGGCGTGGCGGTACGCGAACGGGGTCCCCTCTTCAGGGAAATTGAAATAGATTGCCTGCCATGTCGCTTGCCGTGATCCCCCCGCCGCCCGCAGAGGTATGGCACCTCGGGTGGATTCCCATCCGCGGCTACACCCTTTGCATCATGCTCGGCATCGTCGTCGCGGTCGCCTTCGCGGAGTACCGCTGGCGGGCCCGCGGCGGAACACCGGGGACCATGGTCGACCTGGCGGTCTGGGGAGTGCCGTTCGGAATCGTGGGCGGGCGGCTGTACCACGTCATCACCGACTGGCAGTTGTATTTCGGGCCCGATGCCCCAAACCGGCCCATCGACGCCATCCTGATCTGGAGCGAATCCGGACCGGGCTGGCGCGGCCTGGGCATCTGGGGCGCCGTCGCGCTGGGCGCGGTGGGCGTGTGGATCGCCTGCCGGCGCCGCGGCATCACGGTGAGCGAGGTCGCCGACACCGTCGCGCCCGCCGTCGCACTCGGCCAGGCCATCGCCCGGTGGTGCAACTATTTCAACCAGGAACTGTTCGGCGGCCCCACCGACCTGCCATGGGGCCTGGAGATCGAGGCGGGCCGCCCCGGCACCGTACCTGGCGTCACCACCTATCACCCCACGTTCCTGTACGAATCGCTGTGGAACCTGGCGCTGACGCTGGTCCTGGTCTGGGCCGGTCGTCGTTTCATGTTGCATCACGGCCGCCTCTTCGCCCTGTACGTGGCGGGCTACACCTTGGGCCGCTTCTGGATCGAGGGCATGCGGGTCGATCCAGCCAACGAGATCTTCGGAATGCGGCTCAACCAGTGGACCTCGATCGCCCTCTTCCTCGGCGCGATCGGCTACGTCTACCTGACCCGGCGCAAGACCCCCGCCGAACCCCGGGACGCCGAACAGGTCGCCGCCTAGCCATTCGGCCATTTGACCATTTGACCATTTGACCCTTGCTTGATCAACGGCTCGGGCGAATGTTAAAAGAAGTCAATGAATCCTGCTGCTCGCTGGCTTATCGGTGGGGCTGCGATACATCGGCTCGCGGAGACCTCGTATGACCTGGTAATGCCGCTGGTCGTCTTATCTTTGACCGGCTCGCCGGTCTTGATGGGTCTCATGTTCGCGGTCGGTTTCGTCGCCGAGTTCATTGTCGCCGTCATCGGCGGAAGTATCGTCGACCTGGTCAGCCGGAAACGGCTGCTGCTCCTGATCACCGGGGCCGAGGTCCTGGTCATGGCGGCCTGCGGGGCGCTGGCCCTGACCGGCTCGCTCGGCACCGTGGCGCTGATCGCCGCCGCCGCGCTGATCGACTTCCTGGTCCGCCTGTACCTGGTCGCCGACACCGCCGCGCTGCCCAGGGTGGTGGACCGGCAGACGCTTCCCCGCGCGAACGGCCTCATGCAGGTCTTCGTCTCCATCGCCCAGGCCGTCGGCCCGATGCTGGCGGGCTGGGTCGTCGGGCTGAGCGACGTCGGCGGCGCGCTGCTCGTCACGTCCGGGGTCTTCCTGCTGCTTTTCGTGTCGCTGAGCCAGATCCCGTCGTGGGGCATCGCGGACCCGGCTCACGACTCCGCTACCCAAAACGATGTGCTGCGGCACATGTGGGAAGGTGTTCGCTTCACCTTCGGCAACCCGCTGTATCGGCAGATCGCCATCTGGCGCGGCTTCTTCGACTTCTTCATCGGCGCCGCCTTCCTCATGTTCATTTTCTACATGCGGGAGGAACTCGATTTCAGTGGCATGGAGATCGGCATCGCCACCACCATGGGAGCCGTCGGCGCGATCGGCGGCGGTCTGGTCTTCGCGAAGGTCCAGGCGCGATTCCCGTCCCATACGCTGATCACCCTGTTGTGCGCCGGAATGGGCGTGGCGTTCGGAGTCATGGCCGCGGCCGGTCAGACCTGGTCGGTCGGCCTGCTGATGATGTCGTTGATGTTCCTGCTCTCCTTGCTCGGTCGCCTGCTCACACTCTTGTTCCAGGACACCGTTCCGGCGAACCTCCTCGGCCGCGTCACCGCCACCTCGCAGTTGCTGACCACCGGTTTCGGCCCGCTCAGCGTGCTGTCCGCGGCGTGGCTGAGCGACGTCGCATCGGCCCGCCACGTCTTCGTCATCGTGGCGGTGGCCGTGCTGGCACTGGCGGTGCTGTCCCGCTTCGGCGTGATGAGCCGGGCGGACTGGCGTATTCGCTTGCCGTAAGGCTGACCATTTGGTTAATGTGCTGACCATGCGGTCAGACAACAGCGACGACCTCACCGCGCGGGCCCGGATCAGGAACGCGGCGTTGGAGCTGTTCGGCGCCGAGGGGGTCGGCCGGGTCAGCGTGCGGGCGGTCGCCGCGCGGGCCGGGGTGTCCCATGCGCTGGTGCTGCACCATTTCGGCAGCAAGGAGGGCCTGCGCAAGGAGTGCGACGGGTACGTGATCTCGCTGGTGCGCGGCGGCCCCGGCCTGGATGCGCTGGGCGACGCGCCCGGGCTGGGGGCGCTGCTGGAAGCGGGCACCGCCGTACGCCGCTACCTGGCCCGGGCCTTCCTGGACGGCACGCCGGAGGCCGCCGGGTTGTTCGACGAGATCGTCGAGGCCGCCGGCCGCTGGCTGGACCAGGGCGTACGCGAGGGATGGGCGCAGCCCAGCGAGGATCCGCGGGCGCGGGCGGCCATCTACGTGACGTGGCTGCTGGCGCCGCTGACCTTGGGCGAACACCTGTCCAGGGCGCTGGGCGTGCCCGACCTGCACGGCACCGACGCCACCCTGCAGTACTCCAGGGCCGCCATCGAGATCTTCACCCGGGGCGTGTTCGCCGACGACCGCGTCCTGACCGCATGGGACGCGGTCCGAAAAGAGCGGCAGTAGCGCTGAAGCCGTCGCGGACCGCCCTTTCCCCTTTCGAGTCCCCTTTCGAGTTCCCTTCTGGAGCCGACATGAGCACTCTCGCCGGTCTGCTGACCGCCCCCGACCGTGACGCGTACCTGACCGGCCTGGCCAAGGACGGCCCGGTCAGCCGCGGCATCTACCTCGACGGCACCCCCATCTGGCTGGTCACCGGTTACCCGGAAAGCGTCACCGTGCTGACCGACCCCCGTTTCAGCAGCGACATCACCAAACAACGCAAGATCGACCTCGCCGCGATGGCCGGCCTGCCCGAGGACGTCGCGCCGTACCTGCTGCACACCCTCGGCGTGTACGACCCGCCCGACCACACCCGCCTGCGCCGCCTGGTCTCCCGCGAGTTCACCGCCCGCCGGGTGGAACGGCTGCGCCCGCGCATCCAGCAGATCGCCGACGCGCTGCTGTCCGTCGTGCCCGAGGAGTTCGACCTGATCGAACGGTACGCCTACCCGCTGCCCATCGAGGTCATCTGCGAACTGCTCGGCGTACCCGCCGATGACCGCGACACCTGGCGCACCTGGACCGCCGCCCTCGGCGCGCCCGACCTGGGCCGGATCGCCGAGGGGGCCAGGGGGCTGGTCGGCTACATGCGCGACCTGATCGCCGCCAAGCGGCGCGCGCCCGGCGACGACCTGCTGTCCGGGCTGATCAAGGTACGCGAGAACGACGGCGACCGGCTCGGCGACGAGGAGCTGATCTCGCTCTCCATCAGCATCTTGATCGCCGGGCACGAGACCACCGTGGGCCTGATCAGCCAGAGCGTCCGGCTGATCCTGACCCGCTCTCTTGGGCTCGGCGACGTCGAGGCGGCGGTGGAGGAGTTCCTGCGGTACGGCGGGCCCGCCGAGATCGCCGTCATGCGGTACACCCTTGCGCCGGTGGAACTCGGCGGCGTCGCGATCCCGGCGGGGGAGGCGGTGCAGGTCGTGTACGCGGCGGCCAACCGCGACCCGCGCCGCTTCGACCGGCCCGGACTCCTCGACCCGCACCGCACGGACAACGCCCACCTCGGCTTCGGCCACGGCATCCACTACTGCCTGGGCGCGGCGCTGGCCCGCGCCGAGGCGCAGATCGCGCTCACCAGCCTGTTCGACCGGTTCCCTGGGCTCGCGCTGGCCGGGGAGGCCGGCTGGCAGCCGGGCATCAAACGGGCGCTCACCGGCCTGCCGGTGCGTACCTCCCCGCCCGCCTGACGACCCGGGCCGTCACCGGCCGGCGCGCGGCAGGATCGGCATGGCGGCCAGTACCAGCAGCCCGCCCGCCAGCGGGATGCCCGCCGCGCCCACCGTGGCCAGCAGCACGCCGCCCAGCACCCCGCCGAGCGAAGCCCCGATGAACATCGCGCAGGTGGCCAGCGCCATCGCCGGTCCGGCGGCCCCCGGCGCCAGCGTGAACATCATCGACTGCAACGGCGGATTGACCGCCCACCCGGCCAGAGCCAGCAGGATCGCCGCCGCGCCGAGGACGGCGATGGGCATGTCACCGGCCCAGGTCACCGCCGCGGTCGCGACGAGGAAAACCGCATATCCGGCGAAGGCCAGCACAAGCGTGCGGTGCGGGCCGATCCGGTCGGACCCGCGCCCGCCGAGCCAGGCCGCGAACGTACCCGCGATGCCGTGGATCGTGAAAAGCACCGACATCGCCTGGTAGTCGACACCACCGGCGGTACGGAAGATCGGGAACATGTAGGTGAGCAGCATCAGCCCGCCCGTACCGCTGATGATCATGGCGATGACCACGCGGAGCACCGGAGTCCGGGTGAGCGGCGCGACCTGGGCGCGCAGCCCCTCCCACGGCGGGGCCGCGAGCTTCGGCACCGCGAAGATCCCCACCAGCGCGATCAGCGCGAGCGCGGCGACGAACAGCATCGTGGCCCGCCAGCCGTACCCGCCGCCGATCCACGTCCCGATCGGCACGCCGAGCACGAGCGCGGCGGTGATGCCCGTGGTGACCAGGCTCAGGTAGCGCCCGCGTTGGCCCTCCGGCGCGATCGTCGCGGCGGCGGCCATCGCCGCGGGCGTACTGGCCGCGGCGGCGAGCCCGCCGACGACCCGCAGCACGATCAAGATCCCGTACGTGGGGGCGAAGGCCGCGAGCACGTTCGCCACGGCGAAGACCGCCAGCCCGGCGAACAGCACCGGCCGGCGCGGCAGCCGCGCCGTGGCCACCGCCAGCAGCAGCGAGCCGAGCCCGTAGGCGATGGCGTACGCCGTGACGAGCTGCCCGGCCAGTGGCTCGCCGACCCGCAGGTCAGCGGCGATGTCCGGGAGCACCCCGGCGATCACCATGTCCCCGGTGGCCCCCGCGAACGTGGCCAGGGCCAGCGGCAGGGCACGACCGATCGACGCGGCACCGGTCCCGGCCCGCGTTGCGGAAACGACCATCAGCCCGCCCTGACCCGGCCGAGCCCGCGCTCGATCTCCTCGGCATGCGCGGCCAGCCGCCCACGCAACCGGTTCAGCCGCCCGATCCGCTCATCCAGGCTCTCCAGCCGCGCCCGCACGGTGTCCAACGCCGCCGCACAGTACGCCTCCCGCCCCAACGGCCGATCCAGGCACCCCAGCTCCTTGGCCTCCCGGATGTCCTCCACGGTGAGCGCCAGGTCCATCAGATCCTTGATGTTCACCGCGTGAACCGCGGCGATCTCGTCGTACTCCCGGTAGCCGTTCTCATCACGGACCGGCGACAACAGCCCCCGCTGCTCGTAGTAACGCAACGAACGAGCACTGACCCCGGTACGCCGGGCGAGTTCGCCGATCCTCATCTCCGATTCCATGGGCATGCGACGGAAGCTACGCCCTTGACACTAGCGTCAAGGTCAAGCCCGCCGGCCGACCTGCATCAGAGGTGTGCGATCAGCGCATAGCGTTCGTCGGTTACCGGGCCGCCCCATAGGTCGGGATCATCGCTGATCGGGTGAATGCGGGCATCGCTGACGAGCGGTCGTACGGCGGAAGCCAGGTCGGCGGCGGTGACGCCGCCGACCCAAGGGAGTGACCGGGCGCCGGTCACATAGGGTGATTCGGCCTGGCCGGGGCCGCCCCACCGCCCCTCGATCAGCACCAGGCGGCCGTTCGGGCGAAGCCGGGCGACCCACTCGCGTAGCGCCGCGTGTGGGTCGGGCAGGGTCCACAGCAGATGCCGGGACAGCAGCATGTCGAACCGTTGCCCGCCGGTGGGCGGGAGGGCGGCGTCGCCGACCAGGAAACGCCCGGGAAGCCCGGCGGCAGTGAGCTTGGCCCGTGCCCGCTCGACCATCCGAGGCGCCAGGTCCACGCCGGTCACCCGATGCCCGGACGCGGCCGGCAACAGCGACAACGAGCCTGTCCCGCACCCCAGGTCCAGGATGTCGGCCGGATCGGAAGGCGCCCACGCTCGGAGCAGGTGGTCCCAGGCGGCGCGCGTGTGATCGGCGCGCAGGCCGTGGTCGGGCTCGTCGTCAAATGTGCGGGCGGCGGCATCCCAGTAGCCGGTGATCGCGGACGTCAGTTCGGTCATGGCGACGATTCTGCCCGTCGCCACCGACAGTTCCGCGACCCCGACCAGGGGGATCCGGGCTTCGCCTACTCTTCTGTGGATGTCGCCACCTCTTTCGCCGCGTCTCGCGGCCGTCGTGAACGCGCTCCCCCTCCGGCCGGACTCACGGGTGCTCGAAATCGGATGCGGGCCGGGGGCGGCCGCGCGGGCGGTGGCGGAGCGGCTCACCAGCGGCCACATCCTGGCCATCGACAGGTCCGCCGCCGCCATCGCGCAGGCCGAGGCAGGTGCGGCTGAGGAGATCGCGGCCGGGCGGATGAGCGTCCGCCAGGTCGCGGGCGAGGACTTCGCCCTCCAGGCACAGGAGGAACCGTACGACCTGGTCTTCGCCGTCCGCGTCGGCGCACTCGACGGGCGGCACCCCGAGACCGGCCAGCGCATGCTGCGGCGCATCGCCGCGGCGACCACGCCCAACGCCCGCCTCTTCATCGACGGCGGCGACCCACTTCGCGAACTGGTCATCCCGCGCCCTTGAGCGTTATGACCGTCTGGCCACCGGGACGATCGGCGTTATCAGGTGAATATTCAGATGTGCGGGCGGGACTTACCCCTCTACAGTTATTCGCGTGACGAAGCTCAATCAGATCCTCGCGGTGGAGAAGGGCGTGAAGTCCGAAGTCCAGCGTAAGGTGACCGATGCTTATCAGCAGATTCAGAAGGCCCCGCTGCTTTCTGGTATCTCGCGCACCTACCAGCCGATCGACGATGAGGGTGAGCAGTTGCCGCCCGAGGCGACGCGCGTTCAGGTGCAGGCGGAGGCCGTGCTGAAGGGCGTTGGGGACGTGCTCACGCGTCTGTTCGACGTGACCGCGACAAAGGACTGGGCGAACTGCGCCGCCAAGGCCGACGTGATGGTGGACGGTTCGGTACTGCTGGCGGATGTGCCCGTCACTTATCTGCTCTTCCTGGAAAAGCAGCTCACCGATGTGCACACGTTCATTTCCAAGCTGCCGACTTTGGACCCGGCCGAGACCTGGGCACAGGACGAGCACACCGAGGCATGGCGTACCGAGCCGGTCAAGACGACCCGCACCAAGAAGGTGCCGCGCAACCACGTGCTGGCCGCGGCGACCGACAAGCACCCGGCGCAGGTGCAGGTGTACAACGAGGACATCGTCGTCGGCTACTGGACCAAGGTCGCGTTCTCCGGGGCGCTGCCGCAGCGCCGCGTCAACGAACTGCTGGCCCGGGTGCAGAAGCTCCAGGAGGCCGTCAAATATGCGCGCGAGGAGGCCAATGGCACTGAGGTCGTCGATCAGAAGATCGGCGAGAAGGTGTTCGCCTACTTGCTCGCATGACCCGACAGACTCCCTCGCCTGCGGGCGAGGGTGCGCGAGGAGCGCAAGCTGAGGTTGAAGCCTGAGCCTGATTCAGGGCCGTACGGCCCGATCAAATTCAGATTCTCGCTCCAGATTCAGCATCGACCGTCGGTTGCCGGATCGACCGAAGGCGGACGGAGATTGTTGAGATGCCGGTTCGAATCCGGCCCGGGCCTCCACTCGCGGCCCGGTGGCTCAACGGCAGAGCGCACATCGACCAGGACTGATCCGCCTTCTTAAACGCCGCCGGCACCACCTGTGACGGCAACCTCCAGGTCCCCCGGGCATGGGTAGCCCGGGGGGCCGCTCCATTTCTCCATGGCACCCTTCCTGCGGGACCATCTACTACACGCCGTAGTATGACGCGCTGTAGTAGAGCTGGGAAGGGGATGTGATGCGGCGTTCGGCGCGGCTCGTCATCTTGGGCACGGTCTTTGTGGATCTGCTGGGCTTCACGCTGGTGCTGCCGTCGCTACCGTTCCACGCCGCGGAGCTGGGCGCGACCGGGCTGTGGTTCGGCGCGCTGGTCAGCGCCTACGCCGTCGCGCAGTTCGTGGCGGCCCCGCTGCTGGGCAGGCTGTCCGACCGGTACGGCAGGCGGTCTGTGCTCCTGCTGGCCCTCGCCGGATCGGCGGTGTCCATGGCGCTGACCGGACTTGCGGGCTCGCTGGGCGCGCTGCTGGTCTGCCGGGTGCTGGCCGGGGCGAGCGGCGGGAGCATCTCGGTGGCGCAGGCGTACCTGGCCGACACCACGCCCGCCGACCGCCGTACCCAGGCCATGGCCCAGATGGGGGCCGCCATCGGGATGGCGTTCATGCTCGGTCCGGCGATCGGCGGGGTGCTCGCGCCGCTGGGGTTCGCCGCGTGCGCGTACGTCGCGGCGGGCCTGGCGGCGGTCAACCTCGTCGCCGCGCTCGTCTGGCTGCCCGAACCGCCCCGGGGTCCGGCGCAGGACGACCCATCGACCACCGATCAGGAAAAGTCCGGACGCCTCCCGGTCGCGCTGCTGGCCGCGACCGGCTTCCTGGCCATGACCGCCTTCGTCGGCATGGAGACCACCCTCGCCTTCCTGGGCCGGGACCGCTACGGCTGGGACGCCACCGCCATCGGCCTGGCGCTCGCCGCGGCCGGGCTGGCGCTGGTGGCGGTGCAGGCCGGGCCGGTGTTCCTGCTGGCGCGCCGCTGGGGCGACGCGCGCGTCGCGGCGGCCGGTGCGGTGATCATGGCTGGCTGCATGGTGGCGGTCGCGGCGTCGGCCACCTGGTGGCAGTGCCTGGCCGCGGTCTGCCTGCTGGCCGCGGGGCACGGCCTGCTGACCCCGACGGTCTCCAGCCTGCTGGCCGTCGCGGGGCCGCCCGGGCGGCGCGGCGTGCGGCTGGGCCTCGGGCAGTCCGCGGACGCCGCCGCGCGCATCGCCGGACCGGCCGCCGCTGGACTACTGTTCGATGCCGGGGCCGCGTTGCCGTACCTGGCCGGAGCCGCATTCGCGGTGCTCGCGGCGGCGACCGTGCTGTCCGTACCGGCCCGCGAGCCCGTACCGAAGCCCGCGGCGCGGAAGGAGGGGTGTGAACAGCCTGGGTGAGCTGGAGCGCTCGATCATGGAGGTGCTGTGGGGCACCGACGCCTGGCTGACCGTACGCGAGGTCGTCAACCGGCTCAGCGACCGCGACAACGCCTATACCACGGTCATGACCGTCCTGAACCGGCTCGTCCGCAAGGACTTCGTCCGCCGCGAACGCGACGAGGACGGCCGCACCTGGCGCTACCGCCCCGCGGCCGGCCGCGAGACCTACATCGCCGAACTCATGCTGGCGGCCCTTAGCGAAACCGGCGACCGCCTCGCCGCCCTCGGCCACTTCGCCCGCTCCGTCACCCCGGAAGAGGCCGAAGCCCTCCGCCGAGCCCTCCCGGAGGGCGGGACGTCGTGATCTACGCCGTCCACCACCTCCTCACCCTGCCGGCCGCGCTGGCCGCCATGCTGGTCATGTCGCGGTCCCGGCGGGCCTGGCGGGCACCGCGGACCTCCCTGGTGATCTGGCAGGCGATCGGCGCGTCCCTCGTGCTGTCAGGCATCGGTACCGCCGTCGCGCTCGGCCTGGCGCCCTACCGGCTGGGCGTCGTTCCCGCGCTGGTGGCCTTCGCGGGTGACGCCGCCCGCGGCGACCTGCCCGCCGCGCTCACGCCCGTACACCTCCTGCTCACCGCCTGCGGCCTGGCCGTCGCCGGGTGGCTCGCCCTCGCCCTGCTGCGCAGCGCCCGCGCCGTGGCCGCGCTGCGGCGCAGGCAGCGTACGCTGCTCGCGCTGATCGCCCGCCCGCACCCCGACCAGCGGGACGCCCTGGTGGTCGAGCATCCCGCGGTGACCGCGTACTGCCTGCCGGGCCGCCGGTCCGCGATCGTGGTCAGTACCGGCAGCCTCGACCTGCTCACCGGCCTGGAGTTCCAGGCCGTACTCGCCCACGAGCGCGCCCACGCCCGCGAACGCCACGACCTGGTGTTGCTGCCCTTCGCCGCGCTGCACCGGGCCCTTCCCGCCAGCCGCCGCGTCCGGGACATGCTGGACGCGGTCGCACTCCTGGTCGAGATGCGCGCCGACGACCGCGCCGCCCGTGACAGCGACCGGCTGACCTTGGCCACCGCCCTACGCCGCTTCCACACCTGCGAACACCTCCCCGCCCCACCTGGCACCCTCGCCGCCACCGGCCACAACACCAGGCGAGACCTCGACGCCCGCATCGCCCGCCTCACCACCCCACCCCGCACCTCCCGCCCGGCGCGCGTACTACTCCTGCTCATCGCCCTGACGGTGACGAGCACCCCGCTCAGCCTGTTCCTGCTCCCAATGTGATCGTCGCCGATCCGTATGCCGCGAGAGAGGGCCATTCGGCAAAGCAAGTGTGTGCACGATTTGTATAACCGTGGTTAGAGTTCGGCTGATATGGGTGCCGCTTAGGGGGCCTGCTCCTGTGGTGCGTTCGCCACTGCTCATTATCCGATCGCGGAAACCTCGCTGCTAGGCAGCCGTTTCCAGTTTCCGTGGAAACCTTCAACAGGAAACCTCTTTACGGAACCACCTCTGCTCGGCGAATGTATTCCTCAACGGGCGGCAGTCAGGCCCGATCACGTAAGCCGTTCTCGATCTCGGCGTACCGATGCCGAAGGAGGTGCAAGCCGGTGCACACCCATGCCGTCAACGCTTTGATCTTGTCGATCGCGACCGCCCCGGCCGGCTGACACGGCTATGTTCCAGCCGGTTGCAGAGTCATCTGAACTGATACCTGGCGACAAGGGCGATGAAGGGGGCCATCATGGACTCATGGCGAAACCGTCATTGGTGTTCGGTAGCGAACTCCGGCGCAGGCGCGAGGCGGCCGGTATATCTCAGGGGAAATACGGGCAAATCATCGGGTGTAGCAAGAGCTGGGTCAGCAAAGTCGAGGCTGGCAAGGTGGCGGTCACGCCCGAATTCGCCCAAAAGTGCGATGATGCGCTGGAAGCGGATGGCGCCTTGATGAAGCTGGTTCCGCAGGGCAAGATCAAACGATCACGGCGCCTCTCGAGCGGCAGGCTGGCCGGCCTTCCGCCCTCGCCTCAGCACTTCACGGGACGTTGCGGAGAGCTGGCGAGGCTCGCGGCGTTCATGGAGAGTGAGCATGGCGCGAATGTCTGTTTGCTGACCGGGATGGCAGGGGCCGGGAAGACCGCTCTCGCCCTCCACGCCGCCCATGAGATAGGCCGATCCTTCCCTGATGGCGTCGCGTTCTTCGACTTCGGCGCCCATACGCCCGGAGGGACCAAGCTGACCGACCACAGCGTGCTCGGAGACCTACTGACCTTGCTCAACGTATCGGGAGAGGAGATGCCATCAGGTCGAGCCGGCCGCGCCAACCTTTACCAGAGCAGGCTGCGCGGCAGGCGTATGTTGCTCGTTCTCGACAATGTCGAGAGCTCTGACCAGATCAGGTCTCTGCTCCCGGCCGAGCTGAGCTGCCGGGTCCTGGTGACCAGCAGAAACCGGCTGAGCAGCTTGGACCAGGCCGAGCACCTACCCGTTGACACGTTGCACATGGAGGAGGCCATCGCGCTCTTCCGATCGGTCGGCGGGGAGCGTGCCGAAGGCGCCGAGGTCGGCCTGCTCTCACGGCTCGTAGAGTATTGCGGTCGGCTGCCACTGGCGATATGTATCGCTGCGGCACGGTTCCGTGGCAACCCGAAATGGGCCCTGGAGGATTTCGAGGCGGCCTTCGCTGAAGAAGAGGTTTCCCCGATGGAAGCCATCGATGACGGAGAGCGGAGCGTCCAAACGGCCTTCGCCATGTCCTGCGACTCGCTCAGCGAAGACCAACGGCGGTTACTCGGTCTGCTGGCTCTGCACCCCGCACATGGGATCCAGATCCGTAGTGTGGCCGCCCTCATGGGTGTGGATCAGGCCCGTGCCCGGACCTTGATCGACAGGCTTGGCAACGCACACCTTGTGGCCTATGAGACCGCCGACCGCGTCACCATGCACGACCTACTGCGGGAGTTCGCGCGGGACAGCGTGCTGACCCAGATAGCGGGGAAGGATCAAGACGCCGCCATGCTCCGCCTCCTCGACCACAACATTCTCCTGGCGGAGTCGTGCGGAAGGTTCATCGAACCGCACCGCCATCGGGCATCCGAAATCTCTCCCGGCGCCGCGACTTCGTCGGTGGGAATCGCGGATCGCTCCTCGGCCATCAAGTGGTTCCAAGCGGAGTGGCCGGCACTGGTCGCATTGTGCCGGATGGCCGCCGCTCGCGATCTCCACAAGAGATGCTGGCGGCTGGCGTTCGCGCTGCGCGACTACTTCTTCCTCACCAAGCAGTGGGAGCCGTGGATCGACACCCACCGGGCCGCAGTGGCGTCCGCTCGTGCGGCTGGAGCCCACAGCATGCTGGCAGTCGCCCTCAACAGCCTAGGAATCGCCCATACCGACCAAGGTGACCTCGCCTCCGCAGTAGAGCACTACCAAGAGGCACTACAGTTGTTCGGCGGACTTCAGGATGAACACGGGCAGACCAACGCCCGCTCCAACCTGGCATGGGCGGCTCTTTATCTCGGCGAGTACGACAAGGCACTTCACGAATTGCGTACAGTACTCGCCGCCTACCGGAGATTGGGCAATTCCCGCAACGCGGCGATCACCCTTCGCGCCATAGCACTGGTCGAGACCGAACTCGCCTCCTATTCCGAGGCGCTGGAGCATGCGCTCACGGCCCGCAAGGAGTTCTGTGAACTCGGCCTGCCGCTTGACGTCGTCATGTCGATCAATTGTGCCGCCTGGGTGCACTTCAACGCCGGAGACCTCCAAGCGGCGGCCGCTCTCTACCAGGATGCCTTCGAGTCGGCCGAGCGGTGCGGCAGCAGGTACGAGGCGGCCCGGGCGATGACGGGCTTGGCCAATGTCTCCGCTGCCTCGGGGCGCCCCCGAGAGGCGGCAGAGCAGTGGGCCCGAGCCGACGCGCTCCACCAGCCATTGGAGCCCACGGTGATCGGTGAGTCCAGGCTCAGGTCCTGGATGCAGCCGGATCGAGTAATCACGAGATGACGATGAAGATAAGTACCGCTGACGTGATCAGCGAGCTGAAGCGTGTGCGCAAAGGTTTCGGTCTGGAAGATGCCAGGGCGGCAGCACGTATCGGACCCGCGCTCCGATTGCTCGCCGGGGCGACCGGTGATGACGGGCCCGCGGTGCAGCGTAGAAAGGTCAAGGCCTTCTTGCAGCATACAACCAAGGCGCTGCCGCGGCACATGGCCGGCGTGGTCGTCCCGGCACTCGCGTTGGACGGTGCCGATAACCTGAAGTTCGAGTCCCGGTTACACCGGATGGCCCTTCAGCAGGGTTGCGACGCACGCACCGCCCGACGCCACGTGGACGATGCGCTTACCTGGCTGGCGGAACAGGCGCTGTCCGCACCGCAGCCGCCCGACTTTCGCACCGCTCAGGATCTTCCTTGGTATGTTGGGCGACTGAAGACCCTTGTTCTCCTGAAATCCCCGGCCGTTGAGGTGATTGAAGAGCGGCACATCATCAGTAACCAAGACGACCTCAGAGAAATCACCCTTTCATATTCTCTCGGCCAAGCCCGGAACGGCGTGGCGCCAGCCGCGTCGAGCCCCCTCCAGATCGATGTTCTGGGCGGGGGAGTCCCGCTGATCTGTGAGCAGTTGTCAGCTACCAGGACCGGCGTGCGGATACGGCTGCCAAGGCCGCTGCAGCGACGGCAAGGCCACATGGTGACGGTGCGAGTGATCACGGAAGTGATGGCCCCGTTCTACGTGTGCACACCAAGATACGCCTGCCGGCGCTTCGACTTGACTGTTGGATTCGACCGGGCGCACATACCGAGCCGGGTCTGGGTGATCGACAATGAGTTGCCGCTGGAGGCAGGCGATCCTTCATGCCGCCGTGGCCGAGTAAGACCAAACGACGCTGGGGAGATCGTGAGCTCCTTCGAGGAGCTTGAGGCGAATCGATCCTATGGCTTGGGGTGGGCTTGGGAGGCTCCAGACGTCGAGGGCCTCTCACTCAGTCCACTGGGGGTGGAACCAGGTCGCTCAACGTGACCTGCTCTCGCGTCCTCTCGGTCAACGCCAGCTCTGCGGCTTCCAAGACCACGGCCATCAACTCACTGTCATCGCCCACACAGGTTCGCACCACCCCCGGATCGGCATCGACGATCCGGTCCGCTGTGTCGAGGCCTTCACGTGCAAGATTGAGATACACGGATCGCCTCAGCGGGACCTCCACCCACTTCGCAATGGGAACGAGCCCCTCGGCGATGCCCAGCTCCAGTTGCGCGGGCAGCAGGTCCGGTAGGGCGCCGAGATCGGCCGCGGGGTTCACGCATTGCCCGATCTCGATCACCGCGCGCATGATGTCGCCGGTACGCCGGGCTGCTTGCCGTACGGGCCCCACATCTGCGTAGCCTGCATGCGTTCGCACAGCGATCGCGCGCTCGATCCCGGCGAGATCGATGCCTCTACTCCACATCAAGCAGGCAATACTTCGCCGAGCCCGTGCCACATGCGAGTCATATTCATCGGAATTGACCCACATCTCCCGCAGAACGGGCTCGGCGACCTTCTGGCGAGACAGCTCTTTGGCCAGCTTGTTCAGATCGCCCAGGCGGTTGTTCAACCTGGTGGGGAACCGCGCGTCGTCCAGCTCCCTGGTGAACTGGGCTGCGCAGATCAAGGTCATCCGGTTCATGCCATCAGGAGGTACCTCTGCCAGCACCTTCGCCAAGGTATCGGCCGACTCGAAGCGCAGGCCGCTGCGCGCGGCCACCTTCCCGAGATTCGTCAGCACGAAGCCCGACTCTGTGGCGCACAATAGCTGCGTTTGACACAGCTCCTTCAGTGCGGATTCCACCTTCTCCGGAGCAAGAGGGTGCGACACGTCACCGTCCTTTGCCCGGTAGGAAGCGAATGACCACTGCAGAAAGCGTTGGACGTCCACGCCCAGAGACCTGCTGAGTCCGACCTTGGCGATCCCGGCCACCGACAGGATCGTGCTCCGGAGATCATCGACTCCTTCGAGCAGGGCCGAACACAGTGCCTCCGGCCGGGCCTTGATGTAGGCCTGCCATTTCTGGGCCGCGTCGACCTCGCCTCTTGCGACAATGAAGGAGCGACCCTGAGGGGTCAGACCGGTTCGCGCGGCGCGACCGGCCATGTTCTTGTACTCGAACACAGAGTAGGGACGTCCCCCCTTGCCGGGGTGCTCCAGCTCGCAGATGACCACGGAGTCCGCAGGAAGGTTGACGCCCTGCGCCAGGGTCGTCGTGGCCACGAGTACTCGTATTTCTCCATTGTTGCTTCTGAAGGAGTTCTCCAGAACGCGACGTTCTTCGTCACTCAGATCCGACACGTGGAAGGCGACGCCACCGCGCAGGCACTCGCGGAGCCGCTCAGTGGCGCGGCCATCGTCGCCACCCACTAACGCATCCAGCGTGGACTTGGCCGGAGGGAGCCCGAGGCGTCCGGCCAGATGCTGCGCGAAGGACCACGCCAGATGGCGTTGGGAGCGAAAGACGAGGACTCGTTCGTTCGCGGTGACCAGCTCGCTGACCAGGCGTTCGGCCAGGTCTGAATCGTCCGATTCCTGAAGGTTGGGCAGAGCCTCCTGTTCTTCATCGCCATCACGAAGGAAGCGGTACTCGCCACCCGGTCGCACCACGCCCTCAAGGAGCGGCGTGGGTCGCTCATGCGACTCCAGAAGTCCCGCACCCAGCCACTTCGCCAGCTCCGCACACCCGCCGATCGCCGATGAAAGGCCGATGACCTGCGGAGCACGCCCAGCGGGCCGCAGGAGCCTGATCTGTGTGAGCAACATCTCCAGGTGTGGCCCCCGACCAGGCAGCGTGAGGCAATGGATCTCGTCCACGACCAGAACCCCGATGCGGGACAGCAGATCAGGGCGCATGGTCAAAAGACCTATGAACTTCTCGTACGTGCAGACCGCCAGATCGAATTCGCCGGACAGCAGCTTCGAAACCTGGTCGCGTAGCTCCCCGGTGGCGCGGACCGTTGTGATTCCGGCCGGATGATATTCTTTGACGAATCGGTCGTACTGCTCGTTCACCAGTGCCCGGTTCGGCAATAGGAAGACGGCCTTCTTCCCTTGAGTGACCGTGAAGACTGCGGCGATCTCGCCGATCAACGTCTTTCCCGCCGAGGTGGGAGCGGTGACCACCACGTTCTTCCCGGAAAGAAGAGCTTCACGGTTGATGGCATCGACCTGGAGCGGAGTGAGCCTTTGAATCCGCTTTCCCCAGATGTCGAGAACCTTTGCAGGAAAGCCGTGCTGCTCAAGACTGGACAGGGCCCGTGTGGCCGGGAGCAGCTTCGTATCCTGCGCGACCTCCAGGTACCTTTTCCCCTTTTGGAATACATCGATGAAGACCGAGCCGAGGTTTGCCTGCAGGACGGGATTCTGCACCCTTCCGGCGAGCGGTCTCGGATGGGAGGCGACATTCATCATCACGTGTTCGGCCAGCTTGAGTAGCGAGACTCTTCCTCCGACAAGGACGTCGCCCGTCCCGAGCAGCCCTTCAATGATGTAGTGGGTGAGCAGCCCATGGTTGAGGCCGTTGCCCTCATACGCCTTCTCCCCCTCGCCTGAGGCCGCCAGCACGAGTCGGCCGCGGCCGACGATCTTGCTCAGGGCGTGGTCGATGGAGTCGGGCCCGACCCGCCCGACATGGCCGGCCCGGCTGCCGTATTCAGAGTCCGGCCGTCGCAGGCCATGGACGAGATGACCCCCGACGAAGCAACAGTCGAGCACCACGATCAGCAGCCGCGCAGAGATCTTGTCCACTTCGGCGACGAAGGCGTCCAGAGGAATCGCCGTTTGGGATATCTTGTCCGGATTTGCGTCAAATGTAGCCAGCTCGCCCGTAGGGGTGCCATGCCCGGAAAAGGTTATTGCCACAACATCGTCGCCGGTGCTCACGGCCGCGATGTGTCGTATTTCTTTCAGGATTCTGTCTTTGGTGGCCTGACGGTTCAGGACTAGATTGGGCTCGCCGCCGAGGTTGTCCTGGAACAGAGCGTGCAGCACCGTCGCGTCCCTGGCCGCGAATCTCAGAGATTCGAGCCTTCCCGACATCTCGTACTGATCCAGGCCGACGAAGAGGCCGTGAAACGTCTCCTCGGCCACTGATTCACCTTCCCGTCGTCCCTACGGCAACAGCAACGGAAAGTATCACAGCAGACGATGATCGAAATGACCCCACCAGGTAGCGAGCCCACATCACGCACCTTCGAAAGGAGAAATGACTGGCAGACGGGCTGGCAAATGCCCCCAGGCGTCTCCGGTGACGCCAGTCTCCTGCGCTTCCGTCCTTCGAGCATCAAGGGGCCGGAGAGTGGGTGCCCCCAGCGCCTGGCGTTGAAGGTGCGGCCCGGACTTCTCTGGCCGGCACAGCCCGACCGGCCTGCCCAGCGCATGGAGACCTACGGCATGGGACCGTTCTACAGGGTGCTCGACTCCATCGAGTTCGATGGCATGAGCCCCGAGGCTGCTGTGGCGCGGTGGCAGGAGCGTAGTAAGCGTCCGTTTCACCCGGCTTTGATCCGGTGGACGGAGCATGCCGTTCAGCATTTCCGCAGCGCCATGGCCCGCTACCGGTCCGGCCGTACCCCGCTGAAACCCGTGTCGCGCGACTGGATCAGAGAACGACCTCCAACGGAGAACGGCACCGTTGCGGGTGAGGAACTGGCGACCGGACGCCGTTACGAAGGCCACGGCATTCGGGAGCTGTGGATCCCGCGGCCGGACACGGTGGAGGATCGCGAGCGGCACGAAGGCGAGATCGCGGTCGCCGCCGCCGTGCTGGCGGAGGGACGGCCGCTTCTGAACCGGCTCTGGAGGGGGACGCGGGCCATCCTCGGCCGCTACGAGCGACCGGACCGCGTGCGCATCATCGAGGTCGGCTGCGTGGACGGTTCGCTCAACGTCCTGTTCGACGACACGCCCGAGGCCGCCATCGTCAAGTACCGGCGAGACGCAGAGGAGTCCTTACGAGACGCCGCCGTCGGCAACGATCACCGGCCTGGGTACGACTGCGTCACCTGTCCCCTTCTTGCCACCTGCCCGGCGGTGCCGTCCCACCCGGGACTGCTCGGCATCCACGACGACTCCAAACCGCTGCGTTCGTGGTCGCTCACCACCGTGCGCGAGCACCGCACATGCGGTCCGATCCCCCACTTCCGCGAACTCCGCCTGCCAAGCGATGGCGGGGCGAAGGAGAGTGAGGCGACCCTCCGCGGGCGCGCCGTACACGATTGGATAGAGAAAAGGCACCGCCGTTCGCCGCTGCAGCCGTGCCGCGGAGATGATGTCCCCGACCCGCAGGCCGATCAGGGCCAGGTCATGCTCCCGAACGACGGTTTCCAGACGCGGCTGGGTATCCAGATGATCGGGGACCACTCCCTCGTCTGCCCGCTGCGAGGCGCCGACGAACACGCCAGGGCACTTCCCGAGCATGTGGTCGTGGTATATGACCCGGCCGCCAATACCGTGGTCATCGCCAAGATCGATCTGCTTTATCGCGTCAAGGGCGAGTGGCGGTTCCGCGAGACCAAGACGTCCCGATACCTGAATGAGGGCGATCTACTCAAGCGCTACCCCCAGATCTCGCTGGCCGTGCTGCTCTCGGCCGAGGGGCTGCTGCCCGGCGGGCCTGGCGGCTGTCGGGTGGAGCTTGAACGGCTGACCGCCAATGGCCCTGTGCTGACCGAATTCGACGTGCACGATCCGGATCTCGTCGCGGATGCGCGCGAGGTCGTACGATCGCATGTCCATGACTGGCACGGCGACGAAACACTGGCCACCAAGCCGGGCACGGCCTGCGCCGAATGCGGGTTCACCCGCTGGTGCTCCGATGCCGTGCCGGGAGCGGCGTCATGACCGCCTGGGTCGCGCCCCCGGCGGACCGTCTCGCCGAACGGCGACGCCGAGTCATCACCGCCGCGCTGCGCGCAGCCTACGCGTGGACGGTCAGGCACGAACATTCGTCCGCCATGTTCGAGATAGCCAGAATGACCGGTGTCGTCATGGAGGCGCACGGACCAGGACGAGGGCCGAATACACCACTTGACCTGGCGAACTCCCTCCACGGCCCATTGGGCGAGCTACTGCCCCGCACCGAGGTCGCCCAGGACGATGACAGCGACGATGCCGCGATCTCCGAGGTCGTCCTGCTGTCGCGGGAAGGCGGTGAGGACCGGCTCTCCGATGATGCTCAGGACCTGGTTTGCGAATACGTCGTGCCGCTCGACGTCCTCACCGACTCGGGTCAGTGGCTCCCATCATGGACGCGCATGCGCTCCGACCAGATCAGGCACGAGGCATTCACCACGATGATCGAAGCGAGGAATCAGACGACCTATGTGGCCTCCCGCCGCTTCCTCGTCGAGCATCCCGCCGGCTCCGTCGAGGAGATCCAGCACCTCGTAAGCGACTCAGGGATACGCCTTCCGAAAGGAGGATACGGAGCCGTCCCCGACGGCCAGTCGCACCGTGGCAGGGACGGTAAGACCTGGTGGTGGCCCTGCCCTGATTGCCGCTGGCCGATGTCGGTGTCGCGAGGGCGGGTTCGGTGCGGGTATCAGCCGCATTCCGCCATCTACGACGTCATCGAAGGAACTGCGCGTGCACGTCCGCGCCTGACCAGGGTCGATGAGGGGCCGAGGGCTCCGCTGCCCGCCGCTCGGCCGGCCGAAAGAGCGGTATGCCTGAGCGCCGGCGTGTGGCGCTTCATCGTCGTTCCCGGAGCGAGCGAACTGAGGCTGTGCACCAAGCTGCAACAGCTCGGCGCCGACGTCGAACTGTGGCCTGACTTCGATTCCTATGACCTCGATGTCGGGGTCGGCGGCGAGAGGTTCGCGATCGACCTCAAGGAGTACCGGTCGCCGTACCGGCTGATCGCCGACCTCATCGCGAAGCAGCCGAACGCCCAGCTGCTGCTGCCGAGAACTCATGAACACCAGCTCGCGACGATCAGAACAAGAATGCCCTCGCTCGCCATCACCACTGAGACACGGTTCCTGGCCCAGGTCCGGCGAATCCAGAAATCGTACGCGCGAACAAAAGCAGGGATTTCATGAACACCAGAGCGCCTGAGCCCGAAGTGACCTCCAGAATCCTCGGCGCCGCGATAGGACTGGCCGCGCGCTTCTTCCCCGTCGATGTCGGCAGCGGGTTCAGCAGAACCACCACCCGGGATGACGCCCTCTTCGTTCTCGACGGGCACATCGCGGACTGGTCCGGCTGGCAGGACCTCCTCGAGGACGATGCCAGACGATTCGCGAAGCTCCTCCGTCGCCGGGCGAACCAACTGGCGAACGCCGAGACGGCCGGCGAGTTGCTGGATCGGCTGCTGCAAAGCGGGGACATTCCCGGCTGCACGGCGGACGAGCACTACAAGGAGGAGAAGAACGGCAGGATTCAGATCGACCCGGGTATGCCCCTTACGGCCTTCATCGACCGCGTCCTGCGCGAGCTGGACGACCTGTACGCACAGAGCAGGCGTGCCCTTCCCGTCGCCAGGGCCGGAGTTCACACCACATCCACGCGTGTTCCCGGTCCTGGCGGGTCCGACCAGACGTTCGTTGACTTCCGAGTGGAGCTCCAACCGCACCACCAGCAACGGAACCACACACTGCCCCGGGTGGAGGACGCTCCTCCATTGCCCGATCTCCGCGTTCCATTCTCCGCTTTGGAGGAGATCGCCGCCGCGATCGATCGCCGCGAGAACACCGCGTTTCGACAGAAGTGCGTCCAGAGGTTCGCGAAGCGCATCCGGACAGGCGACGACGAGTCCACTGACGAACTGATGCTCACGGCGGGCACGCTCAACGAACTACTGGCCTATACCGGTTTCGGGAAGTCCGTGGTCCTCGTGGAGAGCTTCGCCTGCTGGGCGGCGCAGCGTGGTGTGAGCGTGGCGTTCGTCCTGCCGACCAATGCCGATGTCGCGCGGGCCACCCATCAGATCGAAGAGGCGCTGAAGATCTTTCGCATCGCCGACCTGGTGAGGCTGGTCCCGCTGGTGTCACCCCGTGCGATGATCAAAGTGGCGGAGACGGCCACACGCATCTCCCCTTCCCTGTACGACCCCGACTGGGTGTGGGAGCGTTTCGGATACGGCTGTGCGCTCGCCGCGACGGCCACCAACGAAAGCGGTATCGACGGCTGGCAGCCCGGCCGCGAACCCTGTGCGAAGCTGCGCCGCCGGCGGCCTCGCGGCCGGAGGGACGAAACGGTGGCCTGCCCATGGCGGACCACCTGCGGCCGGTACCGGGCCGTACGGGACGCATGTTCGGCGGACATCATCGTGACCTCCCACGCGAACCTGATGCGTGGTGTACTCCAGGCGCCTGTGGACGACGGGTGTGGCGCCAACGACCGGCTCACCGTCGAGGAACTGATCCTGCGGCGCTGCCAGGTCATCGTCATCGACGAGGTGGACCGCTTCCAGCAGGCCGCGATCGAGCAGTCGGGGCGTGACCTTGTACTGGACCACGCCGGGCGCACGAACACACCTTTACGTAACTTCGACGCCGACTTCGGCGCGGCGTTCGGGCGGCTCCACGGCGATGTCGATGCCAACGTACGCGACGCCTATTTCCAGCTCCGTTATCTCTCGGAAACCTATGTCAGCCATCTCGCCTACGAGCGAATCGGTGCCGTGTCCCCTGCCAAGCAGCGGCGGCCACACGGCCCACGCCGCGGGTGGATCGTTCCGCGGCGCTGGGACAACTGGCTGGCGGCCAAGTTGTTCGACGTCCAGCCGGACGCCGTCTCTCCACCGCAGATGGCCATGTTCCGCTCGTTGTTCCTCGACGAGGCCCCGGTACTGCCCGGAGAGCCTCAGCCCTTCGAGAAGGCGCGCACAAGCCTTGCCTCCGTGGTCACTTCTGGCTCCGGTGGCACGGCGATCAGCGCCGCACGCGCAGCACTCGGCGAGCTCGCCGCCTCGGTGCCCGAGGGCGAGCGCGCAAAGGTGGTGAACCGGATCCTGCGCCGCGCCATTCTCGAACGCGTCCGGGTATACCTGCACCGGCTGATGGCGAACAATGCGCAGCTCGTCGACATCGGTGTCGAGTCCGCGCAGAAGATCGCGGACGCCCTCGGAACCTACGGCCGATGGCAGCTCACTCCGACCGGGCCGCTGGGGCGGCTCGTATTCGCGTTCACCGAGTACTACGACGACACCGGTGGCGAACCTGTCAGGTTGAACACCGCGGCCTTCGGCGGAGATCCCCACACCTACGTCGTGGATCTCGGTGACACCACCGCGCTGGCCCATGCCGAAACGAGGCGGATCGTTCTCGGACTGTCGGCGACCGCGTACTTTCCCGGCGCACCGCATCACCATGTGCACGTCACGCCGAAGTGGTGGGTCCCTGACCGAAGTCCCACGGCCGTGCGGATCGAACCTGCCCCGATCACCGACGCGCTGGAAAATCTCGCACGGATCTCCGGCCTGGACGGGAATGCCCGCGTTCAAGCGACCAGATGGCTCGCCACACGGCTCTGGAGCACCTATCTGGAAGCCGAGCTGAAACGTCTCAAGGAAGACGAGCCCGACCGGGCGCGGGTCTTGCTCGCAACCACCTCATACGAAGGCGCCATGCATGTCGCGGAGGGGTTGGCGGACGCGGGCGTCGATTCGCATCGGATCTGCCTGGCCGTTCCGCCGAGCGGCTCCGAGGCTGACGGGGGCATCGTGAACAAAGGGCGCTGGCGGGAAATCCCGGCCGATCGTCTGGAGGGATTCCCCAAAGAGGAGAGCGCGGACATCCTCATCGCGCCGCTCGCCCGAGTGCAACGCGGCGTGAACATCATCGGAAAGGATGACAAGTCAGCCCTGGGTTCGATCTGGCTGATCGTGCGGCCGATCCCACTGATCGACGAGCCTCAAGAACTTCTTGCGCATATCCAGGCGAAAGCGCTCAGCGAAAGGCGCGGACCGTCCATCGACCCGCGCCTGCTGCTCACCGAACGCAGGAAGATCGCCGGCGCTTACCTGGAAGAGATCATTCATCGGCCGCCCTACTTCAATGCCCAGCCCCGGGAGGTCAAACTCGGCGTGGTCGCCGAGATCATGAACGGCGCGATCCAGCTCATCGGCCGCGCTCGTCGCGGCGAGACGAAAGCCGTCCTCCATCTGGTGGACGGCGCGATGCTCGACAACACCAAGGGAACCGACCTGGCCACCTTGATCGACCAACTGCGCACGAGGTGGGAAACGAGTGGAGAGCTCCCGGCCATGAGGAGCTACTACGACACGACACTGACCGCCTTCTTCGAGTACGCGAAGCAGAACAAGAACGGAGCCGCTGAATGCTGATCACGCTCGCCTACCGCGTCCCGCGTGAGCACCTCGATGCGGTTCTCGGAACCGTGACCGCCTACCCCCTCACTGAGGAGTTCGCGTCGGCGTGGGACTCGCTTCCGGGCGCAGGGGACGGCCGGCGACCGCGGTACTCCGCGCTGGCCACCGGGCTCGTGGCCGCCACAGGCAACCCGGTGCGCTTGTTCGGGGAGAACAACCTCGCCGAGCACGAACGGGCGGCGGGGAGCCGGCTGCTGCTTCTGACCAGTGACAATGCCCTTGATTTCAGGCTTCGGACGGCCGTACGGGCCTGGGAGCGGCATATCCGAGGTGGAGAAGGCCCAGCGTTGCTGGCGGACGCGTTGCCGGAGCCAGAAGCGGCACGCCCGTTCAGTGACTTTATCGAGTTCCGAGGCGGCCGAGTCCCGGTGGCGCCGAACTGGGTCTACCGGACGGCCGCATGGAAGGTCATGCGGCGAGTGGCCGCAGAACCGCTCTCGATCGGTGCCCGCGAACTACGGCTGCGCATCGATACGGATGGCTCCCTGCTGATCTGGGACGATCTCCTCCACCACACCAAGAAGCACCGAACCGCCCATGGGATGGCCAAGGTGACGGTCCAGCTCACCACCCGTGCGGGCATCGAAGATCCGATCCTGTGCTTCGACGCACAACTGTCCCAGATCCCGCTCCGATGGTACGGCCGTGGGACAAGGCACACCTGGATCGCTCGCGGCGAGGGCGACACGCCGATCGTGCGGCTTCCCGTCCGGCACCTCCGGGATGTGGAGAGCGGGGAATATGTCACACAACTCGACCAGGCGATCGCGAGAATACTCGAAGCCTGTCAGCTCGACCCACTGCAACTGCCCGCCACGCTCCCAGATCCACCCGGGCACGCGCGTCCCCAGTTGGCCTCCAACCGTTTCCATGTACTGGGCAACGGTCTGGGCCCGAGGTTCATGCTGTATCTGCACAAGCACATCCAACGTACGTTGCCGATGCTGGAACCGCTCACCTATGCGGTCGACAAGGCCGTCCGGCTGCCCAAACACGTGAGCAAGTACCCGATCGGCGGAATCCCCGCGGACGGTGTCGGCCCGAGCGGATACAAACGGGTGACCATCGCCTGCCTCTACAGCACTGCCGACGCTAGACAACGCATGCTGAACGAATTCAAGGAGCTTACCGGCGGCCGGCACATCCGCCCCGAACCCGGCGGTCCGGCCGTCATGCTCAACGAGCGGCTTGGGGTCGTCGCTCGTTGGTGCCCCGGCCTGCTCGCCCACGACACTGTGAATCGGTCGGCATACCTCGATGACCTTGCCACGATGGCGGCCGAGCCGGATCATCTCGTCGCCGTATGGGCAGAGACGGAGTTCCACCCCGACGCGCAGCGTCCCGAACTCGATGCGAAGCCGCACATCCGCAGGCTGCTCGGGCACATGGGCATTCCTGCACAATTCATGGCCACCGATCCTCAGCTCCTTCCCGAAGGGGCCGTACCCCGAAATCCCGAGGAACGGAAACACGCGGCTCGTGCCGCGCTGAGGGATCTTCTTCGGGCGGCGGGGGTCCTCGACAGCCGCGTGCTGGATGCCCTGATCACCCCGAAGCTGCCGAACGCGCTGGAGCGCGACACGCTCCTTGTCGGTATCCACGCACGACGGCAGCAGACGGGGACGGGCGATCCGGTGCTGGTCCTGGGCATGGTGGCGCTCCATCTGGTCCCCTCCGACCTCGGGAGCTGCCGGATACTGGTCTGGAGCGATCGTCAGAAGCGCTGGGTCCGAGCCGCGGAGGGGACCACCGACTTCTACGCGAGCGCGATCGGTTCGGCGCGCCTCGGCCGTACCGAAGAGAAAGCGGCCCGGACACGCGTGACGATCGAGGCGAGGCTGTGCGCCCTCGCCACCGGCGAACTCGCGGGCACACCTATGGTGATCTTCACTGACGGCAGGGCGACCCGGAGCATCTGGCCCGGTCTGCAGAATGCCAGGCTGGGCGAAGGGGTCCTGCCTGGTGATTCGCTGCGCGAACGAGGTGACGATGTGGCGGTCGTGCGGCTGAACACGGTGATCACGGAGATCGGCCGACCGGTCACCCGTGTGGAGAAGAGCAACAATCCCAAGGACAAGGACCAACCGGCCGCCCCCGGCCGGAAGATCTATCGGCTGCTGGACACCACACTTCCCACCTGGCTGTTCCCTGGTACCTCGGTTCAGACCCGGGCCAAGGGAGGCGATCGCGGTGCGCGGCACACCAGATGGTCACTCCAGGCCAACAAGGCGGGGCGGCAGGAGCTGGGGAAGCCCTGGCATTCGTACACCGCCAAGGAGATCGTGGTCATCGAACCTGGTTCCTGGCGGCCCGAGGCACTGGCCACCCTTACGGCACGGCTGTGCGAGCAGGCCATCTCCTGGGACGATCGAACCACCCTGCCCGTCCCGCTGCACCTCGGCACCTCCATGGACTTGGACCACCCGGATTACCGGGCCTATGGAAAGGACGAGGCGGACGGCATGTTCGAGGCCGAGATCCAGCACACGAACGAAGAGGAGGGTGAGGGCGGGCCCTGAACACACGCCCTCATACCTCTGGAAAACTCATCGGATCGGGGGCCGGTTCCCCGATCCGCCCCTCCCCATCGCGCGGAGCAGGTCCTTGATCCCCTCTTCGGTCAGCTCATCGACGATGTAGTGATCTGCGCAGTTCGGCTGAAGAAAGGTAGGGACGTTCTCCAGCTTCTCCCCGGGAAGGACGACGGGGAGCAGCCTCGGGGTCCAGTACTCCTTGTCTACGTGCCACTTGTCACGAATGATGAGCAACTCACTTTGTATTCCGGGATGGATTTGGCTTGGCAGCCGCCCGTCCCCCGCGGCCTTGCACATCGGCGAAGGGAGGATCGTGATGAAGTCCGCCTCATCGATCTCATTGATCGCCCATACGCCCCAATCCATGCGGGGACCCTCTGCCAGCTTGTCCATATGCACATCGACTCCCATCTGCACGAGGAGCGCGCAGAAGTCGACGGCCAGGCGGATATGGGGGTCGTCGTCATGGGCATAGCAGATGAAGACGCGCGGTCCGGAGCCGCGTCCCTTCTCCTTGCTTTCCTTGGCGATCGTAGGCTCGATGGAGAGGCGGCCGTGCATCCTGTCGCGCAACTTCAGAGGAAAGCGCACCGGCTCATGAGCCGGCTGCAATGGCACCATGTCGTCGGCGCGTAGCGAATACCTCGCGGAGAACTCGACGGCGACCTCTGGGCAGTCCTTGGGGACGAGTGTCACGATCCAGACGGCACCAGAGCCGGGGCGAATGGGCACGCCCCCTTTAGCCTGGCGCCTCCAGCGTGCCTGCTTGCCGCCGATTCCGAACACGTCCACGAGGTCTGTCGTGGCGGGGATGTGGACATGCGCCGATCCGGCGCCCATATCCGGGATGAAGTGCAGGCGGTCGTTGAGGGTGTACGTTTCCTCGCCGGCCGCCGCGTGTGTTGCGCGAGGCAGAGCGTCTACGATGATCGCGGTGGCACCGTCGGTCGTCAGCGCGATACCGATCTCGAACCACTTCATCGTGATCGAGGCGTCGAGGTCCAGCTCGTAGTTCACCTTCACGAGGTAGCAGTCCCTGCCCCCCGAGACTTCGGGCGAGACATTGACGGGGTGAATCTCCCACCCGTGGAGGGACAAAGAGCCGATGGTAACGCCATCTGGCGTTGAGTCGATCCACCGCCCCCCTTCTTCGAGCAGCTTCAGGTCAATCCGTGCATTGCGTACGAGATCGTTCCAACGGGTCATTGACGGCCTTTCGTTGTCTGTTTCATGGACCGATCACATTAGAGGCTTCGAAGCCGGGAGGGGGGCGCAACATCGAATTTTCCGGTTTATGTCAGGTTTTTGGCCGGGTGGACACCATGGCGCAAACCACCTCAACCCAACCTTCAGATCGGTGCCGCGTGCTCATAACCGGTGTTGCCCGTGCAGCGATGCGGCGGCTGCGGTCGGCGTTACTCGCGGTCGGTCCGGCCCTTCAGGAATCGCTTGAGGGCGCCGGGGCCTCGTATGCGAGGAAGCTCGCGCGCATCACGCCCTAGTAGACAGGGCGGGGGAGGGAGCCGAAGCCCTGGGCGATGTAGCCGCGTACCACCTCGCCGTGCCAGGGGCGATGGATGCGTTGCAGGCCGCGGGTGGCCTGTTTGATCATCTCGGCGGCCTCGGGGTCGTCGCGGATCGCGACGCGGGCGATGCCGAGTTGCATGAGGGAGGACAGGGGCTCCGGGTGGTGTTCGCGGAGGGCGATGAGCTGGCCGTGGTAGGCGCGGGAGGCGTACTCCTTGGGCTCAAAGTCCTGGAGGTTCATGGCCGCGCCGCTCAGGCCGTACTGGATGCGCAGCCGGATGGGGTGGCGGTCGCCCA
Organism: Spongiactinospora sp. 9N601; assembly: GCF_044326295.1. Classification (NCBI taxonomy): domain Bacteria; kingdom Bacillati; phylum Actinomycetota; class Actinomycetes; order Streptosporangiales; family Streptosporangiaceae; genus Spongiactinospora; species Spongiactinospora sp. 9N601. The sequence continues at coordinate 250,339 of NZ_JBIRBB010000004.1, forward strand.
GGGCCGCCCGGGCGTCCTGTTCGGCGGACTCCAGGATGGCGCGGCCCGTCCGGCCGTTCTGCCAGCCCGCCACGTTGATGCCGTAGGACACGCGGGCGCTCAGCGCGAGCGGGTTGGCGTCCGGCCCGGGCAGTTACTCCGCCACGGCCGCGCCCACCGCCGGGAGCAGGCCGGACGCGGCTTCGGGCGGCAGCGCGCGAACCACCCGGGGGATGGACAACACGCCGTCGCCCGCCGCCGACACGACGCACATGCGGATGAGCGGCTCCAGCACGGGCAGCAGCCGGTCCCATGCCTCCCGCTCGGTCCAGCCGTGACCCGCATCGGATGGTCATGGACCTTCACCCCGCGCAGGGCCTGCTCCAGCTCCCGGGCGATCTCCCGGTCGTCCCCTGCGTAACTGAGGAAAACGTCGTACTCGTCCGGCTCCATGACCGCCTGCTTTCCCGGTGGCGATGCGGAGTTCTGCCCACTGTTAGGAAAGGGAGATCAGCCGACCGGGCGGGGCAGGCGGATGGTGAGGATGCGGCTGGGCACGCCGGAGCTCACCAGCCGGCCGTCCGCGCCGAACTCGCCGACGCCGAAGTCGTTGTCGTTGGCCACGACGAGGGTCCGCCGGTCGAGCAGGGTGACGCCCTCGACCTTGCCGGGCAGCGTGGGGGCGACCTTGGACAGGTCGGCGACCAGCGACTTGGCCGGGAACCGTACGCCCTGCGGCGTGGCCTGGGCCTCCAGCGACGGCGTGGTGGCCGGGTCGTCGTAGCGCCCGCCGAGCAGGTTCGTGGCCTTGGCCAGGTCGATCTGGTAGATCCTGGCCACGTTGTCGGTTCGCTCGTCCACCAGCAGCTTGCGACCGCTCACGTGCGCCAGGCCGGAGATCTTCATCTCGTCCTGGTCGCCGTCCGCCTTGGGGTCGAAGGTGGTGACGTCCTCGAACCGGTAGGCGTACTCGCCGGTCACCCGCTCCGTGCGGATGTCATATGTGAGGATTCGCCCGTTCCGTGATGACTCGGCGGTCTTCTTGTCCGGGTTCGCCAGCGGGCTCTGCACGGCGAGGTAGAGGGTGCCGCCACTGATCGCCAGGCCCTCGAAGCCGCGGTTCTGCTGCCGGGAGGCGAGGATCGCGGGCAGGGTCTCCTTGACCGGGTAGTCGGCGCCGGTGAGCTTGAGGCCCTCGGGCACGTACCGGGCCAGTACCTTGCCCCGCTCCGAGACGTGCAGCAGCGACGGCGCGTACTCGTCCACCAGCCAGAAGTCCCCGCGCGGGCCGCGCACGATGTCCTCGGTGTCCACCCCGCTCGGGTTGTACGGCAGCGCGGTCCGCCCGTCCCAGGTGTAGGGCTCCTCATCGTGGCCCGCCTGGTTGCTCAGCCCGGTGATCGGCTTGCCGGAGTCGCCGACCAGCGGCAGGTACTTCTTGATCTCGACGCCGAACCGGGTCGCCACCTGGACGATCGCCGGCGCGAACTCGGGGATCGGGAACGTGCGCCGCTTGTCGCCGTCCACCTTGACCTGTCCGTTCGGCCCGCGGTCGGTGACCATCCAGTAGTCGCCGCGCCGCCCGGCCGGGAACAGGCCGCTGCCGATCCCGCCCAGCTCCACCCCACGGTCGTCGGTGATGGACCCTTGCAGCTCGGCCAGGGGGACCGGCGGGATGCGCACGTCCTTGGTGACGACGGGCTGTCGCTCGGGGCCGTGCTCGGCCGCGGCGGGGGTCGGTACGGCGAGTGTCACGGCGGCGAGCGCCAGGCCCGCGAGGATGGGACGGAACATGGCATGGCCTTTCATCGGCATGGCGTTCATTGATATTCCGCGCCTGTTGACGTCAACCAACCACATGATGACGCGGCGATGAAGGCCCGTTGTCGGGCGTGCCGAGAGCGGTGACGCGGGTGCGACGGGTGGGTGGCACGTCCGCGACGGGCCGGGTGCGATTGTTCGGTTCGGTCCTCGTTCGGGGGTGAACGCCGGATGCCTGCTCCCGTGAAGCTTCCCCGACCGCCCGCGCCGGCCGTGTCTCCGGTGCCGGATCCGCGCCGACCTGGCCCGTCGGCCGTGGTCCAGGCGCGGCGGGCGATGGGCAACGCGGCGATGGCGGCGGCGCTGGGCGGTCCGTCACGCGGTACCGAGCCGATGCCGTGGGCGGGGGAGTCGCTGCTGGCGGGCCAGAACCTGGTGGGCAACCAGGCCGTGGCCGGCCGCGCGAGCGCGCCCGCGCCCGCGCCCGCGTCGCCGAAGCCGAAGCCGAAGCCGAAGCCGAAGCCGAGCCCGAAGCCGCCGCCGGTACGTCCGGCCGGCGCGAAGAAGGCCGCCGCGCCGCCCGAGCAGAAGGACACCTCGACCGCGGAACGGCCGGACAAGAAGGCGACGCGGGAGCGGGCCGGCCGGCGGTCGCCGGGGGCCGATCCGAAGTTCCAGGCGCTGAAGAAGGACGTCGGCGCGAAGAAGCGGAAGATCGGTACCAGCCACCCGCCCGCGACCGCCGAAGCCGGTGCGGCGCAGGCCGCCGCGGTGCCGCCCCGCGATGATCGGGAGGCGCGGGGTAAGGCCGCGCATGCCGAGGAGATGGACGCGGCGCGGCCGAAGGAGTTCGACAAGCAGGCGTTCATCGCGGCGGTGAAGAAAGCCGTGGCCGATCGCGCGCCGAAGAACCTGGACGAGGCGGACAAGTTCGGCGAGTCCGGCAAGGCCGACCAGATCACGACCGAGGTGCAGGGCAAGGTCGGCGAGGGCAAGGACGCCTCCGCGCGCGAGATCGCCGAGACCACCGCCCAGGCCCCGGCACCCGCGCCGGACACCAAACAGGTCATCCCGATGACGGCGGACCAGCCCCCGGGCCGGCCGTCCGCCCCGGACCCGGGTCAGGCCACCCCGGACCGGCTGCCCGCCTCGGCCACGGACATGTCGGCGGGCCCTGCCCAGGTGGATCGGCAGATGGCGCAGGCGAAGGTCACCGAGCGGCAGTTGTCGTTCAAGAACTCCCGCGAGCCTTCCTTCGACAAAGCGGTGCGGGACAAGAAGTCGATGGAGACGCACTCGGCCGCCGCGCCGAAGCACCTGCGTGCCGGGGAGTCCCGGGAACTGGCCGAGGTGAAGAACACCGCCGCCGCCCGAGGGGCGACGGCGATGGCGGGCATGCACGCCACCCGTGTCACCACCGGCCGGCAGGTCGGCACCGGCAAGCAGGGCGCCAAGGGCCGGGATGAGGACAAACGGCGGCAGGTCACCGAGATCTTGCAGAAGGTGTTCGACGCGACCAAGGGCGATGTGGAGAAGATCCTCACCGGCCTGGACCGGAAGGTCGATGCGGAGTTCGCCGCCAGGGAGAAACGGGCCCGTGAGCGGTTCACCGCCGACCACGAGGAGGGCATGCGGCGGTACAAGGACGCGCGGTACGGCGGGCTGACCGGCAAGGCGCGGTGGGTGCGGGATCTGTTCGCGGGGCTGCCGGAGGAGGCGAACCGGATCTATGAGCGGGCCAAGGACACCTATCTGGCGGCGATGGACCAGATCATCACCGACATCGCGGGCATCGTGGAGCGGGAGCTCAAGCGTGCCAAGGACCGGATCGCCGCCGGCCGCAGGGACCTTCAGGTGGCGGTGGACGGGCTCCCGGCCGACCTGAAGGCGATCGGCCGCGAGGCCGCCACCGAGTTCGCGGGCCGGTTCGACGAGTTGAAGGACACGGTCAACGACAAGGGCACCGAACTCATCGACACCCTGGCCGCCAAGTACTCCGACGCGGTCAAGGCGGTCGATGAGGAGATCGCGGCGGAGAAGGAGAAGAACAAGGGGCTGGTGGCCAAGGCGGCCGAGGCGATCGGCGGCGTGATCAAGACGATCGTCGAGCTGGGCCGGATGCTGCTGGGCGTGCTGCGCAAGGCCGCCTCCGCCGTCGGCCTGATCCTCAAAGACCCGATCGGGTTCCTCAGAAACCTGGTCACCGGGGTGGGCGGGGGCTTGCGGTTGTTCGCCCGCAACGCGGGCCGGCATCTGCAACAGGGGGTGCTGACCTGGCTGCTGGGCAGCGGGGCGGCGGCGGGGGTGCAACTGCCGCGTACGTTCGACGTGCTGGGCATCGTGACGATGATCGGCGGCATGCTGGGGATCTCGTGGCCGAACATCCGCGCCCGGCTGGCCCGTAAAGTCCCCGAGCAGGCCATCGTCGCCGCCGAGACCTCCGTCCCGCTGGTGGCGCAGGTCAGACGGCGTGGCGTGGCCGGGATGTGGGACGACCTGAAGACCCAGGTCGGCGACCTGAAGAAGCAACTGATCGGCGATCTCGTCGCCTACCTGCTCCCGACGATCATCATCGCCGGGATCACCTGGATCGTGTCGCTGTTCAATCCGGCGTCGGCGTTCATCCGCGCCTGCAAGATGATCATCGACATCATCCGGTTCATCGTGACCAACGCCCGGCAGATCATCGAGTTCGTCAACGCCGTACTCGACGCGGTGATCGCCATCGCCCGCGGCGGCACCGGCGGCGTCCCCGCCCTGGTCGAACGCGCACTGGCCCGCTCGATCCCGGTCCTGATCGGCGCACTGGCCGCCCTCCTCGGCATCGGCGGCATCCCGGGCAAGGTCCGCCAGATCTTCCAGAAGCTCGCCCGCCCGGTGAACCGCGCCATCGACCGCGTCATCGACAAGATCGCCGGCCTGATCAAGAAGCTCTGGGCGAAGATCAAGCCCAAACCCCGGAAACCCAAACCCCGGAAACCGAGGCGCCCCGACGTCCGTGGGCGCAGGCCGACGCGGCCCCGGCGTCCTGACCGGCGGCAGGAGCCGTCGCGGCGGCCGAAGAAGGACCCGCGCACGCCCGAGGCCAAGCGGCGGGAGCAGGACCTGCAACACGTTCTGGACGCCGCGCTGCGCGACGCGCACGCCCTGGTATGTACCGGTATGCCGGTCGACGAGATCAGACGCCGCCTCCCGGCGGTCCGGCGACGGCACCGGTTGACCGCGCTCTCCCTCGTCGTGGAACGGCTCCAGGGGGACCACCACGTCGTCCATTTCGTCGCGACCATCAACCCGTCCAAGACGAGCCGGCCGGAGAACGCCGAGTTGACCCACAAGCAGGCAGAGGCCGACTACGGGATTCTGGTCGAGAACAGTGAGAAGTTCCAGGCTTTCGCCGACGCGAATCAACTGATCATCGATGTGCGGCCCACCAATCCCGACTCGGTGCGCCACCTCAAGCGCGGCGCCTGGTACAAACCCGTGGACATCAAGGCCAAGACGATCAACTCCGCCGACACGCTGCTGAGCGTGGAGCCGGAGAAGAAGGGCAAGGTCGGCTTCTTCGTCAATCCGGTGCCCCGGCCGAAGCGCAAGAACCTCGAAAAGAAGGACATCGAGGCAGGCCGGAGACGGTACCGTATGCGAGTCGAAGAACGCACTACATATGGGCAGAAAATGCGGAAACTTGCCCGCAAGCCCCTGGGGCCCGGCAGGTTCGTCGTTATCGGCTATGTCGTGCACGGCTATGACAAGAACAAGAATCCTCATCCCATCGCCGGGGACCATGACCTGTACGACATCCGCCGCCCGGACGGCAGCGAGATTCCGCGGGACGAGTATGAGCTTCTGATCGTGGACATGCAGCAAGGAAAGTTCGGCGTGATGCACGGCGCGGTCGTCCAGTGGAACCCGAAAGACCCGGAAGAGAAGCAGATGCGCGACAAGCTCGTGAGACAACACCAGCGTGGTGGCGAGGAGGGCCTGGTGCGCTTCGCGCCAGGTCAGCCGGTCCGGTTCGTCGTGGCGGAGACACCGCCGTGGACGGACGACAAGCCGTGGGTCCCGCCCGCGGGCAGGCCGAAACGATGACGGCCGACGAACCCCTCGCCGAGCGGGCATGGCTGATCGCCGAGAGTAACCGGCTGTCCGAGCAGGAGTCGCCGGACCTGAATCGAGTCCAGGAGGTCAATCGCCGCTACCGCGCGCTGCTGCCCGAGGTGACCGTCGCGCGGTGCCCCGACAGCGGCCAGGTGGTGCGCTGGCCGATCGACGTCTACGGCCTCGACGGCTGTTTCTGGAACTACGTGAGTTCCGTCCGCCGCCCGCCACAGCCCCTGCCGCGCGGCTTTCTCGCCATGGCCGGGGCGATGCGGCTGGCCGAGCCGGTGGAGCATCCGCCGTTCGCCGTGGTCCCCGGCCCGGACGTGCCGTTCGTGGTGACCCGGATCCTCAACAGCCCGCGTGTCCGGGCGGTGATCGCCGAGGTGCCGGTGGGCGCGCACACCGGCTGGACGATCAGCTACTTCGGGCCCAGACCCGAGGACATCGAGCTGGTGAACCTCTGGGGGGCCAACACCTACGCGGTGTACCGGGACGGGGTCAACCGCGGCTGGAGCTGGGTCGTGCCCAACACGGCCGATTACGACTTCGAGCTGACCGAATGGCTGCGATCCGGCAAGCTGCTGTGGCTGGCGCCCGGCGACGAGTCCGCCACGCTGCGGGAGGGCCCGGACGGGTGCCCCTTCGCGGGCCTGCCCGGCCGCCGCCGGATCAGCCTCATCAGGAACGGCATGATCCAGCACCTGGGGGCCTTCGCCGGCAACGGAGCCGGCTGAAACGCCTCCCGACGAACGCCGGTCAGCGGCCCGACGCGTTCTCCTGCGTAAGGCCATCGGTCGGGTGTATCCGGAAATTCTGGACCCGACCGAGCAGAGCATGCTGATCAAGGTGGGAACGGGACATCTCGCGGCGATCCGGCTCCCCTTTCCAGAACATCCGATACCTGGCCCTGCTCAGGGCCGTACAGGGCGGGATGTGGGGCATCGGCACACCCGGAGGGGGGCACGTCCGCGAACACCTCAAAGAGTGGAATGAGGTCGTCGCGGTCGTCTGCTGGCCCAGGGGGAGCCTTTCCACGAGCGCGCTGCCCAGGGATCCGGCCCGACGTACGCGGCCTTCACACAGCCTCAGCCGGTCATCGGCGCCTTCAAACTCATGTCGGCATTCAGGCAGACCACAAAGTCGACGCCCGTAGGGCGGACGGTCTGTGGAAGGCTCTGTGGCTGAAGGTATTCTCCGTGCGCAGCCAAAAGGTCCAAGAGCGACTGGGGAGGCTCGACGGAAATGTTCGCGACCTGCTCGAAGAAATGGGCGGTGCCCCTTCCATCGCGGACATCGTTGAGGCGGCTCGGCGGGTGGCCGGAGAAATGATCACAGCTGTGATGGCCGAGCGGCCGGTCAAGTGGTTGCGGATGCGGGCGTCGCGTGTGGACCATGACTCGATGGTGCGGCTGGCGGAAGCGCTGTATGCCCAGGGGCTCAGTCCGGCGGAGGTCCTGCGCCAGTGTTACGGAGTCGATTTCCCCACGGAGTTCTTCCTGATCGTCCGTGAGGGGCTGAGGTATTCGCGTCCGCTGGCGGCGTTCACCAAGCTGCCGTGGAGCCTGGGCGTGCCGCCTGGGGAGGAGCCCCCGTACTCGCTCGCCCTCCTGACGGAAGGCGCGGTGCGGCGGATCTTCGTCCGGGATCCGGACCTGGTGCCGCTCGTGCGGCTCACTGATCTGGTGAACACGCCGGAGCGCCCGATGATCTGTTACCGGCTCACCGAGCTCCAGGCGGGGAGCACCGCCGTGTTCCGTGTCAAGGTCACGGCCGCGTCGCATGACGAGATCGTCCGCTGCGGCGAGTCCCTGCTCGCGGTCCTGCGGGCGACCTACGCCGAGCGGCTGCGGCACATGGAGTGGGTCGTGGACCAGCCGTCGAACCGGGGGTTCGGGGCGATGGATCAGCAGATGGTGGACGACGCGCGGGCCTTGCTGGAACGGGTCGAGGGATTGCGGCGCGGGGTTGAAGAGCGCCGGTGAGGGTCAGCGGCCCGAGGGGCTTTCCTTCTTTGGGACGGCTATGGGGATCGCGCGCATGGCCGCGCCTGCGATGGCGGCGTTGCCCACCTGGTCCTGGGCGGCGGCGAGGGTGGAGGCCATGTGGGAGGGGACGGTTTTGGACTGGGAGTCCATGGCGGTCTTGGCGGCCTGGGCGTTGCCGACGACGGCGGGGACCAGGACGAGGTCGGTCTTGCCCTTGTCCGCGGCGGCGGCCGTGCGAAGTTCCTTCGCGGTGACCGGTACGGCGGGCTGGTGTTGCGGCGGCGGGAGTTCAGGCATCGGTGGTCACCCCGGGGTCCCATTGTCGGCCAGTAATCCAGCATACGGGCCCAGCTCGGACGGGCGGAACAGCCGCGCCTCGCGCTGGAACTGCCGGGAAATGCCTTTCACCACATGGCGCATGCCGATGGCCCGGCTTTCGTCATCGGCCGCCGCCAGGGCCGCCGCGCGGGCGGCGGCGGTGATGCCCGCGCCCGTCATGTCCAGGCGGCACAGCGCGGCCAGATCGACGTCTTCGGCCAGCGGGGCCTTCGCCGGGAACGCCTGCCGCCACATGGTCCGCCGTTCCGGCACACCCGGCCTCGGGAAATGCACCACGAACTGGAAGCGCCGGGTGAACGCCGGATCGATGTTCTCCTTCAGGTTGCTGGTCAGGATGATCAGCCCGTCGCTCGCCTCCAGGCGTTGCAGCAGGTAGCCGACCTCCAGGTTGGCGTAGCGGTCGGTGCCCTGTTTGACCTCGCCGCGTTTGCCGAACAGCGCGTCGGCCTCGTCGAACAGCAGTACCGCATGGCTGTCCTCGGCCTGCTGGAAGATGATTTCCAGGTTCTTCTCCGTCTCCCCGACCCATTTGGAGACCAACTGCGCCAGATTCACCTTCAGCAGTTCCAGCCCCAGCATGCCCGTTATCACTTCGGCGGACATCGTCTTTCCCGTCCCCGGTTCGCCGGTGAAAAGCGCCTTTATCCCGCCGGTCGAGCGGCCCGCGAAGCCCCAGGACTCGGCGATCTTCGGCCAGGCTCGGAACGCCGAGGCGATCTCCGCTATCTGGTGCAGTTGCGGTTCGGGCAGGACCAGGTCGCCGATGTCCCTGTCCGGCACGATCGACTGCACGGCGCCGCTGGTACGGCCGCGCGTCACCGTGGCGATGGCCGGTTCAACGTGCTCGGCCGGCAGTGTGGGACGGCCGTTGCCGGCCAGGCGGGCGCCGACGTCGGCGACGGCGGCCACGGCGCGCAGTTCACCGCCGGTCAGGCGGTAGCGGGCGGCGAGGTCCTCCAGCACCGGCCATTCCATGGCCGGGAACGCGGCCGACCACATCGCCACCCGCTCCGGGAAGCCCGGGACCGGGATCGTCAGCTCCGCGTAGGAACGGGCGGCCAGCAGCGCCGCCGGACGCCAGGGGGTCGTGCCGGTCAGGCACACCGGGACGCCCGATCTCAGCAGCGCCGCGTCGGCCCTGGCCGCAAGGTCGTCGGTCGGGAGCCACAGCACCGCGTCCAGCGCGGCGGCCATGCGCAGATCGGCCGCGAGGTCCGTGGTGGTACGCCGCAACGGCCGGCCCGCCGCCTCCGCCAGCGCCTGCGCCACGTCGAGCTGGACGTCCGGGCGGCACCCCCACAGACCCACCAGATCGATGTCACCAGCGGCCAGGGCCCGGCCGAGCCTCGGCAGGCGTTCGTCCGACAGGTACGGGGACACGACCTCCGGCTCCGGCCGCGCCACCTCGCCCGGGTCGTGGCCGATCAGCCCGACGTCCCCGCCCCAGCCCATCAGGAAGTCGAAGACCCCGCCCGCCAGCGTCAGTTCCTGGGCCTGCTCCGCCGGGGCCTCGCCGTACGCGCGCACCAGGCCGAACCTGCGCAGCCGACCGGCCGGACCCACCGCCCTGCGCAGCGCCAGGCGGGCGGACGGCGTGGGCCCGCACACCGTCACCAGCAGTTCCACGCAGGGGGTGCGGCGGTTCAGGTTGTCCACAATGTAGGCGTAGATGCGCTCATAACCCGGGTCCAGCTCGGGAGCCGCCACCAGCAGCAGGGCGTCCTGCTCGGGGCGGGTCAGGCCGAAGCGGGCGGCCAGCGCGTCCAGCGGCAGGGTCACGCCTTCGGCCGCGGCCAGGCGGCGGAGTTCCCGCTCCTGGTCCTGGTCGCCATCAGGATCGGGCGGTGGTTCGGCCATGGCCTCGGCGAAGGAGTCCACCTGGTCGAGCAGTACGCCGACCTGCTCGTCGGTCACGCAGAACGGGGTCAGGTCCGGGCGGGTGAGCCGCGCCGCCGCCTCGGCCTGGCGGGCGACGGCCCGCCGAAGGGCCCCGTGCAGGTCCGCCAGGCGGACGCGGAGGTGCTCGACCGCGAACCCGCTCATGTCAGCCGCCCGAGAAGGTCAGGGTCCGGCCGCCCAGCCAGACCACGTCGGGCACGTCCGCCAGGGCCCCGCCGCGCCACAGGTCCGCGTGGCGGCGGCCGAGCGGGATCTTCACGCTGACGGTGTCGCGGGAGTACCGGACCGTCGCCGACAGGTCGGCGAACCTCGTCAGGGCCAGCACCGGATCGGGCGTCTCCCGCTCCCGCCACAGCATCCACGCGAGCATGCCGAGGGCCAGCGACGCGGCCAGCCCCACGCTGCGCTCCAGCGCGCGGTCCAGCGCGCGGCCCGAAGCGAGTGGGGCGGTGCGGCGCGGCTCGAACAGGGCCCGTACCAGATCCGCCGTACGCCCGGCCAGCACGGGGAACTCGGCCGCCAGGCGCGGACCCACGCCGCCGGTCGTCCACAGCGGGGTCCGCCACGGCAGGCGGGACAGGGGGTCGGCGCGGACCGGGCGTGCATCGGTGACGATCCGGACCCCCGCCGCCGCCAGTTCGCGCAGGCACGCCGGGGGCAGCGGGCCGTCGCAGACCAGTACCGGCGGCCGGCCGCACGCCTGCCAGTGCGGGACCAGGCCCGCCGCCTCCGCGGCCCACGCGACCGGGAAGGTGCCCTGCGCGTCCACCAGCAGCAGCCCGCCGTCCACGCCCGCCACCACCAGCGGGTCGGCGGGGTCGTGGCCCCGGCACAGCGACAGCGCGAGCACGCCGTCCAGCAGCGGCAGCGCGGGGGACACCCGGCGGGCGAAGCCGGTCAGGTCCGGCGCCGCCGCGAGGCCGGCGAACGCGGCGGCGGCCACATCGGCCTCGCCGGGACGCCACCGGCCCTGCTCGGGGGCGTTCAGGACCTTGCCGGCCAGCGCCGCCGCGAACAGCGGCGCTTCGTCCAGCAGGTCGATGCCGGCCAGGGCGGGGCCGATCGCGTCCAGGTAGCCGGTGCGCGACAGCGGGCCGGTCAGCAGGAACGGGAGCACCGAGCACACCGTGGTCTCCGCCGTACGCCATGGCCCGGCGACCGAAGTCCTGGGGGGCGGTGGCACGGGCCGGGGCGGGGGGCTCGTCACCTCGATGGTGTCGTCGTGCGTCGCGGGCGGCCTGCGGGCCAGTTCGGCGGCCAGCGCGTCGATCAGCTCGTCCACGCCGGGAGGAGCGGCGGCGGCGGGGGAGGAGGCGGCGGCGCGAAGGGCCCGCAGGTACATGAGCAGGGTCTCGCCGGGCAGCAGCGCCAGCACCGCCGCCAGCTCGCCGCGCTCGGCCAGCTCGCCGAACAGGGCGGCGGGCGTGGCCGGTGCGTCCTCGGCCGCGATGCCGCCGACCGCGGAGGGCATGTCGTCCTCGGTGAACGGTACGGCGGGCGGGCCGGCGGTCCCCGGCGCGGTGCCGGACAGCGGCCGGGATACCGGCCGGGGTACCGCGCCGGTCCCCGGCACGGGCTCGATGGCGGCACCGGGCTCGATGGTCAGGCCGGCCGCCGTCAGGCCGTTCCCGGCCCCGCCGGAGGGCCGGGCGGACAGCCGTACGATCAGCCGTACCGGCTCGGTGATCTCCATGTCGGGGCCGTCGCCGGTCAGGTACTCCCCGAAGTGCCCGGCCAGCAGGTCCGGCAGCGTCTCCAGCGCCCGCTGCACCAGCGCCTGCGGATCGGGCCCCCAGCTCCACCCCCCACGCCGGACCACCCGCACCACACAACGGTGAACGGTGATGTCCCCGGCGGCGGGTGTGGTCATGACTTGGTGACCGGTCGGAGGGAGCCGGTCCAGCCGGTGATCAGGGTGAGGACGCCGTGGGTGCCGGTGGGGACGGTCACCGGGAGGGTGACGGTGTCGCGGCCGGATGGGATTCGCCCGGCCAGGACGTGGACGTCCGCGCCCTCGGCGACCAGGGCCAGGACGGGGGTGTCCTGGCTCGCGTCGGTGACCGGGACCGTGATGACGAGGCCGTCCGCGGTGAACCTCGGCTCCTCGTCCCAGACCGCCAGCCGTACCAGCGCTGGCCTCGGCCGCTGACCGGGGACCTGCCTGACGCCGTACGCCAGCGGTTCGGCGAACACCCGCGGCTCGTCGTCCGCCTCGTGGACCGCGAGGTCCCTGGCGGGCAGCGCGAGGGTCGCGACCTCCCCCGCGCCGACCGGCACGCGCAGCGGCAGCGCCGCGCCCACCAGCGGCTCCGCACCCGCGTCCACGTCCGCCGGCACGGCCCCGATCGCCGCGACCGCGCCCAGCACATGACCGGTGTCCGGCACGTACACCACGCGAAGGCTCATCCTGCCCCACCCCCATTCGTCGTCGGGACGGTCGCCAGTACGAGGAAGTCGACCGCGCCGGGGCGTTCGACGATCTCCCCCGGGCTGCCGATCGGGTCGTAGCCGCGCAGCCGGCAGCGCACCCGCCGGTCGGCGTCCACGCCCGTCTCCGCCGGGACGATGAACCCGGCGTCGGACGGCGGGATGCGCGGTGTCACGTACACGTGCAGCGCCACCCGGCCGTCGGCGACCTCCTCCGGCGTCACCCCGGACGGCAGCGGCAGCAGCATGCCGTCCGTGGCCGTGCCGGACGCCGCCAGTACGCTGCCCGCCGAGATCCGCCCGGAAAGGCTCCCCGCGATGGTGAGGTTCCCGTTGCCCGCCACGGTCATCAGCGGGCTGACCGAGCCGTCGCCCTGGTACAGCCCGAAGACCAGGCTCGGCGGGTCCTCGCCGGACAACACCAGCGCCGGTTCGCCCTCCCGCGCGGTGGGCCGGGACCGCAGCGACAGGGTGCCCGACCGCGCGGCCACCGTGTCCGCCCGCACGCCCGCGTAGCGGGGCCGCACCCCACGCGCGTCCGCCCGCGCGTCCGTGAAGTGCCCGTCGGTCCACTGGACGAAGCCCAGCAGCACGAGCCACCGCGCCGGCGGATCGGCCGGCACCGCCCCGACCGCGGGGGGACGCTGGTCGGCGACCAGCCGTTCGTCCCCCAGCCGCCCGAAGAGGATCTGGTAGGTCTCCTCCACGCGGGTCGTACCGGCGCCGCTCGCGCACGACGCCGGTCCGGTGGCGGCCTGCGGCCGGTCCACCGCGGACAGGAACACCGGATACGGCTCGGTGGTCCGTTCCGCGCCGTTGACCTCCGCGAAGCCGGCCTCCGACAGCACGACCGGCGAATCGACCACGATCTCCCGGCCCGTCCCGTCGATGGCCAGCCCCGGTGACACGATCACCTCGACGTACCGGGCGTCGGTCGCCGGGTCGGTACGGCTCTCGGTCACCAGCTCCAGGCCCTCGGCGATGCCCCAGTCGTGCAGGTGACGGGCGTGCCGCGCGGCGACCGCGCGGGCGTGCCCGACCGTCGCCGCCAGGTCGGCGGCGGCGAGCACCTGCCCTTCGTGAAAAGCGGGACGCAGCGGACCGGTCACGACGACTCACCCGACCGCGGCTTGCGCGTGGACGACGACCGGGTACGCCGCGGCTGAGTACCGCCCTCGGAGGACTCCAGGTCGGCGAGCCGGTCGCCGAGCCGTTCCGGCAGTTCCTCGCGCACCTGCGTGACCTGCTCCCTGGCCGCGTCCAACTGCGCCCGCAGCGCCGTCAGGCTCGCGGTCAGGTCGCTGACCTGCGCCCGCAGCGTGCCCAGCTCCTGGAGTCCGTCGGTGACCTCGCTCGGCACCGTGTAGACCCGCTCGTGCAGTGGCTGCGGCACGGTCTCGCCGGGCGCGGGGGTGACCAGCAGGTCCCACATGTCGTCCAGCGGGCCGCCGCGCGGCCAGTCGCCGAGCAGCCCGGCCACGTACGGCCGGCGCACCGGGCCCTCCGCCGGTACGCTGGGCCGGCGCGGCACCGGCACCGGCACGCAGCACACCTGCTGGGCCAGGTGGCGGAGCTGGTAGAGCTTCGGCAGCCACTCGCCGTACGCCGACCCGCCCGGCAGCACCTGCTCGCGCGTCGCCGCGCACACCCGGGTCACGTCACAGCCGTCCAGCTCCAGGTGGGCGAGCAGGACGTCGGTGTCCGAGCAGTTCGTGCACGGCGGGTTCAGCGTCGAGCAGGCCGCGTCGGCGACGAACCGCCGCACGTACACCGTCAGCCGCCCGGCCGCGTCCGCGATGTGGTCCAGTTCGGCGATCGTCAGCCGTTGCGACGGGTCCGGCTCCGGCGTGGGCAGCGGGTGCGGGATCGGCGTCTTGCGCACGTCGTCGCGCAGCGCGCAGTCCGCGAGCCCGGGGGTCCGGTCCAGTCGGTTCAGCAGCCACTCCCGCAGCCGCACGATGTCGGCGCGGAACTCCGCCTGCAACACGTTGCTCACCGGGACGCCCTGCGCGAGCAGCCGCACCTCCAGCGGCGCCTCCGGGTCGGGGGTCACCACGCGGGCGGCGGCCTCGGCGACCACGGCGACGGCCGCCGCGCGGTGCGCCCGGTCCGGCCACACCTGCTCGGGATCGGTCGCGGCCAGCCGCTCGCACGCCGTACCGAGCGCGCCACGGGCCGCCTGGACGTCGCCCAGGTCGTGTTCGCCGCGCAGCCGTTCCTGCCCGGCCGCGTCGTAGGTGTCGTACCGGGCCAGGGCACTGGCCAGCGCCCGGACGTGCTCGGTCATCTCCCTGGCGACCTGCGGCGAGGTCACCGGCCCCTCGCCGCTCTCGCCCAGCCAGGCCAGGCTGCGGGCGTATCGGGCGGCGTCGTCGGCGGTGAACTCGATCGGCCGGGCCCCGGCCGCCCCGGCGGCGAACAGCGCGTCCACGTACAGCCCGAACCGCTGCCCGAGGACGCGCACCGGCTCGTACCGGTCCCGGTCGCCCACAGCCGCCAGCAGCCGCGTGACCGGGTTGTACCGGTGGTCTTCCGATTCATCGCACTTCACGACGAACCGGAACCCCTCCTGGATCCGGGACGGCACGCACCCCGGCGCCGGGCACGGCTCCTCGGTCGCGTACGGCGCCACCGGATCGACCGGCGTCTCCTCGTACCGCACGTAGAGGCCGTAGCGCCGCTGGTCGTCGTCGCACGCGTCGCTGCAGTCCACGCCGAGCGACGACACCCGAAGCTCCCGCACCAGCGCCCGGACGTCCACCTTCTCAGTGCAGGACAGCACGATGTCGTTGCCCCGGCAGTCCAGGGCGTGCCCGGGGCGCACGACGACCGTCCCGCCGCCGCACGGGTCGCAGCTCACCTCAAGGCCGCACACCACGCCCGGCCCGGCCAGTGTCCGGTTGCGCAGCCGGGACTTGCCGGTCACGTACTCGACCAGCTGGGACAGGTCGTCCTCGGTGAGCAGTTGCCCCGCGAAGAACCGCGGCCGGACGAACGCGGCCGGCCCGCCGGGCAGGCCGCCACAGCCGCCGCAGCCGCCACCGCAGCCGCAGTCCGCCTTGCTCATCGGTGCTCCTCGGAGACGAAGAACCAGCTTTCGAAGACGTCCCCGCCCGCGCCGCTCCCGGACGTCCACGGCCCGATCCCGGACGGCGGTGACGCGCACCCGGGCGCGCCGGTTTCCACGTCGGCCTCGTCGTCGTCGGCGGTGGGGCCCGGCCAGGCGTCCTGGGTGCCGGGGCGGGCGCGCAGGAACGGCACCCTGCCGCCCACGTTGGTGCCGTCCACCGGGCGGCAGCAGCCGTCCAGGATGAACGCCGTGCGGACCGTGACCAGCACCCGGTCCCCGTCCTGCAACGTCTCGCGGGTGGTCTGCCGGTACCGGAACCGCCGGGTGAACTCCCCGCCGTCCGGTTCCTCGAAGGTCCCGCCCATGTACCAGGTGTCCGCGCTGCGGCCCGCGCCGCCCTCGATCACCTGGACCTCCACGACGCCGGGCTTGAGCGTGTCCACCCGCACGTCGTCGGAGAACCGCACGACCAGCCCGCCGGACTGCTTCTGCGTGCCGAGCAGTTCCTTGGCCTCGTTGACGGTGTAGGTGTGGCCGTGCCGCCAGTTCACGCCGGTGATCACCGTCGGCACCCGCCTGCCGAACGGCCGGCGGACGTTCATGTGGATCTGCCGCGCGCGCACCGGCCGGTGCCAGTTCACGTCGTCGATCCTGGCCAGCCACAGGACCTTGTGGTCACAGCGGGCGCAGCAGGTCTCGCAGCGTTCGTCCTTGGGCGGCTCGCAGGTGGTGACCCGCACCACGTAGCTCTCCTCGGTGTAGCCGAACTCGCAGTCGGAGGTGTCGGCGCAACTGGAGTTGAAGACGGTCCTGGTCGGTTCGACGGCCCGCTCGGCGTACTCGACGCCGATCCACACCGGCCTGCCGCCCGAGCGCTCCTTCTCCGGCAGCGCCTCCCACAGGTCCACCGCGCAGCTCCCGGGCACGACCACCTCGTGACCGTCGCAGTCCACGCCCAGCCCGGACGTCAGGCGCACCTTCGCCCGGCGCGGCCCGCCCTCCACCTCCGCACCCTCGGCGGGGGCGTCGTGCGCCGGGACCGGCTCCACGAACAGCCCGCACACCACGCCGTAGCCGAGCAGGCAGCGCATCCGCAGCTTCAGCTTCTCGCGCAGATACTCCTGCTCGCGCTGGAAGTCGCGGGCGGTGAGCATCTGGCCGTGGAAGTACCGCAGCCGGCGGAACGGGGACGCCTCGAAGTCCCCGTGCTCCGGGGGCTGATCGGCGGGCCGTGTCGATATCTCGGTCATCTCATCCGTCCTCTCAGGACACTCGCGTGTGGACCCCGACCGCGGACACAACGCCGACCCCCACCCCGTGGCGGGCGCCTCGCGGCCCTGGCCTCAGTACTCCGTCGTGGTTCAGCCGCACGGCCCCGAGCACCGGTGGCGGCAGGGGGGCGAACGCGGTGTCCACCCCGACCGCCGAGCGCGCGCCGACCACGAACCCCGTTCCTCCGGTGCGGACCGTCCCGCTGGTGTGCGCGGGCGCCTGCCGCCGTACCAGCCGCCGCAGCGCGTCCTCGTCGGCGGTGCCTCCGGGCAGCAGGACGCGGAACCGGTGGGCGTGCTCGGCGAGCGGGTCGGCGTCGGGGTCGCCGAACGCCCGCAGCGGGGCGGCCCCCAGCCCCGATCCGCCCAGCCGGAACCGGCTCGCCGAGCGGCCGAACAGCCGCACCGAACCGAGCCCCCGCGCCCCCACGGGCCCGGCGATGGCCCGCACCTGGGCCCAGTGGCGGTCATCGGCCAGTTCGTCGATGACCGGCGTGACGCCGAAGACGATGCGGATCGCCTCCGACAGCGCCCACGGCGTGCCGCGCCGCCGGTACAGCCCGGGGGCGCGGGCGATCAGCTCGCGCCGGGTGGCCGCGTCCCAGCCCGCCTCGAACGACAGGCCGAGCAGCCCGGCCAGCCACGGCAGCGCCGCGTCCGGGACCCCCGCCGGGTCGAGCAGCGCCGGGTACCGCTCGATGACCTGGTCGATCTCGTCCAGCGTGGCGTCGAACAGCGACAGGAACCGCTCGGTGAAGTCGTCGGCGGCCGGGTCCTGCCGGAACGCGGCGGGCAGCAGGTCCGCGCTGGTCGCGCGGGGGAAGTCCAGCCGGACGCGGCGCAGCGCAGGGGTGGTCAGGGTGTCGCCGGACAGGCGTACCCGGACCGTGAGGTACCGGCCGGGCGGCTGGTCGATCAGGAGGTCGGTGACGCCGGGCGGGGCGGACTGCCAGTCGGTGTCCGCGTACCGGCCGTCCTCGGACACGACCACCGCCACCGACACCGCCGTGCCGGGCGGCACGTCGGCGGACACCCGCACCCGGTGCCAGCGGCAGCGCGAGATCCCGCTGTCGATCAGTTCGGTGGTGAACTCGCCCTCGGGCACGTACGGGCCGGGGCCGGGCGGCGGTTGCGGGCGCGGCTCGCCGTTCCAGTCGTAGCAGGAGGTGACCTCGCCGTCGGGGCCCTGCTCGCGCAGGCAGAACCCGTCCTCGCCGGCCGCGACGAGCGTGCTCGGCGGCAGCGCCGCCGCCAGTTCCGCCAGGGTGGTCTCGGTGAACCGGCCGTCCGGCCCGCCCCGGTGGATCCTGAGCCTGCCCCGGTGCTCGGTGAGCAGCCAGATCGTCCGGCCGGGGCCGGTGCGCAGCCCGATGATCCGGCCACGGACACCGGTCTCGACGTCGCCGCACGGCCGTCCGTCCGGCCCGTACCACGACAGCCCGGTACGCCCCTCCCGGGCCACCAGCACCCGTCCGTGCGCCGCGAGCGCGACGAGTTCGGCACCGGGCGCGTCGATCACCGAGACGAGCTGGTCGCCCTCGTTGCGCCACACCAGGACCCGGCCGCGGTCCGCCACCGCCAACCGGTGCCCACGGACCGCGACCGCGACCGGCTCGCGCAGCAGCCCGGGATCGCAGCGCCACAGCGGACGCCACCCCCCGGGGCAGGCGTCCCGGCGCAGCAGCCGGTCACCGGTCAGCAGGTACCACGAGCCCGCCCGGCACCCGGGCGCGAGCCGGGGATCGGGGAACCACGGCAGCAACTGCTGCCTGGTCGGCCCCTCCGGCGACGGCCCGGCCAGGGCCAGGCGGACGCCCGCCGGGTCGGCGAACCCGACCAGGTTCGCCGCCTCGGCCTCGTCCCAGCCGACCACGTCGTCGAGCAGCCGGAACGTCGCGGCGGCGGGCGCGCACGTCATGATTCCTCCACCGGGATCAGCAGCGGGCGTTCCGGCCACACCAGGTCGTTGGCCGGGATCGCGTGGTCCGTGCAGGGCGGCAGCCGCAGGCCGTCCACGGTGAGCGCGAGCCCGGACACCGCGAGCACGCCATCGACGGCCAGCAGGCGGCGGACCAGCGGCGTGTGCCGTACCGGGCCGCCGAACGGCCAGCCGCCGCCGTCCTCTCCGCCGCGCAGCGGGTCGAGGTACCCGGTGACCGCGTCGGCGGCCCTGGCCAGTACGGCGGCCCGGTCCTGGTCGCGGTCGAGCACGACCCGCGCCTCCACGGCCACCCGGCGGTACGCGACCGGGCCGGTGACCACGGTGACCCCCGCGGGCGCGGCCTCCCGCGCCAGAAACGCCGCCACCGCCCGCAACGTCCCCGCATCCACCACCGGCGGCTCATCCGCAGGCGAAGGGGCCGGTACCGGCGGGTCGTTCGCGGACGTGGGGCGGGGGACGACGAGGACGCCGACCACGCCGGGGATGGGCTTGCCGGGGAAATCCGGGTGCAGGCCGGGTACGCCGTGGGCGCGGGCCACCGACGCGCCCGGCGCGCGGGCGGCCAGCAGGCCGTAGTCGGCCGGGGCCACGGCGCGGCCCCGGGAGCGCAGTTCGCCCACCCCGCGCCGGATCGCGCCGGCGTCCGGCTCGGCGTCGGCCCCGCCGGTGGCCGGGAACGGGTTGTTCACGCCGGTGACGAACGGCAGCGCGGTGACCACGCCGTTGACCGCCCCGGCGGGCACCGCGCCCGCACTGCCCCCGCCCACGCGGTACCGCACCGCCCGCACGTTGCGAAAGCCCGGCGGCACCGCCGCGCCGTTGACGCCGTCGCCGAAGGTGACCTCGCCGGTGGCGTGGTCCACCGCGAACACCCGGTTGTCCGGCCCGTACGCGGCCAGGCTCGAAACCTCCCGCCAGCGCGCCACGGAGGCCGCCGTGGCCCCGAACAGGTCGCCGCCCGGGTCGTCGTCCACCTCGATCACCACGCTGCCCGCCAGGATCGGCGTCTGGCTGAGCCGCATCCGGCGGCGGGTCGTCTCCCGCGCGTCCTGGATCGGCTCCAGCGGCTCATCGAGGATCGTGCGGGCCGCCGTGGCCGCGACCATGTTCAGCCGCAGCCCGGTGACCAGCGGCGGCGCGGCGGTGAAGACGCCGTGCGCGACCTGGAGCCGCAGCCAGCGCAGCACCGGCCCTGGCCGGGCGGACGGCGGCGCGCCCGCCGCCCAGCCGCGCGGCACCCGCAACTCGACCGTTCCCGAGGCGCGCAGCCCGCCGGTCTCGTCCCGTACCACCTCGGCGGGGCGGATCCGGCCGCCGTCCAGCACATCCCAGCGCAGCAGCGGGCGCGGCGCGGCGGGCGGCGGGGTGAGCCCGCCCGCGGCGGCGGGCGCGGGCGGCGCGGCGGCCAGCACGAACCCGAGGGACAGCGAAGGGAACGGGTTCGCGGCCCCGGCGAGGCCGATCCACAGCGCGTCGCCGGGCTGGGGGTCCGCGCCGAACGGCGGGAACGGGCGGCCGGGGCCGTTCGGTCCCAGCGGGATCGGTTCCAGCGCGCCCGCCCGCTGCACGGCGAGCGCGCCGATGGTGGCGGGCGTGGCGTACAGGTCCCGGTCGGTCTCGTAGATGATCTGCCCGCCGGTCCCGGACGCGGCGGCCTGGAACCCGGCGGGGACCAGGACCGACGCGCCGTCCGGCGGCGTCACGGTGAACTCCAGCAGCGCGCTCGCCACGGTGGCGGGCCGCCGCCGCACCCCGGCGGTCCCGAGGTGTTCGGCCAGGATCTTCTCCGGCAGCCGGTTCACCCGGGCGAGCACGGGTTCGGCCTGGGTGCCGAACAGCCGCACCAGCGCGACCCCGGCGTCCTGCCGGTCGGGGTCGGTCCAGTCCGGGGTGTAGCCGGGGATGCGGTCGCGTACGGCGGCGCGGACCGCCTCGCGCGTCGCCTCCACGAGTTCCGGCTGAACGCCGGACGGCCCCGGACCAGGGACGATGCGCCCCTCCTTGCGCTCCTCCTCGGCCGAGTCGCGCGCCCACCACACGTCTCCGGTCATGTCAGGCCCTCCCTCGGGTCGGCGGCGGGCACGATCAGCGTGCGGATCTCCCGCGCCACGGGAAGTTCGCCGGGCCGCAGGGCCTGGTCGCCGCAGGCGTCGGCGGGTTCCGCGCCGTCCAGGCCGATCGCCACGCCCGCCACGTCGGCGAGGTCGCCGAGCGCCCGCTGCGCGGCCCGCAGCAGCGCGGACGGCCGCAGCGCCGCGCCGAACGGCCAGCCCGTCCCGTCGTCACCGCCCGCCAGCGGGTCCAGGTACCGGCGCAGCGCCTCGGCGGCCAGCGCCGACACCCGCGCCCGGCCGGCCGGACGCCCGGACAGATCGACGCGCAGCCGTACGTCCCGGTACGCCGGCGCGCGCACGAACACCTCGGCGGTCAGCAGCCGCGCGCCCGCCAGCCGGTCGGCGACCTCGCACAGCATGCCCGGATCGGGCCGGGGCGCGAGCACGCCACCGGGCACGGCGGGCACGACATGGACGGTCACCGCGCCGGGCACTCGCGCGCACGGGAAGCCCGGGTGCTCGCCGACCGACGCGTACGCCCGCCCGACCGCCACCCCCGGAGTCGTCACGGCCAGCGTGACGTGGTCCTCGGCGGTGACGGCCCGGGTCACCTCGCCCAGCGTGCCCGCCGCGCGCTCCCGCGCCTGCGCCACGGTCTCCGGGTCCGCGCCGCCCTCGGCCTGGACCAGGTTCGCGCCGCGCACCGCCACGGAATCGGCGACCGGCAGCCAGTTCCCGGTGAGCCCGCCGTTCCCGGCCCGCCCGCCGCCCACGGCGTACTCCACCCGCACGTCCTCGGAGGGACGCGGGACGCGTCCGGTGAGCCCGTCGCCGAACACCAGCGCGCCGTCCGCCCGGTCGAGCGTGAAGACCCGGTCCCTGGAGCCGCCGAACGCGAAGTCCGTCACCGGATTCCACTGCTCACCGGCCAGGTGGAGGGTGGCGTCGAGCAGCAGGCCGGCCGCCTCCGGCAGGGTCAGCCGCTGGCCGGGCAGCTTCAGCCAGTGGCCGATCTGGCCGGACAGCTCGGCCCCGGTCGCCGTACGCCGTTCCAGGTGCCGGGCGGCCGAGACGTTGACCGCGAGCCGCAGCAGCCGGGGCGGCGCGGCGTACGTCGCCGCCCGCGTGGACACCAGCACGCCGCAGTCGTCGGTGGACCAGCCGTCCGGCGGCAGCAGCCGGACCACCCCGGACCGCCGCAGCCCCCCGGTGCCGTCCTCTACCTGCGCGAACGATCCGGAGATGTCGGTCCCCGGCCGGAACCACGACCAGGTCAGCTCGGCGGGCGGGCGCACGTCCGGGACCGCGCGCGGCGACCAGGACGGCGGCACCGGCGCGTCCAGCTCCACCAGCAGCGACAGCGGGCCGGGCGCGGAGTGCCCGCCGGTGAGCGGCAGCGTGAACCGCGCCGAGGCCGCCGAACCGTCGCCTGCCAGCAGCGCGACCCCGCGCCGGGCGAGCAGGTCGGCGGTGCGGTCCCGGTCGGTCCGCACCGTCACGTCGCCGAGCAGCGGGAACACCGCCACGTCGCCGTCGAGGGTGAACCTGATCCGTCCCGCGGGATCGCGGGACATCACGGTCCCCGGCGGGACGTACGCCGGGCCCGGCCCGTCGGCGGTCAGGTGCAGCACGGTCGCCGCCGGCCGCGCGGGACGCGGCGGTTCCAGGCCGAGCAACCGCAGGATCGCCACGACGAGTTCGTCGGGCGCCTGGTCCAGCCAGTAGAGCCGCTGTTCCAGCAGGTAGGCGAACAGTTCCAGGAGCGTGACGCCCGGGTCGGCGGGCGCGTGCAGGGTCCATGTGCCGCCGGACTCGGCCGGGATGCGGCGGCGGATCGCCGCCATCATGTCGGCCCAGGTCAGGTCGTCCAGCCTGGGCGCGGGCAGGGTCATGGCGTGCCCCCGATCAGCCCCAGGTAGAACGGGAACACCAGGTTGGCCTTGGTGTTGGTGCGCCTGATTCGGTACTCGATCGAAACCGTGACCCGCGACTCGTCGGCGGGGTCGGCCTCGGCGCGCACGGCTTCCAGTTCGACCCTCGGCTCGTAGGCCCGCACCGCGTCGGCGATCGAGCGCTCCAGGTCACGGAGGTTCTGCACGCTGCCCGGCGCGAACACCGACTCCTGGGCCCGGGTGCCGAACTCCGGCCGCATCACCCGCTCGCCGGTGCCGGTCAGCAGCAGCGCGCGCAGGCAGTGCTCGATGCTCTGCTCACCGGTGGCGTACCCGAGCCGCCCGGCCTCGTCGGGCAGGATCGGGAACCGCCAGCCGGTACCGAGGAACGGCTTGCTCATTCGACCTTCACCTTCGCCGACAGGACGCCGCCCGGCAGGGGCGGTACCGGCGGGCTCGTCGGGGAGCCGGCCGTGGCGGACGTGTGGGTGTGGGCGTCGAACGCGGCCTTGAGCGCGTCGCCGAGCACCGCGCGTTGGGCGGCCCCGCCGCCGAGGTCGATGGCGTCCGCCTCGACGGTGACCTTGCGCGCCTTCAGCCTGATCTCGCCGGTGGCGGTCACGGTCACGTCGCCGCCGTCGGCGGTGGTGATCCGGATCAGCTTGGCGGCGTCGTCGAACAGAACCTCGTGGCCGGCCTTGGTCCGGATGATCTTCTGGTCCCGCCCGCCGGTGGGCGCGGCCGGCGGCTTGTCCACGCCGTTGTAGAGCCCGCCGAGCACGATCGGGAAGCGCATGTCCCCGTGGACGAACGCGACCAGCACCTCATCGCCCTTCTCCGGGACGAACAGTGAGCCGTAGCCGCCGCCCGCGTACAACTGGCTCACCCGGCACCACTCGGTGACCGTCGAGCCGCCGTCGAACCACGGGAACGTCACCTTGATCCGGCCCTCGTCGTCGCCCTGGTTCTCCACGACGATCGCCTCCACGACGCCGTAGAAGCGGCGGTCGGTACTGCGCGCCCGGGGCGCGGTCCGTGGCATCACACGCCTCCCTGGTGGATCCGGCGGCCGGTGAACGTGGTGAAGAAGCCGCTCGCGCCCAGCGTGTGCTCGACGCGCTTGACGAAGTAGGTGCCGGAGAACCGCCGGCCGAGGCCGAATATCTCCACGTTGTCGCCGGGTCGCAGCTCCGGCAGCCCGGCCACCCGCCCGGTCGCGGTGATGAACTCATACGATCGTTCGCGCAGCAGCGCGATGGCCAGCTCCCGGGCCTCCTGCTGACTGGTGACCGGCGCGTCCACCAGCACCTCCTGGCGGCCCCCGGCCGCGCTGTCGGCGGCCTGCGGGCCGCTCTCCCCGTCGGCGGTGTTCTGCCCGGCGGGCAGGTTCTCGGCGGTCGCGGTGAACGCCAGCTCCTGCTTGGTACGGGGGTCCCAGCCGCGCACGGTGAGCTTGCTGACCTGCTGTGACACGGTGAGGGTGGGGGTGAAGTCGAGCAGGTTGGGCACCAGGCCCTCGGGCAGCGCGGTGGGGCCGGTGGTGAGTCCCGGCTGGTAGGTCAGCCGGAACAGGCGGATGGGGCGGCCGTCCCTGCCGTCGGTGGGCCTGATGAAGTACAGGGTCTCCTCGCCGGTGTCCGGGTCGGGCAGGATGAAGCAGTCGAAGTCCAGCCGCTTCGCCCGTTCCATCAGGAAGGCCGCGTCGTCCTGGTTCTTCTGCACCACCAGGTCGTGGACCGGCCCCTCCTGGGTCGTGACGACCCGCAGCCTGTTGCGGCGGGCGATCCGCTCGGCGATCTGCCAGTCGGCCATCCGGGTGAAGGTCTTGTCGTCTTCTTTGGCCGGTTTGCGGTCCTTGAGGCGCAGCATCCCGTCCACTCCGCTGACCGAGACGGTCGGTGACGCGCCGTCGGGGAACTTGGGGGCCAGGGTGCTGATCGTCCCGGTCGCGACGGTCAGCAGCTTGTCGGCGTACCCGAGCCGTACCGACACCCGCGACCCGAGCCGGAACCGCCGCGAGTCGCTGTGCTTGAACTTCAGGCCGACGTCGTCCCAGTTGTTCAGCTCCAGATCGAAGCCGGACATCTCATCGATATCGCGGTGGACCTTGATGTCCAGGATGTCGTTCTTGGTGGTCGGGTCGGCCTCGACGCCCTCGATGAACACCTCGAACTCCGGGGCGTACCGGTCGGGGTCGGCGATCTGCGGTTCCGTGGCGGGCAGTGTCATCGTCTCGCCCCTCTCACGGCAGCCGGGGCACGGTCAGCACCCGTCCCGGCCGCAGGTCGCGTGGATCGGTGATGCCGTTGGCGCGGGCCAGCTCCCGCCACGCGTCCGGCCTGCGGTACACCGCCGCCGAGATCCCGGCCAGCGTGTCGCCGCGGCGTACCACGTAGCTCTTCTCCACCGTCGGCGAGGACCTTGGCGGGTCGTTGGCCTGCTGGGCGGCCGGGCGGAACTCCTTGAGCGTGATGTCGAGCTGCGCCCGCAGCGGTACACCGTCCTTGCCGAACAGCACGTAGTTGACGTCCAGCTTCTCCAGCACGCCGGTGAACACGGCCTCGTCCCAGACGAACCGCACGACCGGCGGCGCGTGCTCCCTGCTGTCGGGCCGCATCAGGTTCCGGACGGCGTCCACGTAGGCGGTCCGGACGTTCTCCAGCGTGTCGGAGGTGTCCACCAGGGCCTGCACGGACAGCGTCTCGCTGCCGCCCCGGACGTACTGGATCGGCGGCGTCTCCAGCCCCGGGATGGTGATCTCGGCGAAGGTGTTGGTCTTGCTCAGCTTGTAGTCGGTCGGATTGAACCGCAGCGGGATGCGCCGCCGCCGCTCGTCGGCGATCACCGGCCGGATGATCTCCAGGCGGGCCAGCGCGCCCTGGCCCGCGAAGGACACGGGGGTGACGCTCACCGGTGGCCCTCCATGTCACCGAGCCGCCGCTCGCTGTCGGAGTGCTTCTGGCGGGCGCACTCCTGCTCGTACAGCCGCGCCCACGCCTGGATGTGCTTGTTGAACAGCCTGGTGAACACGGCCCCGTCGTCGCCGTCCACCTGCAACCGCACCTCAAGATTGTGGATGATCAGGTTCTTGGGCACTGTCTCTCCTACAGGACGTTGGTCAGGCCCTCGTGGGCGATCTCCAGGGACTCGATGGCCACCGCGTTCTGCTCCGCGTGCAGGTCAGGGCCGCTCCACTTGGCCGCGAGCCCGCTGTGGAAGGCCCACGCCATCGCGGGCCGGCCGAACGCGTCGAGCACGATCACCGCGCCGTCGCGGCGCGCGCCCAGCGAGTCGGCCAGGCCGGTCCGGTACCACGACCACAGCACGCGGTCACGGACCACGCCGCGCTTCAGCGTGATCCGGTTCCACGAGTGCCGCAGCGGGAGCTGGCGCACCGAGTCGTTGCGCCCGCCCTCGGCGTAGTTGACCACTTCCAACTGCGCGCCCAGCCCGGTGACCTCCTGGAACGCGCCCGCCGCGACCAGCGGCAGGAGCAGCGCCTGGGCGGGCGGCAGGTAGGCGTCGCCCGGGTCGAGGGTGACGATGAACCGGTACTTGGGCAGTGGCTCGGCGGGGTCGAGCAGCCGGTCGGCGGGCGTGGTCATGACTCGATCACCTCCAGGCCGCGGTCCTGGCCGAGCACCAGGCGCAGCCGGACGAACTCCATCGGCACTGCGGGCGCGACCTCGACCTCGCACACCAGCAGCCCGGGGTCCTGTTCGGGCGGGTTGTTGGTGTCGTCGCACACCACCCGGAACGCCTGCTCCGGCCGGGCCCCGGCGAGCGCGCCCGTCCGGAACGTCTCCAGCAGCACCGAGGTGATCGCGCGGACCAGGGTGAGCCGCAGTTCCGGCGTGTTCACATCGAACACCAGCGGCCCGGCGACCCGCCGGATCGACCGGACCAGCAGGTGGACCAGGCGGCGATGCGCGACGTGGCGGCGGCGGGGGCCGGCGGCGAGCGTACGCCCGCCCCAGACCACCAGGCCGCGGCCCCGTACGCACCGCACCAGGTCCACGTTCTCCTCGAACAGGCGGACCTGCTGCGGCTCGGGATACTCGACGTCCAGGTCCACCGCGTCCAGCAGCGTCGCGTTGGCCGGGGTGTGGTGCGCGCCGCGCTCGCCGTCCAGCCGGGCGACCAGCCCGGCGACGTGCCCGCCTGCCGGGACCGTCCGCAGCCCTGTTCTCAGGGGGTCGGGAACGCGCAGCGGCGGGTGGTACACCGCGGCGGCGGCGAGCAGGGCATCGTCACCGAGGTCGCGCAGCGACCGCACCCAGGCCAGCACGTCGTCCGCTGCTGATCGGGAAGGCGGCACGTCCAGCAGGACCAGCCGGTCCAGCAGCGGCGCGCACGTCGTGAGCAGGGCGAGCACGAGTTCGGCGTGGTCGTCGCCGTGCAGGTCGGCGCCCAGGTCCGGCAGCGTGACCAGGGCCGGTTCCGGGAGTTCGGCCTGCGCCGACACCGCCGAGGCGTACTGCCTTCGGGCCGGCGCGACGTCCGTGCCGCCGGTGAGCGTCAGGTCCCACGACCGCGAGATCGCGCCGTCCGGCGGGATGGGGCCGCCGGGCTCCGGGGGGTCCGGCGGGACCAGCCGGATCAGCCGGGACGCGGCCAGCCGCTCGCCCAGCTCCTCCGGCGCGAGGCCGGCGAACGTCTCCGGCGGCTCGCCGGGCACGAGCACCCGCACGGTGACCGCGGGCGGCCCCGCGACGCTGCTGGCCCGGTGCCGGATCGCCACCCGGCCGCCGTTGGCCCAGCTCCCCGGGCTGGTCGCGGCGATCCGGTACCCCTTGTCCCACTCCGCGTCCGCCGTACCGGCCGGTCCGGAGACCCGCAGCACCCACGCGGTGCGCCCGCCGTTCTCGAAGAACCCGCGCAGCGCGTACGGCATGGCCGCCGAGCCGTCCGGCGGCCCGAACACGGCGGTGACGTCGTTTCGGCTCTCCACCCGCACGGGGGTGCCGACCGGCCCGCGCCGGGCGCGGCCGATGAACGCCGCCACGTCCGTGCGCAGCGGCTCGATGCCCGAGCCGCCGGGCACGACGGTGAGGGAGACGCCGGGAAGCGCCGCGCTGGTGGTCATCTCGGCCGGCTCACGCGTCGATCAGCAGGCTCTCGACCGCCAGCACGAGCGTCTCCATGGCGATCTCGTTCTTGGTGGCGTTGAACGACGGGCCGGTGTACTTCGTCGGCCAGGCCCGGTCGAAGTTCCAGCGCATGACCTCCTGGCGGTTCTCGTCCAGCATCACGATCGAGCCGGACGTGCGGCGCACCCGGCCGTTCAGCGCCTCGTTGATCCAGTTCCAGAACCCGACGTGGCCGGTGACGCCCCGCTTGAACGTCAGCGCGCTCGGGAACTTCTTCAGCCCCACGAGCTTGCGCACGGTGATGTCGTCGCTGCCGGTGCGGTACTCGATCACCGGCAGCTCCACGTCCAGCCCGCTGGCCTCGGTGAAGGCCCCGCTCACCGCGACGCCGTCATCGCTGACGTTGGTCACGATGACCAGGAAGTTATATGCGGCATACGGGTCTTCCCGCGTCACAGGTGGCATGTCCGCCGCCTCTCAATCGGTTCAGGCGAGCTGGGGCTCGCGGGTCGTCTGCTGGATCCGGAAGATCACGAACTCCGCCGGGAAGACGGGCGCGACGCCGATCACGCAGATGAGCCGGCCGTTCGCGATGTCGTCGTCGGTCATCGTGGAGCGGTCGCAGGTGACGAAGAACGCCTCGTTCGCGGTCGCCCCGGCGAGCGCGCCGCTGCGCCACACGGTGGTCAGGAAGTTGGTGATCGTCTGCCGGACCAGCGCCCACAGCGACTCGTCGTTCGGCTCGAACACGACCCACTGGGTGCCCTCGTCGATCGACTCCTCCAGGAACAGGAAGAGCCGCCGCACGTTGACGTACTTCCACGAGGTGTCGGAGGACAGTGTCCGCGCCCCCCACACCCGGTGGCCGAGCCCGGGGAAGAAGCGCAGCGCGTTGATCCCCTTGGGGTTGAGGATGTCCTGCTGGCGCTTGGTGATGTCCTGCGCGATGCCGTCGGTGAGCCGGATGCCGCGGATGACCACGTTCGCCGGGGCCTTGTGGACGCCGCGCTCGTTGTCCACGCGGGCGTAGATGCCGGCCAGGTGCCCGGACGGCGGCACCTCCACGAAGCGGTTCACCGAGGGGTCGTTCACGACCAGCCACGGGTAGTACAGCGCGGCGTATCTGGTGTCGAACGGCTCGCGGAACGCCTGGATGCGTTCCATGTCCAGGCCGTCCTGCGGGTCGAGGACGGCGAACCGGTCCTTGAGCTGTTCGCAGTGGGTGACCAGCGCCGACTCGACGGTGCCTGACCACACGCCGGGAACCGCGCAGATCGCCACCTCGTCGATGTCCTCCAGCGCCACGATCCCGGTGCGCCTGCCGCTGCCGCCGTCGGTGCCGACGAAGTCGCCGACGCTCAGCGTGCCATGGCCGTCGGACCCGCCGTCCAGCGGCAGCGCGGTGCCGCGCGCCGGGGTGGGGAACCGGGTGAGGTCGTCGAGCGCGCCCCGGACGGTGACCCGGACGAGCTGGGAACGGCCGGCCAGGGTGGCCGTCACGCTCGACGGGCCCTCGCCGCTGAGCCGCAGGTTGCCGAAGCTCTCGGTCACCGAGCCGCCGCCGGGGTCGTCGAAGGCGACCTCCACCCGGCCCTCGATCAGGTACAGGCGGTCGCTCTCGAAGACGTCGGCGGGGGTCTCGGCGCCGAAGGTGACCTCGTCGCCGGAGATCGACCGGACGTACAGGGTGGTCAGCCGGCCGCCGGTGTCGAGCTGGGCGACCGCGCCGGGGTAGAGCCGGTTCACCCCGGTGATCCGCAGCCGTGCGGTCGGGCCCGCCGGGTTGGCCCGGCGCACCCGGCGTACCGGCTCTCCGGTGGACCAGGCGGGGTGCTCGGCGTCGCCGAGGGTCAGCGTCACCGGGCCGCCGCCCGGCCGGTCCACCGCCGTCACCTCGAACCGGGCGTTGTCGATCACGATCCAGAACGGTGTGGCGAGGCCGTCGGGGACGGCGTTCACCTGCACGGCCGGGCTGCCGGCGTCGGCGGGCGCGGCCAGTTGGGTGACGAACAGCTCGCCCTCGTCCGGGTCGGGCAGCACCTGGAGGGTCGCGCCCACCATCGGCGCGAACCGGACCCGCACGCCCCGGCCCCAGGTGCCGGGGCTGGCCGCGGCGAACTCCAGCGTGGCGTCCGCGGTACGCGACCCGACCTGCACGTAGTCGCCGCGCGAGACCTTCACCTCGGCGGCCAGCGGGGCGCTGAGCCGGACCCGGCCGGTGGCCGCGTCGTAGCCGGTGATGGTCGCGGCGCTGATCTCGACGTCGTCGCCGCCGCGTACCACGCTGACGGCGTCGTCGCCGCGGAACCCGATCAGGTGGGCCAGCTCCAGCGTGGTCCCCCCGGCGGGCGCGTCGCGGATGATCTGGCTGACCAGCCCGCGCCCGAGGGTGCCGGTGGCCGGCCGGGCGTCCGCGCTCACGACCCGCTTGACGTATAGGCGCTGCCCGCCGTTGTCGAAGAATCCCTTGACGGCCAGCGGGAACAGCCACCACCGCCCGCCTTCGGCGGGGTCGCGGGCCCAGGCGTCGCGTACGGTCGGGTCCGGTTCGGGCAGGAAGCCGCCGAACGTGGTCTGGAACTCCAGGAAGTTGGTGACCAGCTTGGGCTTGCCGGTCGTCGGGCCGCGCTGGGTGACCCCGACCATGCCCGCCGTACTGGTGCTCACCCCCGCGATCGGCCGCGGTCCCGCGTCTACCTCCTCGATGTAGACGCCGGGGCTCAGATACTCGGGCATGGCTCTGGCTCCTTCGCTCTCACTGCTCGCGCTGACGGTCCGGTCCGGCGACCTCGATCACGTGCCGGCGGTCGCGTCCGGCCGGCAGCCGGACGTCCAGCGACCCGGTGCGGCCCGGCCGCACCGTGGCCTGGAGGTGGAACACCTGCTCGGCGGGCGGCCCCGGCACCCGCTCGCCCTCCCACCGCAGGGCGAGGCGGAACGCGCCGCGCGGGTCGGTCAGGGTGCGCTCGTGCCAGGCGGCCAGGTCCGGCGTCGTCGTGCCGCGCGCCTCGACCAGCGCGTTCGCCACCGGAGCCCGGGTGCCCGCGTCGAGCACCACGCCGTACACCGTGCGGACGCCGGGCCCGTACGGGAACGCGACGCTCGGCAGCAGCCGGACCAGCCGGGGCTCGCTGAGCACCGTGGGGGGCCGGGTGTCGTCGTAGGGATGCGCGACGAACTCGACCCCGGCGAGCGCCGCGTCGAACGGCTCGCCGTCGGCCGGGTACAGCGCCTGGTACCCGACGGCCTCGAACCGCACCCGGTAGCGCTCCGGCCGGGCGTCCGCCCCGGCTCGCCTGCCCAGCTCCGGGTAGGCGATGGCGGCGCTCGGGGTGCGGATCGCCTGCGTGTCCTGCGGTTCCCAGACGTCGCGGCCCGGGTCGTACCGGTCCAGCCTGGTCGCCACGCCGACCGTCTGGACCCGCCGGGCGAAGTCGTCGAACGGCACGAACCACGCCGGGCTGTAGAGCACCGACGTCTCGACGGGATAGAAGCGGGTCATGGTAGCGGCGTCCCGTTGATCGTGCGGCTGCGCACCAGGTGCAGGTCCGCGACGTCCAGGGAGTCCAGGTTGACGACCCGCACCTCGTAGTTGAGGGACAGCCGGTACGGCTTCTGGATCGCGTACCAGATCCACGACTTCTGATCGAGCGTCAGCGGGGTCAGTGTGAACTGTAACGCGTCCGCCGTCGCCGCCAGGCTGCCGGTCAGCTCCTCGCCCACCCAGATCGCGTCGTCGTAGAAGACCTGGAGCGCGCGGCCGATCATCTGGTGCTGGGTCTCCTGGTTGCCGCCCCACGGCGTGATCAGGTACCGCAGCAGCAGCGCCATCGGCGGCTTGCGCGAGGTGGGCGCGGCCGGTGGCAGCGCGCGGACGTGCGGCCGGTTGCGCGACGTCGGGTCCTCGGCGATCTCGTACAGGAACACGGTGAGCTTCGCCTGGTCGACCTGCACCGGTTCGGACAGGTCGTTCAGCTCCGCCGTCACCGGGCCCGGCCGTACGTCCGCCAGGGCTCGCCGTAAGCGGTCCACGATGATCGTCGAAACGTCGGCGACCACCCCGAAGTCACCCATGCGCGTCCCCCTTGGCACGCCGGTTCAGGTGGCGTCGGCGTGTGTCCGAACAATGACAGGGGCCGCGTGGCGGTTCCGCCATCCGGCCGTCGCCGTGGCGTGACAGCGGCGTTTCGCGCGGAGGCCGTTGACGGGTTGGCACATGCGGCGGCGACGCGGCAGTGACAGGGGGGCGCGCATGCTGATTTCGTGGAGCCACCCTTTGCGCAGTCATCCGAGGAACGCGCCGGCAGCATGGTCCTGCGCGCGTGGCTGGAGGGCGGGCGGCCGGACTGCCTGCGGGTGCGCATCCTCTCCTCGATCGGGCCCGACCAGTCGCCCCCGCTCGCGGCGACCTCGCCCGAGGAGGTCCACGCCGCTGTGCAGAACTGGCTGGAACGGCTGCGGACCGGCCCCGATGACGTTCCGGTGACGCCTGGTTGACGGCACGGCGTCGGCGATTACCGTAACGTGCAACGCCGGGTTCGCGAAGTTCTCTATGGGGGCGAATCGATCGGTGCGGACGAAGCCTTGGGGGGCCGATGCGCACTGAAATATCGCAGGCCATGACCTTGCGACTGCTCAAGGGTTTCGTGTTGCTGGTGGGAGATCACCGGGTGGCGCTGTCGTCGAGCGCGCAGCGGCTGCTCGCCTTTCTCGCCTTACAGGACCGGCCGCGTACGCGCACGTACGTGGCCGGGACGCTCTGGCCGGAGGCGACGGCCTCGCGCGCCAACGCCAACCTGCGCTCGTCGCTGTGGCGCGCGCTGCGTACCGGGCACCGGGTCATCGAGGCGACCGCGCACGAGATGGCGCTGGCCACCAACATCAACGTGGACATCCACGACGCGGTGACGCGCGCCCACCGGCTGCTCGACAAGTCCAGCCGGTGCGATGACATCCTGGACCGGCGGACCCGCGACGACCTGTCCGCCGACCTGCTGCCCGAATGGTCGGACAACGAGTGGGTGCTGATCGAGCAGGAGCAGTACCACCAGCTCCGGCTGTACGCCCTGGAGGCCATGGCCCGCCGGCTCACCGCGGCCGGCCGCCACGGTGAGGCGGTCGCCGCCGCCCTGTCCGCGGTCCGCGCCGAACCCCTGCGCGAGAGCGCCCACCGCGTCCTCATCGACGCCCACCTCGCCGCGGGCAACCGCGCGGCGGCACAACGCCAGTACGAGCAGTGCCGCCGCATCCTCCTGGACGAACTCGGCCTGGAACCCTCCGACACCCTCCGGCACCTGGTACCGCACCCCACCACCCGCTGAACGGCTCCGGTGCGAATAGTCAGAAATCGGACAGTTAACGGACTGTCGAATGGCGGGCGAGTCCCTAGAAGATACGCATGACAGACAATTCGCCCAGCAGCCATGAGGAAATCTTGGACGCCTCCCTCCGCTGTCATGCCGCGTTGATCACGCTTGCTCCCCGCGACCTGTGACTTGAACCCGGCCTGAAGGCCGGCCGACACCCGCGCCCGGCGTGCTCCGGGCGATCTCAACGCACCCCCGCGCCGTCAGGGCCCCCATTACCTGTGGCCGCTTCCCGGCGAATGCCCGCATACCCCTCAGACGAACGACCCCCGAGGAGTGGTACGACCATGCAGAGCACGCCCGACGCGAAGACCGTCATGGACGCCATCGCCGCGCTCCGGGCCCGGATTCCCGGGGAACGGGTGCTGGTCGACGGGCCGGAGTACGCGACCGTGACGGCGTTGTGGAACGGGGCGGTCCGGTGGCGGCCCGCCGTGGTGGTCCGGTGTGCCGAGGTCACCGATGTGCAGGCGGGGGTCCGGGTGGCCCGCGAGCACGGACTGCCGCTGTCGGTGCGCGGGGCCGGGCACGACTGGGCCGGGCGGGCCCTCGCCGGCGGAGGGCTGACGCTGGATCTGACCGGCCTGCGCCAGGTCCGGATCGACGCGGAAGGGCGCCGCGCCCACATCGGCGGCGGCGCCACGGCGAACGACCTTCTCGGCGCGGCCGAGCCGTCCGGGCTGGTCGCCGCGTCCGGCACGATCGGCTCGGTCGGCATGGTCGGCCTGACCCTCGGCGGCGGCTACGGCCCGCTGGCCGGGCGGGCGGGCCTGGCCGCCGACAACCTGCTGGGCGCGGAGGTCGTACTGGCCGATGGCTCGCTGGTGCGGGTGGACGCCGAGAGCGAGCCGGACCTGCTGTGGGCGCTGCGCGGCGGTGGCGGCAACTTCGGCGTGGTGACCTCGGCCACGATCCGGCTGCACGAGGTGCCGTCCGTGGTGGCGGGCATGATCATCTATCCGTGGGCGCAGGCCGGGCAGGTGCTGGGCCTGCTCCGCGAACTCCTGCCGTCCACCCCGGACGAACTCACCGTGCAGACCGCCGTGGGCGCCGGGCCCGACGGCGCCCCCATGGTGATGTTGCTCCCCACCTGGAGCGGAGATCCGGCGCTCGCCGCGGCCGAGCGAGGGCCGTTGCGCGCGCTGACCCGGCTGGGCGACCCGCTGATGGCGCAGCTCGAAGCGGTGTCCCTGGCGGACCTCCTGGCCCAGCGGGACCAGATGTTCCCCGCCGGGCGGCACGTCGTCATCCGCACCCGCTCGGTACCCGGGCTGACCGCCCCGATCGCGGGCGTGATCACCGAGTACGGCGGCGCGCTGACCTCGCCGCTGTCCGCGTTCGGGCTGCACCACTTCCACGGCGCGGCGACCCGGGTGCCGGTCTCGGACACGGCCTTCCCGATCCGGGAGCCGCACCTGATGGCCGAAATCATCGCCGTCTGGCCCGCCGAGGACACCGACGGCGAGCGGCACCGGACGTGGGCCCGGTCCACCTCGGACGCCCTCGCCCCGCACGCCCTGCCCGGCGGTTACGTCAACCTGCTCGGCCCGGACGAGGAGGACCAGATCGCGCACGCCTACGGCGCCAACACCACCCGCCTGCTGGCCATCAAGTCCGCCGTCGATCCGGACGGCCTCTTCTCGGCGACCCCGCTGCCCGGCAGGATCGCGTTCTAGGTCAGCCGCCGCCGGAGCGTCCGCGCAGCGCGAAGAACGCCGCCACCAGACCGGCGACCACCACGATCGGGCCGATGATCGCCCAGGTGGTGTCGCCGGTCATCACGCTGCCGCCCACGACGCCGATGCCCTGAAGCGTCCACAGGCCGCCCAGCAGGATCAGGACGACGGCGGCGATGACGAGGATCCACGACTTCATCGTTCACCTCATTTCTCACTGAACATCAGACCACACAGTCGCCGGTTTGCAATACGTGGAAATCCTGAATGCCGGGCGCGGTCTCGGCAAGGCGGCGATAGGACGGGCATTGGGTGAAGTCGTCCGCCGTGCAGCGCATGAGGTGTTCGATCAGCGCCTTGGAGGCCGTGATCTCCGCGAGCCTGCGCTCCAGTTCGTCGTGGTGGCGTTGCAGGAGCGCGTGCCGTTCGGCCTGGCCGGAGACGGTGAGCACCTCGCGGATCTGCTCCAGGCTCATGCCGGCCGCCTTGGCGCGGATGATCGTCAGCACGCGGACGAGGTGGTCGGCGGTGTAGCGGCGGCGGCCGTTCACCCGGGCGGCGGGGGCCAGCAGGCCCATCGCCTCCCAGTGCCGCAGGACGTGCGGCGCGAGGCCGAACCGCTCCGCGAGTTCGCCGATCCGCATGATCTCGCTTGACTTCATGTTGACATTAACTTGCAGGCCCGCCCCCGCGTCAAGTGCCGGGCGTCAGCGTGGTGGGGGCGGGGACCGGGAGGGGATGCGCGGCCTGCGGGCGCAGCCCGTCGAAGACCAGGCCGAGGTAGCGCCGCCACAGGCCGGGGGCCGCGTCTCCGAGTGGTGACGTCGCCTGTGCCACGGCGTTGATCAGTAGCACGATGTCGTGCCCGGTGACGTCGTCGCGTACGGCGCCGGCGGCCACCGCGCGGGCCGTCAGCGCCTGGGCCGCCGCCACCAGCCGGTCGCTGGCCGCCCGAAGCCGTGCGTCCTGACGCTTCCGCAGGCTGACCGCCTGACAGAAGGACCGGTCGGCGGCCTGCGACTCGATGGTGTCCGCCATGAACGTCAGCAGCGCCCGCCCGGCGTCGGCGTGGTCCAAAAGCTCCTCGCCTCTGGCGGCCACCTGGTCGAGCCGGTGCTCGAAGATCGCCGTGAGCAGGTGCTCCTTGGAGGCGAAGTGCCGGAACACCGTGCCCTTGCCGATGCCCGCCCGCGCCGCGATCCGCGCGATCGACACCTCCATGCCGTGCTCGGCGAACTCGGCCGTGGCGGCCTCCAGCAGCAACCGCCTGTTCCGTGCCGCGTCGGCCCGCATCCCGTCCACAAGGGCACTCTACCCAACCGGACCGGCCGGTCATGTTACGCTCTGGCTAACCTGACCAAGCGGTCCGTTTATGGAGGTGGCTCGATGGGGACGATGCAGGCGCTGACCGCCCGGGAGTACGGCGGGGTCGAGGTCCTGGAACTGCGGGAGGTGCCGATCCCGCGACCCGGGCCCGGCCAGATCCAGGTGCGGATCGCGGCGGCGGCGCTCAACCCGGCCGACCTCCGGCTGGCCAGCGGGGTGTTCGGGCAAGCGGCCCCGCTCACCTTCCCGCACGTTCTCGGCAACGACTTCGCCGGGACGGTCACCGCCGTCGGCGCGGGCGGCGGCCCGTACGCGGTGGGCGACGAGGTCTTCGGCATGGGCCTGCCGATGGCGGCCAGGGGCCTGGCCGGGCCGCTGTCCTCGCCGCCCCCGCTCGCCACAGGCACGATGGCGGAGTACGCGGTCTTCGACGCGGGCGCGCCCGCGCACGCCCTGCGGCCCGCCGGGCTGTCCGCCGAGCGCGCGGCGAGCCTGCCCACCGCCGCCCTGACCGCGCTGCCCCTGCTGCGTGCCGCGAGCCTCGCCGAGGGCACGAAGGCGCTGGTCATCGGGGCGGCGGGCGGAGTCGGCAGCGCGGTGGTGCCGCTGCTGGCGGCGCGCGGCGTCCACGTCGTGGCCACCGCCCTGCCCGAGGACGAGGAGTACGTACGCGGGCTCGGCGCGGCCGAAGTGATCGACTACCGGGCCGCCGACACGGCCGCGGAAACCCGCCGCCGCCATCCCGGGGGCGTGGACGCCCTGGTCAACCTGGTGCTGCCGGGGACGTCGCTGCCCGCCATGGCCGGGCTCGTCCGTCCCGGCGGGCGCGTGCTGAACATCGCCTTCCCCAGCCCCGGCCCCGGGTCCGGCATCGAGACCGTCTACATGACGGCGCGTCCCGGCGAGCTGGAGGAGGTGGCGGCGCTGACGGTGAAGGGCGTCCTGCCGGACGGCGTGACCCGGCGCTACCCCCGCGACCAGGCCGTACACGCCTACACCGACCTGGAGCACGGGCACGTCACCGGCAAACTGGTGATCACCTGGTGAAGCGGAGCGCGGCCCCGCGCACGATCGCCTGCCAGGTACGTTCGTGCGCGGGGGGCGCGTTCCGCGCGTGCCGCCGGGTGTGGGAGCGGCACGCGCATCGGCCGCCGGGGTCTCCGGCTCAGCCGATGCCGGCGACGATGCGGGCGACCTCGCCGGGCATCGACAGGAACGGGGAGTGCGAGGCGTCGAGCGCGGCCGTGGCGGTCGGGTTGCCAGGGAAGGCGGCGTCCGCCTCGGCGATGAACCTCGCCTGGAGGGCGGGCCGGACGGCCATGTCACGCGCGCACTTGATGTAGGTGCGGGGCACCGACCCCCAGCCGCGGCGGGTCAGGGTGGTGGTCTCCATGCCGATCCCGACCGGGCTGTCCGGGGTCAGCATCCCGAGCGCGGCCTCGGCGGTGACCGGGTCGACGTCCGCGCAGAACGCCTCGCGGAGCAGATCCCGGTAGGCCGGGTCGCCGGACAGGACGTCGAGCCGCAGCACGCCGGTCGCGCCCGGGTCGCCGAGCAGCGCCGCCGGGACGAGATTGCCGTCGCTCTCCGGCATCCGCGTGTACTCAAGTGCCGGGACGCCCGACGCGGGCATGTACGCGGTCAGGTACACCGCGTGGGCCACCAGCCGGGGCGCCTGCTCGGCGGCCCGGGTGAGCACCGCGCCGCCCATGCTGTGCGCCACGACGGTCACCGGCCTGCCCCGGCCGAGCCGTTCGATCTGGGCCACCAGCAGGTCACCGGCCTGGTCGAGGCCGATCCCGGCCATCGGGGAGACCTCTTCGGCGAAGTCCTGCGGCACGAAGGGGCGCTTGGTGATCGACCTGGGCCACTGGGCGCGCAACCCGTGGCCCGCCATGTCCACGGCCAGGGTCGTACGCCCGGTATGCGTCAGGTGCGCCTGTACCTCGCTCCAGCACCAGGAACCGTGCCAGAAACCGGGCAGAAAAAGTATCGGGGTGGACATGGTCGACTCCTTCGGTAAAGGTGGACCGGCCGAGTGGCGTGCGTCCCGGCCGGTCCCCCTTATTAAAAGGACCGTACTGCCCGGCGTTACCGGCCAAGTCGCAAATAGAGTGACAACCCCAGTGACTTTGCTCACGATCGGCCGCCCTTTTCGATAAGCCCGGGAAAAGGCCGTTCCGATAATCAGAATTCCGCCTTTTACGAAGGGTGCCGGCCGCCCTGGGGAGTGCTGGCCGTGCCGGCCCCGGCCGAGGTAGGGTAATAATCGTACGCGTACGAAACCTAGATGGGAGGGCTATGAGCGCGATCGACTCCGCGGAGGCGGCGGTGCCGCGCACGCCGTCGCCGGACGCCGGTCCCGCGGCCGGGCAGAGCATGGCGAGACTGCTGCGCCCGCACGCCCGGAGCTTCGCCGCCGTCGTGGTCTTGCAGGTCATCGGCGCCATCGCGGGGCTTTTGCCGCTGCTCGCCGTGGTCGAGCTGGGCCGCGCCCTGCTGTCGCCCGGCCCGGCCGACACCGGCCGGGTCTGGGCCGCGGTGATCGTGGGCGCGGCCGGCCTGCTGGTGCGGCTGGTGTTCACCGCCGCGTCGTCCGGGATCGGGCACCTGGTGGACGGCCAGGTCCAGCTCACCTTCCGCAGGCACCTGGCCGCGCGGCTGGGCCGGGTGCCGATCGGCTGGCTGTCTCGCCGCCGGACCGGCGAGCTGGCCAAGGTGGTGGGCGAGGACGTGAGCGCGGTCCACCCGTTCATCGCGCACGCCCCCGGCGAGCTGGTCTCCGCGTTCGTGGTCCCGCTGGTCTCGCTGGTCTACCTGCTGTCCATCGACTGGCGGCTCACGCTGATCACGCTGATCCCGGTGGCGCTGGCCATCGCGCACGTCCCGCTGCTGATGCTGCCCGCCCGGGCGCGCGAGCAGGAGGAGTTCGACGCGGCGATGGGCCGTATCGCCGACTCCGTCGTGGAGTTCGTGCAGGGGATCGCGGTGGTCAAGGCGTTCGGCGGCGGTGAGCGCGCCCACCGCGCCTTCCGCGCCGCCGCCGACGACTTCGTGGCCGTCTTCTCCCGCTGGGTGCGCGGCATGTCGCTGGTCGCCGCCGGGATGCAGCTCGCGCTGTCCCCGCCGTTCGTGCTGCTGGTCGTGCTGATCGGCGGTACCGCGCTGATCTCCGGCGGCGGCCTGGCCCCGGCCGACCTGCTGCCCTTCCTGCTGCTCGGGCTGGGGCTCACCGCCCCGGTGGCCGCGCTCGGGCACGGCTTCGACGACCTCCAGGCCGCCCGCCGCGCCGTCGGCCGGATCAAGGAGGTGAGCGAGGTGCCGCCGCTGCCCGAGCCCGCCGTCCCGGCCGTCCCGCACGGGCACCGGGTGGAGTTCCAGGGGGTCCGGTTCGGCTACGACGACGACCGCGAGGTGCTGCGCGGGATCGACCTGGCGCTCGAACCGGGCACCGTCACCGCGCTCGTCGGCCCGTCGGGGAGCGGCAAGTCCAGCCTGGTCCGGCTGCTGCCACGGTTCTTCGACCCGAGCGGCGGCTCGGTCCGCATCGGCGGGGTGGACCTGCGCGACCTGCCCACCCGGGACCTGTACCGGATGGTCTCCTTCGTCTTCCAGGACGTCCGGCTGCTGCGCGCGTCGGTCACCGACAACATCGCGCTGGCCGTACCGGACGCCGCCCCCGAGGATGTGGTCCGCGCCGCGCGCCAGGCGGGCGTCCATGACCGCGTCCTCGCCCTGCCGCGCGGCTACGACACGGTGATCGGCGAGGAGGCCGCGCTGTCCGGCGGCGAGGCGCAGCGGATCGCCCTGGCCCGCGCGCTGCTGGCCGACACGCCCGTCCTGGTCCTGGACGAGGCGACGTCCTTCGCCGACCCGCAGACCGAGCACGCGATCCGCCGCGCCCTCGCCGCGCCCGCGGGCGACCGGACGATCCTGGTCATCGCGCACCGCCTGGAGACGGTCGCCGACGCCGACACCGTCGTCCTGCTCGACGATGGCGTCATCGCCGAGCAGGGCCCCCCGGCCGAACTGCTCGCCACGAACGGAAAGTTCGCCGCCTTCTGGCGGTCCCACCGATCGGCCATCGCCGATCCGGCCGGCCCACCACAAGGAGGTCAGCCCCGATGACCCGCACCCTGCTGTCGCATGGTGGGCCGGGGGTATGCCCGCCCGATACGCCGCGCCATCGCCCTGCTGAGCGCTGTCAGGCCGCGAGGAGGTCAGGTCTGATGATCCGGCCTCTGTTGTGTGTGGTGGGCCGGGGGTACGCCGGGCCGATACGCCGCGCCATCGCCCTGCTGAGCGCTGTCAGGCCGCGAGGAGGTCAGGTCTGATGATCCGCGTTCTGTTGTGTGTGGTGGGCCGGGGGTTCGGTCGGCCGATGTGTCGCGCCGTCGCCTTGGTGGGCGCTGTCAGGCCGCGAGGAGGTCAGGCCCGGTGATCCGGACTCTGTTGCGTGTGGTGGGCCGGGAGTACGCCCGGCCGATGCGCCGCACCATTGCCCTGATGACCGCCACCGCGGTCGTCGAAGGGCTGCTCTACGCCCTGCTGGTGCCGGTGCTGCGGGCGCTGTTCGGCGGTAACCCCGCCGACGCCCGGCCCTGGCTGGTCGCCTTCGGGGGCGCGGTGGCGGCCTACGCCGTGCTGCGCTACTTCAGCGACCTGTCCGGCATGCGCGTCGGCACCACGATGCTGCGCGGCATGTACCACCGCCTCGGCGACCACCTGGCCAGGCTGCCCATCGGCTG
Organism: Spongiactinospora sp. 9N601; assembly: GCF_044326295.1. NCBI lineage: Bacteria > Bacillati > Actinomycetota > Actinomycetes > Streptosporangiales > Streptosporangiaceae > Spongiactinospora > Spongiactinospora sp. 9N601. Next base: position 291,265 of record NZ_JBIRBB010000004.1, read on the forward strand.
GTACGACGCCGCCCGCGTCGGCGAGGTGTCCGTGATGGCCGGGCGCGGCCTGCTCCAGGCCATGGGCGTGGCCGCGCACCTGCTCGCCCCCTTCATCGCCGCCCTGGTCACGCCACTGACCATCGTCGCGGTGATGCTCGCGTTCGACTGGCGGATGGGGCTGGCCGCGCTGGCCGCCGCCCCCGTCGTGGCCGTGACCAGCGCCTGGACCGCGCGTGCGATGGCCGCCACCGACGCCGAACGCCACGAGCGCGACCACCAGGCGGGCGCCCGCGTCATCGAGTACCTCCAGGCCCAGCCGATCCTGCGGGCCGGGGGGCGCACCGCCGAGCGCTTCGGCCTGCTCGACGACGCGCTGCGGCAGGTCCAGCGGGCCTCCCGGCGTACCGCGCTGGCCGCGCTGCCCGGCGCGATCGGCCTGACCCTCACGGTGCAGGCGATGTTCACCGCGCTGCTGGTCCTCGGCGCCTACCTCGCCCTGGGCGGGGGCATCGGCGCCGCCGAGGTGCTGGCCATCCTGGTCCTGGCGGCCCGCTGCGCCGACCCGCTGCTGTCGCTGGCCGACATCGGCGGCAAACTGCGCGGCGCCCGCAGCGAGATCGACCGGCTGGACGCGGTACTGCGCACCGAGCCGCTGCCGCAGCCCGCCGAACCGCGCGAGCCGCGCGGGCACGGGCTGGAGTTCGACGCCGTGACCTTCCGGCACGGCGACCGTACGGTCCTTTCCGGCCTGTCCCTGTCGGTTCCCGAGGGACGGCGGGTCGCCGTCGTCGGGCCGTCCGGCGCGGGCAAGAGCACTCTGCTCCAACTGGTCGCGCGGTTCTACGACGTGGACGAGGGCGCGGTACGCGTCGGCGGCGCGGACGTCCGCGCGATCGGCACCGAGACGCTGATGTCCCGGATCGCCGTCGTCTTCCAGGACGTCTACCTCTTCGCGGGCACGATCGAGGACAACGTACGCCTCGGCCGCCCGGACGCCACCGACGCCGAAGTCCACGCGGCGGCGACCGCGGCCCGGCTGGACGAGGTGGTCGAGCGGCTGCCCGGCGGCTGGCACGCCGACGTCGGCGAGGGCGGCGCGCTGCTGTCCGGTGGCGAGCGCCAGCGGGTCTCCATCGCGCGGGCGCTGCTGAAGGACGCGCCGATCGTCCTGCTGGACGAGGTGACCTCGGCCCTCGACCCGATCAACGAGGCCGCCGTCCACCAGGGCATCGAACGCCTGATGGCGGGCCGCACGGTGGTGATGGTGGCGCACCGGCTGCGTACCGTGCAGCGTGCCGACCACATCGCCTTCCTTGAGGACGGCCGGATCGCCGAGCAGGGCGACCACGCCGAACTCCTCCGCCGCGGCGGCCGGTACGCCGACTTCTGGAACGCCTCCCTGGCCCCGGCCACACGGCAGTGAGCCCTCGGCCCCTGCCTCCGGCGATGCGCGGGCGGGCCGGGTCGCGGCCTCTGGACGTCCGGCCTTCGTGCGCGCCGATGAGCGGGGTGCCGTCCCCCGGCCCCTGCCTCCGGCGATGCGCGGGCGGGCCGGGACACTGGCTCCGGCCGGCCGCGAAGGCGCCGGTCACGGCCTTCGGCCGCCTGCCTCCGGCTCCGGCGAGGCGCGGGTCAGCGGCCTCCGGGGGCGTCGGTGGAGCGGAGGAGGCCGTCGATGATGGCGGTCAGGGCCTGGCGGTGGGTGTCGCGGGCGTTCAGTTCGGACCAGCGGCCGGCGACCCTGGCCAGGTGCGGGTGGGTGCCGCTCTCCACCCCGGCGATGACCTTGTTCTCAGGGCTCGATCCGGCGGCCCGGGCGCGGCGGCGTTCGCCGTTCACGCGGATGATCAGGTCGCCGACGATGTAGAACCAGATCGTGCGGTAGATGTAGACGGCCTGCTCGGGGGTGTGGCCGTAGTCGATGGCCGCGCCGATCATCTCATCGACGAACCACAGCGCCGAGGGGGCGGTGAAGTCGTCGCCGGTCAGCACCTCGACGATCCACACCCGCTCGGCGAGCAGTTCGTACAGCGTGGTCGCCACCGCCACGAGCCGGTCGCGCGGTTCGTCGGGGAACTCCGGGCGCGGAATGCGCCGGGCCTGCGCCTCCATCAGAAGCAGCAGCAACTCGTCCTTGTCGCGTACGTGGTAGTACAGCGCCATCGGCGCGCTGCCCAGCTCGCTCGCCAGCCGGCGCATCGACAGCTTCTCCGGGCCCTCGGACCGCAGGACGCGCTCCGCCGCGGCGATGATCGCCTCCAGGGACAGGCGCGGCGGCCGGCCGGCACCCTTCGCCTTGGGCGGCCCTGCTGCGGGCATCTCTTTTCCTCCACGACCGTCGATTGCCGGGAAAATCGCCAAGTCCCGAAAGCCCAAGTTTAGCAAAGGCCGGATTAACGCTTCCACGGTGGAATGAAATGCGCCGGAAACGACGGCGAATGGGATCGGGAAATGCGCCGGGACGGTTCAGCGGGCCGGGCGGACGAGGTCGTTCTCGTAGGCGGCGATGACGAGGTGGACGCGGTCGCGCGCCCGGAGTTTGCTCAGCAGGTTGCCGACGTGCGTCTTCACGGTCTTGATCGAGATGGTCAGGCTCGCCGCGATCTCGTCGTTGGACAGGCCGCGCCCGATCAGGGCCAGGACTTCGGTCTCCCGCTCGGTCAGCGCGGCCAGGCCGCCCGGCCGCTCGCCGGTGGGCCGGGCGAGGTACGCCTCGATGAGACGGGTGAGGACGCTCGGCGCGAACAGCGACTCGCCCCGGTGGACCCGGCGGATCGCGTCGAGCAACTGGGCGGGGTGGGAGTCCTTGAGCAGGAAGCCGCTCGCGCCCGCCTGGAGGGCCGTACGCACGTACTCGTCCAGCTCGAACATCGTCAGCACGATGACCTTCACCGATCCGGCGCGGGCGTCCGCCGTGATGCGGCGAGTGGCGGCGATGCCGTCGGTGTCCGGCATCCGGATGTCCATCAGCACCACGTCGGGACGCCGCTCGGCGCAGAGCCGGACGGCCTCCTCCCCGGTGCCCGCCTCGCCGACCACGCTCATGCCGTCGTCGGCGTCGATGACCGCCGCCAGGCTGTGCCGCAGCAACGGCTGGTCGTCGGCGACGAGGACGCGGATACCGCTTGTCATGGCCGGGCCTCGGGGACGCGGGCGGTCACGCGGAACCCGTTGCCCGCCTGCTCGGCGTGGAAGGTCCCGCCCAGCGCGGTGAGGCGTTCGCGCAGCCCGGCGATCCCGTGACCGGCCCCCGGGTGCGGGGTCCACCCGGGCACGGGCCCGTCGTCGTGGACGCTGGTGACGATCCAGTCGCCGTCGCGGCGGACGTACACGCTCGCGCCGGTGGGCCCGGCGTGCCTGGCGGTGTTGGTGAGGGCCTCGCGCACCACGAAGCAGATCGCGAGCTGCGCGCCGGGGCTGACGTCGGCCACGTCGTCGAGCCGGAGCGTGACGGCCGGGCCCGCGCGCTCGGCGTCCTCGATGATGGCGGGCAGGTCGTCCAGGGTCTCGGCGGGCCGCAGCGGCACCGCGGGCTCGGCGGGCTCGCGCAGCACGTTGAGCATCCGGCGCAGCTCGGTCGTGGTCTGCCGGCTGATCCGCTCGACGTCCGACAGCGCGGCGGCCCGGTCGCCCGTGCCGCCGAGGTGGCGGGCGGCGCTCGCCCGGACGGTGATCAGGCCGAGGCCGTGGGACACGATGTCGTGCAGCTCGCGGGCGATGCGCAGCCGTTCGGCCTGCGCCGCGCGCTCCCCGGCCCAGGCGGTCAGCCGCGCCTCGTACGCGATCCGCTGCCGCCGCGCCCGCAGCACCGCCAACGCGGTGGTCAGCACCGCCAGCGCCACCACGACCATTGGGACGACGATCGCCGCGCCGCTTTCCCGGCCGACCGCGAGCAGCGCGAACAACAGCACGAGGTGGACGGCGACGGCCGTCGGCCAGACCGGCCGCCTGCGCCTCGGAACCGCCTGGTCGCCCCCCACCCGTGCGATTCTATGGACCGCCTTCCGGCAGCGCATCGGCCCTGGGTCCGAGGGACCTGGGTCTGAGCCGCGTGGCCCAGGTACCGCCCGCGGCCCGATGCGCGGGCGGTCGCGTACCCGGTTCGCTTGGGCGCATGGTGACCATCGACGGCCTCGTCAAGCGGCGCGGCGGCAGAGAGATCCTGAGCGGCATCGGCTTTTCGGCCCGCCCCGGGCGGGTGACCGGGTTCCTCGGCCCGAACGGCGCGGGCAAGAGTTCCACGCTGCGCGTCCTGCTGGGCCTGGACCGGGCGACCGCCGGCACGGCGCTCATCGACGGCCTCCCGTACGCCCGGCTGCGCGACCCCCTCGGCACGGTCGGGGCGGTGCTGGACGGCTCCGGCGCGCACCGGGCGCGGACCGGCCGGGCGCACCTGCGCTGGGTGGCCCGCTCCGCCGGACTGCCCCGGGCCCGCGTCGACGAGGTGCTGGAACTCGTCGGCCTGACGCACGCCGCGGGCAAGCGCGTCGGCACGTACTCGCTGGGCATGGGGCGGCGGCTGGCGATGGCGACGGCGCTGCTCGGGGACCCGGCGGTGCTGATCCTGGACGAGCCGGTGAACGGGCTGGACCCGGAGGGCATCCGGTGGATCAGGACCTTGCTGCGCGAGCGCGCGGCGGCCGGCCGTACCGTACTGCTGTCCAGCCACCTGATGGGCGAACTCGCCGAGACGGTGGACGACGTGGTGGTCATCGACGCGGGCCGGATCGTCGCGGACGGCACGCTCGGCGAGGTCACCGGCGCGCACCGCACCCTTGAGGACGCGTTCTTCGCCCTCACCGGCGGCGGTTCCCGGCTCACCGGCGGCGGGGCCCGATGAGGGCGCTCGCGGCCGAGCTGGCCAAGCTCGCCTCGCTGCCCGCGGCGTGGGTCGCCGCGGCGACCGGGGTGCTGGTGCCGAGCGCGGTCGCGGCGATGACCGCCCGTGGCGGGCCGGTGCCGGGCGGGGAGGACATCGGCTACCAGGAGCTGGCGTTCGGCGTGCTGGGGGCGATCGTGCTCGGCGTCGTCGCCATCAGCAGCGAGTACGTCACCGAGAGCGCGGAGTCCGGCGGCGGGCGGCAGATCACCACCAGCCTGACCGCCGTCCCCTCCCGGACGCGGTTCCTGCTCGCCAAGATGGGCGCGGTCGCGATCGGCGGCGCGCTGCTCGCGGTCGTCGCGGCAGCGGCCACCATGGGCGTCGTCCAGGCGGGGGCGCAGACCCCGCCGCTGGGCGCGGACGACGTCCCGCGCCTGGCCGGCGTGGTCTGCTACTGGGCGCTCACCGCGCTGCTCGCCTTCGGGGTGACGGTGCTCACCCGGCACGGGGTCATCCCCGTCGCCCTGTTCATCGTGAACACCTCGGTCGTCAGCGTCACCTACCTGCTCACCAAGATCACCCCACTGGCGAACTACCTGCCGGACACGGCGGGCGTCCGCATGTTCATCCGTCACCTCGCGGACAACGACGTCGAGATCGCCCCGCTGACCGCCGGGCTGGTGATGACCGCATGGGTGGCCGCGCTGCTGGCGGTCGCCACCGTGGTGTTCACCTGGAGGGACGCGTGACGGCGGCCCGCGCCCTCGCGGCGGAACTGTCCAAGCTCCTCTCGCTGCCGGCGACCTGGCTCACCATCGCGGGCACCCTGGCCGCGAACCTGGTCCTCGCGGTGGCGTTCGCGCAGGCCGCGCTGCGGGGCACGGCCGCCACGCGGGACGTGGTGGACGTCGGGCTGGCCTCGATCGGCTACGCCCAGGCCGGGTTCGTGGTGCTGGGGGTGCTGGCCGCCTGCTCGGAGTACGTCGGCGGGCAGGTCCGTACCACGCTGGCCGCGATGCCGCACCGTGCCCGCCAGCTCGCCGCCAAGCACCTGGCGACGGCGATCGTCACGCTGCCCGCCGCCGCGCTCACGGCGGTCTCCGGGGTCGCGCTCACCGCCCTCGTACTCGGCGACACGCCCGCGACCTTCGGTCCCATCCTGGGCGTGACCGGATATCTCCTGCTCACCACGTTGATCGGCGTGGCCGCCGGAGCCCTGGCCCGGCGGACCCTCGTGGCGGTCGCCGTCCTGCTGGGGTACTTCTTCGTCGCCGGGCCGCTGCTGCGCGACAATCTCGACCTGGCGAAGTACCTGCCGGACACGGCTGGAGCGGCCATGTGGTTCCCGGCGCGCGGCGCGCTGACCCCGGCGCAGGGCGCGCTGGTGCTCACCGCCTGGACCGCCGCCCTCATCGCCGTCGCCCTGGCCGGGCACCATCGTCGGGACGCCTGAGTTCTGTCGGTGATCGCTGGTTGGATGCCCGGTATGGAGTTCTCCCCCCTCGCCCGGCGGCTGCTCGCCCTGATCACCGGCACCGCCGACGACGCTTCGTACTGGCCCCACGTCTCACAGTTGACCGTCGGGCTGGGCACGCCGGTCGGCGGCGGTGACGGCGACTCGTGGCCGCCGCGTTTCGAGATCGACGAGCGGATGCGGCAGCGGGTGGTGGAGCCGGCCCGCGAGCTGATCGGGTTCCTGCTGCCTGCGGACCGCGAGCCACCGCACGGGCGCTTCTGCGTGCTGGTGGCGGCGGGGCTGGCGGGCATGGACACCGAGGTGCGCGCCATGCTGGCCGAACGCTACGGGCCGATCGCGCTCGCCGAGATCGACCTGCTGCTCGGCTGGGACGTCGAGCGCCGGGCGCTGTTCGTCGTGCCCCGGCCGGACGGCCACCCGTCCGGCGTGGCCGAATGGCTCGCCGGCCTGCCCGGCTATCCGGCCTTCGCCCACGCGGCCCTGGAGAGCGCCGTGGCCCGTGTCGAGGCTCTCCACGCGGGCGAGACCCCCTACCGGGCGGAGGAGGCGTTCGACCGCGCGGAGACGAGCGTCCTGGGCCGGGCGGTACGGCTGGCGCTGTTCCGCGACGACGACCGGCTGCCCGGCCTGCTCGACCCGCTGGTGCGCGGGATCGCGGTGGCCCCCACCCAGGCCAGGACCCTGCCCTCGCAGCGGCTGCTGTTCGAGATCGCCCGCGTGGCGGAGGCGCACCCCACGCCTGAGGTGATCTCCGCGCTGCGCGCGGCCGGCCGGATCACCCGGCACGGCGGGGTGCCGGGCCAGCTCGATCGCAGCCTCAAGCGGATCGAGGCCGCGCTGGCCAACCGGCTGGAGGTGGCGTTCCGGGTGCCCGACGGGCGGGTACGGCAGGCCGTCGGCGACCACACGGCGGTGATCTCCACCGATGGCGAGGTCGAGCTGTCGTGGTGGCAGGGCGACAAGCGGCTGCGGTCCGTGCCCGCGGCGGTCAGACGTGAGCATCCCGACGAGGTCAAGCGGCTGCGCGAGCTGGTCAGGCAGACCAGGCAGCAGCAGGCGACCCTGGCCAGGGCGCTGGAGGCCGGGATCGGCGGGGAGACCGATCCGCCCTATCGGCGGCTGGCCGGGCGGCCGGTCGCCGACCGGCTGATCTGGGAGTTCGAGGTCTCGCCCGGCGTGTGGCGGGCCGAGCTGGGGATGGGTGTGCCGGACGCGCGGGTGCGGCTGTGGCACCCGGCCCGCGCGACAGTGGAGGAGGTGCGCGCCTGGCGGGAGGTCGTCCAGGACAAGGAGCTGCGCCAGCCGTTCAAGCAGGCGTTCCGCGAGGTCTACCTGCTCACCCCGGCCGAGGAGGCGGCGGGGGTGGGGTCGGCCCGGTTCGACGGGCACGTCCTGCGCTACCGCACCCTGCGCGCGCTGTTCAAGGAGCGGGGCTGGGCGGCCGAGTTCCAGGGGCACTGGGAGACCGACGGGCACGCCCGGCGGGTGATGGCGGGCGGAGGCTGGCGGGTGGCCCTCTCCCACGGCCTCTACGACGAGGAGCACGCGGTCACCGGCCTGGTCCAGTTCGAGCGGCGCACCGAGGACGGGTGGCGGCCGGTGTCGTTGACGGAGGTGCCGCCGCTGGTGTTCAGCGAGGCCATGCGCGATGTCGATCTGTTCGTGGCGGTGGCCTCGATCGCGGTCGATCCCCGGTTCGCCGAGGCGGGGCCCGACGCGCTGCGCGACACCTGGCGGTCCGGGGCGTTCGGGGCGCTGCCGCCGTCCGCCGAGGTGCGCAGGGACGCGCTGGCCCGGCTGATCGGGCGCACCGCCATCGCCGGGCGCTGCACGATGACCGACCGCTTCCTGGTGGTACGCGGTGACCTGCGCACGTACAAGATCCACCTCGGTTCGGCCAACGTCCTGATGGAGCCCAACGACGCCTACCTGTGCATCGTCACCGGGCGCGAACCCGGCACCCGGCTGTTCCTGCCGTTCGAGGAGGACGGCCAGTTGGCGCTCATCCTCAGCAAGGCGTTCCTGCTGGCCGACGACACCGCCATCACCGACCCCTCCATCACCCACCAGATCAGGGGGTGAGCGCTCAGTCCACGTGCCGGAAGTCCGGCCAGGCGGTCGCCCACGGGGTGTGCGGGTCCGAGCAGACCGTGATCGGCTGCCCCTGCTCCTCGTTGGCGACCCCGGTGCCGTGGTCGATGACCCCGGCCGGCGAACAGCCCGCGAAGCGCTCGCGCAGCCGCTCGGGCGGCAGGCCCACGAAGACCACCGTCCGCGTGGCCTGCGGCGGCGGCCCCTGGAACCACAGCTCGTTGTGGCCGCTGTAGACCGGGACACCCGGGGCGAACCTGTTCAGCGCGCCGGCCTCGCCGTAGTTCGCGGTGATCACGACCGTCCCCGGCGGCAGCGTCCGGTACACCTCGGCGACCTGGTCGGCGAACCGCGGCCAGCCCACCGACTCCCGGGCCACCTCGTTGGGCGAGCCGCTGAGGACCGGCAGCGGCAGCAGCGGCAGCGCCATGGCGATGCCGATGAGCGAGCCGCCGAGCAGCCCGCCCCACACCGTGCGCCGCCGGGCGGCCCGGCCGGCGGCCCACGCGGCGACGGGCACGCAGCCGGCCGCGTAGGCGAAGATCAGGCTGCCCGCCACGTAGTCCGCCCGCCCGCCCGACACGAAGCCGAGCAGGATCGTCACCAGGGTCGCGATGGCCAGTGCCCGCGTCTGCGGCCTGCGGCGCAGCCAGAGCCACCCGGCGACGGCGATGGCGAACGCGCCCATGCTGAGCAGCGACACCAGCATCGGCACGAACATGATCCGGTTCATCGGCTCGCTGAGCGCGGCGGCCATGGTGAGCTGGGGCCAGCCGTTGGTGGCCTGGTAGACCAGGTTCGGCGAGGCGATCAGCGCGGCCAGGGCCACCCCCGACCAGAACCACCGGTCGGCGAACACCACACGCGGCCCCTTCACCGCCAGTCCGGCCGTGATGAGCAGGCCGGTGGCCAGGCCCGTGATCAGCAGGACGATCAGATGCTTGTTGAACGTGGCCGCTCCCGCGACGGCCCCCGCCGCCACCCACCAGCGGCCGTCGCCGCGCAGCAGGGCGCGCAGCGCGAACAGCACGCACGCCGTCCAGAACACGAAGTCGGCCGACTGGGTGAGCAGGGTGTGCCCGGCGATCAGGGGGAACATCCCGGTGCCGAGCCCGGCGGCGGCGAGCGTCTGCGCGCCCGCCCGGCCGCCCAGCTCGCGGGTGATCGCCACGCCGAGCAGTACCAGCACCCCGGCGCACAACGCGGGCAGCACCCGCAGCCCGAGGATGGTGTCCCCGAACAGCCCGGTGGACAGCCGGGCCAGCAGCGGGGTCAGCGGCGGCTGGTCGAAGTACCCCCAGGCGGGGGACTGGCCGAGCAGCCGGAAGTACAGCTCGTCGCGGTGGTAGCCGTACCACGGGCTGAGCCCGAGCAGGGTGACCACGACGACGCCCGCGATGGGACCGACGGTCCGCCAGGCGAATGCCGGGAGCGGGGGAACGGCGAGCTTGCGGCGGGGGGCTCGAAGAAGCATGCCCCCACGGTCGCGGAGCCGCCGCGCCGTGTCGTCTGCCCCGGAGCAGAACGTGGGGTCAACCCGCGGGCATAGCCGGTGGCTCTCCTGGGTGTACGACGCCGTGGTCGAACACGTACACCACCGCCCTGCTGCGGTTGCGTACTCGCAGCTTGGTGAAGGTCCGGCTGATGTGCCAGGCGCGGAATGTCGGTCGGTGGCTCCCGGGGTGTACGACGCCGTGGCCCTCGGGTCGCGTACTGCGAGCGGAACGTCGGGTCAGCCTGTGGGCATAGCCGGTGGTTCTCCTGGGTGTACGACGCCGTGGTCGAACGCGAAGACCACCGCCCCGGCCCGGTCGCGCACGCCCAGTTTGGTGAAGATGCGGCCGACGTGGGTCTTGACCGTGCCCTCGCCGACCACCAGGTGGCGGGCGATCTCGGCGTTGGTGAGGCCGCGGCCGATGCCCTTGAGGACGTCCAGCTCGCGGGCGGTCAGCTCGCCGAGCCGCCGGACCGCGGCCGGGTCGGTCGCCGGATCGGTGCGGTAGCGCCGCAGCACCCGCCCGCAGACCGCCGGGTCCAGCCAGCCGTCGCCCGCCGCGACCGCGCGGACCGCGCGCTGGATGTCCTCGGCCGGGGCGTCCTTCAGGCAGAACCCGGACGCGCCCGCCCGCAGCGCCGCCGCCAGCACGGCGTCCTCGCCGAACGTGGTCAGCACCAGCACCCGCGCGGCCGGATCGGCGGCGAGCAGGGCACGGGTGGCCTCCACACCGTCCATCCGCGGCATCCGGATGTCCATGACCACGGCATCGGGCCGGGCCCGGGCGACCTCGGCCAGTGCCGCGTGCCCGTCGGCGGCCTCGCCGACCACGCCGAAGCCGTACGGCTCGCGCAGGATCGTGCGCAGCCCGGCCCTGGCCAGCTCCTGGTCATCGACCAGCACGACCGAGATCATGCCGGGAGGTCCGTCCGCACGGCCCACCGGCCGTCCTCCGGCCCGGCGGTGACCTGGCCGCCGATCATGCGCACCCGGTCGGCCATCGCGCGAAGTCCCATGCCGCCATTGTGCCGGGGCGGGCGGCCGGGCAGCGGGTTGGTGACCGTCGCCTGTACCGCGCCCTGCTCCGACACGCGCACCCGTACCTCGACGGGGCAGCGCGGCGCGTGCCGGGTCGCGTTGGCCAGGGCCTCCTGGACCAGCCGGTAGAGCACCATTCCGGTGGTCGCGCTCACCGCGGGCAGCGCGCCCTCGACGCTCGCGTCCAGGTCCAGGCCGGCCGCCCGGTATTCGGCGAACAGGCCGGGCAGCTCCGGCGCGGTGGGCTGCGGGGCGGCCACGGTGGCGTCGGGGGACTCCTCGGCCAGGACGCGGACCACCTTGCGCAGCTCGGTCATGCTCTGCCGGGCCAGGCGTTCGGCCTCGGCGATCCCGGCCGCGGCGGCCTTGGGGTCGTGTTCGAGCGCCAGCCGTACGCCGCCCAGGTGCAGTACCGTCACCGCGAGGGTGTGCGCCACGATGTCGTGGACGTCGGCGGCCAGCCGCTGCCGCTCGGTCAGGGCCGCGGCGGCGGTGGCGGCGCTCTCGGCCCGGTGCAGCCGCTCGCCTACCTCGATCCGGTAGCGCGCGGCCCAGCCGCTCCAGAAGACGAGGCTCGCGGCGGCCAGCCAGTTCGGCCACCCGGGGTCGGGCGAGGCGTACGCCGCCGCGCCCACCACGCCCAGCGAGGCGAGCCAGATCACGACGCCCGCCCGAAGCCGCAGGGCGAGCGCGACGAACGCGACGTAGAGCACCAGGATGAACCAGCCGACGCTGTTGATCGCCAGCCCGGTCAGCGCGGCGAAGGCCGCAGGGGCGAGGAGACCGGCCACCTCGGCGGTACGGCCGGGCCCGGCCCGGACCATGACGACACACAGGACGACCAGGCCGGTCCCGCCGGCCAGCGGCCATACGGGGTCACCGCCGCGGATGATCGTTTGCACCCACGACAGGCCGACCAGCAACACCAGCGCCCCAAGACCGACCGGCACCAGCCGGCGGGAAGACTCCACCACCCGCCAATCGTAGAAACGCCCGGCCCCCCGCACATCTCCCTGAAGGGATACCCGCCCTCCACCCACGGTCAGAGCCAAAGGGCGGGCCGGGGCCCGGAGTACCTGTCCGCCAGCGACTGTGCGGCGGGGAAGCTCCGCGCACCGCGCTCCGCGCGCAATCGCCTTCGCTTCGCTCAGCCGCCCTTTTCTCATGTCGGGCTCCGCCCGACGCCGTGGCCCGGCCTCGTTCGCCGCTTTCCCGCTGTTCCCCACTGATACTCCGGCGGCTTCTACCACGCACTCAATGGGTCGTCGCACGAGAGATGGGCAGGTCCCCTATTACCATCGACGACCTGAGTGTGTGTCGGCTCCTCCCCATCCCGGAGCATGGCCGCCGCCGGAGGCGTCTCTTTAAGGCCCTGGTGCGCTCGGGCCGGGCCGGGCTCGCCGGGCCGCTGTCGCACTTCGGTCTCGGCCGGTCCGGGCGCATCTATGTGATCGCCGCCGGGCGGTGCTGGCACAACGCGCCCTCCACCTCTGCCCAGCACACCAACAGCGCGAGCATCGGCATCGAGGCCGAGAACAACGGCTCGCAGCCATGGCCGCCCGACCAGCTCGACGCCTACCGCAAGCTGTGCGCTGAACTGTGCCGCGAGTTCGACCTGCCCGCGTCCCGGGTGAAGGGCCACAAGGAAGTCAACTCGCAAAAGCCCGACCCACACCACCCCGACCCACACCACATCGACATGGACGACTTCCGCGCGGTGGCCGCGCGGCTCATCAAGGGAGGGGACGACGACGTGAGCGCCAAGGAGCTGTGGCAGCACGAGCTGGCCGTGCCGTACGGCAGCAAGGAGAACCCCGAGTGGCAGGCCGGGAACATCCTGGTCAACCACGGGAACTGGCTGCGGAAGATCTCCGCTCAGGTGGACGCGCAGAACGCGACCATCAAGGCCCTGGCCGACGCGCTGGCGCAGCGCGACGAGGCCGTGGACGTCGATGCCCTCGTGGCGCGGATTCGCGCCGAGATCGAGCGTGTAACCGTCCGACTGGACGTCACCGAGTAACCCCCTGTTTGGCCGCCCAGGCGGTCTGAGCCCTTGGAGGCTACCTGTGAAGATCGGCAAGTACTGGAAGAGCGTCCTGGCCGTGGTCGGCGCGGTCGTGGTCGCGGGCGAGGCCGTCATTGACGACCAGCTCATCACCCCGAACGAGTGGGTGAACCTCGGCATTGCCCTGCTCACCGCGATCGGAGTGTGGGCCGTGCCCAACAAGGGCGCCGGTGCCCGGACTGCGGGCTACCACCCGGGCGGGCACGCCGGGCGGGACCTGCACGGCCTATAGACCGACACCGTCACCCCCGCCCTTCCCGCGATACACCGCGGGAAGGGCGGGGCTTTTGTTGTTTCGTCCCTAGCGGGTCGCGCCATCTGGCCAGAACACCCGAACCGGCATTCCCCGTTCCCTCGCGGCGGCGACCACGTCGGCGGTGCCGCCGTAACCGCGGGCGGGCAGTCCGTCCCACACCGCCCACACTTCTTCGGCCATCTCCAGCATCCGCTCCGACGCGGCCTGATGAGATGCGCCAGTGGATTCGACGAACGCCATCTCATGCACTCGCGCCGCAGCGGCGTACAGGGAATCGTAGAGGGGCCAGTGCTCGGCAGGTAGACCCTCCCGGTATTCGGCCGCAGGCACCACGACCTCAAGTTCCCCGCCAGTGTCGAGGACGGCACGGGCGAACAGGGAGTCGGCCCCGTCGGCGATGCACGACAGGCCGACCACCTGTTCGCCGATGCCGCCCAACGCATCGCGGAGTTCTCGGTCGATCTGCTGCTCGACGGCGGTCGGCAACCCCCGATGCCCGGTGATGGCAATGCGCAACGTCATGAAAAGATTGTCCCCCGCTCAACCGATCCTGGCGGCCAGTAGCCGCTCATCGAACGCGGCGACGCTGGGCAGGACAGGCCCGCTATAAGAGGAGCGGAAGCGCTGGGCGGCCTGGATCACACGCTCGCTGTCGTACAACACCCCAGTCGAGAGTGCGGTGCCGGCGAGCGAAAATGCCTCATCGAGTTCGCCCTCCATACGGCGGATGGCGGCAATCTCCAAAACCAAAATCGCCCGCTGCTTCTCGGCTGGCTGGATTGCGTTTAACGACTCAGCGAAAGCGGCGAGCGCTGTGGCAGGCTGCCCGAGCCGCACCGCGCACAAGGCCCGAAAACCAGCGAGCTTAGCCTCGGTGAAGGGGAAAATAAACGGCCACGGGGGCGTGGACGTTCGGCTGACCGCGCGCTCGGCTTCGGCGAGCGCAAGGCGACAGGCGCGGCCGTCGTGGGCGGTGGCGTGCGCGAGCGCGGTCAGGCAGGCGAGCCAGGCGCGGGCAGATGCAGGTGCCTGATCGCCCATCGCCGCTCGGGCGCGCCCCAGCAGCAGGAGCGCGAGGCGGGGGTCGCCGTCGGCCTCGAACTGGGCGAGACTGCCGACTAGGTAGCCCGTGAGAAGACCGTGCCCACTCCGGCGGGCGGCATCTATCCCAACCCTGTAGTAGGTGCGGGCACTGCCGGCGTCGGCCATGTCGGCGTGCAGCCAGGCAGCGAACCCGGCGGCCTCGGCGATCACGCTCAGCAGTTGACCGCGCAGTGGGCTGGTGGCCGATCTGGCGAGCACAGCACGGGCGACGCCTAGATGTGCGATCACGCCGGGCGCGAGATGGTGGCCGCCCTGAACGTGCAGCTCGGCATCCTCGCCCGGATGGGCGCGGCCTAAAGACCGGGGGTGGCCGGGCCGACGTCCACCCATAGAGGGACACCCGCTCGCCGCCCCTGAGGGGACCGGATCTCGCGGATCTCGAACTCCATCGCACTCCCCAAGCTGGGGTGTTGCGACGACCGCTAGAAGGGAGGAGATCCCGGGCGGGGCGCTCGCGCGTACGGCTGCGCGTGGGATACGAGCTGTATCTGTTGTTGATCTTGCAGGGGGTGCCAGCAGGTGTCAGGCGCACCCGGCCACCCACTTCTGGTAGCCGCGCGCCGACAGCCGGTCGGTGCGCTTGGGCGCGATGCGCTGGAGTAGGGAGTGCTTGGCCACCTGGGCCGTCTGCATCGGTGTTGGGTCAGAGGTGGAGGATGCGTTGGAGCCAGGAGTGTTTGGTGGTGAGGGCGGCCTGGGAGACACGGGCGGCCGATGTGCCCGCGAAGCCGTGGTAGCCGCCCGCCCAGACGTGCAGTTCGGCCTGGCCGCCGGTGGCCCAGATCCGGGTGGCGAACTCGACGGCCTCGTCGCGGAAGACCTCGGCCGCGCCCACCTCGATGTACGCGGGCGGCAGGCCGGACAGGTCGGCGGCGCGGGCGGGGGCCTCGTGCGGGAGTACGTCGGCGGTGCCGCGGCGCGGGCCGAGGATGGCGGTCCAGGCGGTGTCGTTGTTGTTGCGGTCCCAGGCGCCGATGCCGTCGTACTGGTGGCTGGAGACGGTGGTGTTCCTGTCGTCGATCATGGGGGCGCCCATGTAGAGCCCGGCCGCCGCCGGGCCGCCGCGGTCGCGGGCCATGAGGGCGACCGCCGCGGTCAGCCCGCCGCCCGCGCTGAAGCCGGAGATCAGCAGCCTTTCGGGGTCGAAGCCCAGCTCCTCGGCGTGCCCGGCCGTCCAGAGGTACCCGGCGTAGCAGTCCTCGGCCTGCGCGGGCGAAGGGTGTTCGGGGGCGAGCCGGTACTCCACGGTCACCCCCACCGTGCCGTACTCGACCGCCGCCGAGATCAGGCCCTCGATGCCGAAGAACCGGGTGCCGACCAGCATGCCGCCGCCGTGGATCTCGTAGATGCCCGCCGCGCCGTGGCGCGGCCCGCCCTTCGGACGTACGACGGTGACGGTCACGTCGGGCGCGCCCTCGGGACCGGGCACCTCCACGTCCCACCACTCCACCGGGCGGTCGCCCACGATGTCGGCCATCGGCGGGATCAGCGCGGCGAAGATCTCCCGGTTGCGCTGGATGGTGTCCGCCCGCAGCGGCACGGCCTCCACCGCCGCCACGAAGGCCGCCAGCCCCTCTTCCAGCTCGGGGTCATAGGGAACCGGGACGTAGTTCATCATTGGGCCTCCCTGCGCCGCGCCGCACGGCAGCAAAATTCTACGAACGTAGACGCTAGCCGTCGCGGGCCGGTTCGTACAGCCCTTCTCACCCGCACGGGCGGGCCGGTGCGGCGCACCGGTCGGGGCGCAGCAGGTCGAGCAGGATGTCGCAGGCGTGCTCGGCGTCGTGGTTCGCGCGGCCGGCCGGTTCCCTGGGGGCGCGGGAGAAGTACCACACGAAGGCCAGCAGCAGGCGGGCGACCACCTCGGCCGGATAGTTCGCCACGATGGCCCCCTCGGACTGCGCCTGGCGGATCAGCGTGAGCAGCGGGATGTGGATCGCGGTGAGGTCCGCGGACGCCGCCGGTCCGTCGGTGAGCAGGCGGATGGCCGCCCGCGTGCGGATGTCGCATTGCAGGCCCCGGGCCAGGGCCATCACGCTGCGGTGCAGGGCCACCTCGGCGGAGACTCCGGATCGGCGGTTGCGGGTGTAGGTGTCGGCCCAGCTCGTCAGGAACTGGTCGATCAGTACCCCGGCCAGGCCCTGCTTGGAGCGGAAGTGCGCGTACAGGGCGCCCTTGGTCATGCCGATCCGGGCCGCCACCGCCTGCATCGTCGCGTCGCCATAGCCGTGCAGGACGAACTCCGCGGCGGCGCTGTCCAACACCTGTTCGCGTGTGCGTCGAGACCGCTCCTGCACTGGCCGCCTCTCATCATCATCAGCAGATGGGGTGAATCGGGAAACGGGCCTCGGGCGGCGGCGGCCCCGCGCCGCCGCCGCGCGAGAGTGGAAGCGAGAAGGCTAGAGCGCGCTCGGGCGCCTCGACGGGAACGCGTGCGCGCGGGCGGCCACCACCACGATCAGCACCGGCACCAGCAGCAGGAAGACGCTCCACGGGAAGGACGACGGGCCGAGGGCGTCCAGCAGGATGCCGCCGACCGCGCCGCCGCCGGCCATGAACGAGTTCCAGGTGGTGACCAGGAGGGCCTGCCCGCGGTCGCCGCCCGCGTCGGTCACCGCGGTCTGGAGAAGGGTGGCCACGCCGCCCCAGCCGAGCCCCCACAGCACCATCGCGACGTAGACGACGGCGGGGACGTCGGCCAGCAGCGCCAGCGCGGCGGCGGCCACGATGAACAGGGCCGTGCTGCCGATGGTGAGGTGCCGTAGCCTCCGGTCCACCAGCGCGCCGGTGATCCAGATGCTGACCATGGACGCGATGCCGAAGACCAGCAGCACGATGTCGCGGTCGCTCTCCATCTTGTACTCGTTGAGGAACGTGGCGATGTAGGTGTAGAGGATGTTGTGCGACAGCACGTAGACCGCGACCACGAACAGAACCGCCACCACGCCGGGCAGGGAGAGGGCGCGCAGGATCGGTTCGCGGGCCTCCGGCCGCTGCCCCGGGTAGTTGGGCACCGACAGCGAGATCCAGCCCAGCAGGATCACCGCGATCGCGGTGACCAGTAAGAACGTCAGCCGCCAGCCGAACAGCCCGCCCAGGAAGGTGCCGGCCGGGATGCCCAGGGACAGCGCCAGCGGGATGCCCGCCATGGTGATCGCGATGGCCCGGCCCTGGAGGTGCGGGGGCGCCAGGCGGCGGGCGTACCCCACCAGTTCGGCCCAGATCACGCCCGCGGCCACACCGGCGACCAGCCGGAAGACCATGGTCACCGGGTAGTTGGACGATATCGCGGTGATGGTGTTGGCCACCGCGAAGGTCGCCACGGCCAGCAGCACCAGGTGCTTGCGCCGCCACGTCGCCGTGGTCACCGCCACCGGGATCGCCGAGACGCCGGTGGCGATGGCGTAGATGGTCAGCGCCTGCCCCATCGCCGACTCGCTGACGGAAAGGTCACGGGCCATCTCGGGGAGTACACCCGCGGGCAGCGCTTCTGTCAGAATGCCCATGAACGCGGCGGTGCACAAAGCCAGCAGCGGTGACCAGGGAAGCCGGTCCGACGCCGCCACCGTGCCGGGGCCGGATCTTGATTCTGTACGTTCGGTGGTCATGGTTGGTATCCTCAAACCCTCTCATAGATGTGAGTGTCAACAGCGAACGCTGTGAGGTGGGTCACATGCGGATCGGGCAGCTTTCCGAGCGCACCGGCACGTCCCGTCGCCTGCTGCGTTACTACGAAGAGCAGGGCCTGATCGGCGCGACGCGCTCCTCGAACGGATACCGCGAGTACGACGAGCGGTGCGTGGACAAGGTCCTTCAGGTGAGAGGTCTGCTCGATGCCGGACTCCCGGTCCGGATCATCAAGCAGATCCTCCCGTGCATCGACCAGCCGCGGACCATTCACGTCTCCGACGCCACCCCCGAGACGATCGCCACCCTGGAGCACGAGCGCGACCGGATGACCCGGCAGATCCGCTGCCTGACCCGCAACCGCGACGCCCTGACCGACTACCTCGACGCGGTGCGCGCGGCTCAGCGATCGGCCGCCCCCGAGCCCGGCCGCGCCGCCGAGCCCGAGGTCGCCAGGACCGCCTGACCCGTTCCGGCCTCGGCCGCGTACTCCACCACGTTGGAGAGCACGACGTCATGGCTGGTCACCTCGATGGTCAGCCGGTCGCCGTCGGCGATGGTGAACCCGTCGTGGTAGCTCGCCTTGTCCGCGCCGAGCAGCAGGTAGTTCACCAGCCCCGGCCGGCGCACCGCCGGGTACGAGAACAGGTTGCCCACCATGTCCGGCACCCGGTGGTAGATGGCGTCGGACCCGCAGGCGAAGGGGCCCTCCCAGGCCGTCGCCCCCGCGCGCTCGATGACGATCCGGCCGGCCACGGTCCGGGGCGGCTCGTCCAGGAACAGCCAGGGCGTCAGGGAGGTGTCGCACAGCTTGGCGTACGGGGTCCAGCCCCACGGGTTCTGAAGGTGCAGGCCGATGTCGTTCAGGTCGTTGCCGAAGGTGTATCCGGCGTAGTGCGGGGTGCCGTCGGCGTCGTTGACGTACACCAGCGCGACCTCCGGCTCCTCCAGCAGCGCGATCGGCGCGGCGGGCACCGTCAGCGGCTCGCCGGGCATCCGCAGCCAGGAGCCGAAGCCCTTGATCACCCAGTTCGGCGCCCGGAACTCCTCCGCCGGGTCGGGGGCGCGGTCGAACTTGGACCTGTGCGTCCCCATGAAGCCGCTGACCAGGGCGTTCCCGGTGCCGGTGGGCAGTAGCGGGGGCAGGTGGCGCACGCCGGGGTCGCCCGCGGTCACCGTGACGGTCGCGGCCCCCTCGGTGACGGCGGCGATCACCGCCGCCGCCCCGCCCCCGGCGATCACGGCGTCGCGCAGCGTGTCGTCCGTGACGCGGTAGAGAGTCACGGGCTCACCGTGGGACGGTTTGCCGAGGCCCGCGTACCGGTGGCCCCGGTATTCGCACTCGAAGATGATGGACATGGGATCCTCCTAGGTCGTGGGTCCGGTGAGGTCGGTCAGGACCTCGGTGACGCGGTCCAGGGACGCCCTGATCCAGGGCAGTCCCAAGGGGGCGGGCGAGGTCAGGGCGGTGGTGCGTTCGGCGGCGGTCTCGCCGTACAGCCGGGCGGTCGCGGCCCGGATGCGCAGCGAGCGGCGGGGTTCGCCGAACGCCGGCCCCGGCAGCACGCCCACTCCGTACCGTTCGGCGAGCAGCGCGGCGAGGTCGTCGCCGCCGCGTACGCCGTGGTCGCGGGCGAGCCGGTCCCGCAGCGGCTCGAAGTCGGGGTAGAGGTAGCAGGTCGCGCGGACCGGGGCGAGTTCGGCCCCGGCGGCGGTGAAGGACCGCGCCATCGCGCGGGCCACCGCCTCGTGCAGCGCGCGGCTCGCGGCGACGCGGGCGACCACCTCGGGCGGCTCCGCGAAGGCGTACGCCGCGGCGGCCTGCACCGGGGCCGCCGTGGTCGACCAGATCTGGCTGGCCACGGCGACCAGCCGGGTGCGCAGTTCGTCCCCGAGCGGCCCGTCCGGGAGCCGGGCGACCCCCATCCGCCAGCCACCGAGCGCCAGGTTCTTGGTGAGCCCGGTGGTGACCACGGTGCGCTCGGGCGCGGACAGCGCCGGGGAGACCGCCGGGTTCGCGGCGTCGAAGACCAGGTCGCAGTAGATCTCGTCGGAGATGACGATCAGGTCCAGGTCCCTGGCCGCCTGCCCCAGGGCCTGGACGGTGGCGGGCGCGGCGATGGTGCCGGTCGGGTTGTCCGGTACCGTCACCACCACGCACCTCGGGTGCCGCCCGGCCGCCCTGGCCGCGGCGACCGCCTCGCGCAGCGCCGCCGGATCGGGCACCCCGCCCTCGCCCGGCCGGGTGCGTACCGGGATCGTCCGGGCCCCGGCCAGCGTGGCCTGCGCCGTGTAGCTGACCCAGCTCGGCACCGGCACCACCACGTCGCCCCCGGCGGCCAGCAGCAGCGCGAAGAGCAGCGGTTTGCTCCCCGGCCCGCAGACCACCTGGCCGGGGTCGCAGCCGAGGCCCCGGCGCGCCCAGTACCCGGCCGCGGCGGCGCGCAGCGCGGGGCTGCCCGCGACCGGGCCGTAGGCGTTGCCGCCGGCCGCCGCGGCGAGCCGGTCTTTCAGCGCGGGCAGGACCGGCAGGCCGATCTCGCCGCTCGCCATGGACAGCACCCGCTCGCCCGCGCCACGGCGGCGGGCCAGCGCCTCGTCGGCCGCGAGGGTCGCCGACATCGTCACGGGTGTGGGCCGGGGCATGGTCGCGGGTTCGGGCATGGTCGCCTCCAGCGGTCGGGCAGCGGTCGGGCAGCGGTTGGGCAGCGGTCGGGCAATGGCGGGCAATGGCGGGCAATGGCGGGCAATGGCGGGCAATGGTCGGATTTCGGCGATCAGGGGTCAGCGCACGGCGTGGCGCTTGCGGAGTTCGGCCTTGCGGACCTTCCCGGTGAGGGTCTTGGGCAGCGCGTCCACCACGACGACCCGTTCCGGTACCGACCAGTCCTCGACTCCGGCGTCGCGGACGTGCCGCCCGATCTCGGCGAGGGACGGCCCGGCCGCCCCGCGCGGCACGACGACCGCGCCGATCTCCTCGCCGGTGGCGGTGGGCAGGCCGACCACGGCGGCCTCGGTCACCTTCGGGTGCCGGCCGATCAGCGCTTCGAGTTCGGTGACCGGGACGTACGACCCGCCGCGCAGGATCGCGTCCTTGACCCGCCCGAGGACGCGGATGCCGCCGCGCCCGTCGGACCGCGCCAGGTCACCGGTGTCGAACCAGCCGTCCGCGCCGAACTGCGCGGCGAACGCGTCCTCGTGCCTGTGGTAGCCGAGCGCGAGCGACGCGCCGCGCATCCGCAGCCGCCCCACCTCGCCCCCGGGGGTGACGGGGTCGATCCGGACCTCCATCGGGCCGATCGGCCGCCCGTGGCTGTGCGCCGCCCAGTCCGCCGGCTGCTCCGGCCTGGTCATGGTCACCGGGCCGCTCTCCGACATCCCCCACAGCGAGTAGGCGCGCGCGCCCAGCACGTCGCGCACCTCGTCGATCAGCCCCTGGAGCACCGGCGCGGTACCGATCACCACATGCCGGAGCCGGCCGACGTCGCGGGGCCGCTCCCGCTGCGCGGCGATCACGTCGCCGATCGTGGCGGGCGGGCCGTACAGCAGGTTCGCCGCGTACCGGTCCACCAGGTCCAGCAGCGCGCCGTTGTCCGTGACGTCCTGGAACACCACGGTGCCGCCCAGCATCACCCCGCCGAGCACGCCCTGCGCGAAGCCGGAGTAGTGGTAGAGCGGGCTGGACAGCACCGCGACCAGCTCGTCGCCGACGCCGTACGCGGAAAGGTAGCCGCGCACCGCCGAGTAGATCGTGTTCTGGCTGTGCAGCACGCCCTTGGACACGCCGGTGGTGCCCGAGGTGAAGAGCACCACGAACGGCTCGTCCGGCCCGAGCGCCAGCGCGGGCAGGTCTTCTCGCCGCCGGTTCTCCCAGTCCACGGCCACGAAGAGGGAGTGGAACTCGCGGGCCCCCGGCGGGACCTCGCCACCGGCCACCACCACGTGCTCGACGGCGGGCAGCCCGGCGCACAGCTTCGCGGTGATCGCGCCCACCGGGGTGCCCTGCCACTCGCTCAGCGTGATCACCACCCGGGCCTGGGTGAGTTCCAGGCGGTGGCGCAGCTCGGCCTCCGGGCAGATCGGCGCGATCGGGCAGACGACCGCGCCGACCCGGGCGCAGGCGAAGATCAGCGGCACGATCTCCCAGCGGCTGGAGAGCTGGACCGCCACGAAGTCGCCCCGCCGTATGCCCAGTTCCAGCAGCGCGCCCGCGAAGCGGTCGGTGAGCCGGGCCAGTTCGGCGTAGTCGAGGGTGTCGGTACGGGCCTCGGCGAGCCGGCGTCCGGCGATGGCGGGCTTGTGCGGACGCTCCCTGGCCTGGCGGAACAGGTCGTCCAGGAAGGTCTCGTCCCGCCACCAGCCGCGCTCGCGGTACTCCGCGGCCCACGCCGGGCCGTATGTCGCGAGGACGGTGGTCACGCCCGGACCTTCCGGCGCGCGGCCAGCAGGTCCGCCAGCGGATCGACCGAACCACCGGACGCCGCCGCCAGCAGGTCCCTGGTGTTGTCCCTGACCCGGTCGGCCACCCAGCCGAACACCCACTCCTTGCGCGCGTCCGCGGCCAGCTCGAACGGCACGACCCTGGCGATGGCCAGGCCCGCCGCCGCGGCCCCGCCGACGTTCGCGACCACGTCGGGGATCAGGGTCGCGCCGGAGGCGGCGACCTTCTGCTTGGCCTCCGCGCTGGAGCACAGGTTGCCGCCCTCGACGACCAGCCCGGCGCGCAGCCGGTAGGCGTTGTCGGCGTTCAGCGCGTCCTTGTTGGCGGCCAGGACCAGCAGGTCGGCGTCCACGTCCAGCCAGCCGTCGGACTCGTCGCAGATGGTGACGCCCTGCGGCAGCCGGGATCGGTCGATCCGGCCCAGGCTGTCGGTGATGGCGATGAGGGCGTCCACCGGCAGCCGGTCGGCGCTGATGGTGCCGTTGACG
Organism: Spongiactinospora sp. 9N601; assembly: GCF_044326295.1. Classification (NCBI taxonomy): domain Bacteria; kingdom Bacillati; phylum Actinomycetota; class Actinomycetes; order Streptosporangiales; family Streptosporangiaceae; genus Spongiactinospora; species Spongiactinospora sp. 9N601. The sequence goes on from NZ_JBIRBB010000004.1 coordinate 314,151, forward strand.
TCGGCGACGGCCACGATGCGGTGGCCGCGCTCTTCCAGGAACCGGGCGACCGCCCGGCCGACCGTGCCGAACCCCTGGATGACGACCCGCGCCTCCTGGTCGTGGTGGGTGGCCACGAGGGCGGTGACCGCCGACACGCCGACGCCGTGCCCGGTGCAGTCCACCAGCGGCTCGTAGTAGGTGCGCCAGTCCATCGGCATGTCCACGGCCCTGGCCCGGTGCCGCGGGTCGTAGCCGGCCTCGGCGAAGAACAGCGCCCGGTCCGCGGGCGTCACGCCCAGGTCGATGCCCAGGTGGATGCCGCCGTGCAGCAGTGGCCGCACGGTACGGCCGAAGGTCTTGAAGGTCTCCTCGCGGTTTTCGCCATCGGAGATGATGCCGCCCTTGGCCCCGCCGATCGGCAGGCCGACGAGGGTCAGCTTCTCGGTCATGCCCCGGGCGAGGCCGCGTACCTCGTCCTCGGTCACCGAGCCGGTCATCCGGACGCCGCCCATGGCCAGGCCGTCCACGAGCGAGTCGACCACGACCCAGCCGTTGAGCGGGCCGCCGCTGCCGTTCAGCGAGACGACGAAGGCGGGCTCGCGTTCATCCATGGTGCTCATCACGCACTCCTCATTTCGATGTGGTCACTGGTAGAGCCGGGCGAATCCGCGCAGGATCTCCAGTCCGTCGCCGCGGAATTCGAGGTGCGCCTGCGAGCCGTAGATCCGGCCGTCCGCAGACCGCAGGAACTCCACGGGCGCGTGCTCGGAGCGGCCGATGGCGCGGAATCCGGCGGGCGCCTCGCGCAGGTACAGCGTGTGCCGGTGGAAGACCGTCACGGTGGGCTTGACGTGGGCGAACAGCGGGTCGTCCAGGTCCACCTGGACCTCGTAGCCGCCCACCCGCTGCGGCCCTTCGGCCAGTTCGCCGCCGTGCGCGACGGCGATGATCTGCATGCCGCCGCAGATCCCGAAGACCGGGACGTCCGCCGTGGTGATGAGGTCGATCAGCGGCCGGTAGTGGTCGCGATCGTAGGCGCGGACCTTGGTACCGCTCAGCACGATCGCCCGGTAGCGCGGATCGAGCCGTTCCGGCACCTCGGAGACGGGCACGGCGTCGGTCTGCGACCCCAGATCCTCAAGGCGCCGGCGAAGCTGTTTCAGGGAAAGCGTTCCGTTGTTGACCACCAAGACCCGGGACGTCGCCACGAGTTCGGCTCCTTTCGCTTCAGGCAGGGGTGATGACGGTGCCGGACCGCTCGGCGAGCATCTCGGTGACGAGCGCGCTGCCGATCACGACCCGCTGCACACCGCCCGCCAGGGCCTCGCCCGCGGCGCGCAGCTTCTTGCGCATGCCGCCGGTCGCGCCCTGGTCACGGAACTCCGCGGCGGCCTCGGCGGTGATCCGCCGCACCGGCCGGCCGTCGATGAGCAGGTGGGCGACGTCGGTGACCAGGGTCAGGGAGGTCGCCGAGGTCGCCGCCGCGATGGCGGCGGCGGCCCGGTCGCCGTCGGTGTTCACCTCCTGCCCGGCCGCGTTCCTGGCCAGCGGGGTGATGAGGTGGCAGTGGCCCGGCTGGAGGTTCTTCAGCAGGCCCGGGTCCACGCCGACGATGGGCCCGACCAGGTTCTCCAGCTCGACCAGTTCCTTGCCGCGCCACCACCAGCGCTCGCCCTCGCCCGCCCGGACCAGGCCGTCGCCGCCGATCAGCCGCTCGGTGGTGATGCCCCGGCGGGCGAGCAGGCCGATGACCTGCTCGGCGAGTCCGGCGCTGACGGTCTTGATGTCGGCGATCACCTCGGGCGTGGTCCATCGGCTCTGGTTGCCGTAGCGGTCGCGGAGGATCGCCGACGGCCGCGCGTACTCCGGCTTGAGCCGCTTGAGCGGCTTCGACCAGCCGTGGACCAGGATGAGCGGATGGTCGCGGCCGTGCCCGGCGAGGTCGTCCCACCAGGCGTCGGCCATCGCGTGCAGGGTCGAGCCGCCGAGTTTGACCACCGTGGGCGGTGACGTGGTACTCATGCGGGCATCACCGGCTGCATCTCCAGCCCGGCCCGCTCGGGCAGCCCGAACCGCCGGTTGACCGCCTGTACGGCCTGCCCGGCCGCCCCCTTGATCAGGTTGTCCAGCGCGGCCAGCACGACGATCCGGCCGCCCTCGCCGTCGTGGAGGACCGTCACGTCGCAGTAGTTGGACCCCAGCACCGCCTGCGGGTCGGGCACCGGGATCAGCGTCTCGGTGTGCCGGCGTACCCGCACGAAGGGGTGCTCCTTGTAGAAGCGCAGGTAGGCGCGCTGCAAGGTGCGCTCGTCCACCTCGTCGCCGGTGAACACGTAGCAACTGGCCATCAGCCCGCGTACGTGCGACACGCCGTACGCCGACATGCTCAGCGAGCCGATCTGCCCGGGTTTGCTGCGCTCCAGGAAGTCGGTGACCTCCGCCGCGTGCCGGTGGCCGACGGGCGCGTACGGGGCGATGGCCCCGTTGCGCAGCGGGTGCAGGTCGGCGGTGCGGAGCTGGAGGCCGCCGCCGCTGGACCCGCTCTTGCCGTCCACCACCACGGTCTTCAGGTTGAGACCGAGGGAGCGGACCAGCGGCGCCAGCCCGAGGGTGATCGCGGTGGCGTAGCAGCCGGGCAGCGAGATCAGCGGGGCGCCGGCCATCTGGTCGCCGACCAGCTCCGGTACGCCGTACACGCTGCGGTCGGCCAGCTCGGCGGACCGGCGGACCGACGGGTACCAGCGCGCGTGCAGCTCCGGGGTCCTGATCCGGAAGGCGCCGCTGAGGTCGATGACGGCGGGCACCCGGTCGGTCAGCTTCGCCGCCAGTTCCGCCGACACCGGTGCCGGGGTCGCCAGCAGTACGACGTCGCAGCGGCCGGACAGGTCCTCGGTGACCGGCTCGACGGTCACGCCGAGGTCCAGCCGGAGGTTGGGGTGCAGCTCGGCGGGCCGCCGCCCGACGCTTGAGGAGCCGCCCAGGAAGGTCAGTTCGAGTTCGGGGTGCTGGGCGACCAGCCTGATCAGCTCGCCGCCGGCCAGCCCGGAGGCCCCGGCCACACCGACGCGGATCATGCGATCAGCTCCCGTACGTGATGGCAGATGGCGGTGGCGATGTCGGCCTCGGTGGTGGACGCCACGGCACGGAAGGCGGGCGCGTGGTTGACCTCGTTGACGACGTGGCCGCCGGGCGTCCGGAACAGGTCGATGCCGTAGACGCCCCCGCCCAGCTCGTTCACCACGGCGTCGATGATCTTGCGGACCTCGGGGTCGGGGGTGACCGCGCGGTTGCGGTTGCCCACGGCCGCGTTGCTGCGCCAGTCGCCGCCCGCGCTGCGGAACTCCGCGACCGAGACGAGTTCGCGGCCGACGACGAAGCAGCGCAGTGACGAGCCGCCCGCCAGGTACGGTTCGACCAGCCCGGCCTGCTCGAAGCCGTGCCCGAGGTCTTCGACGTGGTCATAGACCGAATGCGCGGTGTCGGCGTCGCGCAGCAGGGTGACCCGGCGGCCCATGCCGCCGAAGACCGGCTTCAGCACCACGGGCGGCGGCAGTTCGGCCAGCGCCCTGTCGAAGTCCGCGCGGGACAGTACGAGCCGGAAGTCCGGCACCGGCACCCCGGCGGCGCGCAGCAGCGCGCGCAGCGACAGCTTGTTCTCGCAGGCGTGGACGGCCGCCGCCGAGTTCAGCACCGGGACTCCGGTCTCCTCGGCCAGGGTGGCGACCAGGCCGCCCCGGGTGTAGCTGCGGCTGCGGATCAGCAGGGCGTCGTAGCCGGTGAGCGACGCCGGGGCCGGGTGCCCGAGGCACAGGGACTCGTCGTTGACCCACTCGGCGCGCAGGCCGAGCGCCGGGGCGGCGTCGATCAGCCGGCGTTCCTCCCAGCCGATCCGGTCCGCGACGATGGCGACTTTGCGTTCCATCAGGTCACTGGCCCCAGTCGCGGAGCTTCACGGCGACCATCTGGAGGGCGAGCCTGCCGTCCTGGACGTCCTCCACGCGCAGCGTCAGCATGCACTCGGGGCAGGAGATGGTCTCGCCCTTCGCCATCGGCGGAGTGGTCATGTCGGTCTCGCACTCCGGGCAGGAACCGTTCAGCGTGCTGGTTGACATGGTTCGTTCTCCTTTTGCGGGGCTGAATCAGAGGGACAGGAAATCGATGGCGGCCTTGCAGATCTGGACGCGGTCGAGCAGGCCCCGCCCGTCCCGCTCCTGGCGCTCGATCAGCCAGGCGGTGAAGGCGGCCACATCGACGTCGATGCCGGACTCGTCCAGCGCCCACCCGACGAGGGCGGGCGTCAGGCGGGTGCGCACCCGCAGCTCGCGGGAGTTGCCGACCAGCTCGGGCGGCACGCTCTCGTAGGCCGCCGGGTGGCTGAGCTGGCCCGGCAGCTCGTACGCGAAGGCGTGCGGGGTGGTCGGGCCGGGCTGGAAGGCGTCGCCGAGCTGCGAGCCGCGCAGCGCGATCTCGGTGAGTTCGGTGAGGTGGCTCAGGTCGAAGCGGGTGTCGCCGTGGATGATCCGGAGTGAGATGAGCAGTTCGGCCAGCGGGGCGTTGCCGCCGCGCTCGCCGATGCCGCCGACCGTGGCGGAGATCCACTCCGCCCCCGCCCGGCAGGCGGCCAGCGAGTTGGCGACCGCCATGCCCAGCATGTTGTGCGAGTGGATCTCGATCTCCGCGCCGTCGATCGCGGTGATGCTCCTGATCTGCTCCTCCATCTGCCAGGGCGACAGATAGGCGACGGTCTCGGCGAGCCGGAACCGGTCGGCGCCGGCCTCGAAGCCCGCGGTCACGTACGGGACGAGCCGCTCCCTGGGGGTGCGGGCGCCGTCCTCGCCGCTGAAGGTGACGTGGAAGCCGTGCTCCTTGGCCTGGGTGATGGCCGCGCGGGCCAGCGCGTTCAGGTACTTGAGGCTGGGGGAGTCCAGCTTGAGCCCGGCGTGCTCCTCGGAGGTCGGGATCGAGAACATCACGGACCGGACGCCCAGCCGCGCGGCCTCCGCGAGCGCCTTGGCCACCTGGTGGCGGTCGCGCACCAGGACCAGCGTCAGGCAGCGCCCGGGGCCCACCGCCTCGTGGGCGGCGAGGATCAGGTCCGCGTCCTTGGCCGAGGGGCCGGAGATCATGCCCACCTCGACCAGTTCCACCCCGGTCCGCACCAGCAGGCTCGCGATGCGGGCGGCGTCCTGCGGGCCGAACTCCACGCCGGCCATGTGCGCCGAGTCCCGCAGGGTCGCGTCGGACAGGTGGGGGAGCCCCCTCGGGAGGTCGCCCCCGTGCTCTGTAACAGCCATTGCGCGCTCTCCTTCGCTGAAGCTCTTCGGTGGAGTCGTTGACGATGGTGGGCCAACCTTTTCTAAAGGGACAACGGCCTTTACTTCAGAGATTTGTTAATGACTGTCATGGAACGTTATGTGAAGTGAGATATGCGAATTCTCCGTGTGTGCGATGACAAATCATCAGGCGAGCCCTCTGGTAGACCGGCTTTCCCGGTTAGCGTGGGCAAGTCCGTCGCGACCGATCCGAAAGTTCTTCAAACGCTCCGGCATCACCGGGCGATGAGAAGGAGAAGGATCCAATGGTGCTTTCGCACACCTTTACCGAGACCAGCGGCGTCGAGCCACCGCTCGTCGAACGAGTACGGGCCCTCGCGGGGCGCGTGGCGGGGCCCACCGCCGCCGAGCGCGACCGTGACCGGCGCTGGGACCCTGAGCTGCTGACCGAACTGGCCCATGCCGGGGCCGGCCGCCTCACCGGGCCGCTGGTGCCACGATCTCTCGGCGGCGCGGAACTGTCCGCCGTCCAGACATTCGCCCTGCTGGAAGGGCTGGGCGAAGGGGCCCGCGACCCGGGACTCGCCCTGGCGATCGGCGTCCACGCGGTGCTCGCCACAGTACCGCTGCGCGCCTTCGGCCGCCCCGGCCAGCGGGCACGCTACCTGCCCCGGACGGCCTCCGGCGAGTGGCCGGCCGGCCTGTCCCTGCGCCAGACGCAGGGCGCCGCGCTGGACTCGACCGTCACCGCCCGGCCCGCCATGGCCGGACTGGGCGGCTGGGTGCTCGGCGGGGAACTCGACCTCGTCGTGAACGCGCCGATCGCCAACCACTTCCTGATCGTGGCGGCGCACCACGGCGGCGGCCGTACCGCGTTCGTCGTGGACCGCGCCACCCCCGGGCTGCTGATCGGCGACGCCGCCCCGGCGGCGATGCGGACCTGCGCGTGGGGGCGGGTGGTCCTGGACGGCTGCCGGGTGCCCGACGAGGCCGTACTGGGCACCCCGCTCGGCGCGGCCACCGAGGTGGAACCGCTGCTGGCCACCCTGGACTGGGTCTTCACCAGCGCGCCCTGGCTCGGCATCATGCGGGCCCTGACCAGGGACGCCGTCAACGGCGCCCACCAGGCCAACCGCTTCGGCCGGCCCGTCGCGCACGCCCAGTCGGCCCGCTTCACCCTGGCCGACCTGGCGACCCGGTGCGAGCTGGCCGCGGGGCTGCTGTACCGGGCCGCCCGCCGCTTCGACACCGACGGCAGGCCCTCCCACCAGGACGCGGCCATCGCCCGGCTCTTCGCCGCGAAGGCCGCCCTGGCGGTCACCGAGGGCATGGCCCGGCTCTCCGGCCCGCTCGCCTTCACCGGCGACCACCTGATCGAACGGGCCCACCGCGACGCGCTGTTCTTCGCCGAGACCGGCGGCGGTACCGAAGTCCTCCGCCCGGTGATCGCGGCTTCCCTACTCGGACTCGGCTGAACGCGGGGGTACACCACCATGACCGACGCAGTACTGAACTTTCCCGGCATCGCCGCCCGCGCGGCCGAGACCGACGCGACCGGGCGGGTGCCGCCGCCGAACTGGCAGGAGATCGCCGAAAGCGGGTACGCGCGGCTGTTCTACCCGCCGGAGCACGGTGGCACCGGAGCCGACGGGACGACCCAGGCCGAAGCCATGGAGGCGCTGGCGCGGGCCTGCCCGGGCACGTACTGGGCCGCGACCGTCTCCGCGCTGCTGTGCGGCAAGCTGATCACCGGCTACGGCGACCCCGCCCGGCACGGCGGCCTGCTTGAGAGCCTGCTGTCCGGCGAGCGACTGGCCTGCTTCGCCATCGTCGAACCGTCCGCCGGCAGCGACTCCAGCACCTACCGGACCATGGTCCGCCCGGTCGGCGGATCGGAGGGCGGCTACGTGATCCGGGGCGAGAAGTCCCGGATCACCAATGCGCCCTGCGCCGATCTGGCCGTCACGCTGGCCCGGCGGGAGCGCCCGCCGGGCGACGACGGGCCCGAATGGTGCCTGGCCTTCGTGGACCTGCGGCAGGAGGGCGTACGCCGGTACGAGATCCCGCACATGGGGCTGCGCGGCATGCCGTGGGGCGGCCTCGTCTTCACCGACGCCTACATCCCCGGGGAGAACGTGGTCCCGGTGACTTTGGAGGTGTTGTCGGAGGGCATGGCGTGGGGCTGGCTGCTGGTCTCCATCGCCGCCATCGCCACCGCCGAGTCGGCGCTGGCCGCCTCGGTACGGCACGCCAGGGAACGGGTCTCCTTCGGCCGCCCGCTGGCGCACATGGAGGGCGTACAGGCCCAGCTCGCCGACTCGCGCACCCAGATCGACGCGGCCCGGCTGCTGGCCCGCCAGGCAGTGTGCGAGCGCGTGGCCGGCCGCTCGGCCCGCGAACTGATCGCCATGCTCAAGATCTACGCCACCGAGATGGCCGTCGAGGTCGCGGCCCGCGCCGTGCAGATCCACGGCGCGGCCGGGGTGACCCAAGGTCACGAGGTGGAACGCCACTACCGGGACGCCCAGATGAACGTCATCGGCGGCTTCACCTCCAACCGGCTGCGCGAGGTGGTCGCCGAGGGGCTGGGCCTGGGGCCCGCGGTCTACCGCCCGTTCGACTGGGTGAAGCCCACCGGCATGGGACAGGACCCGGTGGGCCTGGACGGCCTGTGGCCGGTACGGGCGGTGTCCTGATGGACATTTGATCCATTGATCCGAGTGATCCGAGGTGGTCCGCCCGGTCTGTCGTGGCGGCGTGCCGGCACGGGCCCGTGCGAAGTTCTCGCCGGGCCCGTGTCGGCATGCCCAGGCCCGGATGAGGATGACGTCATCTGCGCGTTCAATCACCCTTTGTTGCATGTTCTGTGAATTATGCCGGCGCCGGCTGAAGGCCCGGCCGGTTAGCGCTCGCGGGTGACGTGCGGCCCCGCGGGGCGGCTGAACCGCGCCCGCCTGTTTTGAACTGCGGAAATACGCCGCGAGCCGGAAAAGCCGCCGCGGCTCTAGATTTCGCTCATCCGGTCAATTCCGTGCCCGACGCGCGGCCATGGCGGTCGTGGGCGAGCGGTTCACGGGGCATTGCAATATACCTTCCGGCAGGTATATTCGGTCCTGGTGACGGTCGATTTGCCGTGCACTGTCGCGCTCTTGTTCACGCTCAAGTGGGCAGAGCCGGAACTTCTTCTCCGGGAGGAAATCTGTGAGCTTGCCGGTGCATCTGATGGAGTTCGACCGGCACGCCGGGACGTGCGGCATGCGGCGGACGCGTGGGCGCGCCGAGGTCATCGACACGGGTACGGCGGGCGCATCGCCCGCGAGCGGGCGCCCGCGGCCGGTACCACTGATCGCCATCGCCCCGGGTGAGCTGTTAGCCGGGGCCGTCGCAGGCCGCCGACATTGCGAGGAAGCGCCGCCGGCATCCGGCCGCGTCCGTACCCGTGACATGGAGGGCCGCCGCGAATGAGCGGGCCCCTCACGACCGTGCCGACCGACCGCCTGGACCGCCTCGACCGCCTCGCCCGGCAGGGGCCTGCCGGGCGTCCCATCGTCTCGTTCTCACTCATTCGACCGGCGGCGACCGGAGTTCACCGGAGGTCTTCGCCTGGCTCCTGATCAATTGCGGCGGATCCGCTGGATCCTGCACGGGACGACTGGCATTAACTCGAATGCGGGGTGACGGGTGCTGCCGCCCGTCATCGGGTGAGGAGCCAAAGCGATCATGGAGATTTTGATAGTCGAACCGTCTGACATCGTGGCCGAACGGCTGGTCGGCGCGGCCCGCCGGCAGGGTTACACCGTTTCGACCGTACGGCGGGGCCGAGATGCCCTGCGGAAGTACCATGGCGCCGATTTCATATTGCTGAATCTCGGGCTTCCGGATATCGACGGCCTGGAAGTCTGCCGGTCGATCCGGGCCGCGAGCCCGACGCCGATCATCTGCCTCAGTGACCAGGACAGCGCGGTCGAACGAGTGCTGGCCCTCAAGTCGGGGGCCGATGACTGCGTGGTCCAGTCGTGTGGTGAGCGGGAACTCATGGCCAGGATCGAGGCCGTGATGCGCCGGGCCAACGGCCTCGGGTCGAGCCCGCAGGTGATCGCCCTGTGCACCCTGCGGATCGACGGCAAGGCGCGCGAGGTCCGCCTGCGCGACCAGGTGGTCGATGTGACGTCCAAGGAGTTCGAGTTGCTCTACACGCTGGCCGCCAATCCCGAGACGGTCGTCTCCCGCAAGGAGCTGATGGCCAAGATCTGGGGCGACAACTGGGCGCAGACCAGCCGTACCATCGACACCCACGTCAGCAGCCTGCGGGCCAAACTCGGCTCCCCCACCTGGATCGTCACCGTCCGCGGGGTCGGTTACCGGATCGGCCTCGCCTACACCAAGGTCCCCGAACCGGTGGGGGCCCGCGCCGGAGACGCCGACGAAGAGTAGTTAGGCTGCGCCTCCGGAAACGCCGGAAAGGAGATTGTTGTGCCGTCATCAGTGCAGATCGCTGCCTTTACGGGAATCGTGTTGCTCGGGGCGATGAATCCCGGGCTGGATTTCACCATCGTGGTCCGTCAGTCCGCGCTGCTCGGCAGGCGTGGCGGGATGGCCACCGCGCTGGGCATCGGGGCGGGGGTGTTCCTGTGGGCGTGTGTGGCGGCGACCGGCGCGGCGGCGTTGATCGCGGCGTCGGCGACGGTGTTCATGGTGATCAAGCTGGTCGGGGCGGCGTACCTGATCTGGCTGGGGGCGCGGGCGCTGCGTTCGGCGATCAAGGGGGGCGGCGGGGCCGGGGTGCTCGCCGAGATCGACGGATCGGCCGCGTCGGCCTGGGTGGGCTTTCGGCGGGGTCTGCTGACCAACCTGCTCAACCCCAAGGTCATCGTCTTCTACGTGGCGCTGATGCCGCAGTTCCTCGGGGACGCCCCGGCCTTCGGGGCGACGTTGCTGCTGAGCGCGATAGCGGCGGGGGTGTGTCTGGTGTGGTTCGTCCTGGTGGCGAATGTCGTGGGGGCGCTGCGGCGGCTGTTCACCCGGCGGGCGGTACGGCGGAGCATGGACGCGGTGACCGGTACCGCCCTGGTGGCCCTCGGCGTCGGGGTCGCCGTCAGCCGTTCCTGACGCTCATGCCGCCACGGGCCGGCTCGTGGCGACCGTGCGGTAGCGGCCGGAGTGGAAGATCAGCGGTTCGCCCGCCGAGCGCTCGTAGTGTTCCACCGCGCCGAGGAAGATGTGGTGGTCGCCTCCGGCGTACACGTGCGAGGTACGGCAGATGAACGTGGCCAGCGTCCCCGCCAGCACGGGCAGGCCCGTGGGGGTGGTGAGCAGGTCCACCCCGGCGAACTTGTCCGGGGCGGGGGTCGCGAACCGGGTGGACAGCTCGTCCTGGCCGGCGGCCAGGACGTTGACCGCGAACCGCCCGGCCCGCAGGAAGACCGGCGCGCTCGGCGCGCGGTCCGACAGGCACCACAGTACGAGCGGCGGGTCCAGGGAGACCGAGGAGAAGGAGTTCACCGTCACGCCCGCGCGCTCGCCGTCCGGGGTCACGGTGGTGACCACCGCCACCCCGGTGGCGAACTGCCCGAGCGCCGCGCGCAGCGATCTCATGCCGCGACCTGGCCGAGGTAGGCCCGCGCCTTGCCGGCGTCCAGGAACCACTCGGTGTAGTCGGTGGGGTCGTCGAAGCCGTTGACGAAGCGGGAGGCGATCTGCGGTACCTGCCCGGCCGCGCCGAGCAGTTCCAGGTGGTGCGGTTCGGCGGGGGCGAGCAGCGCGTTGGTCCAGCGGGTGACGTGCCGGGCCTGCGACCAGAAGCGCTCGAAGGTCCGGCCCATCCACTCCGCGTCGAACGGCTGGTCGCCGCGTTGCAGAATGGCCTGGAGGTAGACCGCGGCGCACTTGGCGGCGTTGTTGCTGCCCTGCCCGGTGATCGGGTCGTTCAGTACGACGACGTCGGCGACGCCGAGCACCGGCGCGCCGGACGGCAGCACGGCGACCGGGTGGCGCACGGTGGGGGCGAACCGCCCGGTCAGCACCGCGTTGGCGTCGGTCAGCTCGATGTCCGCGCAGCGCTCCGCCTCCCAGGGGAAGTAGGTCGCCAGGATCTCGCGGCTGCGCGCCAGGTGTTCGGCGGGGCCGCGTACGTCGCCCCAGCAGTCCATCGGCCCGCCCGGCAACCCCTCGAACACCATGATCTCGCACGGGCCGGTGTGCGTCAGGGCGGGGAACACGAAGTATTCGCCGACGCCCGGCAGCAGGTTGAAGCACACCGCCGAGTGCTCCGGCCGCGGGGCGAGGCCGTTGACGTAGGTGACCGCCAGCGCCCGCTGCGGGGCGTCGTGCGCCGAGCGCGCCGCGTCCCGCTCGAACAGCGAGGCGATCTCCCCCTTCCCGGCCGCGACCAGCACCAGGTCGTACCGGGCCGCGTAGTCCGCAAGGTCGCCGGGGGTGGCGTCATGGATGACCAGCTTGCCGCCCAGCCGCTCGAACTCCGCCAGCCAGGCCGGCATCTTGACCCGCTGGTCCACCGCGGCGGCCGGCGCGTGCAGCCGGGCCGACCAGCCGAGCGCCTTACCGCCGCCGGGGGCCGGGACCGACAGCTCGATGCCCTCGATGGGCGGGCAGACGTCCGCCCAGCGGTCCAGGCCGAGCGCCCGCTCATGCGCCCGCGCGGTGCCGAACATGCACTGGCCGGACATCACCCGGCCGTCGCGGATCGACTCGGGGGTGCGGTTGGAGACCACGGTGACGTCGTAGCCGTTCTGAAGCAGGCCGATGGCCAGGTGCAACCCGGCCTGGCCGGCGCCGACGACGAGGATTTCACGCATGGGGGCGTCCCTTCTGTGGTGATCTGGGGTGACACTGAAAAGGTACGAAGACGAGGGCCGGGTGATCCATCCACTGAGCGCGGATCTCATCCATCCGGCGCGGCGTCGCTTTCAGCCGCGGCGCAGGGTCTCCGACGGGTGCCTGCCGTACCTCTGCCGGTACTGCGCGGCGAACCGCCCCTGGTGCAGGAAACCCCAGCGGGCGGCCACGGTCGTGACGGTGGTGCGGGACGGGTCCCCGGCGGACAGCTCCTCGTGCGCCTTGGCCAGCCGTACCTCGCGGAGCTGGGCCATCGGCGTACGGCCCAGGTGGGCGCGGAAGCCCTCCTGGAGCGAGCGGCCACTGACCGCCACGGCCCGCGCGACGTCCTCGGTGGTGATCGGCAGGTGCGCGTGCTGCTCGATGAACTCAAGTGCCCGCCGCACCACCTTGGGCAGCGCCGGGGGCCGGGGGGCCGTCAGCCGCTCCCGGTAGTTGGAGGGCTGCATCGTGAGCAGCGAGGTGACCAGCGCGTTCTCCAGGTGCGCGACGGCCAGCGGCTGCGCGGTCAGCCCGTCGTCGTGCTCGGCCTCCCTGACGATCAGGTCGGCCATCCCGCGCCAGGCGCGCGCCCAGCCCGCGGTGAGGTCCACGCCCAGGTCGAAGACGATCGGCCGGTCGAGCGGTTCGCCGAGCAACTGCTCCAGCGCGCACTCGATCGCCGTACGCTCGAACTTGACGATCAACTGCGGGGTGCCCGCCGCCCACCGCATGTCCAGGTGCCTGGTGGGGGAGGGCAGGGCGGCGATCTCGGGCGTCGAGACGATCTCCTGGTCGCCCCCGCGGATCAGGCTCCGCCCGGCCAGCGGGATCATGACCAGGAAGAACGTGCCCAGGTCACCCGGCTCGATCCGGACGTCGGCCCCGTAGTCGAGGTAACTGATCCGTACCGAGCCGAGCCCCACCGAGTTGAACCGCGCCGACAGCAACGACGCCGCCCCGGCCAGGTCCAGCTTGTGCGGGCAGAAGATCCTGCCCACCTCGTCCCGTACCTCGTCAAGGTCGCTGCTGGCGAAAACCGGCCTGTTGCCGAGCAGCACGTCCATCCATCCCCCGCTCCGACGAACCTCTCGCCGGATCATGACCGGGCAGGTCTGGACCGATCCAGGTAAAAAGACACGTTCAGGTAGCTCGCCGACCCAAGTCCGGCGAGCCGTCCGCGTGATCGCCGAGGCCGCCCAGTGATGCTACTCTTTGTAGTGGCTTGACTACGGTTTGGTGATCGGTTGGCATGTGGAGGAAGAGTTGAACGATCGTCCCGGCCAGGGTCGGCGCGTGGCCTCCGGCCCGTCCGCGTTCTCCGGTCGTCCCACGGGTCTGGGCACCTCCGCGGCACGCCTCGCCGACGCCGCCCAGGCCCCCGCCGACACCCGCCCCGCCGAGGCGGCGCCCGATGCCGCCCGGCCCGACCCTCTGGTCCCCCACGAGGTGGTGCCCGGCGAGCCCGGCTCCGGTGATGCGCGGGGGCGGCTGATCGGCTTTCTGGCCGGTCGGGTGGCGCCCGACGGGCGGCTGCTCGACGCCTGCGAGAGCCGCATCCTGGAATCCGCGCTGTTCCTCCGCCTGTTGCAGGCCGAGGACACCGGCCCCGGCGAGCAGCAGGCGCTGACCGCGTACCTGACCATGGCGGAGCCCGTGGACGAGGGCAGCGCGATCATCCGGGCCGCCGCGCTGGGGCACCCCGACCCGGCCCGCGCGGACCGGTTCCGCGCCACCTTCACGCACAGCACGGGCGAGCGCAAGCAGGTCCTCCTCGCCACCGTGTTCGCGCTGTTCGACCTGGCGCCGATGGCCGACCTGCCGGTCGTCCCCTACGGCGGGCAGGCCCTGTGGACCGAGCTCATCCTGTGCGCGAGCAACATCCTCGGCGCCCACGCCCGTGGCCGGTCCGACCCCGAGGACCAGGCGTTCCTCGCGGGCCGCCTGGCCACCGGCACGTTGCTGGGGCGGCCCTGGCAGGGCAACGTGCTCGCCCACCTGATCGCCCTGCACGCGCTGCGCACCTTCGAGCCCAAGGGGGCGCTGCTGGGCACCGGGCTCGCGGCCGTGTCCGGCACCCGGCGGCCCGATGGCGGCGTCCCGTTCGTCGGCTCCCAGGACGTCTACCTCACCGCGATGGCCGGGATCGCGCTGGCGGCCTGCGGCGAGCGGCCCGATGTGGTGACCCGCATGGCCGACTGGATCGCGAGCGCGCAACTGCCCGACGGGGCATGGGGCTACTGCACCGAGACCGTGCAGACCGACGTGGACGACACCTCCCGGTGCGTGGAGTTCCTGCGCGCGGTCGATCCCGGCCGCTACCAGGCGGTGATCACGGCGGCCGAGCGCTACCTCACCGGCATGGCGGGAGCGGACGGCGGGTTCCCGACCTACCTGGCCGGGCACCCGTCCGAGCCGGACATGACCGCCGGTGCCGTCGTGGCACTGAGCGAGGGGTGGGACCGGCACGCCGACGTGCTCGGCGCGGCGGTCGAATACCTGCTGGGCCAGGGCCGCGACGACGGCACCTACGAGCGGAGCTGGACGCTCAGCGAGTCCAGCGTCATCTGCCACGTCCTCGACGCGCTGCACCGGGTGCCCGGCGACGTCGCGGACGACCGGGTCGGGCAGGCGGTGGACGCGAGCCTGCGCCGCCTGCGGCAGACCCAGAACGACGACGGCGGCTGGGGGAGGCGGCCCGGCGACCCCAGTGACGTCCTGTCCACCGCGCAGGCCCTGACCGCACTCGCCGGCGACCGTCCCTCGGCGGCGCTGCGCCGGGGGGAGGGCTGGCTGCGGGCGCGGCAGGGGTCCGACGGATCCTTCCCCTCCATCCCCGACCAGGCGGGGCCGCGTCCCCACCCGTACGACTATCCGACCCTGGCGGCCATCCACACCCTCAACGCCTTCAACGCCCTCAACACCGTCGCCGGCCTCCCCGATGACTCCGACTCCGGGGAGGGACGGCGGCTGCCCGACTTCTACTGCCCGTTCCCGTCCGCCGCGCACGCCGACGGCGATGAGCTCGACCGCGGATCGGTCGCCTGGATGCGGCACTACGGCCTGGGCGCGGGCGACGCGGAGCGCGACCGCCTGGCCCGGGTCGGTGTGGGCCACTTCGCCGCCCGGGTCGCCCCGCGCGCCCGTGCCGACCTGCGGCAGATCCTCTCCGACCTGACGATGTGGATCTACGCCTTCGACGACGAGTACTGCGACGAGGGCCCGCTGCGCGACCGGCCGGGCGAGCTGGCCGAGGCGACGAGCCGCATTCACCGCTGCGGCGACGTCGTCGAGGACGCGGTCTACGACGACGACCGGTACGGCATGAGCCTGCGCGACCTGCGGACCCGGCTGTGGAAGGCGGCCTCACCGGCCGAGAGCGACCGGTTCATCGAGGCGATGCGCGGCTACTTCGAGGTGGAGACGGCCAGAGCGTCCTTCGTGGCCAGGAAAGAGCGTCCGGGGCTGGACGCCTTCACCCTGATCAGCCTCCGCTCCGGCGGAGCGCTGGCCCTGGCCGGTCTGGCCGGGTCGCTCAACTGCGGCGACGCGCCACCGCCCGCGCTGCTGCACGACCGCTCCGCGCAGGCGGTGACCGAGATCGCAAGCACCATCGCCACCTGGAACAACGGCATCATCTCCATCGCCAAGGAGCGCGAGCGGACACCCGACGGGTTCAACCTGCTCGACGCGATCCGCGAGGAGACCGGCTGCGGCGACACCGAGGGCGTCGAACGCATGATGGCCCTCATGGACCGGGTGACCACCCTGTTCATCCGGATGCGCGACCGGCTCCGGCTGCGCCGCCCCGATCTGACGCACTACCTGTCGGGGCTGGAGCACTACATCGGCGGATCGCTCGACTGGGCGCTCACCAGCGACCGTTACGTCTACCTCGACGGTCAGGGCGGGTCCCCGGCCTTCGAGCCGGGCGGCCGGCGCCTCACCCCGCGCGACGACTCCACCGATCCACCCCCCATCCCGTCCATCGCCTGGTGGTGGCGGCACGACCCCGGCCCACGATTCCGGAGTTGACCACGGGCGTCAGAGGCCGGGGAGCCGGATCGCGTTCTTGGCGTGGTCGACTCCTGACTCCTCGGTGGGTTCGTGTTCCATGGCCTCGCGGTTCTGTTCGATCAACGCCTGGTTGAGGGTGACGAAGGGGCGCATCCGGGCCTCGTACGCGGCGAAGGCGGCCTCATGCTCCGGTGCCGTGGACAGTTCGGCGGCCAGGACATACGCGCCGACCAGCGCCAGGCTGGTGCCCTGGCCGGACAGCGGAGAGGGGCAGTAGCCCGCGTCGCCGAGCAGGGTCACCCGGCCCGCCGACCAGTGGTCCATGTGCACCTGGGCCATCGAGTCGAAGTAGAAGTCCGGGGCCGCCCACATGGCCTTGAGCAGGCGAGGGACCTCCCAGCGCACGTGTGCGCAGTGGTCGGCGATGAGCCGCTTCTGTGCCTGGACGTCGCGGTGGTCGTACTCGATCGGCTCCGCGCTCTGGAAGCCGAGATTGACGCGCAGTTCGGTGTTGCCGCGCACCGGGTAGACCGCGCCGCCCGCCGGCCCGTCGTTGAACCACGTCTGCCAGTCCGCGAGGCCGAGGTAGTTGTCCGTGGAGAAGATCGACAGGTAGGTCCCGAGGTGCCGGACGTACTCCCGCTCCGGGCCGAAGGCGAGCCCGCGTACGTTGGAGTGCAGCCCGTCCGCGCCCACCACCAGGTCGAAGGTGCGGGGAGCGGAGCGCTCGAAGGTGACGCGCACGCCGTGTTCGTCCTGGGTCAGCGAGGTGATCGAGTCGCCGAAGACGTACTCGACGTCCTGTCGCGTCCGCTCGTACAACAGGCCGGTGAGGTCCTCGCGGAGCACCTCTATGTCGTCGCCGCCGACCCGGCCGCTGGACAGCGCGACCTCCGTCGACCGCCACAGCTCGTTGCCGTCGCCGTCCAGCATGGAGGTGCCTTTCATGTGGGTGCGCAGGCCCCGCAGTTCGGCCAGGATTCCCAGGCGTTCGGCGACGGTGAGCGCGGCGCCGCGCACGTCGATCGCCTGGCCGCCGGGGCGGGGCGCGGGGGCGCGTTCGACGACGGTGACGGTGAAGCCGTGGCGGCGGAGGAAGTACGCGAGCGCCGGTCCGCCGACGCTCGCCCCTGAGATCAGTACGGAAGTCATGGATCCTTGGTATTCCGGGCCGCCGCCGGTCGTCCAACTGTGCTAGCCCAGTTCCGCCCGCTCCCGACCTCAACTGTGCTAGGACAGATGGATGGACTCACCGTACCTGCGGATCGCGGCCGAGCTGCGGCGGCGCATCCGGGAGGGCGAGCTGGCCCCCGGCGGCAAGGCGCCCTCGACCCGTGCCCTGGCCCGGGAGTTCACGGTGGCCACGGCCACCGCGGCACGGGCCCTCGCCGTGCTGAAGGACGAGGGTCTGCTCACGGCCCGCCCCCGGTCGGGGACGGTGGTGGCGGTCGCGCTGAGCCGTCCCCGGCGGCGCGCCAGGCCGGTGGAGCTGACCCGGGAGGCGATCGTGCGGGAGGGCATCGCCATCGCCGACGCCGAAGGGCTGGGCGCGGTGACCGTCCGGGCGGTGGCGGCCCGGCTCGGCGTCGCGGCGGCGGCGGTCCACCGGCAGGTGCGCGGCAGGGACGAGCTGGTCCGGCTCATGGCCGACCTCGCCTACGGCGAGGAGCGGCATCCGGCCGAGGACCTGAACGGGCGGGAGCGGCTGGCGGCGGTCGCCCGTACGCTGTGGCGGATCTACCGGCGGCACCCGTGGCTGTCGATCCTCACCCCGCTCGGCCGCCCGCTGACGCTGCCCGGACTGCTCGGGCACAGCGAGCACATGCTGCGCGCGCTCGACGGCCTCGACTCCCACACCGCGCTCACCATGGAGATCCTGGTCTACGCCTACGTGCAGGGCCTGGCCGTGCACATCGAGCGGGAGGCGCAGATGCTGTCGGCCACCGGGCTGTCCAGCGAGCAGTGGCTGGACGTCCACGGAACGCAGATGAAGGCGTTCATGGCCTCCGGCCGGTACCCGCGGTTCACCAAGATGATCACGGGGCTCGGTGCGGAGGGGTACGACTTCGACCTCGACCACCTCTTCGAGGCCGGGCTGTCCGCGCTCCTTTCCGGCCTGCGCATCCCATAGCGTCAGTGCCGGATCGCGCCTCCGACGAGGGTGTGGCGTACCTTCGTGTCCGCCACCTCGTCGGCGGGCACGGACATCACGTCGCGGTCGAGGATCACCAGGTCGGCGAGCCCGCCCGGCCGGATGCTGCCCAGCTCGCCCTCCATCCCGGCGGCGCGCGCCGCCCACCGGGTGTACCCGTACAGCGCCTCGGCCCTGGTCAGCGACCTGGTGGTGATCGCCGTGCAGATGCCGAGGAACGGGTCGGGCGAGGCCACCGGGAAGTCGGAGCCGCAGGCCAGTACCACGCCGCGGTCGAGCATGTCGCGGAAGGCGTAGGCGTCGCGGAGCCGGGCCGGGCCGAGCCGGTCGGCGATCCAGGCGGCGTCGTCGCGGACGTGGACCGGCTGCACCGAGGCGATCACCCCGAGCCCGGCCATTCTGGCCCGGTCGGCGGCCGACTGCACCGACGCGTGCTCGATCATGAACCCGTCCGCGCCCACCTGCTCGAAGGCGTCCAGGACCAGCCGGTTCGCCAGGTCGCCGATGGCGTGGACGACCAGGCTGAAGCCGAGCCGCCGGACCGCGCGACCGGCCTCCGCGACGCGCTCGGCCGAAAGGAGCTGAAAGCCCCGGCCGTCCGGCTCGTCGTGGTACGGCTCGGACAGCAGCGCCCCCCGCGCCCCGAGCCCGCCGTCGAAGATCATCCGCAGCCGCCGCATGCTGAGCGTCGCGTCCCCGGTGAACAGGTGCTCGGCGGCGAACTCCGCCAGGTCGCCCTCCTCGGGCGCGCCCAGCATGCCGAAGACGCGCGGCCCCCCGTCCAGCGCGGCGTAGTCGGCGATCCAGTCGATCTCCTCGGTGGCGTCGTGCAGCCCGGTCAGGCCCAGGGCCAGGCAGTCCGCCGCGCCCGCGCGCAGCAGCGCCCGCCGCCTGGCCGCGTCCTTGACCGGCACGGCCTCGCGTACCGGGCGGGCCGCGCCCTCCACCAGCACCCCGGTCGGCGCGCCCGTGGCGTCGCGCAGGATGCGGCCGTCCGGCGGGTCGGCGGCGTCCGGGCCGATCCCGGCCAGCCGCAGCGCGGCGGCGTTGGCCAGCGCGCCGTGCCCGTCGAAGCGGTTGAGCAGCACCGGGTGGTCGGTGACGAGGTGGCTCAGCGGGTCGCGGTCCGGACGCTGCTCGCCACTCCAGCCGCGGCCCAGGATCCAGGTGCCCGGGGGCAGCCTGCGGGCGCGTTCGGCGACCAGGCCGGCGATCCGCCCGAGGTCGTCCAGGCCGCGCAGGTCCAGGTCGGCGTGGGTCTCGCCGAGGTTCAGCAGGTGCGCGTGGCAGTCGATCAGGCCGGGCAGTACCGAACCCCCGGCCGCGTCGATCGCCTCGGCTCCCGGCACCGCCGCCCGGCACTCCCGCTCGTCGCCGACCGCGACCACCCGTTCGCCGCGCACCGCCACGCAGCCCGGCGCCGCGCGGGCCCGGGCCGGGTCGGGTTCGGCGGCGGTGAACAGCGAGGCATTGCGGATCAGCAGCTCAGCGGCCATGGACGCGTACCCCGTCCTGGTAGACGTCGGTGATCGCGCCCTTCAGGGCGGCGAAGTCGTACGGGTCGCCGTCCACCACGACCAGGTCGGCCCGCTTGCCCGGCGCGATCGTGCCCCGGTCGTCGGCCACGCCGAGCAGTTCGGCGGCCGAGGAGGTCGCGGCGACCAGTACGTCCGCCGGGCTCATCCCGGCCTGGGCCATCAGCTGGAGTTCGGTGAGGTTCTCGCCGTGCGGGGTGACGCCGCTGTCGGTGCCCATCGCGATCTTCACCCCCGCCGCGTACGCCCTGGCCACCGACTCGCGATGGACGTCGGTCATCTGGCGGGCCTTGGCCAGCGCGTTCGGGCTGATCCGCATGCCCTCGTCGGCCATCCGGAGCAGGAAGTGCCCGGCCGACAGGGTCGGCACCAGCCACGTCCCGGCCTGCGCCATCAGCTCGATGGCGGCGTCGTCCAGGATGGTGCCGTGCTCGATGGAGCGCGCCCCGGCGCGCACGGCGTTCATGATCCCCTCCGGCGAGGTGGCGTGCGCCATGACCGAGCGGCCCTGCGCGGCGGCCTCCTCCACCATGATCGAAAGTTCGGCGGGGCTGAACTGGCGGTGCCTCGGGTCGTCCCGCGACGACAGCACGCCGCCGGTCGTGCAGACCTTGATCACGCCCGCGCCCGCCCGCAGCAGCTCGCGTACCTTGCGGCGGACCTCGTCGGGCCCGTCGGCGATGCCGTCGGGCCGGCCCGGATAGGGCAGGCTGTAGAGGAAGTGGTTGCCCGAGGCGCGCCAGCCGTCCCCGTGCCCGCCGGTCTGGCTGATCATCGAGATGGCGATCTGCAACCGCGGGCCCTTGATGTCGCCGCGTTCCTGCGCGAGCTGGATGCCGAGGTCGGCGCCCTCGGCGTCGCGGGCGCTGGTGATGCCGCAGGCGAGGGTGGCGTCGAGATTGCGCATCGCGGCGTAGAACTGGTAGGAGAACGGCAGCTCAAGCCGGGTCGGCAGATCCAGCCCGGAGCCGGTGACGTGTACGTGGCAGTCGAACATACCGGGCAGCAGCGTCTTGCCGGTGACATCAATGGTCACCTCACCCGTGAGGTCCGGACCGACCTCGGTGATCCGGCTGCCGTCGATCAAGACGTCGGCCGGGACGGGCGGGGCGCCGGTGCCGTCGAAGACGGAGCCGCCACGGAACAGCGTGCGGGTCATTTCCACTACTCCAGATGCCTGACGAACTCGCCGATCCGGCCACCGGCGGTGGCGAAGGTCTTGGCGGGGATGTCCTCGATGATCACGCCGTTCTCCATCATCACGACGCGGTCGGCCGCCCGCCGCACGAAGCCCATCTCGTGCGAGGCGACGATCATGGTCATTCCCTCGGCGGCCAGCTCCTCCATGACCATGAGCACTTCGGAGGTGGTCTCCGGGTCGAGCGCGCTGGTCGGTTCGTCGAACAGCAGCACCGACGGCCGCATGGCGAGCGCCCTGGCGATGGCCCCGCGCTGCTGCTGCCCGCCGGACAGCTTGCGCGGGTAGGCGTCGGCCTTGTCGGCCAGGCCGACGCGGGCCAGCAGCGCGCGGGCCTCCTTGGCGGCCTTGTCGGCCGGGACGCCGAGCACCCGTACCGGGCCCTCGACCAGGTTCTCCAGCAGGGTCATGTGCCAGAACAGGTTGAAGTCCTGGAAGACCATGCCGATCGAGCGGCGGGAGTCGGCGATGGCCTTCTCCGAGAGGCGGACCAGCTCGCCGTCCGGACCCTCGCGGTAGCCGACCAGCGAGCCGTTGACGCGGATTCGGCCGCGCTGGATCGGTTCGAGGTGGTTGACCGTGCGCAGGAACGTGCTCTTGCCCGACCCGGACGGCCCGATCAGGCAGACCACCTCACCGGCCTGCACGGTCAGATCAACGCCCTTGAGGACGTGCAGCTTGGCGTACCACTTGTGCACGCCTTCGGCCTGGATGGCGGTCATGCCGGGTTCGCCTCCTTGGAGCCCATCAGGTGCTCGCGCATGCGCCCGAGCAGCGTACGCGCGCCCGCGTCCGCCTCGTGGCGCTGGAGCCGGGTCTCGATCGCCGCCTGCACGACGCTCCACAGCGAGGTGAGCAGCGCGTAGTTGATCGCCAGGCCGATGAACAGCTCGAACACCCGGAACGTCTGCGCCGCGTAGGTGCCGGTGGTCTGGAACAGCTCGGGCACGCCGATCACCGCCGCCAGCGAGGTGACCTTGAGCATGACGTTGAACTGGTTGCCCATCGGCGGAATGATCACCCGCATCGCCTGCGGGATGATCACCCGGCGCAGCATGGTGGTGGGCCGCATGCCGATGGCCTTGGCCGCCTCGACCTGCCGCCGGTCCACCGACTGGATGCCGTTGCGGAAGATCTCCCCCATGTACCCGGCCTCGCGGATGGCCAGGCCCACGCACGCCGCCTGGAACCCGGCGGTCACCTTGATCACGCCGAACAGGTAGGCGTCCTCGAACCGGTAGATCTCCGCCGCGGCCAGCCCGGTGAACAGCAACATCAGGATGACCAGCTCGGGCACCGCGCGCAGCATCCACACGTAGACCGCCGCCGCGTATCTGATCGGGCGGAACTTCGACAGCCGCGCCACGCCCAGGAACATGCCGAGCACGATGCCGAGCGACTGGGCGATCACCGCCAGCAGGATCGTGCGCTGCATCGCGCCCCAGTAGTCGGGCGCGAGGTTGAACAGGTGGGAGAAGAAGAACTGCCAGTCGAAATTCACAGGGTTACCCCGGGCGCGCACAGGGCGGGCTTCTCGTCGCCGAAGGCGTCGAGGGTGACCTTGCCCAGGCCGTGCTTGTCGAAGATCTTCTGGTAGGTGCCGTCCTTACGGAGGTTGGCCATCGCCTTCTCCATGGCCTTGAACAGGTCGGTCTGGTCCTTGCGCATTAGGAAGCCGACCCGGTCGTCGTCGGTGGTGCCGGACGTGCAGCCGGCGCCGCCCGCCTCGATGCCGCCGGCGGCGAGCTTGCCGTAGTAGGCGGCGGAGGAGTCGGTACCGACCGCGGCGTCCACGTTCTTCGCGCCGACCTGCTGGAACATGTCACGCGTGTTGGGCAGCGTGACCACGTCGATCTTGGGCTTGCCCTCCGCGGTGATCTTCTTGTTCCAGGCCACCACGAGGTCCTGGGCCAGCGTGCCATCGGGCACGGCGACCTTCTTGCCCGGCATGTCGGCGAAGGTGTGAATGCCCTTGGGGTTGCCCTTGGGCACCACGATCTGGGTGACGGCGAACGAGGTCGGCAGCCACCAGACCTTGTCCCGCCGCTCCTCGCGGTCGGCGAACTCGTCGATCAGCATGTCGCAGCGCTTGCCGAGCAGGCCGGACAGCAGGCCGGAGGACTCGTACTGCGTCCAGTTGATCCGCAGCCCGAGCTGGGTGGCAAGGGCGGTCCCCAGCTCGATCTCCGCCCCCGTCTTGGCCCCGTCCTGCTGGTAGGCCCTGGGCGGGTTGGTGAACGCCGAGCAGAGGTTGATCACGCCCTTCGCCGCGTACTCCGGAGGCGGCTGCACCACTGCCTTCACCGTCTGCTCTCCCGCCCCGGCGGGGGCCTTGGTGCATCCGGCGAGCACCAGGGGGACGGCGATGGCAAGCATCAGGGCGCGCTGCTTCATGGGGGGCTCTCCTAGCCGACAAGCGACATACATCTCACACACAACTGGTATATCAGCGGGTTGTAGGACTGTAGGCTTTGCCGGGAAAGTACGTCAACACCAGGAGAGCAGGGATGGCGCAGGTGACCGACGGCTTATTGATGGCCGAACGGGCATACGCCTACATACGCGATGAGATCGTCACGACCAGGATCCGGCCGGGCTCGCCCGTCGACGAGGAACGCCTGATGGCGGAGCTCGGCGTGGGCCGCACCCCGGTACGCGAGGCGCTCAAACGCCTGGCGCAGGAGCGCCTGGTCACGGTCTTTCCGCGACGTGGCACGTTCGCCGCCGACATCCACATCGACGACGACCTCTGGCTGACCGAGGTCCGCGTGCCGATGGAGGGCATCGCCGCCCAGCTCGCCGCCCGCCGGGCCACCGCCCAGCAGCGGGAGAAACTCGCCCGGCTGTCCGACGAGATCACCAAAGAGATCGAGTCGGGGGCCGACCTGAAGCGCCTGGTGCTGTTCGACGCAAAGATCCACCGGTGCGTGTTCAACGCCGCCCAGAACCCCTTCCTGGCCGGCACCCTCACCATGTACCTCAACCTCAGCATCCGGATCTGGTTCCACCGCCTTGACCGGCTGCCGGACCTGGCCCCGCACGTACTCGATCAGCGTGAGGTCATCCAGGCCATCCTCGACCGCGACGGCGAACGCGCCCATGCCGTCGCGCAAGACCACCTGAACGGGTGCTCCCACAGCATCCGCACCGGCTCGTGACGGCCGGTCCGTAGAAGGAGATCGATCGCGTGTCGCACACCGTACGTTCCGTCATCGCCGCGGAGCGTGAGGCCGCCACCGGGCGGGCCTTCCGCTCGACGAACCCCGCCACCGGCGAACTCGTCGCCGAGGTCCACCTCAGCGACGCCACCGGCTTCGCCGCCGCCGCCCGCACCGCCAAGCAGGCCCAGCGGGCCTGGGCCGACCTGCCCGCGCCCGCGCGCGGCGAGGTGATCGCCCACGCCGGGCAGCTCGTCCGCGCCAACGCCGAGAAGCTGGCCAGGCTGGTGACCCGCGAGATCGGCAAGCCGCTCAAGGAGGCCAGGGGCGAGGTGCAGGAGGTCATCGACACCTGCACGTTCTTCCTGGGCGAGGGCCGCAGGCTGTACGGCCAGACGGTGCCCTCGGAGATGCCGGACAAGGAGCTGTTCACCTTCCGCCAGCCGGTGGGCGTGGCCGCCGTCATCACGGCGGGCAACTTCCCGGTCGCGGTGCCGTCGTGGTACCTGGTCCCGGCGCTGCTGTGCGGCAACGCCGTCGTGTGGAAGCCGGCCGAGTACTCCGCGGCGTCCGCCGAGGCGCTGTACGAGCTGTTCGCCCACGCGGGCCTGCCCGAGGGCGTGCTCAACCTGGTCTTCGCCGACGGCGCGGACACCTTCGCCGGGCTCACCGAGGCGCTGGGCGCCGGCACGGTGAACAAGGTCGGCTTCACCGGCTCCTCGGAGGTCGGCGCGCGCATCGGCGAGCTGTGCGGGCGGCACCTCCAGTCGCCGTGCCTGGAGCTGGGCGGCAAGAACCCGATGGTGGTCACCGCCGACGCCGACCTCGACCAGGCGGTCGAGGGCGCGCTGTTCTCCGGGTTCGGTACGGCGGGGCAGCGCTGCACCTCCCTGGGCACCGCGATCGTGCACGAGTCGGTGCTGCCGGAGTTCCTGCGCCGCTTCGACGAGGCCACCCGCGCGGCGGTGATCGGCGACCCGACCGGCGACGTCCTGTACGGCCCGCTGCTGGACGAGAAGTTCGCCCACTCCTACGAGAAGACGCTCGGCCAGATCGCCTCACACCACGAGGTGCACGGCTCGACCGCGATCGGCCGGATCGGCGACGAGCGCCCCCGGGCCGGCTTCACCGGCGACCCCAGCGGCCTGTACTACCACCCGGTGATCGTCTCCGGGGTCCGGCCCGGCGACGCGCTGTTCGACAACGAGACCTTCGGCCCGATCGTCGGCGTGACCTCCTACCGGACCCTCGACGAGGCCATCGAACTGGCCAACGCCCCCGGCTACGGCCTGTCCTCGGCGATCTACACCACCGACCCGGCTTCCGCCTTCCGGTTCCGCCGGGGGATCGGCGCGGGCATGGTCAGCGTCAACAACACCACGTCGGGGGCCGAGGCGCACCTGCCGTTCGGCGGCAACGGCAAGTCCGGCAACGGCAGCCGCCAGTCCGGCATGTGGGTGCTCGACCAGTTCACCCGCTGGCAGTCACTGAACTGGGACTTCTCCGGTCATCTGCAGAAGGCCCAGATGGACATCACCGTCGTCGATCCCGACCTGGAGTACCGCCTGCCCTGAAATTCGATTTCGGTCCGGCTCGGCACTCGCTAGGGTGCTCGCATGACAAGCGTGGACATCGACCGTTTCGTCACCGACGGGTTCGTCAAGCTGACGGCGGCTGCGCCGCGCGAAGTCGGCGACGCGGCCAGGGCGCTGCTGTGGCAGCGGATCGGCCTGTCGCCCGACGACCCGTCCGGCTGGCGGGAGCCGGTGGTGTGGACCGCCGACCTCACCGGGGAGGGCCCCTTCGGGCAGATCATGACCAGCCCGAAGCTGCACCGCGCACTCGACGAGATCGCCGGGCCCGGCGGCTGGGCGCCGCGCGCCGCCCTCGGCAACATGCCGATCCGCTTCCCCGGCCGATCGCCCGTCGACGACCGGGGCTGGCACATCGACGCCACCGTCGCCCGGCCCGACGGCTCGTGGGCCGTGTCCGGGCGGCCGGAGGCGATGTTGCTGCTGGTACTTCTGTCGGACGTGGGGCCGGACGACGCGCCCACCCGCATCCGGGTGGGCTCGCACCATGACGCCGCCAAGGCGCTCGGTGACCAGGTGCTCGACCCCTTCGAGGCCGGTCCGCTGCTGGACGCGGCCTCGGAAGGGCGGCCACTGGCGTACGCGACCGGCGCTCCTGGCGACATCTACCTCGTCCACCCGCTGACCGTCCACGCGGCCGACGAACACCGCGGCACCCGGCCCCGCTTCATGTCCCAGGGGCCCATCATGCTCGCCACCCCGGTCACCCCGGACGGCACGAACGCTCTCTCCCGGGCTCTCCAGACGGGCTAACCGCCGGTGGTGGTGGGCAGCGCGTAGAGGTTGCCGTTCGAGACGCCGAGGTAGACGAAGTCCTTCGTGACGACGGGCCGGGTCTGTACGTCGCCTCCGGTCTGGAAACGCCACCGCTCCCGGCCGGTGGCGGCGTCGAAGGCGTGCAGGACTCCCTGGGCGTCTCCCAGGTACACGGCTCCATCCGCCACCGCGGGACGGAAGGAGTAGCCGGTGTCCAGCGCGGCGCTCCAGCGCTCCACGCCGGTCGTCGCGTCGAGGGCGTGCAGTCCGCTGTCGGGGCCGCCCGCGTAGACGACGCCCTGGGCCACCACGGGCTCCCACCCCCTTCCGTCCTCGCCGCCCACCGCGGGGAAGCTCCACAGGCGCTTGCCGGAGCGGGTGTCCAGCGCGTACGTCGCGCCGAACCTGTTGGCGAGGTACACGATTCCGCCGGTCACCACGGGGCGGAAATCGACGGTCCCGTGGACCTGCGAACTCCAGCGGACCTTCCCGGAGGCGGCGTCCAGCGCGCGGACGTCGCCGCTCTCGCTCGCGGCGTAGACCATGTCGCCGGTCCGTGCCAGGTGGACGGTGTCGTATCGGCCGCCGACCGGCGAGCGCCACCTGCGGGCTCCGGTGCGGGGGTCCAGCGCGTACAGCATGCCGTTGACGTCGCCGACATGGACGGCCGCTCCGGCGACCACCGGGGCGGGGGCGGCGAAATCGCCCGGCGGCCGGAAGGTCCACAGCCGCCGGCCGGTGGCCGCGTCCAGGGCGACGAGCTCGGCGTTCGGCGCGTCGGTGAAGGTGGTCCAGATGTAGAGGCGGCCTTGAGAGACCACCGGCGCGGTGCTCACCTCCATTTCGCGGCTCCACCTTTTCCGGCCGGTGGCCGCGTCCAGCGCCACCAGCCGCTTGTCGCTCGCCGCGAACATGGTGCCGTCGGCCGGTACCTGGAAGCGGGCGCTCCCATCGCCCATTCGGAAGCGCCACCGCTCCGCGCCGGTGGTGGCGTCCAGCGCGTACACCGTGCCGTCGTCGCTCGTGGCGTGGACGACACCACGGGCCACCACCGGATCGGCATAGAAGACCGCGTCGGCCGGGAGGTTCCAGCCGCGCGGGCGCGGGGCGGCGGGGGCACGGACGCCCGGTCGGTAACGTGCGAGCAGGTTGTCCCGCAGCAACGGCGAGATCAGCCGCACCGCCGGCCGTGACGGGGAGCTGATCCGGACGATGACGGGGCCCACATTGATGATCGTCGCACCGAGGTAGCCGGTCGGCCGGGCCAGCGTGTAGGACAGGAAACCGGGGCCTTCCGTGGTCGGATCATGGGCGTTGGCCGCCTTGACGGCCGCGACCTCGGCGGCGAACAGCTTTCGCGCCCCCGCGCTCGACGGCGACACCGCCTCCACGGCGACCGAGACGACGGCGCCGTCGTCCGTGCGCGGAATCCAGTCGCATTTCGCCGGCGTCGTACCGGCGAGATGGTCCGAGCCCGGCAGCACGCGGTATCCCTCGGCGAAAACCGAAAGGTCACGGCCGGTCAGCAGGGCGCAGGCGGGCGGCCAGGCACTCGCCGGGACACCACCGAACCTGGCGGGCCCGCGCGCAGGCCCGTAGCTCAGCTCGTACGCGGTGATCCGGTCGTCACCCGGGACGGTGCTGTGCACGAAGGCCATGTCCCGGATCGAGCCGATCAGCGTGGCGTGCTCGTGCGGCACGTCCAGCGGCAGCCCGCCGAGCCGCCCGGTGCCGGGGTCCAGCGACACCAGAAACGCGGGCAACGGCCACTGGTTCCCGGGGGTGACCTCGCGCCGGTGGACCGCCTCGGAGTAGGAGTCGGCGAACAGGGGCGGGCTCCAGCGGCCCGGGTTCGGTATGCCGGTGGTCTCCCTGGCGTCGGGCAGCGGGCGGCCGTCGGCGTTGTAGAAGGAGTCGTCCGACCCGACCCAGACCCGGAGGTGCCCCTCCGCATTGGTCGTGACGGAGAGATAGGCGTCCTCCAGCGCCGCGAAGGGCGAGGTCAGCGGGCGCGTCCAGGCGGGCCGCAGGGTGCGCGGGGTCAGCGAGGCGAGCTGTGGCCTGGCGCCCGCGCAGTGGCTGAGCAGGACCACCGCTCGCGGGGTCGCGGCGCTGCGCATGTCGCACCCATGCGTGTACGTCGTCCGTGCCGTGGTCGCGCCGGTCCGCAGATCGAGGGCGTGCGCGGCGACGGGCTCGGCCGACCGCTCGAACACCATGATCCCGCGCTCGGTCACCATGATCGGTGAGTCCAGGTACTTCAGGTCCACACTCATCGGTACCTGGTGAAAGGCGATCGTGCGCCGCCACCGCACGGCACCCGTGGCCAGGTCATGAGCCTCCAGGGTCTTCTCGGCCTGGTCCGGTGCCCCTCTCGACACGACCAGGACGTCCGCCGCGATCCACACCCCCGTGATGGGCTCGGTGCGTGTGGGGACGGTCCGCCTCAGCTCACCGGTACGCAGATCATGGATCCGCAGGCCGCCCTCGCGGGTCGCCACGGCGAGCGCGTCGCCGGACACGGCGTGCCGCGGGGTCTCGAAGGACGGTGGGTGGGCGGGCAGGTCGGTGCGCATCGACCAGGCCACCCGCCATTCGGCGGGCACCGGCCGGAACCGCGGGGCATCGGCGACCGCGGCCGGGTAGGCCGCCATGATCATCGCGGCCAGGACCGCCGCCGAACGGGGAACGAGCACGGTCAGCACCCCTCGGACTTCTGGTTCTTCTCGACCTTCGCGCATGCCGCCGCGCGGGAGAGCGGCTGCCAGCCGCCCAGTGCGGAGCGGCCGTAGTAGGCGCGGTAGCGGTCGGCGATGCCGCTCACCCGGAACGGGCGGCCGTCGGGGCCCTTGATCGTTATCTGTTCGGTCCGGTCCTCGGCGAGCACGGTGACCTGGAGATCGAACTCGTAGTACGCCGCCGAGCCCGTTATGGCCATGACCAGCGTGACCGGCTCGCCGCGTTTCAGGTCGATCTGCTTTTTCCGGAAGTAGGAGGTGTCCGGGTCCCTGGCGGTGTCTTCGGCGGTGTCTCTGGCGGTGGTGAAGCGGGGGGCCGGTTGGTCCAGGTCGGCGGACAGTTCGACGGTCTCGGCCACTCCCTCGGCGGCGTAGACGAACAGCGCGCCGTCCGAGACCGGCTTGCGGGCGAGGACACGAGGGATGATGTCGACGATGCGCAGGCTGCTGCGGTTGCCGGCCAGAACGACCGTGACGTCCGCCGTTCCGAGCGGGGCCCAGTCGTGGCCGGCCATGATCGCGTCCCGGCTGGAGCCGGAACCGGCGCCCAGCAGGATCGCCCGCTCTCCGGGATCGGTCACCGGCCGGCGCAGCGTGGTGTGCCGCGTGGTGTGGTCCACGGCCACGTGGCCGATGGTGAGCGGGGGCTGTCCGCTGATCCGATCGACGGTGTCGGGGCCGCTTGTGCTGAACCATTCGGTGAACACGACGCCGATCGCCGCGACGAGCACGGCACCGAGGATTCCGGCCAGCCATGTCCGCATGGCCTTCCACCGCCCCGCCGCGCTTTGGCCGGTCCCGTGCGCCGGGTCGGCCTTTTGGGCCCGGACGCGGACCACCGCATTCGCCCGAGTGAGTCTGGCCCGCCTCTTCTGGCGCGCTTTGACCATGAGGCCACCTCCCAGGAGCAATGCGCGGAGTGACTTCCCCCTAACGCATAGCTATATACCGGCGAGGCCGTGACGGACAGGTTTTCGGCTGACTCGCGGTACGGCGGACCTGGGAATTGTCCATTTCATCCGACTGCGTGTGGAAGTGAGCCCCGGCCCCGAGGGCGGGCCGGGGGGGTGATGCGGTGGTGATGGGGTGCGCTGAGGTCAGGCCCAGGGGTCGAAGGAGATGCCGCCCGGCTTGGAGGCCGCGAGGTGGCTCTTCATGGTCTCGGTACCGAGCTTGATGGTGGCCCGGCCGTAGCTGGTGTGATAGATGAACTGGTTGCGGAAGTCCACGCTGGGATAGCCGTTCCAGCCCACGAGGCGCGGATAGAACCACCCGCCGGTGTGGTTCTCGATCGCCTCATCGCCGCTGTTGGCCAGGCGGAAGCAGTGCGTCTTGCCCGCGTCCTTGTGATAAACGACCTTGGGGTGGGTGCCGCTGGAATCGAAGCGCACGCTCGAACGATGGTAGGTCTCCCAGTAGTCGTGCTCGGAGTATGAGACGTACTGCACCTGGTTGTTCTGCACCCATACGACGACGTGCTCGAAGTCGTGCCGGTGGCCGCAGCCCGGTTCGACGCTACAGCCGTCCACCGTCTGGTCCTTTTCGAAATAGCTGGCGTACATGATCGCGCACCAGCCGTTGTTGCACTTCGCCCGCGCGTAGGTGTTGGACTCCTGTAATTGCGCGAGGTCGCGGCAGTTGCCGTTCACCGCGCCGCCGAGGCCCCTGCCCGGGTTGGCGTACCGCGACGAGGTGATGGCCGCCGTGGCGTAACAGCCGTCCTTGTCGTAGTCGTACGCGGGGGAGAACGTCTGCTCCAGGCCGTCCGCGTTCTGCGGCAATTTCGGGATGACGTCGGCCTGGGCGGGATACGCCAGGCCCAACACGAGCGCGAGCGCGCCGAACACGCCCACCAAGGTGCTCACCCACGGTCGCCTGCGTGTCCGTGGCCGGGGGTTCGTTGCGGGGGTCAGACCGGCTGTCGGAGCTGTGGTCATCGCGGCCCTTTCCTTTTCTTCGATGGCCCGGAACATGTTCTCCGGCGGAATGCGGGCGCGCGGCCGGATCGGAGGAGCATCGGCCGCGCGCCCGGATTCAGCATCCGCCGGGGGCCGCCTTTCGTCACCTGGTGACGGTCGCCTGGGTCGTGAATTTCCCATTGCTGCCTGGCGGTCACCGGCCGTCCGGCGCGCAGCGGGGGTGACACGGGAGGCGGCGCACGCGTACGGTGAGCGCGTGGACGATGGAGGCGGCCCCCTGGCCTGTGCCGGGACGAACGGCCGATGAGCGGCGGCAGTTGCCCCGACTGCGGCGGAAGCGGCGAGGACCGTACCCTGCCGGGGTACGTCCTCCGGTGCGGCCGTTGCTCCGGCCGTGGCACCGACCAGCCACCGGGAAACGTGACCACCACGCCCACCGAGCCCCCACCGGTCTGGGAAGACCGCTGCTGGGCCGACCCCCGCCTCGCCGGCATCTCCTGCCGTATCTGCCTCGACCAGAGATCCGTCGCCAACGTCCGGGGCGGCGTCCTGGCCACACTTCCATGCCCGGCCTGCACAGCCAGCAGCGACTGACCCCCTGCATTACGTCCTACCGCTCGCGAAGCGGGGCCACGAGCCTGAAGGCCCTTGCCTCGGGGCCGGGGGCGGTGTCCTGGCCGCGCTTTCACGCCCGGCCTGCACGGCCAGCGGCGGCTGACCCTCTGCGTAACGTCTTACCGGTCGTGGAGCGGGGCCACGGACCCGAGGCCGCTCGCCTCGGGGGCCGGGGTGTTGTTCTGGCCACGCTCCCGCGCCCGGCTTGCACGGCCAGCGGCGACTGACCCCCTTCATCACGTCCTACCGTTCACAGACCGGCTCCACGAACCTGGAAGGGCCGCGCCCGGGGCCGGGGGGGGGGGTGTCCTGGCCGCGCTTTCATGCCCGGCTTGGACGGCCAGCGGCGACTGAGCCCCGTGCGTTACGCCGGGTCTGCCGTCAGGGCGTACCGGTCGCGGGCCGGGCCACGGACCTTGGAAGGCCCGCGCCCCGGCCCGTCGCGCGGTGGTGGGCAGTTCATCGCCAGATCTGGTGGCAGTTGTTGTTGCAGACATTCAGGCGCACGCCGCCCTGGAGATGCTGCCGTCGAGGCGGCGTGCGCTCTGATTGTGGATGATGCGGTACGACGCGGCGGCGGTGCCGGATTGTTTTGTCGTTTCGGTGGTGCCGGCGCTGGCCTGGACGGCCGCGACCCCCCGTCACTGGTACGGCGGTGGCCAGAACGACCCGAGCCTTTTCGAGACGATCATAGATGCATGGGAAAAGAGCAGGCGAAAACCCCGAGGCAAATGGACTGCCGGCGAACATCTGACGTTGGCCCGGCGCTTACCGGGCCTGCTCGGCTTTCGGCCTGATCGCCCCCCTGGCATCGACCGGCATCGCCCATGCTGGCGGCTCGCCGGGTTGAACACCAAGCCCCCTGAGCCGCTTTTTTAGCGCCAGCCGGTCGTGCCGCCGCTGAGCGGGCAGGTGGCATTGGCGCGGTCCACAAGGCTGTGACCTGTGCATTAACAGTGTGTTTCGGTGTGTGGTAATAGAGATGATCACGGCTGGCCGCCGGACATTATCGGAAGCGGTCGCGTGGCACTTCAGGGTGGCCGCATAAAGGAATTCGGAGAAAGGAGTTGCGGGAACGGCGGTATGTGTGTCCGAATAGGAGCATGGGGCGTCCGGAGAGCCCGTTGGACCCTGACGCGGGTCCGGCGGAAGAGTTCGCATTCGCCTTGCGGCGTTTAAGAAACGCGGCGGGTAAACCGACCTATCGGGAACTCGCCAGTCGTACGCGTTATTCGGCCACCGCATTGCAGATGGCCGCCCGGGGTGAGCGCTTACCCAGCAAGGCCGTGGCACTGGCATTCGCCGAGGCGTGCGGGGGGCGGAGGGAGGAGTGGGAACGGCGCTGGCAGGCCGCCAGTATGGCCCTGTCGGCCGCCGCCGCGACACAGAACGGCCAGGCGGGGGAATCGCCCTACCTGGGGACGGCAAGCTATGACATCGAGGACGCGCCGCGCTTCTTCGGCCGTACCGAACTGGTGACGGGGCTGCTAGCGCGATTGCGCACCCGCCGGTTTCTGACGCTGACCGGCCCGTCGGGCTGCGGAATCTCCTCCCTGCTACGTGCGGGGCTGATCCCGGCGCTACGCGAGCGCCTGAATCCCCAGGAACCCGCCCCCACCGTCGTGGTCCTCACCCCAGGCCCACACCCACTCACCGCCCTGCACAAAGCCCTGACAAACCCGGTGCAGTCCGATTCGGAGCCGGGGAGTGCAGGTCTGTCGAATTCGGTGTCGGGGGGTACAGGCCGCGAGGGTACGACCTTGCGGGGTCCTGGGCCGGCGAATTCGGTACCGGAGAATGCGGGCCTGGGGGGTACGAGGGGTCCACGGTCGGGGCCCCCGGGGTTGTCGGGGAGTACCGGCCGGGAGAGCACGGTCCCGTCGGGGCCGGGGCTGGAGGAAGCGGATCTGGGGGGTACCAGGAGTTCGGGGGCGGTGCCTCCGGGGCGGTCGGGTCCCCCGCCGCGGAGTACAGGCCAGGAGAGTGCGGCTTTGTCGGGGCCAGGGGCGAGGCTGGCGGATTCGGTGTCGGCAAGTTCGGGCCTGGAGAGTGTGGGGCTGGGGGATTCGGGGGCGGGAAGTACGGGTGCGGGGAGCCAGGGATCGGAGCCTCCGGAGCGGTCGAGTGCCGTGTGGGGGAGTACGGCTCTGTCGGGTTCGGGTTCGGGTTCGGGGAGTACGGACCCGGGGGGCCAGGGGATGGGGAGTCCCGGCTTAGAGAGTTCGGGCATGGGGGGTTCGGGCTCTGAGGGGGCGGGGGGCGCGGGTGTACGGGGTTCGGGCTTGAGCGGGGCGGGGCCGGCGGATTCGGGGGCGAGGGGCGCGGGCGCGGAGGGTGCGGCGTTGGGGAGTACGGGGGTGGCGGATTCGGGGTTGGTGAACGGGGATCGGGCGGGGGTGGGGAACGGCTGGGCCGGGCGGGCGGACCTGGGCGATCTGGCCGGGCTCACCAAGGTGGGCGAGATGGCCGATGGCTACGACCTGACCGAGCGGGCCCGGGCGTGTGGGCTGCTCACGGCCGGGGCGGAGCTGGTGGTCGTGGTGGATGAGCTGGAGGAGGTGTTCACCCGCTGTGCCGACGCGGAGGAGCAGGTCACGTTCATCGCCGCGCTGCTGTCCGCGCGGCGGGTCGGCAGCCGGGTGCGGGTGGTGGCCGGGATGCGGGCCAGCGCCGCGGCGCAGTGCGCGGCGCATCGGGAACTGGCGGCGGCGGTACGCAGCGATGGTGTCGCCATGCCGCCGTTGCGCGCCGCCGAACTGCGAGAGGTGGTCGTCAAGCCGGCCGCTGCCGAACGGGTGATGGTCGAACCGGCTCTGGTGGCGACCATCGTGGCCGACGCGGGGGAGGCGGCGGGCGCGTTGCCGCTGGTCTCGGCGGTACTGGCCGAAACCTACTGGCATCGCACCGGCAGGAGCCTGACGCTGTCGGTCTACCACGCCCTTGGGGGCATCGGCGGCTCGGCGGCCCGGCTGGCGGAGGACTGTTACACGGCCCTGCCGTACGAGTGGCGGTGGTTCGCCCGGCGGCTGTTGCTGCGCCTGGTCACCGTCGATGAGCACGGCCGGGCAGCAGCCGGTACGCTCCGCGCCGCCGACTTGCCCGCCGTACTCGCCGACTCCGGCCCAGAGGCCGTTTCGGGTGTGGAGGTCGTCTCCGGTTCGAGAGCCGCGCCTGCTTCGGCCGCCGTTCCGGGTTCAGGTGTGGTCCCTGATTCCGAGGCCGCGCCTGGCTTGGTGGTCGCCCCCGCTTCAAAGGCCGTTCCCGGTTCAGGGGCTGTCTCTGGCCCAGAGGTCGTTCCCGGTACAGAGGCCATTCCTGGCTTGGGGGCTGTCCCTTGTTCCGAGGCTGTTTCCGGCCTGGAGGGCGTTCCTGGTTCGGAGGCCGGTGCCGGTTCGGGGGAGGGGCCGGGGGCTGGGGCGGTTGGGAGGGAGGTGTTGGAGCGGCTGGCACGGGCGCGCGTGGTCACTGTGGATGAGCAGGGCGTACGTCTTGCGCATGAGGCGGTGATCGGTGCCTGGCCGCGTATGCAGGACTGGCTGGAGCGGGACCGCGCCGGGTTACGCACGCATAGGCATCTGGCCGAGGCCGCCGCCACCTGGCGGAACCATGACGGCGACCCGGACCTGCTCTACCGAGGAGGATGCCTGACCGCCACCCGCAACTGGGCCTACGACGACGCGCCGGTCCCGCTCACCGACACCGAGCGGGAGTTCCTTGAGGCCGGGATCACCGCGGCCGAGGCCGAGCAGGACGCCGCCTGCCGTACCGTACGGCGGCTGGGCATGCTGTCGGCCGCGCTGGCGCTGCTGCTCATCCTGGCCTCGGGCGCGGCCGTCGTCGCCGGTCACCAGCACAGGCTCGCCGAGCGTCGCCTGACCGAGCACCAGTCCCGGGACCTGGCCCGGCAGGCGGGCAACGCGGCCGACGCGGGCCGGGCGCTGGAGCTGGCCCGCCAGGCGTACCGGCGGGCGCCGACCGTCGAGGCGCGCAGCGCCCTGCTCAGCATCGCCGCCGCCCGCCGTCCCACGAAGGGCGTCGCCTACCGGCCCGACCGGCCCGACCGGCGCATGGTGGCCATCGGCCACCCGGCCATGGTCGAGCTGCGCGATCCCGTCGCCGACCGGCGCCTGGCCACCCTGCCGGTCACCGCCGAGCCGAGCCAGGTGGCGTTCAGCCCGGACGGCCGTACCCTGCTGGCCCGGACCGCTTCCGGGTACACCTGGCTGTGGGACGTACGCACCCGCGCCCTCCTGCTGTCCACCGACGGATGCCATGGCGGCCTGGCCTTCACGCCGAGCGGAGACGAGTACGTCTGTCACAACGGCATGACCGTCACCTTCCATGACATTCCATCCCCGTCCGGGACGGTGGGCGGCCGGGCCGCCGACGCCCCGATTCTCACCGGGCGCAGCGGGTACGGCCCGGGCCGGCGACACCTGGCGTCCCTTTCCGAGGCCGGGGAGGTGGCGGTCTGGGACACCGCCCGCCGGACCAGGACCGTACTGGAGGCGGGTCGCGAGCCCGTCGTACGCGTCGTGGCGTTCAGCCCGGACGGGCGGCTACTGGCCGCCGCCGACGACCGGGCCATCCGGCTGTGGGACCTGGCCGATCAGCGCCCCTGGGCCACCCTGACCGGCCATACCGGCACCATCACCGGCCTCGCCTTCCAC
This sequence comes from Spongiactinospora sp. 9N601, assembly GCF_044326295.1. Classification (NCBI taxonomy): domain Bacteria; kingdom Bacillati; phylum Actinomycetota; class Actinomycetes; order Streptosporangiales; family Streptosporangiaceae; genus Spongiactinospora; species Spongiactinospora sp. 9N601. The sequence continues at coordinate 350,590 of NZ_JBIRBB010000004.1, forward strand.
CCCGACGGCACCACCCTGGCCTCCGCCGACGCCGATCGCCACGTCATCACCTGGCCCCTACGCCCAGAGACCCTGATCCGCTGACCGGCCGCCACCCGCTCACCAGTCGCGGGTGGCGATCAGGTCTTCGACGTCCGCGTTGGTGAACCCGTATGCGGAGGCGATGAACCAGAAGTCCTCGGCGATCTCCTCGCGGGCGACGGTTTCGATCTCGCTCCCCTCCGCCTCGAACTCCGCCTCCAGCCGGTTGAACTCCTCCGTCGCGGCCTGGGTCAGCCGGTACAGGGACGCCAGGTCCGATGGCTGCTCGGACTCGATCCGTTCGCACAGCCGTACCAGGATCGCCCGGCCCTTGTCGAGGACGTAATCAGGGAAGTACGCGTCCGCGTACAGTCGGCGCAGAAATGTGCGCCCCGCCGCCTGCCGGTTGGTGATCGCCATGGTCGAGTTCAGTCCTTCCGCTGGTCGCCCGGGGTCCGGTCCTGGATCGAGAGGCTGAGGAACACGAAGGCGACGACGAAGACCACGCCCGCCGTGGCGCCCCAGCGCCAGTCGCCCAGCCAGATCCAGGCGATGAGCATCGCGGCGACGGCGGCGAACAGGGCGATGGCGACGTTCTTCATCCATCCGGTGGGCTGACGGGTGCTCATCTCGCTCCTGTTCGCGGTGACTGGGGGTCGTGCGATGCCGACGATAGTTGTGAGTGGCCCGGAACGGGGGCGGTCGGGCAAGATCGAGACATGGTCTCTGTGGTACAGAATGTCGCGATCGACTGCTCGAACGCCTACGAACTAGCGCAATTCTGGAGCCAGGTGACCGGCTGCCCCCTGCATCCGGAGGATCGGCCTGGGGATGAGGAGACCCAGGTTCTGCTCCCGGAGGGGCCGGTGCTGCACTTCAACCAGGTGCCCGAGGCCAAGACGGTCAAGAACCGGATCCACCTGTGCCTGCGTCCCGAGTCCACCCGCGAGGCCGAGGTCGATCGCCTGCTCGCGCTCGGTGCGACGCTCGTGGCCGACCGCCGCAATCCCGACGGCACGGGCTGGGCCGTGCTCGCCGACCCCGAGGGCAACGAGTTCTGCGTACTGCGCAGCGCCGCCGAGCGCGAGCGGACCGGCTCCTAAGCCAGGCCCCGAATAAGCCGGGTCCCGAAACCCGTCGGCGGCCGTCCCCCCGAAAGCTCCTTCTCGCCAAGCAGAATGCGGCGCGCGCGGGTCATCGTCGCCCACCGGTTCGCCGCCGTCCGGGACGCCGGCCAGGTGCTCTTCGCCGAGGACGGCAGGCTCGCCGAACACGGCTCCATCGACGAACTGCTCGCCCGAGACGGGCGCTTCGCGGAGTCCTGGCGGCACCGCGAGCGCAGCACCCGGTGGCGGATCACCGCGCCCGCCGATCCCGCCCACGGCCGGCTTCCGTAATTTCCGATATATCAAGTAGGTAATATTGACTTATCGGAGATCGCGGCTTAGCGTCGAAGCATGAGCCAGGGCCTTTCCTTGATCAGGTGCCGCCACGTGGACTTCGGGCACGTCGCCGCCGCTCTCTGTCCTTGATCGGGGACCCGTAGCCGCGGGCCTCCCGCCCTTTCAAGATCGCGGTGTGGCCGGTGCCCCCGCCGACCTCCGGCTCCCCCGCGCCACCCGGGCACCCGCCCCGGCCGCCGGGCGAGCGTGCTTCTCCCGTGAGGCCCCTTTCGACCCTTCACCCTGGGAGGACTTGTGTCCACATACGCACGTACGGCCACCCAGCCGTCGCTCTACGCCACGCCGGTCGATCACACCGCCTACGGCCACTACGGCGAGGGCCGCCTGTACCAATCACCCGGCTGGAACCGCCCGCTCTACCCCTTCCAGGGCCGGATCACCTCCGACGGGACCGGCCCGTTCCCGGCCGAGCCCGGCCGCTACCACATCTACGCCGCGTGGGTCTGCCCCTACGCCCAGCGGACCGCGATCGTCCGCAAGCTGAAGGGCCTGGAGCACGTCGTCTCGCTCTCCTACGTGGACGACGAGCGCGACGGCCGGGGCTGGGCCTTCCGGGAGCGCCGCGGCCCCGACCCGGTCAACGGTTTCACCCTGCTGGAGCAGGCGTACGAGGCCACCGAGAAGGGGTACGGCGGGCACATCTCGGTGCCCGTGCTGTGGGACCGGCAGACCGGCCTCATCGTCAGCAACGACTTCCCCGACATCACCATCGACCTGGCGACCAGGTTCGAGCGGTGGGCCGGTACCGACGCCGACCTCTACCCCGTGCCGCTGCGCACGCGCATCGACGAGCTGAACCGCTGGATCTATGACGACGTCAACACCGGCGTCACCCGCGTGGCCAGGGCCGCCGTGGAGGTCGAGCGGGAGCGCGAGCGGCACCGGGTGGTCGCCGCGCTGGAACGGCTGGACGAGCACCTGTCCGAGCAGCGGTTCCTGACCGGGGACACGATCACCGAGGCCGACGTGCGGCTGTGGGTGACGCTGGCCAGGTTCGACTCCGAGTACAACCGCGGCCACCTGGTGAGCGAGCGGGAGCTGATCGACTTCGAGTACCTGTGGCCCTACGCCCGCGACCTGTACCAGCGCCCGGCGTTCCGGGAGACGACCGAAGGGCTGCCCGCCGCCTGGGACGCCCCGCACGGACGGGGCCGATGAGCCGCAGGCGGGTCCACCTGGCGGCCCACTTTCCCGGCGTGAACAACACCACCGTCTGGAACGACCCACACTCGGGCAGCCAGATCGACTTCGCCTCGTTCGTCCATCTGGCGAAGACCGCGGAGCGCGGCAAGTTCGACTTCTTCTTCCTGGCCGAGGGGCTGCGGCTGCGCGAGCTGAAGGGCCGCATCCACGATCTGGACGTGGTCGGCCGCCCCGAATCGCTCACCGTGCTGAGCGCGCTGGCCGCGGTGACCGACCGGCTCGGCCTGGCCGGCACGGTCAACGCCACCTTCAACGAGCCCTACGAGCTGGCCCGCCGGGTGGCCACCCTGGACCATCTCAGCGAGGGCCGCGCCGGGTGGAACGTGGTGACCACCTCCGACGCCTTCACCGGCGAGAACTTCCGGCGCGGCGGCTACCTGGACCGCGCCGACCGCTACGAGCGCGCCGCCGAGTTCGTCAGGCTGTCGCGCGAGCTGTGGGACTCCTGGCGCCCGGACGCCATCGCCGCCGACCAGGCGGCCGGACGGTTCGTCCGGGAGGGCGCGATCGGCACGGTCCGGCACGATGGCGCGCAGTTCACGATCGAGGGCCGGGCCACCGTGCCGCGCCCGCCGCAGGGCCATCCCGTGATCATCCAGGCGGGCGACTCCGACGAGGGCCGCGAGTTCGCCGCCGCGTCCGCCGACGTGATCTTCACCCCGCACGGCACGCTGGAGGACGGCCGGCGCTTCTACGCCGACGTCAAGCGCCGCCTGGGCAAGTACGACCGGCGACCCCACCAGCTCAAGATCATGCCCGGGGTGACCTTCGCGCTCGGCGACACCGAGGAGGAGGCCGCCGAGAACGCCGCCGCGATCCGCCGGCAGCAGGTCGGGCCGCAGACCGCCATCGCGTTCCTGGAGCAGGTCTGGGGCCGGGACATGTCGGCCTACGACCCGGACGGCCCCCTGCCGGACGTCGAGCCGGACCTGTCGGGGGGCGTCATCCAGGGCCGCACCCCGCTCGGGGACCGCGCCGCGGTCGCCGCCAAGTGGCGGGCGCTGGCCGAGGAGAAGCGGCTGACGATCCGCGAACTGGTCATCGAGGTGACCGGACGGCAGAACTTCGTCGGTACCCCGGCGACCGTGGCCCGGAAGATCGACGAGTACGTGCAGGCCGAGGCCGCCGACGGGTTCATCCTGGTGCCGCACCTGACGCCCGGCGGCCTGGACGGGTTCGTGGACCAGGTGGTCCCGCTGCTCCAGGAGCGCGGCGCGTTCCGCGCCGACTACCGGGGCACCACCCTTCGCGAACACCTGGAGCTGGCATGACGTTGCACCTCGCGGTGGCCCTCGACGGCGCGGGCTGGCACCCGGCCGCCTGGCGCGAACCGCCCGCCACCCCGGAGACGATCTTCTCGCCGCGCTACTGGGCCGGGCTGGTCGCCGAGGCCGAGCGGGGACTGCTCGACTTCGTCACCATCGAAGATGATCTAGGTTTGCAGTCCGCCCTGCCCGACGCCCCCGACGACCGGACCGACCAGGTGCGCGGCCGGTTCGACGCGGTGCTGCTGGCCGCCCGGCTGGCCCCGCCGACCGGCCGGATCGGGCTGGTGCCCACTGCCACCACCACGCACACCGAGCCGTTCCACGTCGCCCTCGGCATCGCCACCCTCGACCACGTCAGCGGCGGCCGGGCCGGGTGGCAGGTGAAGGTCTCGCCCCGCCCCTTCGAGGCCGGGCACTTCGGCCGCAGGCCGACGCCCGGGGTCAGAGACCTGTACGCCGAGGCGACCGACGCCGTGGAGGTGGCCAGGCGGCTCTGGGACAGCTGGGAGGACGACGCCGAGATCCGCGACGTGGCCACCGGCCGGTTCATCGACCGCGGCAAACTCCACTACATCGACTTCGCCGGGCGGTTCTTCTCGGTCAAGGGCCCGTCGATCACGCCGCGCTCGCCGCAGGGGCAGCCGGTGGTGACCACCCTCGCCGGCTCGCGCCTGTCCTACGAGTTCGCCGCGGCCGGGGCCGACGTCGTGTTCGTCACGCCGCGCTCCGCCGAGGAGGCCAGGGCCGTCGTGACGGAGATCAGGGAGCTGTCCGCGGACCTGAAGATCTTCGCCGACCTGCTGGTCTTCGCGGGTGAGGACGCGCACCGGCGCAAGGCCCGGCTCGACGAGCTGGCCGGGGCCGAGCCGGTCTCCGACGCCGCGGTGGTCATCGGCACCGCCGCCGAGGTGGCCGATCTGCTGCTGGAGTGGCGGCGGGCCGGCGTCCAGGGGTTCCGGCTGCGGCCGGGGGCGCTGCCGTACGACCTGTGGGAGATCACCCGGCGACTCACCGCCGAACTCCGCGCCCGCGGGGCGTTCCGCTGCGAGTATGAGTCCGACACCCTGCGCGGGCTGCTCGGCCTCCCGCGGCCGGTCAGCCGTTACGCGGAGGTTCGATGAAATTCCTGACCATAACCTTGATCGCGCACAGTGACGAGCGGTCACCCACCGAACGCTTCCGCGAGGTCGTCGGCAACGCGGTGCTCGCCGAAGAACTCGGCTTCGACGGGTTCGGCGTCGGGGAGCGCCACGAGCGGCCGTTCATCTCCTCCTCGCCGCCGGTCGTGCTGAGCCACATCGCCGCCAAGACCACCAGGATCCGGCTGTTCACCGCGGTCACCACGCTGAGCCTGCTGGACCCGGTACGCGCCTACGAGGACTACGCCACCCTGGACCACCTGTCCGAGGGCCGCCTGGAACTGATCATCGGCAAGGGCAACGGGGCCGCGCAGGCCAAGCTGTTCCACGTCACCGCCGAGGACCAATGGGACCGCAACCGCGAGTCCTACGAGCTGTTCCGCCGGCTGTGGCGGGAGGACAAGGTCACCTGGCGGGGCCGGTTCCGGCCCTCGCTCACCGAGGCCGAGACCTGGCCGCGCCCGCTGCAACGCCCGATCCGGGTCTGGCACGGCAGCGCCACCAGCAAGGAGTCGGTGGACCTGGCCGCCCGCTACGGCGATCCGCTGTTCTCCGCCAACGTCACCAACCCCATCGAACCGTACGCCGAGCTGGTCGAGCACTACCGCGAACGCTGGGCGCACTACGGCCACGACCCGCGCGACGCGCTGGTCGGAGCCGGTACGGCCGGCTACTACGCGGCCAAGACCTCCCAGCGGGCCATCGAGACCTACCGGCCGATCTTCGAGGCCCGCACGGCGTTCCTGCGGAAGTTCGACGTGCCGGTGGTGTTCCCCACGCTGGAGGACGCCATCGAGCGCAGCTCGATGCTGGTCGGCAGCCCGCAGCAGATCATCGACAAGGTCCTGCGCTACCACAAACGGTTCGGCCACGAGGTCATGCACCTGCACGCCGACGCCGACGGACTGACCCCCGCCCAGCACCGCGAGTCCTTGGAACTGTTCCAGGCCGAGATCGCCCCCGTCCTGCGGGCGGAGATCCCCAGCCGCCCGCTCGGAGGAGCCTCATGACGCTGTCCATCCTGGATCTGGCCCCGATCAAGTCGGGCCACACGGCGGCCGAAGCGCTGCACGAGACGATCGACCTGGCCCGGCACGCCGAGCGGTACGGCTACCGCCGCTACTGGCTGGCCGAGCACCACTTCGCCCGGGGCGTGGCGAGTTCGGCCCCGGCCGTGCTGATCGCCCTGGTCGCGGCGGCGACCTCCACGATCAGGGTCGGGTCGGGGGCCGTGCAATTAGGGCACCAGACGCCGCTTTCCGTGGTCGAGCAGTTCGGGCTGATCGACGCGCTGCATCCGGACCGGATCGACCTCGGCATCGGCCGCTCCGGGCAGCGCCGCGGCGAGATCGCCGCCGCAGCCGCCAAACCCGCCGGGCCCGCAGGGAAGCGGCCTGCCCAGGTCGTGGACGGCCTGCTGATCCCGCCCCCGTTCGACTTCGCCAAGCTCATCAAGCACCCCCATTTCGCGCACCAGGCGACGTTCCTCCAGCAACCGGGCGCGCAGACCCCGGACTTCGCCGGCCAGATCGACGACGTGCTCGCGTTGCTCGCCGGCACGCACGAGGTGCCCGCCGTGCCCGGCGAGGGGGCCCGGCTGCGGGTGTGGATCCTCGGCAGCAGCGGCGGGCAGAGCGCGCAGGTCGCCGGGGAGCGCGGCCTGCCGTTCGCGGCCAACTACCACGTCAGCCCGTCCAACGTGCTGGAGGCGGTGGCGGCCTACCGGGCGGCGTTCAAGCCGTCGGAGACGCTGGCCGAGCCGTACGTGATCGTGTCGGCGGACGTCGTGGTGGCCGACGGCGAGGACCGGGCCCGCGAGCTGGCCAAGGGCTACGACCTGTGGGTCCGCAGCATCCGGACGGGCACGGGCGCGATCCCGTACCCGACGCCCGCCGAGGCCGACGCGCACGTCTGGACCGCCGAAGACCTCGAACTCGTCAAGGACCGGGTGGACACCCGGTTCGTCGGCACGCCCGAGCAGGTCGCCGGGCGGCTGCGCGTACTGCGCCGAGTCACCGGGGCGGACGAACTGCTCATCACCACCATCACCCACGACCACCAAGACCGGGTGCGCTCCTACGAGCTGCTCGCCGAGGCATGGAACCGCCCGTGAGACGCCTGACCCCCCTGCTGCTCGTGCTCGCCCTCGCCGCCTGCGGCGGGCAGCCCCAAAAGACCGCCCAAAGCGCCCAGGGCGGCTCGCTGACCTGGGCGATCGAAACGCAGCCGGTCACGCTCAACCCGCAGCAGTGGTCCCAGAACAAGGCCAGGCTGCTGGTGTTCAACCAGTTCGACGCGCTGGTCTCGCGCGCCGAGGACGGCTCCTTCCGGCCGTGGCTGGCCAAGTCCTGGAAGGTCTCCGAAGACGGGCTGACCTACACCCTGCACCTCCGCGACGACGTCACCTTCCACGACGGCACGAAGTTCGACGCCGCCGCGGTCAAGGCCAACCTCGACCAGTTCCGGGTGCCGGGCTACAACCCGCAGGTGCTCGCGATCCAGCTCAAGGCGTTCGACCGGGCCGAGGTCGTCGGGCCGGCCACCGTCAAGATCACGCTGAAGGAGCCGGACGCGCTGTTCCTGGACTTCCTCGCCTCGCCGTACGCCGGCCAGGTGTCGCCGAAGTCGCTGAAGAACGCCAAGGACGTGAAGTTCGGCGGGCCGGACCTGGTGGGCACCGGGCCGTTCGTCCTGAACCGGTACGTCCAGGGCCAGGAGATCCACTACCGCCGCAACCCCCGCTACGCCTGGCCGCCCGCGGGCGCGGCGCACCAGGGCCCGGCCCACCTCGCGGAGATCACCTACCGCTTCCTGCCCGAGGCCGCCGTCCGGGTCGGCGCGCTCACCTCCGGCCAGGTGCAGGTCATCGAGGGAGTACCGGCCACCGAGACCGCCCTGATCAGGACCGACCCGAGCCTGACGCTGCTGACCAGCCTGAACTCCGGCACCGCCTACTCCTACTACTTCAACACCACCCGCCCGCCCTTCGACGACCAGCGGGTGCGCGAGGCGTTCCGCGAGGCCGTGGACGTGGACACGGTGCTGAAGTCGGTCTACCAGGACACCGCCACCCGGGCGTGGAGCGTCGCCGGCGACAAGAGCCCGTTCTACGACGCCACCCTGAAGGACGCCTACGGCGGCGACGTGGCCAAGGCCAACGCGCTGCTCGACGCGGCCGGCTGGAAGGCCCGCGACGCCGACGGTTACCGGGTCAAGGACGGCAAGCGGCTCACCGTGCGCGAGGTGGCCTCCGCCCCGTACGTCCGCGACCGCAGGGACGTCCTCGCCCAGGCCGTCCAGGCCCAGGTCAAACAGAACGCCGGGATCGACTTCCAGGTCAGGATCGTGGACCAGGGCTCGGCCCAGAAGGCCCTGGACGAGGGGCAGTACGAGCTGTTCGGCAACTCCCGCGGCGACTCCGACGTCGGCGCGGCGCTCAACCTGATCCTGCCGACCGGCGGCGCGATCAACCGGACCGGGTACGCCGACCCCCAGGTGGACGGGTGGCTGCGCGCCGCGTCGGCCACTTCCGACGCCGCCGAGCGCAAGGCCCTGTACACCAAGGTGCAGCGGAAGGTCGTGCTGGACAAGGCGATCCTGTTCCCGCTGTACGTGCCCGCCGACCAGATCGCGGCGCAGCGCAGCGTGCAAGGGCTCGGTTTCGACCCGGCCTCCGGCACGCCCGCGAGCGCCTACGACGTGCGGATCGCCACGTGATCAAGCGCCTCGGTACCGGCCTGGTCGTGCTCTGGGCCGCCGCCACCGCGTCCTACCTGGCGCTGCTGCTCGCGCCCGGCGACACGGTGGACATCCTGATCGGCGACGGCGCGGACACCCCGGAGATCCGGGCGGGCATCATCGCCGAGTGGGGCCTGGACCGGCCGGAGGTCGTCCAGTACCTGGCCTATCTGTGGCGGCTGCTGCACGGCGACCTCGGCCGTTCCTACCTGTTGCAGCGCGGGGTGGGCGAGATCCTGGCCACCCAGCTCGGGCCGACCGCGCAGCTCACGCTGGCCGCGGCGGCCACCGGGGTGGCGCTGGCCGCCGTCATCGCGATCGTCACGGCCGGCCGGGGCCGGTGGCTGCGCGGGGCCGCCTCCGCCGCCGAACTGGTGTCGGTCTCGGTGCCGCCGTTCCTGATCGGGCTGGTGCTGCTGTCGGTGTTCTCCTTCACCCTGGGCTGGTTCCCGGTCTCCGGCGCGCAGGGCCCGGCCGCGCTGGTGCTGCCCGCGCTCGCGCTCGGCCTGCCGATCGCGGGCGTACTGGGCCAGGTGCTGCGCGGCGGGCTGGAACACGCGCTGGAACAGCCGTTCGCGGTGACCGCCAGGGCCCGCGGGCTCACCGAGCGGGCACTGATCGCCCGGCACGCGCTGCGGCACGCGCTGATCCCGGCCGTGACGCTGGCGGGCTGGTTCACCGGGACGCTGCTCGGCGGCGCGGTGATCACCGAGGTGCTGTTCGGCCGCCCCGGGCTCGGCCAGGTCGCCATGCAGGCGGTGACCGGCCAGGACATGCCGGTCGTGATGGCCGTCGTCCTGCTGTCGGCCGTCGTGTACGTGACCATCAGCACCCTGCTCGACGTGGCCTACCGGCTCATCGACCCCCGGATCCGCGCATGAGGTACGTCCCTGTCGCCTTTCTGGTGCTGCTCGCCGTGGCGGTGGCCGCGCCCGGACTGGTGGCCGTGGCCGACCCGCTGGCCGCCGACCCGGCGGGCGCGCTCGCCCCGCCCGGCGGCGGCGGCCTGCTCGGCACCGACCACCTGGGCCGGGACGTTCTGGCCCGGGTGATTCACGGGGCCCGGCACTCCGTCAGCATCGGCGTCGCGGTCACCGTCCTCGCCGTCTCCTGCGGCGTGCTGCTCGGCCTGGCCGCCGGGCTGTCGCCGAAGTGGCTGGACGAGGCCCTGGCCCGCGCGTTCGACGTGCTGTCCACCCTGCCGGAACTGCTGCTCGCCCTGCTCATCGTGGCGATCACCGGCCCCGGCACCGGCAACGTCATCCTCGCCATCGCCGCCGCGCAGCTCCCCAACTACGCCCGGGTGATCCGCGCGCAGACCTTCGTGGTGCGCCGGGCCGGGTACGTCGAGCAGGCGCTCACCTTCGGCCGCTCGCGCTGGGCGATCACCGCCCGGCACGTCCTGCCCAACGTGCTCGGGCCGATCCCGGTGCTGGCCACCATCGGCCTGGGCCAGGCGGTGATCGCCGGGTCGGGGCTCAGCTTCCTCGGCATGGGGCCGCAGCCGCCCGCCGCGGAGTGGGGCGCGATGCTCGCCGAGGCTCGCAACTACCTGCGGGTCGCCTGGTGGGAGGCGCTGTTCCCGGGGGTGGCGATCACGCTCACCGTCGTCTGCCTGACCGTCGTCGGGCGGCGCCTGCAACGCCGCTTCGAGGGGAGGACGCCATGACCATGTTCACGGCGGCGAAGCCCGCGGAGTCCACGGCCACCCTGCTGGCCGTCACGGACCTGCGGGTCGGCTTCGGCGGCGAGGAGGTCGTGCGCGGGGTGTCGCTGGCGGTGGCCCCGGGGGAGTGCGTGGCGATCGTGGGGGAGTCCGGGTCGGGCAAGAGCGTCACCGCGCGCACGCTGCTCGGGCTGACCGGGCCGGGCTCGGTCGTACGCGCGGCGGAGTTCCGGGTGAACGGGCGGGACGCACTCGGCTTCGGCCCGGCGCAGTGGCGGCGGCTGCGCGGCGGATTCGCCGGGCTGGTGCTCCAGGACGCGCTGGTCTCGCTCGACCCGCTGCGTACCGTGGGGGCCGAGATCGGCGAGGTGCTGGCCGTACACGACGTCGTACCGCGCGACCGGCGCGCGGCCCGGGTGCTCGAACTCCTGGACGCGGTGGGCGTGCCCGACCCGGCGCTACGCGCGAAGCAGCGCCCCCACCAGCTCTCCGGCGGGCTGCGGCAGCGGGCGCTGATCGCCTCCGCCATCGCCGCCGACCCCGCGCTGATCATCGCCGACGAGCCCACCACCGCGCTCGACGTCACCGTGCAGGCCCAGATCCTCGCGCTGCTGGCCGCGCGCAAGGCCGCCGGCACGGCATTGCTGCTGGTCAGCCATGACCTGGCGGTCGTCGCCTCGATCGCGGACCGCATCCTGGTCATGCGGGAGGGCCGGTTCGTGGAGGAAGGCCCGGCCGCGCAGGTGCTGACCGCGCCCGCGCACGACTACACCAAGGCGCTGCTGGCGGCGGTGCCGTCCGCGGCCTCCCGGGGCACCCGGCTGACCACCGGCGAGCCGCGCCCGCGTGCCAGGCCCCTCCCGCAGGCGCGGGTCCTGGCCGGTGCCGGGCTGGTACGTGCCTACGGCCGGCGCCGGGTCGTGGACGACGTCGGCTTCACCCTGCACGCGGGCGAGACGCTGGGCGTCGTGGGAGAGTCCGGTTCCGGCAAGACCACCCTCGCCCGGCTCGCCCTGGGCCTGCTCGAACCCGACGCGGGCGAGGTCAGCCTGCACCGGCGGCAGTGGAGCCGGGTGCCCGAACGGGTCCGCCGCCCGCTGCGGCCCCGGATCCAGCTCATCTCACAGAACCCGCTGGACTCCTTCGACCCCCGGCACGACGTCGGCCGGCTGGTCGCCGAACCGCTGCGGCTGCCCGCCGCCGAGCGCCGGGCCCGGGTGCTCGACCTGCTGGCCCGCGTCGGCCTGCCGCCGGAGACGGCCCGCCGCCGCCCGCGCGAGCTGTCCGGCGGGCAGCGCCAGCGCGTCGCCATCGCCCGCGCCCTCGGTCCCCGCCCCGACGTACTGGTCTGCGACGAACCGGTCTCCGCGCTGGACGTCTCCATCCAGGCCCAGGTGCTCGACCTGCTCGGCGACATCCAGGCCGAGTACGGCACCGCCATGGTGTTCATCTCGCACGACCTGGGCGTGGTCCACCACATCGCCGACCGGGTGCTGGTCATGAAGGACGGCCGCGTGGTGGAGGAGGGCGACGTGGCGGAGGTGTTCGCCCGGCCGCGGCACCCCTACACGCGCGCCCTGGTCGCGTCGGTGCCGCGCGCGCCCGACGACTGGCTGTAGCGGTGTGGTACCCCTGGCTGTACCCCCACTTGGGGTGCTGGTGACAGCGACTTCGGAGGCCGCCGGTGATGTGCTGATCCGGCACGAATCAAGCGCCTCCGAGAGGAAACAACGATGGTCACCGACCGTCTGGCGGATGTCGATCGGCAGTCCGCCGGCGGGCTGACGGGGTTCATCCGCCGCCGCCCGCTGCTGTCCTTCTTCATCCTGGCCAACACGCTGAGCTGGCTCGCCTGGATCCCGTACATCCTCTCGGGGACCGGCCTCGGGGTCTGGGAGTGGAGCTTCCCCGCGGTGCTCGGGACGACGCAGATCCTCGGCATGCTCCCCGGGGCCTACCTCGGGCCGATCGCCTCGGCGTACCTGGTGACCAGGATCGCGGACGGGCGGCGCGGCGTGCGCCGCTGGACCGCGCGCCTGTGGAAGTGGCGGGTGAGCTGGCGCTGGTACCTCGGGGTGCTGGTCGGCGTCCCGGGCGCACTGATCATCACGTCCCTGGCGATCAGCGGGGGGCAGATCCAGGCCCCGCCGGCCCAGGTGCTGGTGCTCTACCTGCCGCTGATGCTGTTGCAGTTCGTCACGACCGGCATCGCCGAGGAGCCGGGCTGGCGGGACTTCGCGCTGCCCCGCCTCCAGGCGAAGTACGGGCCGGTCGTGGCCACGCTGATCCTCGGGCCGCTGTGGGGCGTCTGGCACCTGCCGCTGTTCCTCAGCGAGTGGGGCGGCTGGCCGGACGTGCAGCCGCTGACGGTGGTGCAGTTCGTCGCCTCCTGCGTGACCCTCAGCATCGTGATGACCTGGGTGTTCAACCGGACCGGCGAGAGCCTGCCGCTGGCCATCATCCTGCACATCGGCATCAACACCTTCTTCTCGCTGGCCTTCGAGTCGATGTTCCCGACCATCGGCTCGCACGCGGGCTCCATGCCCGTGCAACTGCTGGCCACCACCACCCTGGCGGTCGTCCTGCTCGTCGCCACCAGGGGGCGGCTCGGGTACCGGCCGCGGCCGGAAGCCGTATGAGGTCAGCCGGGCACCGGAGCCGGGGCGACCGACAGGATGACGTCCACCAGCCGGTCGGCCGCGTCGGGCTTGCCGTGCGCGCGGGCCTGGGCGGCCACCGCGGCCCGCCGGGCCGGGTCGGTCAGCAGCGGCTCGACCGCGTGGCGCAGGGTCTCCGGGGTGACCTCGCCGAGCAGGGCCATCGCCGCCCCCGCCTCATAGAGATGGCGGGCGTTGTGGGCCTGCTCGTTGCCCGCGGAGGTGGCCAGCGGGATGAAGACGGCGGGCTTGCCGAGCGCGGTCAGCTCGGCGAGCGTGCCCGCCCCCGAACGGGAGATCACGACGTCGGCCAGGGCGAGCACGTCGGGCAGCTCCGGGCCGATGAACCCGGTCAGGTGGTAGCGGCCGACCAGCTCGGGGTGCATGGGCGGGAGCTGCTGGCGCAGCTCGTCGTACATGTCCCGGCCGCACTGGTGGATGACGTTGGCCCGGACCAGCAGCCACGGCAGCAGGTCGCGCACGACGTGGTTGACCTGCCTGGCCCCGAGCGAGCCGCCGGTGACGTAGACCGTGGGCAGCCGCCGGTCGAAGCCGGGCAGTCGCAGGGCGTGGATCGCCCGGTCGGGGATGCCGCTGAGGAGCTCGGGCCGGATGGGGTTGCCGGTGACGACGGCGTTGCCCCGGGCCGCCTCGGGCAGCAGCGGGATCGTGGACTCGGAGGAGACCGCGATGCGGGTGGCCGAACCGGCCAGCTTGCGGTTGGCCAGCCCCAGCCGCACGGTCTGCTCGTGCAGCACGAGCGGTCGGCCGCACATGCGGGCGGCCAGGCCCGCGGGGACGGCGACGTAGCCGCCGGTGGCCAGGACGACGTCCGGCCGGAACCCGGACACGATTCGCCGGGCCTGCGCCACCCCGAGCGGCACCCGGGCCATGTCCCGCAGGTTGGCCGGGGACAGCATCTTCAGGAAGTTGGCGGAGCGGCGGATCTTGCCGGTGGCGACCGTCGCGTAGGGAATGTTGTCGGCCGGCGCGACCCGCGACTCGATGCCGGTGCTCGTGCCGATCCACACGACCTCCAGCGCTCTGCTCTGCGCGGCGAGCCTGGCCCGGAGCGTGCGCACGGCGGTGAGGGCCGGGTAGGTGTGGCCGCCGGACCCGCCCCCGGTGACGATCAGGCGGAAGGATGTCGTCATGGGACGAGCCTAGCGGGACCCTGTCCCCCCGTTCGGTTCGTCCGGAACGCCGGAACCATCGGCACAGCGCGGTAAATGGACAAAAAGTGGACTGCTGAGTGGTAGGTCCCCGTCATGGCCACCGCCATGGCCGTGGTCAGGGTTCGTGACCAGCATGGATTACGCCCGAGGCCATGGAGTGCGTACGGTGTCCTTTCGTGACAGTTCAGGATTCGTTTGGCGTGACCCCATGACGCCCCGTCGCACCCCTGACACGTACGCAGCGGTCAAGAACTGGGCAGTGAATGGCCTGGGATTTGACCAGGAGAAGGCCCGACACTCAGGTGTTGCGCGTACCGATGTCCCCCATATGTCCCCCGTCCCCCTGCAAGGAAGGTCGATCGACCGTGACTGAACGCCTGCGCGTGGCCGTGCTGGCGGGAGGGCCGTCAGCCGAGCACGAGGTGTCGCTGCAGTCGGCCCAGGCCGTGCTCGACGCTCTGCCCCGGGACCTGTACGACCCATTCCCCATCGTGATCGACCGGCAGGGCAGGTGGCCGGTGGAGCTACGTCGAGGCATGGCGGACGTGGTCTTCCCGGTGCTGCACGGGCCCTACGGCGAGGACGGCTCGGTACAGGGACATCTGGAGACGGTGGGCCTGCCGTACGTGGGCTGCGGCGTGCTGGCCTCGGCCGTGGCCATGGACAAGATCGCGATGCGCCGCGCCTTCGCCGCCGAGGGCATCCCGATGACCCCCGGCGTGTGGTTCACCGAGCGCGACTGGCGTACCACGACGGACGTCGCCGGGTTGGTCAAGCCGCTTGAGTACCCGCTGTTCGTCAAACCGGCCAACATGGGCTCCTCCATCGGGATCACCCGGGTCACCTCCCCCGACGATCTGGCCGAGGCCGTCGAACTGGCCCTCACCTATGACCGCGTGGTCATCGTCGAGCAGGGCGTGACCGCCCGCGAGCTGAACTGCGGCGTGCTCGGCGGCTACGACGAGGCCGAGTTGTCGGCGGTGAGCGAGCTGCGCCCGCTCTCCGAGGGCTGGAACGACTACGAGGCCAAGTACCACGCCACCATCGACCCCGTGATCGTCCCGGCCGATCTGCCCGAGCGGGTCGCCGAGGACGTGCGGGAACTGGCGCTGCGCGCCTTCCGCGCGGTCGGCGGCTACGGGCTGTCGCGGATCGACTTCCTCTACGAGGAGGACCGCGGGCGGATCAACGTGCTGGAGATCAACACGATGCCCGGGTTCACCTCGCGTTCGATCTACGCCAAGTTGTGGGCGGCCAGCGGGGTGCCCTACCCCGAGGTGCTGCACCGGCTGATCGGCCTGGCGCTCGCGAGGAGCCGTTCATGATACCGATGCCGCTGAACGAGATCGCCTGGCTGCTCGACGCCGGCCTGCACGACGTGCCCGACCCCGAGGCGCTGGTGACCGCGCCCTCCACGGTGGACTCCCGCGAGGTCGTGCCCGGCGGGCTGTTCGCCGCCACGGTCGGCGCCCGCGTGGACGGGCACGACTACGCCGCCGCCGCCATCCGCGACGGGGCCGTCGCGGTGCTGGCCTCCCGGCCGGTCGGCGTGCCCGCCCTGGTGGTCGGGAACGTCGAGGCGGCGCTCGGCGTACTGGCCAGGCACACGCTGGAGCGGATGGAACCGACCGTGGTCGGCATCACCGGTTCGATGGGCAAGACCACCACCAAGGACCTGCTGGCCCAGATACTCGAACGGCACGCCTCCACGATCGCCACCGACCGGTCGTTCAACAACGAGCTGGGCCTGCCGCTCACCGTGCTGCGGGCCGACGCCGCCACCCGGTACCTGGTCCTGGAGATGGGCGCGGGCGCGAAGGGCGACCTGCGGTACCTGACCAACATCGCGCCGCCGTCCGTGGGCGTGGTGCTCAACGTCGCCAACTTCCACATGACCACCATGGGCGGCACCCTGGAGCACGTCGCCGAGGCCAAGAGCGAACTGGTCCAGGCGCTGCCGCCGGACGGCCACGCGCTGATCAACATCGACGACCCGTACGTCGCCCGCATGACCGGCCGGACCAAGGCCCACGTCATGACGTTCGGCAGGTCGGAGACGGCGCAGGTGCGGGCCGAGGACGTACGGCTGGGCGAGGGGGCGCGGCCCACGTTCGAGCTGGTCACCCCCACCGGCCGGGCCCGGGTCACGCTGGACGTCATCGGCGAGCACCAGGTGAGCAACGCGCTGGCCGCCGCCGCCGCCGCGACCGCGCTGGGGGTCCCGATCGAGGAGATCGCCGCCGGGCTGAACGCGGCGCGGCGCCGCTCCGGCGGCCGGCTGGAGATCGTCGAACGGGCGGACGGCGTCACCATCATCAACGACGCCTACAATGCCGGCCCGGAGTCCATGCGGGCGGCGCTGCACGCGCTGAAGGCGCTCGCCGGGTCCCGCCGTACGGTCGCCGTGCTCGGCGCGATGGGCGGCATGCACCCGGAGGCCAGCCGGGAGCGGCATGTCCAGCTCGGCAGGCTGGTGGCCGACCTGGGCATCGACGTACTCATCGCGGTCGGACCCGGGGATCCGGTCGCGATGGCGGGCGAGACGGAGTTCGCGAACGCGGGTGTGTCCGTCCACTTGGCCGAAGACGTCCCCGGATCAGTCAGATTGGCCAAAGAACTTCTCGAACCGGGCGACGTGGTGCTCGTCAAGGCCAGCAATGCCTTCGGGTTGAGCGTCACGGCGCGCGAACTGGCCGGTGCCTGACCGGCCCTACCATGATGGAGAGAGCGTGTCCGGTGAGCAGATCGAGGCGGCCGTCTTCGACGCGATGTTGGAGGGGTGGGCGCGGCAACAAGGCGGCACCGGGCGTTTCCAGGCGTCGACGATCGCCTTCCGGGAACAGGTGGTGCGCCGGTTCGCCCGGTTCATCGTCGCCTATCCCTGGCAGTGGTCGCCTGAGCACGTGGACAGGTGGATCACCCACCTGACCACGGAGCGGCGCAGGGCGCAGTCGACCGTGCGCGGCTACCAGGCCGCGCTCCGGCTCTTCTGCGACTACGTCACCTCGCCGCAGCACGGCTGGGTGGCGGAGTGCGAGGCCCACTTCGGCGCGACTCCCGTACAGGTCTGCCAGGACTGGAACACCGACGCGCATCTCGTGGGCTATCAGGGCGACCCCGGGCGCCGGCCGATGACCCGCAGGGAGATCCAGCTCCTCCTCGACCACGCCGACGAGCAGGTCGAGCAGTCCCTCCGTCAGGGACACAAGGGGGCGCTGGCCAGCTACCGGGACGCCACGGTCTTCAAGGTCATCTACGCGTGGGGGCTGCGTTGCTCGGAGGCGTCCGCGCTGGACGTCGCCGACTTCCAGCCCCACCCGGACGCCCCGCAGTTGGGTCGCTTCGGCTCACTGCGGGTGCGCACCGGCCGCCGGACCAAGAACGCTCCACAGCGGCGGACGGTCGTCAGCCTGATGCCGTGGGCGGTGGAGGCGGTCCAGGACTACCTGGCCAACGTCCGGCCCCGGTACCGCGGCGGTCACCTGCCGGCCATGTGGCCGACCGAGCGCGGCGGCCGGCTGCGCACCAGGGAGATCGAGGACCGCTTCGCCGGCTACCGGGACGCCCTCGGCCTGGACCGCGCGCTCACGCTGTACTGCGTGCGTACCGCCTACATGGCCCACCTGCTGGAGGACGGCACGGACCCGGCGTTCGTGCGCGAGCAGGTCGGGCACCGCTCGCGGCGACTACGTTCCGTGTCGGCGCCGCTTTCTATGATGGGGGCGCTGTGACGGCGAAGCTGGACTACCGCTGGCACCTGCGCGCGGTGATGGCCGGCCGGGGGATGTACGCCACCACCGACCTGCGCCCGCTGCTCGCCGAACGGGGTTTCCACCTGTCGCAGAGCCAGGTCTACCGCCTGGTCACCGAGCGGCCGGAACGGCTGAACCTGCGGGTGCTGATGGCCCTTCTGGACATCCTCGACTGCGCGATCGAGGACCTGATCGAGCCGGTCACGGACGGGGAGCAGCCGGACGAGCCGCTGACGCGGCGGCCGGCCGAGGCGGAGAGCAGGTTCCGCTCCCGCCCGACCCGGGCCCGGGTACACCAGGAGTAGCGCCCCTGGCGAGGTGCCGATGGTTAATGTGCACTAAATGATCCGCGCATATCTGCCGGACTGCATTCTGCCTGCTGGTTCAGGCTAACCACATTTCGCGCTTTATGCGCTCTACAGCTAGCTGTACCTTCGGCCGGTAGCGAGGGGTATCGTCGCGACCTGTCATCGTTTCGTAGTTTTGTCACGCAACGGCGGAGCCCAACGGTGGTTCCAGTCAGTAGTCGTACCGACGAGCTCATGGGGGGCTCGCCAGGGATCCGACCCCGGCAGGCGCTCAAGGAGGATTACAGGTATGTCAACCGCGACCGACTACAAGACCGGATTGCTGGGATGGCGACTGCAGGCCGCGCGCGAGCTGGCCTTCGTGGGCAGGCAGGAGGAGCTGGCGGTCTTCAACGCGGCGTTATACGGCAACGGGTGCAGTGTGCTGTACGTCCACGGTCCCGGCGGCATCGGCAAATCGGCGCTGCTGCGCCGATTCACCCAGGAGGCCGAGGCGGTGGGGCGGCCGGTGGTGAAGCTGGACGGGCGGATGCTGCCCGCGTCGGTCGCGGCCTTCGAGGCCGAGGCCGGCGAGGTGCTGCGCGACGACCGGGCCGTCCTGCTGATCGACGCCTTCGAGGAGATCCAGAGCCTGGAGGGATGGCTGCGGGAAAGGTTCCTGCCCAGGGTGCCGATGGGCGCGCTGGTGGTGATCGCGGGCCGGTTCCCCCCGGAGATGCAGTGGCAGGCCGATCCCGGATGGGTCGGGGCGCTGAAGGTGATAACGCTGCGCGACCTGCCGGCCGAGGAGACCCACGCGCTGCTGGACTCCTGCGGCGTCGCCGACGAACTTCGTGAATCGGTGCTGAGCTTCGCGGGCGGGCACCCGCTGGCGCTGCTGCTCGCGGCGGCGGCCCGGAACGGCGCACGCGACGCCGGTACCGTGCTGTGCCACGACGCCGTGTCCACGCTGCTGGACCAGATGGTGGGCGAGGTGCCCTCGGCGGCGCACCAGAAGGCGCTGGAGATCTGCGCGCACGCGTACGTGACGACCGAGGACCTGCTGCGCGCGTTCATGCCGGAACAGGCCGGGATGTTGTTCCGGTGGCTGCGGCGGCTGCCGTTCGTGGAGTCGAGCAGCCTCGGGCTGTTCCCGCACGACGTGGTCAGAGAAGGACTGGAGATCGATTTCCGCTGGCGGGACCCCCAGGGGCACGCCGAGATGCACGAGCGCATTCACGAACACCTGTACGAGAAGGTGCACACCGTGTCGGACACGGACGTCGTGGGCGCGGTGGGGGCGCTGCTCTACCTGCATCGTGACGAGGAGGCCAGCTCCGCCTTCTACAGCGCCCGCACCGAAGCGCTGGTCGAAGAGGGCTTTCTGCGTGCCGGTGACCTTGACAGGCTCTGTCAGGTGGCCGCGGAATCCGACGGTGAGGAGTCGGCGGCGGCGGCCGTCTTCTGGGCGCAGCGGCAGCCGGAGGCGTTCCGGGCGTACCGGCTGGTCGAGACCGGCGAACCGGTGGCCTTCTTCGCCTGGCTGACCCTGTCGGACCCGGCCGATGAGGAGATCGCGGCCGATCCGGTCGTGGCGAGCGTATGGGCGCACGCGCGGGCCACCGCGCCGCTGCGGGCCGGCGAGCACCTGGCCGTCGGCCGGATCTGGGGCATCCCCTCCTGCCTGCGCGCGACCCCGGCGATGGACCTGATGGCGTGGCGGGCGGTCGGCAACAGCCTGCGCTCGGAGCGGATGGCCTGGTCCTACATCGCCATGCGGCGTCCCAACCAGGGCATCGTGGAATGCCTGCGACGCTACGGGCTGGACGAGCACACCGAACGGCCGATAGTGGACGGCGTCCGTTTCACGCTGTTCACCCACGACTGGCGGGCGGTGCCCGCACAGGCGTGGCTGGAGCGACTGAGCCGCGTGCCGGTGTCGGTCGGTCAGTTCCCCTCCGCGAAGCTGGCGGTGTTGTCGCGGGCGGAGTTCGCCGAGGCGATCAGGCAGGCGCTGCGCCAGATGTCGCGGCTGGACGCGCTGGCGGCCTCCCCGCTGACCCGCACCCGGCTGATCACTGAACGCGGCGGCGCCGACCCGGCGACCACCCTGCGCGACCTGCTCCGCCAGGTGATCGACGAACTGGGCGAGGACCCGCGCTCGGTGAAGTTTCACCGGGCCCTGTCGGCGACCTTCCTGAACGGCGCACCCACCCAGGAGGTGGCCGCGGAACGGCTGGGCCTGCCGTTCACCACCTACCGCAGGCACCTGGTCGCCGGCATCGAGCGTGTCTGCGCCGAACTGTGGCACCTGGAGCTGTACGGCACCGCACAGGACCAGAAAGCACGCGATTGATGTCGTCTCCTCACCTCCCGCATTTCACGATAGCCGGTGTTTTTGCTCATTCTGGAGACCAGAAACCGTCCACTTACTGTCCACTCGCCGCCGCTTACCTACCACTCGTCGAATGGTCAGATGTTGGCCAGGGATTGACCTGTGAAGTGGACAGCCGGCGCACCTAGCTTGCCGCGGTCTGGCTGTAATGAACCGACCACTTCGTGGCAGGAGAGATTTCCGTTGAAGACCAAGGGCACGGCCGTGCTGACCGGCTTGCTGGCGCTCGGCACCGTACTGGGTGCCGGCGCCTGCGCCGCCAACAAGACCGAGACCGCGAGCGGCGGCTCGGGCTGCGACACCAGCAAGGGGAGGCTGGTGATCGGGGTCATCGCCCCGATGTCGGGCAAGCTCTCGGCGATCGGCCTGGGCATCCGCAACTCGGCGCAGCTCGCGGTCGAGCAGGCCAACCAGAAGTGCGCGGTCAAGGGCTACCAGCTCACCGTGGACGCGCAGGACGACGAGGCCAACCCGGACAAGGGCGCCGCCGCCGCGCAACGCTTCGCCGATGACCCCAACGTCGTGGGGATCGTGGGCTCGTACAACTCCGGGGTGGCGCGGGCGATCCAGCCGAAGATCGCCGGCTCCAAGCTGGTGCAGATCTCGCCGGGCAACACCGACCCCGTGCTCACCCGGGGCGCCGACTTCGCGACCGCGCCCAAGCGGCAGTACGACAACTACTTCCGCGTCGTGGGCACCGACGACCTCCAGGGCCCCTTCAACGCCCGCTTCATGGTGGAGAAGGAGGGCAAGAAGCGCCTCGCGATCATCACCGACGGCAAGGCGGTCGGCGAGAACATGGCGACGCAGTTCGCCGCCGAGGCCGAGCGCCTCGGCGCGGAGATCGTGATCAGGGAGAAGGTCAACGAGAACGACAGCGACTTCGCCAGCGTGCTGACCAAGGTCAAGGCCAAGCAGCCGGAGGCGATCTACATCGGCTCGGAGTACCACGTCGCCGGGCCGCTCAGCAAGCAGGCCAAGGACCTCGGCCTGAACGTGCCGATCTCCGGCAACGACGGCCTGTTCGACCCGCAGTTCATCGCGCTGGGCGGCAAGGACGGCGACATCGCGACCTCGGTCGGGGCCCCGATCGAGAAGCTGGACAGCGGCAAGGCGTTCGTCGAGGCGTACAAGAAGAAGGGCTTCTCCGACGGCTACGGCGGGTTCGGGGCGTTCGCGTACGACTCGGCCAACGTGCTGATCACCTCGATCGGCAAGGTGACCGCGAAGGCCGACTGGACCGGCGCGCCCGCGCAGCGCACCGAACTCATCAAGGAGGTCCAGGGCTACCGGACCGACCAGGGCGCCAACGGCACGGTCGGCTTCGACCAGTACGGCGACAGCGTCAACAAGTTGTTCACCGTCTACCAGGTCGACTCCGGTGTCTGGAAGGACATGACCAGCGGCGAGTTCGAGGCGAAGTGACCTGTGGCGACCCTTGCCCAGCAGATCGTCAACGGCCTGGTGCTGGGTGCGCTGATCGGGTTGATCGCACTCGGGTACACCATGGTCTACGGCATCGTCCAGTTGATCAACTTCGCCCACGGTGAGGTGTTCATGGTGGGCGCGTTCGGCGCCCACTTCATCTCGCTGTACGTGCTGCCCGTGGGCGTGCCCTGGTACGCGGCCCTGCCGGTGATGTTCCTGGCCGCGGTGGCGGTCTCGGTCGTCGTCGCGATGGCCATGGAACGGCTGGCGTACCGGCCGCTGCGCGGCGCGCACACGCTGGCCCCGTTGATCACCGCGCTGGGCGTGTCGATCCTGCTCCAGGAGGTCGTCCGGGTGTTCTACCCGGGCGCGACCGCGCCGCTGCCGTTCCCCCGGGCCTTCCCGGACGGCAGCCTCGCCGTCGGCCCGGTGACCGTGCTGTGGACGGGCGTGCTCGCCCTGACCGTCGCCCCGCTGCTGGGCGCGGCCGTACACCTGTACGTCGAGCGCTCCCGGCTCGGCCGCGCCATGCGGGCCACCGCCCAGGACGCCGACGCCGCCCGCCTGATGGGCATCGACACCGACCGGGTGACGCTGGCGACCTTCGTGATCGGCGGGGTGCTGGCCGGGGTGGGGGCGGTGCTCTACGGCATCCACTACACCCAGATCGACACCGCGATCGGCTTCCAGAACGGCATCTTCGCCTTCACCGCCGCCGTGCTCGGCGGCATCGGCAGCATCCGCGGAGCGATGCTGGGGGCGCTGTGCCTCGGTCTGGTCAAGTCATTGGCCGGGCAGTACGCGTGGGGCGGCGCCCAGTACGACTACGTGTGGGTGTTCGTGCTGCTGATCCTGGTGCTGATGTTCCGCCCGCAGGGATTCCTGGGCCGGCCGGAAAGGGTGCGCGCGTGACGATCCTGGTTGACGCCACCGAGGAAAAGCACACGAGCCCGGCGCGCTCTCGCCCCGACCTGCTCGCCCTGGCGGGCGCGGCGCTGGTCCTGGTCGGCGCACTGCTGCCGTGGGCCGCTTTCGTACTACCCGGCGGGGCCTACCCCGACCGGGCCACGTTGCAGTTCTTCGACGCCCCGCACCTGGTCAGCGGCTTCCGGCTGCACCTGGTGCTGCTGGGCCTGGCCGGTCTGGCGGGCCGGGCGCGCAGGCCGGCGGGCATCGGGGTGGTCGTCATCGCGGTGGTCCACCTGGCGTTCCTGATCGGCCTCGGCGCGCCGTCCGCGGGCGGGCCGGTCGCGCTGGTGGGCGGGGCGCTGCTGGTGTGGCGGCGGCCGGCCGTACCGGCTCTGTCGTTGCCGCTCCCGGGTCGCGCGCTCGCCTGGCCCGCGCTGCTGGCCGCCTTCGCCGGCCTGCTCTGGCTGGTGTCGGCCACCCTGACCGCGGGCGGCCAGAGCCGGGCCACCAATCCGCACGGCGGCGCGGAGTTCCTCGCCTTCTGTGGCTTCGCCTTCGCCCTGGTCGGAGTGCTGTCCGCGTACGGGGTCCTGGCCTGGCTCGCCGCCCTGACCCAGCGGCACCGGATCTTCGCCTTCACCGTCATGCTGGCCTGCGCGCTGCTGCTGCCGGTGACCGGCGCGGGCACCGGCTACTGGATGACCGTGGCCTCCACCATCGGCGTGTACGCGGCCACCGCGATCGGGCTCAACATCGTCGTCGGCCTGGCCGGCCTGCTCGACCTCGGTTACGTGGCCTTCCTCGGCATCGGCGCGTTCACCGCGGCGAACCTCGCGCACAGCGTCCCCTTCCCGGTCGCGGCGCTCGCCGGGGCCGCCGTCGCGGGCTTCTTCGGCGTCGTGGTCGGCGCGCCCACGCTGCGCGTACGCGGCGACTACCTGGCCATCGTGACCCTCGCCTTCGGCGAGATCTTCTTCCGGGCGGCGCAGAACGACATCGGCGGTCTCACCGGCGGCGTCAACGCGATCCCCGGCATCCCGCCGATCACGCTGTTCGGGCAGGCGTTCAACCAGCCGGTCGGCGCGCTGCCCGGCGGGTTCCTGTACTACGGGCTCGCGGTGCTGATGGTGGCGGCGGCCATGGTCGTCCTGGTCAACCTCAAGCACAGCCGTACCGGGCGGGCCTGGGAGGCGATCAGGGAGGACGAGGACGTGGCCAGGGCCATGGGCGTGCGCACCGGGCGGGCCAAGATCCTCGCCTTCCTGGTGGGCGCCACGATGGCGGGCCTGGCGGGCGCGGTCTTCGCGCACAAGCTGGGCACGGTCGGCTACGAGAGCTTCGACTTCAGCGAGTCCGTCACGCTGCTGGCCGCGGTCATCCTGGGCGGGATGGGCACCGTGCCCGGCGCGGTCGTGGGCGCGTCGCTGCTGTTCGTGCTGCCGGAGAAGCTGCGCGAGTTCAGCGACTACCGGCTGATGCTGTTCGGGCTCGCACTCATCCTGATCATGCGGTTCCGGCCACGGGGGTTGGTGTCGTCGTCATGACCTTGATCGCGGAACGCGTCTCCATGCGGTTCGGCGGGCTGGTGGCGCTGGAGGACGTCTCGCTCGCCGTACCCGACACCGGCATCGTCGGCCTGATCGGCCCGAACGGCGCCGGCAAGACCACCCTGTTCAACTGCCTGACCGGCCTGTCCGCCCCCACCTCCGGGCGGATCACGCTCGGCGGGCGGCCACTGCCCGCCGACCCCGCCGAGGCCATGCGCGGCGGGGTGGCGCGGACCTTCCAGAACATCCGCCTTTTTGGTGAGATGTCGGTACTGGACAACGTCCTGGTGGGCCGGCACAGCCGGATCAGGCAGTCGCTGCTCGGCGCGCTGGTACGCAGCCCCGGCTTCCGCCGCAGCGAGACCGAGGCCGCCGAACGGGCCCGCGCCGAACTCACCTTCGTCGGACTCGACCCCGACGGCCGCCGCCCGGCCAGCAGCCTGTCCTACGGCGACCAGCGCCGGGTGGAGATCGCCAGGGCACTGGCCGGCGACCCGGCGGTGCTCATGCTGGACGAGCCCACCGCGGGCATGAACGGCGCCGAGACCGCCGCCATCGGCACCCTGATCCGCGGCATCCGCGACCGGGGGATCGCCGTGGTGGTGATCGAGCACGACACCAAGTTCATCTTCTCCCTCTGTGACCACGTCCACGTCCTGGTGCGCGGGCGGATGCTGGTGGAGGGCCCGCCCACGTCCGTGCGGGACGACCCACGGGTCATCGAGGCGTACCTGGGGACGGCCGAATGCTAGAGGTACACGGACTGTCGGTCGCCTACGGCGCCATCGAGGCGGTGAAGGACATCAGCTTCACCGTCGCCGAAGGGCAGATCGTCTGCCTGGTCGGCGCGAACGGCGCGGGCAAGACCACCACCCTGCGCACGATCTCCGGGCTGCTCCGTCCGGTTCGTGGGGAGATCATCTTCGGGGGGCGGCCGATCCACCGGCTGCCCGCGCACGCCGTACTGGCCGCGGGCATCGCGCACTGCCCCGAGGGCCGCAGGCTGTTCACCGGCCTCACCGTCGAGGAGAACCTGCTGCTCGGCGCGCACCTGCGCCGGGACCGCCAGATCGAGTCCGATCTGGCCCGCGTGTACGACCTCTTCCCGGTACTCGGCGAGCGGCGGACGGAGCGGGCCGGGCTGTTCTCCGGCGGCGAGCAGCAGATGGTGGCCATCGGCCGGGCGATGATGGCCCGCCCGAGGCTGGTCATGTTCGACGAGCCCACCATGGGCCTGTCCCCGATCATGATCCAGCGGATCATGGACACCCTCGCCCTGCTCCGCGACCAGGGCACCACCATCCTCATGGTCGAGCAGAACGCCCTGGCCGCCCTCACCCTCGCCGACCACGGCCACGTCGTGGACCTCGGCCGCACCACCCTCCAAGGCCCCGGCGAGCACCTGCTCGCCGACCCTCGCATCCGCGAGGCGTACCTCGGCTGAACGCCGAGGCGACGGGGGGCGTCGCGCTCAGCGGGCAAGCCCCAGCCCGCTGAGCGCGCCAGCCCCACCTCCTGCGGTACCGCGCTCCCGCGCGCAATCGTCTTCGCTTCGCTCAGCCGTGTTCCCTGTGTCGGGCTTCGCCCGACGCCTTGCGCCACCAGCTTGACGGTCACCACACCAAGGGCGCTATGACAATCCCAGGCTTTGATCACACGGGGTCATCCGCCGAATCGACGCCCCCACACCGCCGCCAGATGCGACGTTTCCCAGAATGCGCAATAGCAGGTATCTCAATGGCGGATGCCACACCCCGAGCCGCACCCGCCACTCTCCCCCCGACACCTCCTCGAATTCCCGCGCCCACAGGATCGGTATCGCGTACGCCCCCGCCAAATCCTGGACGTACCCCAGCACACCGAGCCCCACCACCTGGGCGGACCCGCTAGGTGATCGCGGCGGCCGGCGTCGGGAACCCGTGCGGCTTCACCCCGAGGCGGGGCGTGGTGGCCGCCACCTACGGGTCTTTACGAGCTTGGCCCGGCCTGAGATCACCAGGAGCGGCGATAGCGAGATCGCGAAGACGACGCAGGCGATGAACATCACTTCTCCAGCGGGAAATTCGAGGTGCGGTTGTCGGACGGCTGAGAGATCGGTTCGACCGTGGCAGGCGTGAGAGTCGCTTCGGAGCCAGAACCGGACGGGTGATCGGCGGCGGCTCGCCGTCGGGACGGGGCAAGGAAGGCCCAGACGGCCAGTGCGATCACGGTGCAGAGAGCGGCGACGGACCACAAAGCGAACTGCCAGGCGTCGGTGAACAGGGCGGCGTGCCGGGCCTGGTCTGGGCCGGTGAGGTCTCCTGCGGCGATCCGGGCGGCGGGCTGGGCGGCCCCGACCCGCGACTGGAGCAGGGTGATCAACCCGGTGCCGAAGGCCGTCATGGTCAGGGTGGAACCACCGGCGCGGATGGTGTTGAGCAGGCCGGTGGCCATGCCGATTCGGTCAGCCCCCACCTGGTTGAGCGCCTGGGCGTCGGCGAGGCCGGCTCCCAGCCCCAGGCCGATCCCGATGGTGGCCAGCGGGCCGAGGAGCTCCAGGGTGGTGATGGCGGGGTGGAGTACGGTGAGCCAGGCGTTGCCGGCCGCGATCAGCAGCAGGCTGAGGGTGATGAGGCGGCGGGGCGGGATGCCGCGGTTGATCAGCCGGGCGGCGACCTGCGGCAGAAGCAGGACCGGGGCGGTCAGCATCAGCATGCTCAGGCCCGCTGATCGGGCCGAGGAGGTGCCCGCGCCCTGCAGGTAGACGGGCAGGTAGACCTCCACCCCGGCGGGCCCGGCGACGACGAACAGGCCGGCCAGCGACCAGGCCATGAACCGCCGGTCGCGCAGCATGCTCAGATCGAGCACTGGATGGGGGCTGCGGTGCTCGATCCGGGTGAAGGCCACCAGCAGGAGCAGCCCGGCGCCGATGGGCCCGAACACCTGCGCCTCGCCCCACCCGGCCGCCGCCGCCTGATTGATCCCGAACATGACCAGCGCGAGAGCGCCGATGAGGGTGAGGGTGCCGGGAAGGTCGATCCTGTGCCGGTCGGCCGCCCGGGATTCCGGCATGAACCAGGTGGCCGCGCCCAGTACGAGGCCCACGGCGGCGAAGGCGGCGAACGTGGTCCGCCAGCCGAGGGAGTCCACCAGGGCGCCGGACAGGGCCGGGCCGGCGGCCAAACCTATGCCGGCGGTGGTGCCTGTGGCCGCGAACGCCCGGGTGCGGGCGGTCCCGGTGAAGGTGGCGCCGAGGATCGCGCCGCCGCCGGCCAGCACGCCGGCCGCGCCCATTCCCGACAGGGTCCTGGCCGCGTTCAGCAGCACGATGTCGTGGGCCAGGGCGCTGATCCCGGCTCCGGTGGTGTAGATGACGGCGCCGATGGCGAAGATGCGCCGACGTCCGAACAGGTCACCCAGCGAGCCGGCCACCAGCATCAGCGACGAGGCGGCAAGGAAGTAGCCGACGAGCACCCATTGCAGGGCCGGGCCGGAGGCGTGCAGGTCGGCCCCGATCTGCGGCAGCGCGACAGTCGTGCCGGACATCAGCATCGGCAGCGCGAGGAAGCCCAGCAGGACCGCGGCCAAGGTCACGGCCGGTCGGGGTTCTATGTCCATGGCAGTGGCCTTCCATCGAGCCTGGCGGAGGGCTCGCCGAACACCGCCGGACCGGCCTGGGCGAGGAAGTGGCCGAGAAGGCCGAGGGTGAGATCGGTGGCCGCATCGGACAGGCCGACCTGGAGGATCTTTCCGGCGCGGGCGGCCTCGTCCAGCGCCCTCATGGTCTCCTGGATCGGGGTGTGCCGGTCCCACCGATGGACCCGGTACAGGTCGAGATGCTCGGTACGCAGTCGGCGCAGGCCGGCTTCCAGGGACCGAGTGAGATTCTCGCGGTGACCGGCGCCGACATTGGGATCGCTGCCGTCGCGCGAGACGGTGTGCTCACCGGCCAAGACGAACCTGTCGCGGCGACCGGTCAGCAGTTCGCCCAGGGCCCAGGCTGGTCTCGCTCCGTCCGCCCGAGTAGGAGTTCGCGGTATCGATGAGGTTGCCGCCGGCCTCCCCGTACAGGGCCAAGACGCGAAGAGCCTTGTGGGACGAGGCGCCGATCTCTTCCTCACCGAGGGGCATCGCGCCGAGGAGGACCTCCGAGATCCGCAATCCCGTACGGCCCAGCAGCCGGTAGCGCATGCTCATGCGCCCGCCACCTGGCCGACTTCTTGGCGCAGCGGCTTGAGCGCCCGCGACCAGGCAATGACCTCGTCGAGCAACTCGTTCAGGGTCGGCTCCTGGTGCGGGCCGGGGGCGATGGTGCCGGGCTCGGCGGGATCGGTGATCTCGAAATCGGTGAAGGCCGAGAGCGCGACCTGAGTGCGCACGTTGGCGACCTGCAGTTCGGTCATGACCTGCCGCAGGTGCTCCACGGCGCGAACACCGCCATGAACGCCATGGCTGACGAACCCGGCAACCTTGTTGTTCCACTCGGCGAACAGGAAGTCGATGGCGTTCTTCAACGCGGCCGGGGCCGAGTGGTTGTACTCCGGGGTGACGAAGACGAATCCGTCGAAAGAGGCGATGGTCTGGGCCCACCGGTTGGTGTGGGGGTGGTGGTAGGTGCCGAAGAGGGCGGCCAGCGGCTCATCCAGTACCGGCAGGCTGTGTTCGGCCAGGTCGACGACCTCGAAGGCGACTTCTCCCGCGGTGACGGCGGGGTGATGGGCGGCGACTTGGGTGACCCAGCGGGCCGCGACCGCGGTCCGGCGGTGGGGGCGGGTGCTGCCGACGACAATGGCGATCCTGATCATGCGCTGTTCTCCTCACGAGGTGCCGCCCGAGTGCGGCATGAGGTAAAGTACAACGCTCATGGCAAAAAGTAAAACGAACATTGCAAATCAATGGAGGACCTCCGGTGACCAGTGAAGACAGCACGACACCCCGCCCTCGCCGGGCGCCGAGCGGCAAGCGGCAGGCGATCCTGGACGGCGCTCTGACGGTGTTCGCCCGCGACGGTTACACCCGTGCCAGCGTCGATGCGATCTCGGCCGAGGCAGGGGTGTCCACCCGGACCATCTACAACCACTTCACCGACAAGGCCGAACTGTTCCTCGTCGTGATCCAGGAGAGCGCACAGCAGGCCGCCGATATCCAAATCGCGATCATCGACCGCCACCTGCGCAAGGTCACCGACGTGGAGAGCGACCTCATCGAGTTCGGGCGGGACTGGGTGACGCCGAGGCCCGGCAGCGCCGCGCACTTCTCCTTGGTCAGGCAGATCACCGCCGAAGCGGGCCACATCCCCCAGGAAGCGATCGACGCCTGGCAGGAGACCGGGCCACGGCGGGTCCGCCGCGAACTGGCCGGCCACCTGCGGCGGTTGGCGAAGCAAAGCGTGCTCCGTGTCGACGACCCCGACCGCGCGGCGCTGCACCTGCTCCTACTGGTCTCGGCCGGGTTGCCGACGCATTACGCCACTCTGCCCGCCGAAAAGATCACCGAGACGGTCACCGCGGGCGTTCACACCTTCCTGCACGGCCACCGGCACCGCGTCGGTACACCCGGACACGAGTGACCTCTGGCCCTGGTCGCCGCGAACAGAGTTTCGAGCACAATCCCCTGCTCACCAAAGCCGGGCGCAGTCTTCGGAAAACGTTCGTTCATTGAAGGTCACGCGTCGAGAGTCCGGCATGGGCCCCTAGCTAGGCCATGGCCTGGACCTGCTGATCTATGGCTCGATGGGATTGGCCGGTCTTCTTACGTTTCCCGTTGTTCGCCGGAGTTCTCGGCGCCTCTGTACCGCAGCAGGTCACCGGGTTGGCAGTCGAGTTCTTCGCACAGGCGGGAAAGTGTGCTGAAGCGGATGGCTTTCGCGTGCCCATTTTTGAGGATCGACAGGTTGGCGAGGGTGATTCCCACCCTCATGGACAACTCGGTGAGGGTGAGGCCACGTTCGGCAAGGATCTCGCCCAGCGCGATCTCGATGCCGTGCGCGGGTTCGCCTTCCATCAGACGGTTCCTTCGAGGTCCTCAAGCATGAGGCGGCCTTTCCGGATGATTTCGGAGACGGCGAGTGCGGAGAGCCCGACGAGCGCACCGCCGGTGAAGGCGGCCGGGGACAGGTCCCCGTAGTACGCGCCGACGCCGAGGGCATGGATGGAGAGCGTACTTCGGATCATGTCGGCGGTGAGCGGGATCACCGCCGCGCCGACGAGCTGGACCACGCCGATCAGGCGCAGACGTCGGGTGGCCTGTGCGGAGAACAGGGCGCGGTCGCTCTTGAGACCGCCGGCCAGGAGCCGGGCCAGCCACCAGAACGACAGGACGTTCACCACGGTCAGCGGCAGCCAGGTCAGGAGGTGGTAGAACCCGATGGCGGGATCCGCTCCCGCCACGAGCACGGTAGCGTCCACGTGGTCGCTGTTGAGTTCGACTCCCGAAGGGAGGGGACCGCTGCGTGCAGCCCCCGTAACCAGGACCTGCCGCGGCCCCCGAGCCCTCCGGCTCCTGATCCCGGTGTCGAAGTCGGCTGTCTCATGCGAGCCTCCTTATCGATTATCGATACTATCGAAAAACGATAAGCCACAATCTCGGGTGCGCGCAATCCCGGGACGTCTGATGCCGCCGCGCATCACGCCCGGGCCACCCGGTGCAGCACACGGAGAAGGCGTTCGATCTCGGTGCCGTGGTCGGCAGGTCGGCAACGCTCACGCCGGTCGCGTCCTTGGTCGCGTAGGCAAGTGGCGACTGCGTTTGCCGGTGAGGAGTAGCAGCGTTCTCGGGCTTGCGGTGGGACGATGAGTGTGCTGCAAAGGGTTATGTGGGAGCGAACGAGGTGCACGTTCGCGAGGACGACGTAGCTGGGCACGTGCGTTGCAGCCGCGAGACCCCGGCGTGTGTTGCGCGGCGCCGGTGGCACGACGACGGAGAGGGGAGAAGGACATGTCGCCGTGGGGCCTCGTTGCAGTGGGACAGGAGACGGATTCGTCGTGGTATCTCCCCGTGGGAGTGCTTGTGGGTGGGGTGCTGTTCATGCTGTGCCTCGCGGGCTTTCCGCTGTGGATACGCGACAGTTGGAAGCACCGGCGCGTGATGCGGGAGCTCGGTCGCACGCAGGCGGAGAAGATCGTCGAAATGCGGGCCGCCCGCAGCGGAAACCGTAACCTGGGAACACTGGTGCACGTGTTCGACAACCAGCCGCCGCAACGGCCACTGAAGTCCTCGATCCGGGTATCGGTGATCAGCGCCGCGGTCTTGGTGGCCACCGTCGGAGCGATGGTGTGGGATCTCACCCCCTCTTCCTCCGGCCACGTCGTCCCGATCGGCGGTTTCGCCTCGGTGGCCGGCCTGGCCTTCACCGTCATGGTCTTCTCGACCCGGAACGTGATCCACTACCGGCGGCATCGCGATGAGCAATTCCAGCTGTACCAGGGCGGCTTCGTCCACGTCGACGCCCGCGGCACACGCTCGATCCCCTGGGACGACATAGAGGCCGTTGACTACAACTTCAACGAGGGCGAGCGGGGTCCCGCCGCCAAGGTGCGAATCCGTGACGGATCTCGGATCGGCATCCCACGCACGATCCAGCACGCAAGGAACCTCGTGGACCTGATCAGTGGAGCCGTCTACCGCGGACATTACCCAGGTCAACCCACGACTTCCGGCGACTGACCGATTCCACCGATGCCCTTGCGGGCGTGGTCGACGCCCAGAGTCGGCTGTCACCGACGGAGTCGCGGCCATGGACGTAGGTCACGTGGTGGCGAAGGCGCGGCACCCTTCGGCGCCGAGTTCGGCCTCACCACGGGAGGACCCGGATTCGCCGGGTGGGTCGAGCACTGGGCCGCCCAAAAGCCCTGGTTCGATTCCGCCTGAGCCAAGGATCATGACGCCACCTGGGTACAGCACACGGAGCTTTGCCGCTTTCGAGCTGACCCGCAGACCTTCGACTTTGCCCAGCCAGGCGTTCACCCTGCCGCCTCAGTACAGTGACTTCGCATGACCGACGCCGAGATCGAGATCACCGCAGATCTGGTCCGTGACCTGCTGCAGGAGCAACATCCGGACCTTGCGGGGCTGGCCATCCGCGAGGTGGCGGGCGGGTGGGGCAACCAGATGTGGCGTCTCGGGGATGAGTTGGCCGTGCGCATGCAGCGCATGGACCCCACCCCGGAGCTCCAGCTCAAGGAGCGGCGGTGGCTACCCGTACTGGCTCCGCGCCTGCCGCTGCCGGTGCCGACTCCGGTGCGGTTCGGCGAGCCGTCCGAGCGTTTCCCCAAGCACTGGACCGTGATGACGTGGGTTCCCGGCGAGCCGTTGGATCATGGCTCGATCAGCCGTGGCGCCCACGCGGCCGACACGTTGGCGGGTTTCCTCCGGGCGCTTCATGTGGAGGCGCCCGCCGATGCGCCGGTCGCCACGGACCGTGGTGCCCATCCCAGGGACTGCACGGACGGTTTCGAGTACTTCTTTCAGGCCGTTGCCCCCGACGACATCGCCGCCGCCGAGGTCCGGGCCGTATGGGACGACGCCGTCGCGGCTCACGCGTGGGAGGGCCCGCCGGTGTGGGTGCACGGCGACCTCCATCCCGCGAACGTCGTCGTCTCGGACGGAACGCTCTCGGGCATCGTCGATTTCGGCGACATGTTCGCCGGCGATCCGGCGTGGGACCTCGCCGCCGCATGGTTGCTGCTGCCCGCGGGTACGGCCTCACGGTTCTTCGACATGTACGCGCATGCGGACGAAGCGGCGATCCGGCGCGCCCGCGGGCTGGCCGCGATGAAGAGCCTCTTTCTGATGCTCATGGGGCAGAACGGAGAGCGGGGCCTTCCCGGCGGCAAGCCGAACTGGGGACCCATAGGCCGCGCGGCACTTGATCGTGTTCTGAAGGGCGTTTGACGCGCGCTTCTTTGGGTGAGGGTCACGCGGCAGTCCATGTTCGTGCGCTGGGACGGCGCCACTGGGCGGGGTGTACGCGAACGAGATGACCGGCCTCAGGTGGCCCCGAGGAGATAGTTCGGCGTTTTCGCCGAGGCGGAGGAGAACGGTCGATGAGGGCCATGTTCGCCCCGCTGTCCATCCCCGTTTTCCGGCGGGTGTGGGCAGGACAGGTGATGAACCTGACCGGGGACGCCGCGTACGGGGTGTCGGTGGCGCTGTTGCTGCTACCCCGCGAGGACGCACCCCGTGCGCTGGGGACGGTGCTCGGTATGTCCGCACTCGGCGGGATCGTCTCCATTCTCGTGGGAGGCGCGCTGG
Organism: Spongiactinospora sp. 9N601; assembly: GCF_044326295.1. NCBI lineage: Bacteria > Bacillati > Actinomycetota > Actinomycetes > Streptosporangiales > Streptosporangiaceae > Spongiactinospora > Spongiactinospora sp. 9N601. Next base: position 384,469 of record NZ_JBIRBB010000004.1, read on the forward strand.
CCGACCGGCACCGCAGGGCCCGGATCATCATCGTCTCCGACCTGCTGCGCGCCGCCGCCGTCACCGGCGTCCTCCTCGCGGGGCCGTTCGCGCCGCTGTGGCTGCTGGGGGCGTTGTCCGGGTTGCTGGGTGTCGGGACGGGTCTGTACCGCCCGGCGTACATGGCGATATTGCCGAGCCTGGTGCCGCCGGATCGGCTGCCCGGTGCCAACGCGCTGCGCTCGACCACGAACCGGCTGACGACCCTTCTGGGGGCCGCCGCCGGAGGGGCCCTGTCGGTGGCGACGTCGCCGCAGTGGGCGCTGGGCGTTAACGTCGTGACCTTCGTCGTCGGCATCCTCACCCTTGCCGGGGTGCCGGAGGTGGTAGCCGAGGCGCCGGAAGGCCGGCCCCGGCTGGCCGCCGAGATCGCCGACGGCCTGCGTTACGTCTCCTCGCGTACGTGGATGGCCGCGGTGATGATCCAGGGGACCGTCCAGATGGCGCTGGTCGCCGCGCCGGTTGCGCTGATCCTGCCGGTGCTCACCGGGCGTGAGGGTGCGTGGTACGGGTGGATCGTGGCCGCGGAGGCCGCCGGCGCGTTCTTGGGGGCGGGTCTGGCGGCCGGCATCCGGTCCCGCTCCCGGGGCTGGATCGCCATGCTCGCCCTGCTGGCCCAAGCGCCCCAGACGGTGGCCCTGACACTGGCGGCGCACCCGTCGATCATCTTGGCGGCCTCAGCCCTGACGGGTGCGGGGCTGGCGGTGTTCGCCGTACTGTGGACGACCGCGTTGCAGACCGGAGTGCCCGCGCGGTACCTGGGCCGGGTGTTCTCGGTGGACGGGCTGGCCACGGCCGGGTTGAGCCCGGTCGGCTATGTGGTCGCGGGGTGGCTGCTCGCCGACCTCGGCACCGCCACGCTGGCCGGGTTCGCCGGTATCGCCCTGGTCGTCTCGATCGTCGCCGTGCTCCCGATCCCGGGCCTGCGCCGGTTCGGCGAGATCGACGATCGACAGCCACAACGGAGGATAAGCGGGGAGCCGATCCAATGATGAATGGAAATGTCGCCACGTGGACGTACCGGCCGTCCCCAAGACTCACGTCCGTATGCTCGACGATGCGGCCATGAGAGAGCATGGCCCTACGCGTATGCGAGCCTATTCCTGTGTGAACATCCCAGAATCAATCGACATTATCCGGCGTAAAGCTGAAAGTGACGGCCCCGAGGAGATTGGTTGGGGGTGGAGGTTCGTCCACGGCAGGGACGGCCTTGCCGCTGTGCTGGTGGAGCGTCAGGTCCGATGGCCGGACGCATTCCAACCTCCGAGGAAGTGCCGCCCCCGCGACCACGCGCCTTGGTCGAGGGCTTGGCACGGTACGCCGCCTCGATGAGCCGCCCAGAACCCATGATGTCGGTATGTCTACTCATTCTGGAGACCGCGAAGCGTCTATTCCGGAGGTACGGTCACGGACTATATCCGCGGCGAATGCATCGGCGTCGGCAATGAGCTCGTCGCGGCGGGCGAGAAACCAAAGCTTCCGAAGCGCTACCAACTCGGCGACCAGTCGCGCGCTGGAGGTCGCTATGGCCGGAGTCTTCCCAGTCGAGGAGGCGGACCTGCTGGTCGCGGCCGTCCCACAGGTAGTTGGCGTGGTTGCCGTCGGACAGGCCGAGGACGGGCGGCAGCGGATTAGAGATCAGGCGATCGGGGGCGGGGGTGGCCAGTCACGTTCTGCCCTTCTGCCGGTGACCGGAAGGCTCCTCCCAGGCATCTCGTGCCGGCTGAGGATGGCCCCGCCGAGGCTATAGCAGGGCAGGGTGCGAGGCCGGTCATGTGTGATTGAGACTGGTGACAAGTAATCGCGGGCAGTGTTGATCGTTTAGCCGGTGGCGCTAGCGGTCGGGCGGAGCCCGACATGGGAAACGCGGCTGAGCGGAGCGAAGGCGATTGCGCGCGGTAGCGCGGTTTTTCTCGCGCGGTAGCGCGGTTCTTTTTCGTGCGGTAGCGCGGTTCTTTTTCGTGCGGGGGCGCGGCCCCTGCTTTGGGCGGGGGCCGCGCTGGGTTTTTAGATGTGGGGGCGTTCGTCTACTACGGGGAGGACTTTGCCGCTGCGGGGGTTTATGGCCAGGGTGGAGGGGTGGGCCCATTCGATGGACAGGGGGTGGACTGTGCCGGCGGTGACGCTTTCTGGGTACATGGGCTTGGCGGCGTAGATGGCTTTGATCAACTGGTCGGTCAGGTCGGTGGGGGGTTCCGAGGCGCAGGAGATGCGGAGGAGGAGGCCGTCGCGGCCGTTCCAGCGGCGTTGGACCAGTTGGAGCTGGGAACCGGACAGGGCCGGGGCGGCCTCGGTGAGGACCTTGCGGATGTCGGCGACGCCCATGGGGACGTTCGCGACCCTGGCGCCCTCGGTGGTACGGCCGACCAGGCGGAACCTGCGGCACTCCGCGTCGGTCCATTCGGCGAGGTCGCCGACGGGGTAGCGGATGATGGGCATCAGGGTTCGGAAGAGGTTGGTGACCACGACCCGGCCGGGGCGGCTGGGGGTGGTGATCGGGGCGGCGGTGGCCTCGTCGATCAGTTCGACCACGGTCCGGTTGGGGAATGCCTCGTGGACCCGTACGTCGCCGCCCGGGACCGGGGCGCCGATCAGGCCGCCGTCCACCGACGCGTAGCCCAGGGAGGCGATGGTCGCCCGGGGGAACGCCTTGGCCAGTACCGGCCGCAGGTCGTCGAAGAGCAGGTCGCCGGCGAACAGCAGCAGTTCCACCGAGTCGGCGGCCCCGCCCCGTGAAGTCACCTCCTCGGCCACCCGGGCCAGCTTGTTGGGCAGCCCGGCCAGTACGTTGATGCCGAGGGTGCCGATCAGGCCGGCGATGAAGTCGTCGGCCGCGTGCCCGGCGATCGGCAGCCGGACGTTCTCCACCGGCGCGTTGTGCAGCGAGTGCTCGATGTAGAGGAACCCGCCGTACAGTTCCCCGGCCAGGAACAGGTTGGCCACCCGGTGCCCCGGCCGCAGCCCGGCCGCGACCATGCCCGCGCCGAAGGCGGTCACCGAGTCGGCGTGTTCGGTGCGGGTCCAGGGGGAGAACTTCGGTGCGCCGGTCGTACCGCCGGAGGTGTAGATGGCGGCGTCGGTCAGCGGGCCGGTCAGCAGCCGGTTGTCCGGCCAGGTGTTGGCGGCCCAGAAGGCGGTCTGGTCGATGATCGGCAGTTCGGTCAGTTCGGCGACGCCCTGGGGGAGGTCGCGGTACAGCTCGCCGTAGAAGGGCGAGTTACGGCGGGCGAAGTCGATCAGTTCGCGGAGCGGTCGGGCGGGCATGTGCCGCCTCCTTTCATGAAGTACATGAAGTACGGGGCAGGGTGATGCTCTGGCCGCGGAACTCCGCGACGATCTGGCCGGACGGCCGCGACACGGTGACGTCGTAAACGCCGTGCCTGCCGTACCTGACCCGTTCGGTGGCCTCGGCGACCAGCTCGTCACCGGGCATGACCGGGCGGACAAAGGTCACCTGGGCGCTCTGCGCCAGCGTCAAAGGGCCGCCACAATTACAGGCCCGGTCGAAGGCCGCGTCGGCGAGCAGGAACACGTACCCGCCATGCGCGAGCCCGTGCCCGTTGACCATCTCGGCGGTGACCCGCATCCGCAGCCGCGCCCGGCCCGGACCAGCAGATTCGACGGTGATGCCGAGCGTCCGGCAGGCCGTGTCGATGCCGCTCACACCGGGGCCCCGAGCCAGCTCCGGGCCATGGCCTGTACGGCGGAGCCGTCCACGTCGGCGAGCTTGCTCGCCAGGTATTCCGCCACCCATGCGCTGGTCGGGATACGGAAGGCGGGCTCGTCCAGAGCCAGCGCACCGACCACGACCTCCGCCACCTCCTGGGCGGACTGCCCGGCCGTGGCCCACCCCGCGTTCACCGCCCACTCGAAGTAGCGGTCGAACGCGGGCGCGTACGGCCCCGAGTCCCGCCGGATCGTCTTACGGCTGACGTCCGGGAAGTACCCGAACCGGGTGTCTCGCACGAAACCGGGCACGACCACGCTCACCCGCACCCCGTGCTCGGCCGCGACCGGCGCCAGGCTCTCCATGAAGCCCTCCACCGCGCCCTTGGCCGCCGCGTACGCCTCGTTGAACGGCTGGCCCACCACCCCATGGACGCTGCCGATGGTCAGCAGCCGCCCCCGGGCGGCCCGCAGCATCGGCATCGCCACCCGGCTCACCGCGATGACCCCGAAGAAGTTGACCTCCAGGTTGGCCCGCAGGGCCGCCATGGTGGACATCTCCATGGTCGGGTCGAAATTGGATATCCCGGCGTTGTTGACCAGCGCGTCCAGCCCGCCGTACGTCTCGCGCACCCCCTCCAGGCAGTCCGCGATGGACACGGCGTCGGTGATGTCGAGCCGGCGTACGTCCAGCGAGACCCCGGCCTCGGCAGCCGCCGCCCGTAGCCCGGCACCCCGCGCCTCCGGGTCGCGCATCGTGGCCACCACCGTGTACCCGGCGCGAGCGGCCATAACAGCAGTCGCCAGGCCGATGCCCGAGGACGTCCCGGTGATCAGCAGTGTCGTCATGTCAGGCTCCCCGCGGGTTCGGCGTCCCGCCGGGCGCGGTCCAGCAGCGGCTGGACCCGCAGGGCGGGCAGGAAGGAGAACGCGGCCAGCAGCGTGCCGCCGACCATGACGGCCTGGGCCGCGCCGAGCACGCCCATGCCGCCGGTGAGCAGGGTGACCGCCGTACCGCCCACCAGCGCGGCCAGCGGGATCACCCCCCAGGTCGCGGTGCGGAACGCCGCGTGCATCACGCCCTGGTTGTCGGCGTTCATCCGGGACTGCCGGATCGGCGCGCTGCACACGTTGATGCACGACATGAAGAAGCCGTAGCAGCCGAACGTCACCGCGATCACCGGCCCGGCGGGCAGCGCGGGCGCGGCGAGGATGCCGAGCCCGACCAGGCAGTGCAGCAGCAGCCCCCAGGCCAGCGTGCGGCCGAGTCCGAGCCGGGCGCCGATCCGAGGGGCGACCAGAGCGCCTGCCACCGCGCCGCACGCGGCCACCGACATGGCCGCGCCGAGCGCGCCCGCCGAGAGCCCGAACCCCTCGTACGCCAGCACCGGCAGCACGGTCACGAAGATCGGCCCGCCCGAGTTCAGCGTCACGGCGGCGACGATCACCCGGCGCAGTACCGGATCGGCCCAGTTCAGCCGGAACCCGAGCAGCAGCCGCGCCCACATCCCGCCCTCCGGCACCGATGTGCCGCCCCAGGGCCGCATGGCTCGCACGCACCCGGCCGAAACCAGGTAGCTGGCCGCGTCCACGAGCAGCGTGGCCACCCCGAAGGCGTGGTACAGCGCGCCGGCGATCGACGGGCCGCCGACCTCGGCGACCGTCCGGCTGCCCTCCAGCCGCGAGTACGCCCGCACCAGCCGGTCCTCTGGCACCGTGGTCGGCACCGCGACCAGGTAGCCGATGTTGAAGAAGATCGTCGCGGCGCTGATCAGCGCCACGCACCCGAACAGCAGCGGCGTGGACAGCACCCCCAGCCAGTACGCCACCGGGATGACCAGCACCGCCGCCATCCGCACGAGGTCGCACACCAGCAGGGTCGCCCGCTTGTCCCAGCGGTCCACCAGCACCCCGGCGACCGGCCCGAGCAGCGGAATCCCGAGGTACTGGGCCATCGCCACCACGCCCACCTCGAACGGCGACGCGTCCAGCGCCACGATCATCAGGGTCGGGACCACGAACACCGTGATCCGGTCGCCCACGAGGCTCACCGACTGCGCGGCCCAGAACAGGCCGAACTCGCGGCCCAGACCCAGGCCGCGCGGCAGCCTCACGGCTCCTCCCGCACGACGAAGCCGGAGGTCTTGCCGGTGCGCCCGTTGCTGATCAGCTCGTCCACCACCGACACCCGGAAGGACTCCGGGTCGTGCTGGAAGGCCGTACTGATCGTGAACGTGCCCGACATCAGGTCCCGGCGCAGCCGCTCCGGCGAAGCCCCTGGACCGGCGAGCAGCAGGACGTCCACGGAAGCCACCCGCCCCTGCCGCTCGGTGATCAGCACCTGCGCCCGGGTGACCCCCGGCTCCCGCTCGGCCCGCGCCACGATGTCGTCCACGTGCAGGCCCAGCCCGCGTACCTGCACCACCGAATCCCGGCGCCCGAGGATGCGCAGCGCCCGATCCTCCCGCCCGCACGAACACGTCACGAACCGCCCCGCGTCGCCGGTCCGGTACCGCAGCACCGGGTTGAGCACGTTCGGGTCCAGCGTGGTGAAGTCCAGCAGTCCGTCCGAGTCCGCGTCCACCCCAACGAGCTGCGACGGCAGCAGATGGAACACGTCCGCCGGGCACTGCGGTGTGTTGGTCCCCGCCACCCACGTCTCGGTGCTGCCGAACATCCCCCAGCGACGGGCGTCCGGGGCCACCGCCGCCATGTCCTCCTCGAGCTGCGGGTGCCACGCCTCGCCCAGCCAGAGCACCTTGCGCAGCGCCGGCAGCTTCACGCCGGTGGCCCTGGCGTGCGCGAACCACAGCCGCAGCACGCTCGGCGTTCCGCCGAACGCGGTCACCTCGCGGTCGGCGAAGAACGAGAGCCAGTCGCCGTACTCGTCCCTGCCCACCGACCCCAGCGCGATCACCTGGCAGCCGGACAGGTCGGCGAACGCGCCCGCCAGGAAGTGCGCGCCCCACATCCGGCCCGCGCCCCACCCGTTGACGAACACGTCGTCGCGGTCCAGCGGACGCCACTGCTCGTATACGCCCCGCATGTAGAAGCCGGTGGGGGCGTAGCCGACCTTGGGCGCGCCGGTGCTGCCGCCGCTCTGGAACAGCCAGGTCGCGCCGCGCTCGGCGGCCGGCCGCAGGTGCGCCAGCGCCACGTTCAGGTCGTCCTTGACCAGCGGGGGGAGCGCGGCCACGTCGTCCAGCGTGCGCGGTTCGCCGTGGCCGGAGTAGCGGGCGGCGAGCGCGGGCACGCCGCGCAGCCGGTCCAGGGACCGGCGGGCCACGTGCAGGTACGGCTCGGCGGCGGCGGGCGTCAGGGAGAACGCGTTCACAGGGTCACCAGCTCTCGGGTGTCGTGGTGGCGGGCGTGGGCGTCCCGGTAGGCGGTCCAGCGGGCGCGGGTGACGTCGCGCTGGAGCGCGCGGGCGGGGTCGCCGAAGTCGGGGGCGATCACCCCGTCCGGCTCCAGCTCGGAAAACCAGTACCGCTCCCCGTCGAACAGGAAGTCCACGCAGAAGAACGGGATGGGCAGCTTCTCGGCGAAGTACGCGGTGGCCGCGGCCAGTTCCGGCGGCACCGGCGGGAACTCCATCGCGCCGCCCCTGCTGGCGTTGGCGACCGGGGAGCCGGGCTCGGGGATGCGCTTCATGACCGCGTACGGCTCGCCGTTGACGACGTAGACCCGGTAGTCCACCGTCCCGTCGCCCAGGTACGGCTGGACGACCAGCGTCGTGTCCCCGCCCTGCGCCAGGCTGGCCAGGCCGCGGATCTCCTCGGCGTCGCGGGCCAGGTTCACCCCGCCGCCGCCGCACCACCCGGCCGGCTTGACGATCGCCGGGTACGTGAGGCCGCCGAGCGCCACCTCGTACAGGTGCTTGCCGACGTCCCGCCCGGTGCCGATGCGCAGGGTCGGGATCGGCGGGACGGGCGAGTCGGCCAGGTGCAGTACCGTGGCCAGCTTGTCGTTCGCGATCGGCGACAGCCACGGCGGGAACGGCAGGTAGAAACCGGCCTGCTCCAGCACGGCGTACAGCGCGTACTGGTTGAACACGTCCATCGACTGGTAGGGCAGCGAGTACAGCGCGGTGATGAACAGCGTGTCGGCCGGGGTGACCCGCTCACCGTCCACGTAGACGCGCGGCTCGCCGGGGCGCAGGCCGTCCACGGTCACCGCGTCGGGGGCGTGCATGGTCCAGGAGATGCCGAGTTCGGCGGCGACCTCAGCGTACATGTCCCAGAAGAACGTGTGCCACATCGCGGTGGTCCTGGTGGACTCCCGGTCGGGGAAGATCCAGCACATCCGGCGCAGCGTGCTCATGGTCGCCTCTCTTTGCCGGCCCACCAGCGGCGGCCGGGCTCGGGCAGGGTGTCGATCGGGTCGTAGAAGGGGTACTTCCGGTCGAGGTCGGCGTCCCCGCCCAGGCCCAGGCCGTGTTTCCTGGTCCAGTAGGAGACGCCGCGTTCCCGGTCGTACTCCACGAGCTGGTGGACCCAGCGCTTGCCGACGTACGGCACGTCGCACACGATCCGGGGCGTGGCGTAGCCGGGCAGGTAGCCCATGATCGCTTCCTGGAGCCGCTGCGCCTCGTGGATCGGGGTCCGCCAGTGCTCGGCGTTGGGGATCATGTCGCAGACGTAGAAGTAGTACGGCAGGATGCCCGCCTCGTCCTGGAGGGCGAAGCACAGGTCCAGCAGGTCGGCGGGGGTGGTGTTGCACCCGCGCAGCAGTACGCCCTGGTTGCGCACGTCCCGTACGCCCGCGTCCAGCAGGGCCCGCGCCGCCTCGGCGACCAGCGGCGTCACCGAGCGCGCGTGGTTGGCGTGGGTGTGCACCGCGAGGTTCACCCCGCGCCGCCGGGCGAGGCCCGCGACCCGGGCCATGCCCTCCAGCACGTCCGGCTGGAGCCAGTGCTGCGGCAGCCCGACCAGCGCCTTGGTGGCCAGCCGGATGTCCCGCACCGACGACAGCTCCAGCAGCCGCGTCAGGAACGTCTCCAGCCGTGGCCACGGCAGATTGGCCAGGTCACCGCCGGAGACCACCACGTCCCGGACGCCGGGCGTGCGCTTGAGGTAGTCCAGGATCAGCTCCTGCCGGTCCACCGGCCGCAGCACGAGCCTGGCCTTGGTCACCTGCGGGGTCGAGGTGCCGACCAGGTCCATCCGGGTGCAGTGCCCGCAGTACTGCGGGCAGGTGGACAGCAGCTCGGCCAGCACCTTGGTCGGATACCGGTGGGTCAGCCCTTCCACCGCCCACATCTCCGCCTCGTGCAGCGAGTCGCGCTGGGCGTACGGGTGGCTGGGCCACTCCGGGTGCCGGTCGGACCGCACCGGCATCAGGTACCTGCGCACCGGGTCGGCCAGGAAATCCGCTGTGAAGGTCCCTGGGCCGGCGTCGCCCGCCATCACGTTGAGCAGTTGCGGCGTGACCAGCACCGGCATGGTCGCGAACCGTTCGGCGTCGGCCGCGAGGTCGGCGTAGAACGACTCGTGTAACAGGTCGCCCACGACCGCGCGGAGCTGCCGCGCGTCCTTCACGCAGTGCGCCCGCTGCCACTGGGCGTCGCGCCACTGCGCCACGGTGACGTCGCGCCAGCCGGGCAGCCGCCGCCAGTCCGGCTCGGTGAGCGGCCGGCGCGCGTACACGTACGGGTCGGCGCTCATCCGGTCAGCAGCCCGGCGTGGCGGGTGCGCAGTTCCCGCTTGAGCACCTTGCCGGTGGGGCCGAGCGGGTACTCGTCGTCGCCGCCCGCGATGATCACCGCGGCCAGCGGGGCCAGGCCCGCGTCGGCGAGGGCCTTGTTGGCGTGCTCGCGTACCTCCTCGGCGGTGACACCGGCCGCCTCGGCCTGGGGCCGTACCACGGCGATCGGCCGCTGGCCCTCGCCGGAGGGGACGCCGACGACCGCGCAGTCCTGCACGAGGCCGGCGCAGTCGGCGATCAGCACCTCCTCCACCGGCAGGCTGTAGACCGGCCCGGCGGCGGTGTCGATCACGTCCACCGTCCGGTCCAGGTGGTAGAACCGGCCCTCGCCGTCCCGCCAGGCCACGTCTCCGGTCAGCCAGTAGCCGTTCAGCTCGAAGCTCCTGGTCATCCGCTTGTCGTGCCAGTAGCCCGGGGTGCGCGACGGGGTGATCACACCGAGCAGGCCGACCGTGCCGTCGGGCACCTCGGCGCCGTTCTCGTCCAGTACCGCGGCCTTGATCACCGCCTCCTGGGCCCTGCCTACGCAGCGGTCGGCGCGTTCGGTCTCGGGCGTGGTGACCTGGCCGAACAGCGCCATCCCCATCTCCGAGGAGCCCAGCCCGTCGATGAACTGCGACCCCGGCCGCGGCTCGTCGTCCGGGCCGCCGCCGGGCAGCAGCCACGGCTTGATCAGCCCGGCGGGCCGCTCGCCGAGCCGCACCAGCTTCCTGATGTGCCCGTAGTGCGCGCTGTCCCCGGTGTTGAACCAGGTGTGGACCTTCGCCGCGGCCTTGGCCGGCGGCTCGCCGGTGGCCAGTTCCACGAACGTCCTCGGGAACGAGGCGACCATGGTCGGCTGGAACGCCTCCATCACCGGCTCCACGACCGCGCGCCGCCAGTCGGACATGACCACGGTCGGCAGGCCGAGCAGCACCGCGGTCAGGAAGTAGCTGAGCCCGCCCGCGTGCGTGTGCGGCATCAGCGACATCAGCTTGTCGTACGGCTCGGCGGGGAAGCGCACCATCCGCTGCTGCTTGCCGTCCCAGAAACTGCGGTGGCCCAGGGTCGTGGACTTCGGCGTGCCGGTCGTGCCGGAGGAGTGGATCAGCGCCACGAGGTCGTCGGGCGCGTGCCGGTGCGGGTAGGTCTCCGGCAGCTCGCCGGAGGCCGCGTCGTGCGCCCGCACCTCGGCGGACAGGGCGATGAACCGGGGGCGGCGGGCCGGGTCGTCCCGGTACGCCAGCAGCAGCTTGGTGGTGTCGTCGGCGACGATGCCGACCACGCCCACGTGGTCGAGGTAGCGGACCATGACGTCGGTCCGCATCGCGTCGTTGACCAGCGCCGGGATCGCGCCCAGCGCGGTCAGCGCGAGGAAGTGGACCAGCGGCTCCAGCCCTTCGGCGACCACGATGGCCACCGGCTCGCCGGGGCGTACGCCGTTGGCCCGGTACCACTTGGCGTAGCGGTCGCGCAGCGCGGCCAGGTCGGTCAGGCTGTGCCCGCGCAGCACCACGCCGCCGCGATGGTCCTCGTGGTGGCTGTAGATGAACGGCACGCCGCGGTTCGGGTTGGCCGCCAGGGCGTGGTCCAGGAAGTTGCCCGCGCCCAGACCGGGTTCGGTCATGAACGCCTGCCGTACGTCGAGCGGGGCGATGGACGTGGTCTCCGTCATTGCTCCTCCTGTGTTTCGGCTATCGCCGTGGCCGCCCGGTGTCCCGAGCGGATCGCGCCTTCCATGAGCCCGAAGAACTCCGTGCTGGTCTCGGTGCCGGCCCAGTGGACACGGCCGTGCGGGGCGGTGAGGCCGGGGCCGAGCAGGCCCCAGTCCCCGGGGCCGAACAGCGCCGCGTAGCAGCCGCGGCTGTACTCCTCGCCGATCCAGTCCGTGACGTGGACCTGCGCCGGGGCGGGCAGTTCGGGGAACAGCCGGGCGGCCTGGGCCAGCACCCGTTCGCGCCGCTCGGCGGCGGGCAGCGCGGCGAACCGGTGCGCCTCCGCGCCGGTCACGAACCCGGTCAGCACGCCCGCGCCGCCGTCCGGCGGCGAGTCGTCCACGGTGGACAGCAGCGGGCCGGTCGCGTTGACCGTCCAGCCGGACAGCCCGTACTCCCGCCACAGCGGCCGTGGATAGATCAGGTGGACCTTGACCGCGCAGCCGGGTGCGGTCGCGGTCCGCGCCCGGGGAGTCGGCAGGCCGGGCCGGAAGTCGATCGCGGCGGCCAGCGCGGGCGGCACCGCGACCACCACCGCACCGGCCCTGACCTGCCCGGACGCCGACACAACGGTCACGCCGTCGCCGTCCTGGTGGATCGCGCGCACCGGCTCGCCGAGGCGTACATCGAGCCTGGCGGCCAGCCGTTCGCACACCTGGTGCGCGCCGCCGTCGATCCGGTCCTCCTGCGCGCCCCCCGCGAACGCGTTCAGATACCGCAGCCCGCCGCCGGACCGCAGGTAGAACGCCATGTGCAGGACGGACACCGCCGCCGGGTCGGCGGCCATCATCTCGCCCAGGAACAGCGGGAAGAACCGGCGCGCGTCCGGGTGCCGCAGGTGCTCGGCGGCCCAGCCGGCGGCGGTCCGCCGGTCCAGGCCGGCGGCGTCCGGGGTCAGCCAGGGGGCGTCCACGCGGACCTTCGCGCACAGGTCGGTGAGCGCGTCGAACAGCTCGCCGAGCGCCACCGCCGACAGCGGAGGAAACCGGCCCGCCCGGGTCTCGACGTCGCCGCCCAGCTCGAACCGGCTGTCGCCGTCCATGGCGGTGGGAGTGGTCTTGAGGTCCAGTTCGGCCAGCAGGGCGGTCAGTGCGGTGTGCCGGTGGCCCAGGTACGCCGCGCCCGCGTCGGCCCACACGCCCGGCGCGACTTCGAGGCCGTACGTCCGGCCGCCCACCCGGTCGCGGGCCTCCAGCACGGTCACCTCGACGCCCCGGGCCAGCAGGTCGCGGGCGGCGGTGAGCCCGGCGAGACCGGCTCCCACGACGACGACGCTCATGCCCGGCTCGCGATCTTCTCCGCCAGCGCGCCGGGAGTGGGCGCGGAAAGGAAATCGTCGAAACCCAGCTCGACGCCGCAGTCGCGGGCGATACCGCTCAGCACGCGAGTGGCCAGCAGTGAATCACCGCCGCTGACGAAGAAGTCGCTGTCCGCGCTGACGTCGGGGTTTTCCAGCACGCGGCGGAAAAGGTCGGCGAGTGCGTCGGCATTCACGAAACGGCCTCCTTGGGGGTCGGGTTCTTCTGGTTTCCTGCGGCATATCGGCGGTGCGTACCGGCGCGGTCGGCCTTTCCACTCGGCGTGTAGACGAGTTCCGGCACGACGGTGATCCGGCCGGGCACCAGATGGGCCGGTACGCGGTCGCGCAGGAATTCCAGGAGGTCGGTGGAAAGGTCACCGGCCGGCCATTGCGCGCGGGGCACGACGTAGGCGGCGAGGGTCGTGTGGTCGCCGGTGGCCACGCCGGTCACGGCCACCCCGCCCACCCCCGGATGGGCGGCCATCTGGCCCTCGACCTCGCCCGGGTCCACCCGGACGCCGCGGATCTTCAGCTCGTGGTCCAGCCGTCCCTCGTGGACGAGCATCCCGCCGGGGGTCGTCGAGACCCGGTCGCCGGTGCGGAAGTACCGGACGGCGTCGCGCTCGACGAACCGCTCGGCGGTCGCCGCGGGCAGGCCGCGATAGCCCAGGGCCAGCGACGGGCCGCCGATCAGCAGCTCGCCGTCCTCCCCGATGTGCTGCCTGACGTGCGGCAACGGGTGCCCGATCGGCACCTTGCCCCGGCTGGGGGCGGTGAGGTCGGCGGCGTGGGTGATCAGTGTGGTCTCGGTACATCCATAGGTGTTGATCAGACGAATGGAGTCGGTGCGGAGTGTCCGCCAGTCCGACAGCCGGGCCGCGCTCACCGCCTCGCCGCCGATGACGACGAGCCGGACCAAGGGGGGCAGCGCGGCCCGCTCGTCCACCAGGTGGCGGACGAGTTCGTGCCAGAACGCGGAGGGGAGGTCGAGCACGGTGACCCGCGCGGCCTCGATCGCGCGCAGCATCCGGCGGAAGGACCCGGAGTGCGCGTCGTCGCAGAAGACCAGCGCCGCGCCCGTGGTGAGCGCGGGCAGGATCTCCTCCAGGCAGGTGTCCCAGTTCAGTGCGGCGAACTGGAGTACGCGGTCGTCCGGGGTGATGCCGAACAGCTCGCGCAGCGCGCCGGTCACCACGCCGATGGCCCGGCGCGGGGTGACCACCGGCTTGGGCGCCCCGGTGGAGCCGGAGGTGAACAGGATGTACGCGGGATCGTCGCCGGCGACGGCCGCGATTTCGCCGGGCTCGTCGGTGGCGTTGGGGAGGGCCACCTGACGCACGCCGTACGGAAGGGCCGGTCCGGTGCCGAGGGCGGCGGTGCAGCCGCTCGCGGTGATCAGTTCGTGCTGCCTGGCCGGAGGGTGCGAGGGGTCGATGGGCACGTAAGTGCCGCCCGCCGCCAGCACTCCGAGCAGCGCGGCCACGGTGGCCGGCGTGCGCGTGGCCGGCACCGCGACCGCCCCCGGGCGGGGCCCGAGCCGCCGGGCCGTCGCGCGGACCCACGCGTCCAGCTCGGCGTAGGTCAGGACGCCGTCACCGTGTTCCAACGCCGGCCGGTCCGGATGGCGGGCCACCGCCTCGGCGAAGGCCCTCATCACATCGTGCTGCGGATATGACAATGCTGCCTCTTTCCGGAAGGGACGCGGACTGTGGGAAAGGCGATCCGGCGCCGGCCGGAGGCGATTTCTCCCGCCGTGACCCTTCGTATGAACCGTCGAGAAGGTTTGAACTGTCGGATGCGGCCTCAGCGTGCCGGGATACGCTGCACTTCGGCCTGATCCGGTCAGGATTTCGGCTGGACTGCGACTTGTGCCCCTCCTATGACTGCCGGTAATCGCATTCGCAAGGAAGAAGGGAGCGACATGTCGGCACAAGCACAAGCACCAGGCCAGGGGCCGCGGCTGACGATCGGATTACTCGGTTCGGTGCGGGCCTGGGAGAAAGGCCAGGAGATCTCACTCGGCCCGCCCCGGCAACGGGCCGCCTTCGCGCTGCTCGCGCTGGACGCGGGCCGGGTCGTCGCGATGGAGCGGCTGATCGACGGACTGTGGGGGGAGCGGGCCCCGGCGGGCGCGCGCAGCCTCGTCCAGGGGTACGTCTCGCGGCTGCGGGTGGCCCTCGCCCGAGCCGGCGTCACGATCGCGTACTCCCCGCAGGGCTACCTGCTCAGCCTCCCCGCCGAGCAGGTCGATATCCACGAATTCCGAATTTCGGTCACGCGAGCACGGGCCGCCGAGACCGACGAGGCGCGGGCCGCCGGGCTGCGGCACGCGCTGGAGCTGTGGCGGGGCGAGCCGCTGACCGGGGTCTCCGGCGGGGAACTGCTGGACCGGCTGCGCGACTCCCTCGACGAGGAACGGCTGGCGGTCACCGAGGAGTGCCTGAACGCCGAGGTGCGCGCCGGGCACGACGCCACGCTGGTGCCCGAGCTGATCGCGCTGGTCGCCGAGCATCCGTTCCGGGAGCGGCTGGTCGGGCTGCTGATGCTGGCGCTCTGCCGTACCGGGCGGCGGGTGGACGCGCTGGAACGGTACGAGCGCACCCGCCGCAGGCTGGTGGACGAGCTGGGCCTGGACCCCGGACCAGAACTCCGGCAGTTGCGGCAGCGCATCCTGCGCGGGAACGTTCCCGCCGGCCGCTCCCCGACCCTGTACGCGGTGCCCGAGACCGGCCCCGAACCCACGGCGGTGCCCGCGCAGCTCCCGCCCGGCCCCGGCCAGTTCACCGGGCGGGCGCGCGAACTACGCCTGCTCGACTCGATCGCCGCAGGCGGGGAGGCGGCGTCGGTCGCGGTGGTGACCGGCGGCGGCGGGGTCGGCAAGACCGCGCTGGCCGTCCATTGGGGGCACCGGGTCCGCGCCCGCTTCCCGGACGGTCAGCTCTACGTTGACCTGCACGGATACTCGCCGGAACGGCCGCTGCACCCGCTGCGGGCCCTCGGCCGGCTGCTGCGCGCGCTCGGCGTACCGGCCGACCGGGTGCCCGACACCGTCGAGGAGGCCAGCGCGGCCTACCGCAGCCTGCTCGCCGACCGGCGGGTCCTGGTGATCCTGGACAACGCCGCCTCCGAGGAGCAGGTCCGCCCGCTGCTGCCCGGCGGCGGGCGCTGCGCCACAGTGATCACCAGCCGGGAGCGCCTGGCCGGGGTGGTCGCCCGCGACGGCGCGGTGCCCGTGCCGCTCGGCCTGCTGGCCCCCGACGAGGCGGGCGCGCTGTTCGGCAAGATCCTCGGCCACGAACGGCTGTCCGCCGACCGGGACGCCGCCACCGAACTCGCCAGGGCCTGCGGCTACCTGCCGCTGGCGCTGCGCATCGCGGCGGCGGGCATCCTGTCCCGGCCGGGCGCGGACCTGGGCGATCAGGTACGCCGGCTGACCGGTCCACGATTAGCCTCGCTCGCCCTGAACGGAGACCCGCGCGCCGCGGTGCGCGCCGCGTTCGACCTGTCCTATCAGCGGCTGGACCCGCCGTCCCGGCGGCTGTTCCGGCTGCTCGGCCTCGTCCCGCGTCCCGCCTTCGCCGCGGGCGAGGCCGCCGCCCTGACCGGTACCGCCCCCGCCGAGACCGAACGCCTGCTCTGCGGACTCGCCGCCGCCCACCTCATCGAGGAGTGCGCGCCCGGCCGCTACACCTTCCACGACCTGATGCGCGAGTACGCCCGCGAACGCGCCCGCGCCGAGGAGTCCGAGACCGCGCGCGCCCGCGCCCTGAACGCCCTGAGTGCCCTGGCCCGTTGAATGCCGGGGCGGTCTGTCATGGATGCGTATGATCGCCGTTGGGCGGGAGCGAGGAGGCGGACGTGGCCGAGCCGTTACGGCCGGGCGATCCGGATCAGGTCGGCGCGCATCGGCTGCTCGGGCGGCTCGGCGGCGGCGGTCAGGGGATCGTCTACCTGGGTGAGGGGCCCGCCGGGCGGGTGGCGGTGAAGGTCCTGCGCGGCGAGGGCGCCGACGGCCGGGCCCGCGAGCGGCTGGCCAGGGAGATCGCGGCGGCGCGCAGCGTCGCGCCGTTCTGCGTGGCGCGGATCGTGGACGCCGACCCCCAGGCCGACCCGCCGTACCTGGTCAGCGAGTACGTCGAAGGGCCGTCGCTGGCCCAGGCGGGCGTACGCGCCGGGGCCGATCTCCAGCGCCTCGCGGTGGCCACCGCCACGGCCCTGGCGGCCGTCCACCGGGCCGGGGTGGTCCACAGGGACTTCAAGCCGGGCAACGTACTGCTCGGCCCGGACGGGCCGCGCGTGATCGACTTCGGGATCGCCCGCGCGCTCACCGACCCGACGACCCAGACCAGCCAGATCCTCGGGACGCCCGGCTTCATGGCCCCGGAGCAGTTCGCGGGGCACAAGGCGGAGCCACCGGCCGACGTGTTCGCCTGGGGCTGTGTGATGTTGTACGCGGCCACCGGGCAGCCGCCGTTCGGCAGTGACACGATCCCGGCGGTGATGCACCGGATCCTCACCGCCGAGCCGGACGTCTCGGTACTTGAGGAGCCGCTGCGCTCCATCGTCCGCGCGGCCCTGGCCAAGGACCCGGCCGCCCGCCCCACCATGGTCGACATCTGCCTCCGCCTGATGGGCACCCCCGCCCCGGAGCCGCCTGCCGGGGCAGGTGCGGAGCGGGGGCGGATCGTGCAGCGGCTGGCGGTCGGCGGCGCGATGGTGGCCGTCGCGATCATGGTGACCGTCGCGCTCATCGTGCTTCCGCGCGGCGCGACCGCCGTACGCCCCACGACCACGACCACGCCGACTCCGACGCCCACGGTGGCCCCCACCCCGACCCCGACCCCCACCCCGACGCCCGCGCCGCGTGCCTTTCCCGCCGCCTTCAAGGGCAAGTGGCAGGGCCGCGTCCGCTATTACCCGGGCGCGAGCGACGAACTACGCCTCGACATCTCCGCCAAGCAGATCACCGAGCACTACGTCGAGTACCGCTGCGTCGCCACATCCCGCCTGGTCAAGGTGGTGGGCGACGTCGCCAGCCTGAAGCGGGTGGCGATGCGCGGCAACTGCCCGCGCAACGGCTCCATCACCCTGACCCTGGGCCAAGGCGACACCCTGGAGTTCAGCTACAGCGGCCACGGTGAGAACAAGATCACCCGAGACGTGAACTTCGTCATCGTCGGCACACTGAGCAGACCCGGCTGACCACGCCCAGGGGTCAGGTGCCGTCCACGCGGGCGGCGGCGGCGAGCGGGACCTCCCGGCTGGGGGAGTTCTCCAGTTTGGCCGTCAGATATTGGGCGCTGGTGTGGTAGGCGGCGCGGGGAAGGCCGCCGCGCCAGGCCACGTAAAGACCGTCGCCGGAGACCCTGGCCTCACCGGCGTTCAGGAAGTTCGAGGCGAATTCGTAGACCTCATCTTCCTTCGCCATTTCGGTGTTGAGCTTCTTCCAGGCGTCGATCTCGCCGGGGTGGTCGTGGCTGTACATCACGGTGGCGTTGGGCGCGATGGTGCTCAGCCATTCGGCGCAACTGTCGCTCTGCCGCCCGATGCGCGTGCTGCACGGCGCGAGTTCGACGTACACCCGGCTGATTCCCAGAATGCCCGAGCCCAGCAGCTCGAACGCCTGCTGGATGGCGCTGCGCTCGGCGTGCACCTTGCCCTCGGCCGCCTGCTCGCTCTGGCTCCAGCCCGCCGCGGCGGCCACCACGATTGCGCCGCCTTCGCGCTTGACCACCTCGACCACCGCGAAGCACGAGGCGTTGCCCCAGGTGGATTTGACGGCGGTACTCCTGGCACGTTCCATCTTCACCTGAGCCGCCCGGCCCTGCGCGCACCTGGCGGCCAGGTCGGCGATTCCGTGCCGGTTGACGAAGGCGAGCCAGGCGTCGAAGACCTCTTTGGCCGCCGGGTCACCCGGTGGCGGCGGAGGCATCGGATGAATTCCGCCGCCGAACCGGGACGCTAATCTGACCGTGCAGATTCCCATACGTGTTCGTGCCCCCACCTCAGAGCCGATTTCCCTTGCGAATCCGCACGATATTTCGCGATACCACGGCACGCAATGGGCGGATCACATACTGTCCACATCCGGACAGTGCTCCAATCACCGGTGGATCAGCGGCAGGCCGAGCGTGCGGAAGGCGTCCGTGCCCTGGTGGGAGACGATCCGGCTGATGCCCGCCGGGGTGAGGGTGAGGGTTTCGACGGAGTAGGCGCGGTACCGGCCGTCGGGGCCGGGTGCGTAGGTCGCGAACGCGGGCCGGCCGCCGTAGGTGGTGGGGACCATCCGGCAGGTACCGAACGCCGGGCACTCGTTCGCCAGGAACCGGCTGATGGCCTCCCGCCCGGTGAGCCTGGACGAGGTCAGTTCGCAGACCGCGTCCTCGGTGAGCAGGCGGGTCAGGGCGGGGGCGTCGGCGTTCTCGAAGGCGTTGACGTAGCGGTCGAGCAGGTCGCGGCGGCAGGCGTCGTCCGGCTCGGCGATCTCGTCGGGCTCAGGGGCCGCCTCCGACATGCGCGCTCTGGCGCGGAGGAGCGTGCTGTGGACGGCCGCGCTGGTGCTGCCGAGCGCCACGGCCACCTCGGCGGCGGGCCAGTTCAGCACGTCGCGCAGGATCAGTACGGCCCGCTGCTTCGGGGTCAGGTGCCGCCAGGTGGCCGTGACCGCCAGCCGTACCCCGGCCCGTGTCTCGCTCACCACGGCCGGGTCGGCGGGCACCGCCCCGAACACCACCCCGGTCGCCCACCCTGGCTCCGCCGTCTCGGCGGGGAGCGGGCGGCGACCCCGGCTCTCGATCGCGTTCAGGCAGGCGTTGGTGGCGATCCGATACAACCAACTCCGCACCGATGACCGTCCTTCGAAGCCGTCGTACGCTCGCCACGCACGCAGGTAGGTCTCCTGAACGAGGTCTTCCGCCTCCTGTGCCGAACCCAGAATGCGCCGGCAATGCACCAGCAACTCCTGCCGGTACTCGTCGATCAACCCCGCAAAGTCGGTACGGTCCTGTGGTGTCGTCATGGCTCGCGTCCTCCCCCTTGTGAAACTCGTCCTGGGTTAGGACCGGCCAGGCAGGGCGGATTCGTCGTACGTCGCGCGGCGATTTTCACCGGCTTCGGTGGTCTCCAGCAGTATGACTCGCACGCCCCCACTGCCCGCCGCCCGCCCGGCACGCCACCGATGGCCCGCGCTTGCCCTCCTGTGTGCAGCGTTCTTCATGGTCGCCCTGGACGGGCAGATCGTCATCCTTGCCCTCCCCTCCATCCAGACCGACCTCGGGCTCGACGCCTCGGCGCTGCAATGGGTGCTCAGCGCGTACCTGCTCGGCTTCGGCGGCCTGTTGCTGCTCGCCGGCCGGGTGGCCGACCTGCTCGGGCACCGCAGGCTGTTCCTCGCCGGGGTGGTGTTGTTCCTGCTCTCCTCGCTCGCCTGCGGCCTCGCCGGGAACGGCGGTGCGCTGATCGCCGCCCGCGTCGTGCAGGGCGTCTCGGCGGCCGTACTGTCGCCCACCGCGCTCGCCCTGGTGACGACCACGTTCGCGGAAGGCCCGGAACGCAACCGGGCGCTGGCGATCTGGACCGGCACCGGCGCGTTCGGCGCGACCGCCGCGTTGCTGGTCGGCGGGGTGCTCACCGACGTGCTCGGCTGGCAGTGGATCTTCTTCATCAACGTCCCGGTCGCGGTGGCCATGCTGGCCCTGCCCCCCGTACTGCTGCGCGAGAGCCGCGCCACCGGCCCCGGCGGGTTCGACGTCGGCGGCGCGGTGACCAGCACGACGGCGTTCGTACTGATCATCTTCGCCGTGGTCGAGGTGCCCACCTCCGGCTGGACCGGCCCGCGCACGATCATCGCTCTCGCCGCCGCCGTACTGCTGCTCGCCCTGTTCGTCCTCATCGAACGCCGCGCGAAGGCCCCCTTGGTGCCGCCCCGCCTGTTCGCCAACGGCCCCCTGGTCGGCGGCAACCTGCTGATGGTCCTGGTCGGCATGCTGCTGCTCGGGTTCAACGTGATCGTCTCGCTGTACGCCCAGCAGGTGCTCCACTTCACCCCGGTGATCTTCGGACTCGGCACCCTCGCCTACGCCCTGATGGACCTCCTGTCCGCCAACCTCACCGGCTCGTTCATCGCCAGGATCGGCCACCGGGCGGTGGCCGTGGGCGGCATGGCGCTGTTCGCGGTCGGCTCGCTGCTGATGACCGGGGTCTCGGCCGACGGCAGCTACTTCGGCGACCTCTTCTGGGGCCTGCTCGTCTTCGGCACCGCCGTCGGTACGACCTTCGTGGCGGCCACCGTCGCCGCCCTGACCGGAGTACGGGAGGAGGACGCGGGCCTGGCCTCGGGCATCAGCAACATGGCGTTCTGGATCGGCGGTGCCCTCGGCACCGCCGTGGTCTCCTCCGTCGCCGTCGCCTTCACCCACGGTCCCGGCCCGGCCGCGCTCACGACCGGCTTCCAGGCCGCCTTCTGGGCCTGCTTCGCCTGCGCGGCCCTCGGCGTCCTGGTCGCCCTGGCCCTACCGGGCCGGGGTCGTGGCTGAAAGGCTTCAGGCTTCAGGCCGCGCCCATGCGGGCCAGGATGCCGAGCTGTACGGTCAGCGCGGCCACCAGTTCGTACGGCCCCGGCCGGGCGAACTCGGGCAACACCCCGGCCGCCTTCTGCTCTCTGGTGGGCGGGGTGTGCTTGCTCGCCCACCACCATCCGTTCTGGACGTGGATGTGCCAGCCGGGGTAGGTGTTCTCGATCGCCGCCAGGTGGGTGCGCTCCCACGGGCTCAGTTGGTCCATTGCACCGCCTTTCGTGAAGGGCGCGGGCGGGCGGGTCCGGGGTGGGGCCTGCCGCCCGCCCGCGCGGGCACGGGGGCTACCAACTCCCCGTGCGGCACGGCAGAGCCCCGGGACGATCCGGCGGGGCCGCCGCGCGGTCTGTGCTGCCTGTGCGGCGCGGGCGGGAGGAGCGGCTTCCCCCCGCCCGCGCCGGGCGGGCCACCGACGGCCCGCCGTACGGTACGGCGACGCCCGCACCCTCACCACGCCGCCGTACCCGCTCATAGAACGATCTCCCAGGCGTCCCCCGCCACCGAGACCGTCACGCCGTTGCCCCGGTGCGCGGTGACCAGGGTCGTGCCGTACCGGTAGTCATAGATCGCCCCGCGCGTCGCGGGGGCGAGGCACGCGTACCGGACCCGTCCCCGCCCTGCCGGGTAGGTGTCCAGCTTGGCCAGCATGTACTTCTCGGCGGCGGCCTCGTCCTTGGTGACGCCGCCCGCGCCACGGTCGCCGGCGTCGACCTCCCAGACCACGAACAAGCGGTCATCGCCCAGAACCATCATGGCGGCACCCTTCGCGCACACGTACTAGACGTCTTATACGTATAGGACGTAGCGCATGACAGGCCCGTGCGGGACGTGCCATACGTTGCCGTCCGTGACCGTCGATCGTTTCGACCCGACGCCGATCTACCTGCAGATCGCGGGCGTGCTGCGCGAGCGAATCCAGAGCGGGCAGTACGCCCCGGGCCAGGTACTGCCCAGCGAGCAGCAACTCCAGCAGGAGTTCGAGGTCGCACGCGCCACGGCCCGGCGTGCGGTCGAGGTCCTTCGCGATGAGGGCCTGGTGGTCACGATGCCGCAGCGGGGGAGCTACGTCACACCGAAGTAGGCTCATGGTCACACTCTACGATCACGCAATGCGACGTGATCGAATCACAGCGTGACGAACTCTGCGTTCGCCGCTGGTCAACAGGGGATCGCGTGCCGCCCCGCGAGGCGCCGCACCTCCGCCGCCCACGACGGCCTGGCCCGGCGCACCAGCGACTGCACCGTCTCCCTGAGCATGGTCCGGTGGTCCAGCTCCTCGGGGCTCTCTCGCTCGATCCGCGTCAGGTGCAGCAGGCAGCCCGCGTCATCGCCGGTGTCCTCGCAGGCCCGCACGATGTGAGACAGGTGTGTGGTGCGCCGTTCCAGGCTCGGGGTCGTGCTGATGTCCACGTCCTCGGAGTATCGCAACACCTTTTCGGAATTGCCAGCGTCATACTCCAGTCCGCACACATGAATCGCCACATTGGTCGGCGAGAAGAACAAGGGGTCGTACACATTGCTGGCGTCCACGCGTTCGGCCAGGCGGCGGGCATCGGTGCGGAGCAGTTCCCGGCCGCGTCCGCGGTCACCGGCGAGGGCCACGCTGGTCGCCGCCATCAGGGTCAGCGAGCCGAGCGCGCGGATGTGCCGCTGGCCGCCGTCGCCGACGTGCGGCTCGAACTTCTTGATGCCGCCCAGCGCCGTCTCGTAGGCAAGCTGGGGCATGCCATCGGAGAGCAGTGCCTGGCCGAGATTGACATGGGCCAACGCGATCATCACTGGATCGGCCGACTCTTCGGCGTATCGCATCGACCGCTCCGCCGCCAGATGGACGAGGTCGAGCCGACCCAGCAGCCGGAACACGCTACGAGTGAGGGAGTAGGTGTCGGCCGCCACCCGGAAGGCCGCCCGCCGGCCATCACGTACGAGGCGTTCGGCGTCGGTGATCAGCCCGGGGAGTGCGCGAAGCGTTTCGGTGTAGCGGTGTGGCGAAGCGTTCCAGGCGGCGCGGGCGGCCGTGACCCGCTCGGCGAGCTGTTCCACTGTCGGTGGCTCGACGTCCTGGATCAAGGTCCGGTAGGTGAACAGTGCCCGTTCGACGTCCGCGATCTGCGGGCGTCCCGGTTCGTGTGTCTCTCGCGGAGCCTCGCCGACGAGTATGGAGGTCCGCACGCCGAGGACCTTGGCGATCTCGCGGAGCATCGGCAGGCTGGGGGTCCGCTTGCCGTTCTCGATGAGTTCGACGTGGCGCACTGTGCATCCGGCGCGAGTGGCCAGTGCGATGGTGCTCATGTTCCGCCGCTCCCGCTCGCGACGGATGGCGTCGCCCGTGTTCGCGTCATGCATTGCCCCTGACCCCCTCCTGGCGTCTTGACAGCATCAGGTTACGGTCCGTTGGCCGTGAAATACCAGGGGATCGAGAAAATGCCGAAAAGGCTTATATGGAAGGCCCTCGATCATGCCTTTAACGGCTGATGTCCAGAATGCTAGCCCTTCAGGCTGTAAAACCCGATCGGCGAATTCGGCCTGAAGCCGATGCGCGTGTAAACGGGTGCTCCGGCGGCGGTGGCGTGCAGGGTGGCGCGGGTCAGGCCGGTGGCCTGGCCTCCCTCGTACAGGGCCTTGCGGGTGACGGCCTCGGCGTAGCCCCTGCGCTGCCACTCGGGGTCGGTGGCGACGGCCACGACGAACAACCGGCCGTCCGCTTCCACCGTACCGGCGCAGGTCACCGGCACTCCGTCGCGCAAACCCAGGTAGGCCCGGATCTCACTCGTCCACAACTTGGAACCGGTGAACCCCGCCCGCCCCGCCTCCTCCGGGAACCCGTGGGCGCGCGCGTTGAGATCACCATAGGCTTCGACGTGCTCGCCGGTGCTCACGCGTACGAACGTGAGGTCGGGGTGGGCGGGCTCGGGGATGGGGAACAGGTCCCCGGCCATGCCGACGCCGGACGACGACAGCTCCAGGCCCGCCTGCCCGGCGATGATCGGCAGGGCGGTACGCGCGTCGCCGTCCAGAAGGTCCTCGAAGACCAGCAGGGACCCCGGGCGCTCCTTGGCACGCATGATCTCGGCGGCCTGGTTCAGCCGCCGCCGGGTCAGCTCGGGGTCCGCGCCGATATCTGTCAACGCGACGGTGTTCCAGAAAGGAAATGGGGAGTCGGCCCAGCGTACGGAGATGCCGGGAAGGTCGCGCACATCCGCGTCCGGATTACGGTCGAGCACAATGGGCAGCCAGCCGGAAGCGAGCTGCTCAACCGATTCGATCGAGTCCGCGAGAGCCGTCACTGGAAACCCCTAAGTATCGCGAGTTGACACCGGACCGTCATTGATCAGGTTACAACTTGAGAAGGCATTTGATCGGGTTCAGGCCGGTATCCAGTTGCCGTGGAAGCCCGCCGGGACACGGACCGGGACATGTACCTCGGCCAGCGGCGGCGCGGCCGGGTCGGCGGCGTTCAGGATGGCGAGGTAGCTGCGGTCGGTGGCCCGGTCGTGGACGAAGGTCATCAGGTAGCCGTCGTTCTCCGCGGTCGCCGTGTCCGCCGCCACGAACACCGCCTCACCGCAGGTGTGCCCGGCCGGAAAGCGGTGTACCGCCCGCACCCCGCCGTCGGCCAGGTCGTAGGCGTAGATCTCCGACCGCTCCGGCTCGGCCTCCAGCGCGAAACTGGCCGTGTAGCCGTATCGGTGCGGCAGCCCGATCGCGCCGTCGGCGACGCGCGGGAACTCGCTGGGCGCGTCGTCGATGGGGGCCTCCGCGACCGTGCCGGTGCGCGGGTCCAGGGTCCAGCGGTACAAGGTGGGCAGGCCGCCGCCGACATCCTCGGGACCGCCGCGCCACAGCGACGGCACCCGGGTGCCGGTGACCGTGATCGTGCCGGTGGCGGGGTCCTCGAAGGCGTTCATGGTGTGCCAGACGTAGCACGGCGCGATGTCGTACCAGCGTACGGGCGCGTCGTCGCCGGCCGTGCGCGGCAGCACTCCGAACCTGGCCTGGTGGGCGTCGTCCCACCGCCACGGCGGCCCACCGGCGGCGGCCTGGGCCGCGTCGAAGACGACCGGCAGGTCCAGGAAGATCACGTGATCGCGGGTGACGGCGAAGTCGTGCATCATCGTGGCCCGTGGCACGTCGATCACCCGCGTCTGCACCACCTTCCCGGCGGGGTCGGCGCGGTAGTACGTCAGGTACGGCGGGCGCAGCCGGTACCCGAAGAACAGCAGCTCACCGGTGATCGGGCAGGTCTTGGGGTGCGCGGTCATCGGCGTGCGCAGCGCCCCGTCAAAGGTGTACGCCCCGATGGTGGCCAGGTCGGGCGTCACCTCGTACGGGAAGCCGCCCTCCTCCAGCGCGAACAACCTGCCGGCGTGGGCGATGAGGTGCGTGTTGGCGGTGGTCACCCGGTAGTCGATCCGGCCCGTCTCGGGGTCGAACGCGAGCGCGAAGCGTGATACGCCGGGGTTCTCGTACAGCGGCGTGCGTACGTACCGGTTGCGGTACCACCGCGCCCGCCCGCCGTCCAGCGCGACCGTGTGGATCATGCCGTCCCCGGCGAAGGAGTGCGGCGACCAGCCGGTACGCGGGTTCGGCCCGTTCCGGAAGAACTGCCCCGACAACTCGGCGGGGATCTCACCCACCACCTTGGCGGGCTCCAGCGTCACCTCCTCCGCGACCGGCGCATTGTTGCCCGCGAGATGCAGCGGGACGTTCTCGGCCATGACGAAACTCCTGTCGACGTGTTTTGGGGAACGCCGACAACCATGCTGTGGAAAATCCCCGAACAACAGTCTTGTTTCCGCCGCCCGCATCAGCCGCCCGACATACGCCCAGCTCAGAGCCGTGCAAAAATTCTGCGGCAACCCTGCCATTTAACGTCTGACCTGTATCTATGCCGCATAAGCGAAGCGTTGGTCGCTCGCCGTCGCGGGCACGCCGCAAATCAAGATCTTTCCCGTTGTCGGCCTGGGGAGACTAGTGTGAGGTAGTGGATCGACGCATCTTCGGCCTGGAAAACGAGTACGGCGTCACATGCACCTTCCGGGGTCAGCGCAGGCTGTCACCCGACGAGGTCGCGCGCTACCTGTTCCGGCGGGTCGTGTCGTGGGGCCGGTCCAGCAACGTGTTCCTGCGCAACGGCGCCCGCCTGTACCTGGACGTGGGCAGCCATCCCGAGTACGCCACCCCCGAGTGTGACAACGTCGTGGACCTGGTCACCCACGACAAGGCCGGCGAGCGCATCCTGGAAGGGCTGCTCGTCGACGCCGAGAAGCGGCTGCGCGAAGAAGGCATCGCGGGCGACATCTACCTGTTCAAGAACAACACCGACTCGGCCGGCAACTCCTACGGCTGTCACGAGAACTACTGCGTGAGCCGGCAGGGGGAGTTCGGGCGGCTGGCCGACATACTGATCCCGTTCCTGGTGACCCGTCAGATCATCTGCGGCGCGGGCAAGGTGCTACAGACCCCGCGCGGAGCGGTCTACTGCGTCTCGCAGCGGGCCGAGCACATCTGGGAGGGCGTGTCGTCGGCGACGACCCGCTCCCGGCCCATCATCAACACCCGCGACGAGCCGCACGGCGACGCCGAGCGGTTCCGCCGCCTGCACGTCATCGTCGGCGACTCCAACATGAGCGAGACCACGATGCTGCTCAAGGTCGGTGCCACCGATCTGGTGCTGCGCATGGTGGAGGCCGGGATCGTGATGCGCGACCTGTCGCTGGAAAATCCGATCCGGGCGATCCGCGAGGTCTCGCATGACATGACCGGACGACGGCGGGTCCGGCTGGCCAACGGGCGCGAGGCGTCCTCGCTGGACATCCAGCGGGAGTACCTGGGCAAGGCCAAGGACTTCGTTGACCAGCGCGGCGGCGACGAGATCACCCACCGAGTGCTGGAACTATGGGAGCGCACCCTGCGCGCCGTCGACACCGGCGACCTGGACCTGGTGTCACGGGAGATCGACTGGGTGACCAAGTACCAGCTCATCGAGCGCTACCGCAACAAGTACGACCTCCCGCTGTCCTCCCCCCGGGTCGCCCAACTCGACCTCGCCTACCACGACGTCCACCGCAGGCGCGGCCTGTTCTACCTGCTCCAACGCCGCGGCTCGGTAGAACGCGTCACCTCCGACATCCGCACTTTCGAGGCCAAGTCCGTACCACCCCAGACCACCCGCGCCCGGCTACGCGGCGAGTTCATCCGCAAGGCCCAGGAAAAGCGCCGCGACTTCACCGTCGACTGGGTCCACCTCAAACTCAACGACCAGGCCCAGCGCACGGTGCTGTGCAAGGACCCCTTCCGCAGCGTCGACGAACGGGTGGACAAACTCATCGCCGGCATGTAACCAACCGAAGCCACGGCCTCCGCCTCCGAGGCCGGTCGGCGCAGCGACATGGGGCCACGTACCCATGCCCGGCATCGGTCGGCTCCCGGGGGGCCTTGCGCCGCTGGCGATCGCCGCGAAGCCCCGGCGATCAGAATCAAGGCCCCGCTCGCGATCACCCCAGGTCATCCCACCCCCAGGGCGGCGCGGCACTCCCATCGGGTTCCCTCCCGAACTTGAACCGTTCGCGACGATCAACGGCCTCCAAGAACTCCTCAAAGAGTCCTGCGCCAGGAAGCCGCCCGACCAGCGTGGTGACCTGCTCGTTGGCCCCGGCCTTCCGCAACTCGCCCAGCAACCCGGCCACCGCGTACCGGCCATCCAGGGCGACGTGCGTGGCGGCGCGTTCGGCGAGTGCGGCGAGTTGGTCGTCGGCCCCGGCCTTCCGCAATTCGCCCAGCAGTCTGGCCACCGCGTACGAGTCATCTAGAGCGACATGGGCGGTGGCGTGCTCGGCGAGTGCGGTGACCTGCTCGTCGGCTCCGGCCTCCCGGAATCTATTCAGCAGCTCGGCCATCGAGCCCGGGTCATTTAGGGCTGTGTGTGCGGCGGTGCGCTCGGCCAGTGCGGCGAGTTGGTCGTCGGCTCCGGCCTTCCGCAACCAATACAACAGCTCGATCACTACTCTCAGGTCGTCCAAGGCGACGTGCGTGGCGGCGCGTTTGGCCAGTGTGACGAGCTGGTCGTGGGCCTCCTCCTTTCGCAACTTGTCCAGCAGGTCGGTCACTACATTCAGGTTGTCCAGGGCGACGTGCGTGGCGGCGCGTTCGGCCAGGGCGGCGAGTTGGTCGTGGGCCTCGACCTCTCGCAACTTGTCCAACAGGTCGATCACGTCCTCCGGGTCGTCGAGGGTGATGTGTGTGGCGGGGTCACGGGCGAGCAGTGCGGTGACCTGGTCGTCGGCCCCGGCCTTCCGCAACTCGTCCAGCAACTCGGCCACCGCCCACGGGTCGTCGAGGGTGACGTGTGTGGCGGGGTCACGGGCGAGCAGTGCGGTGACCTGGTCGTCGGCCCCCACCTTCCGCAACCTGTCCAGCAACTCGGCCACCGCCCACGGGTCGTCGAGGGCGACGTGCGTGGTGGCGCGTTTCGCGAGTGCGGTGAGTTGGTCGTCGGCCCCGGCCTCTAGCAACTCGTCCAGCAGCTTGGCCACCGCCCATGGGTTGTCGAGGGTGACGTGTGTGGCGGGGTCACGGGCGAGCAGTGCGGTGACCTGGTCGTCGGCCCCCACCTTCCGCAACCTGTCCAGCAGCTCGGCCACCAAGCCCGGGTCATGTAGAGCTGTGTGTGCGGCGGCGCGTTTGGCCAGGGCGGCGAGCTTGTCGTCGGCTCTGGCTTCCCGCAACCAATACAGCAGCCCGGTCAGATCTAGGGCTGTGTGTGCGGCGGCGCGTTCGGCCAGGGCGGCGAGCTGCTCGTCGGCTCCGACCTCCCGCAGTTCGGCCAGCAGCCTGGTCACCCCGTCCGGCAGGCCGCCGAGGGTGACGTGTGTGGCGGGGTCACGGGCGAGCAGTGCGGCGAGTTGGTCGTCGGCGCCGATCTTCCGCAGTTCGGCCAGCAGTTCGGCCACCGCCCATGGGTTGTCGAGGGTGACGTGTGTGGCGGGGTCACGGGCGAGCAGTGCGGCGAGTTGGTCGTCGGCGCCGATCTTCCGCAGTTCGGCCAGCAGCCTGGTCACCGCGTATAGGTTATCTAGAGCGATATGGGCGGCGGCGTGCTCCGCCAGTGCGGTGACCTGGTCGTCGGCTCCGACCCTCCGCAATTCGCCCAGCAGTTTGGTCACCGCGTATGGGTCATCTAGAGCGACATGGGCGATGGCGCGTTCGGCCAGTGTAGCGAACTGCTCGTCGGCTCCGACCTCCCGCAGTTCGGCCAGCAGCCTGGTCACCGCGTATGGGTCATCTAGAGCGACATGGGCGATGGCGCGTTCGGCCAGTGCGGCGAGCTGGTCGTGGGCCCTGACCTCTCGCAACTTGTTCAACAGCTCGGTCACCGCCCACGTGCGGTTGTCGAGGGTGACGTGTGTGGCGGGGTCACGGGCAAGCAGTGCGGCAACCTGGTCGTCGGCGCCGACCTCCCGCAATTCGGCCAGCAGCCTGGTCACCGCGTACGGATCGGCCAGGGCGGCGTATGTGACGGCCCAGCGCGCAGGGCGGTGATCGCCGGGGTGCAGGGTGTGTAGGTGGTGGACAAGCACAGTGGCGGCGGTGGGGTCGCCGTTGGTAGTGGCGATCTTGAGCAGTTGGGCAGCGGTGCGGTACAGGCCACGGGTCCTGGCGGAATAGCCGAGTAGTGCCAGGCCATCAGGGTGGGCGTGAGCTATGGCCGCGTCCCAGAACTCGATTGGCGGGATCTGACCAGCGCGGTGGCGGCGGCCGTACTGGTCGAGATAGTCGGCCAGCCGGTACATCGGCCCGCTGGCCGCCCTCACCCGCTGATCGTGATGGATGCGTGGTCTGACAGGGGTCAGGATGCCGGGGATGCCGTTGCACGGGGTGGTGGCGTAGTCCAGCGCCTGTCGCAGCCAGTCCTCGTCCTCGCCGATGTGGCCCCACTCGGTGTCGGTGAGATAGCCCGGGGCGGCCTGGGCCAGCAGCGCCTGCGGCAGGTAGGGCCCGGCCCCCAGGCGGCGGGCGTCCATCGCGGCATGGATCAGTGCCTTGGTGGCGGGTGGGGCTTGTTCGTAGCGGTCGAGAAGGACCGGCACGCCGGCCAGGTACTGGGTGATCCGGCCGTCTTCGGCACGCTCGGCGGCCTCGGTCAGGCGGGGATCGGCGGCGGTCTGATCGGCCAACACGCTCAGGTCGGCGGCGATGAACGCGTCCGGCACCCTGATGTTGTGGCCGTCCAGCAGTTCCCGCGCCTGGGCATGGGAGTCCCGTCCACCGGCCGGGCGGGTCGTCAGGATGTCCCATTCGCCGGGCCACAAGGTGGCCAGTACCAGCACCGGACGCCTGCGTTCATCGCGCATCAGCTCCCGTAGTCCCGCGGCGACCTGCTCGCCGAGCTTGTCCGGTGCGAGGTAGAACTGGGCCTCGTTCAGCCACACCACCGTGTACGGCGCGATGTCGGCCAGCTCGGCGAGCGCGGCATCGGGGCGGGTCGGGTCGATCGGATGCCACAGCCGCCATGGTCGGTCCTGGCCTCGAAGTACCTCCAGGGCTTCCCAGCAGGCGCGGGTCTTACCGGTTGATGATCCGCCGACCAGTACCGCGATGCCGCTGACCCCCTCGGCTGCACGCCCGACGACCTCACTCAGGGCCTCGTCATGCGCCCGCCGGACGTACACCGGAAGCGGGGACGCGTCAGGTAACGGGGAGTCGATGGCGTGGTGTACTTCCAGGCCGAAGTGGAACGGGTCGCGCACCTCGGCCAGCGGCCAGCCCGGCACTGGCCGTATCGCTTCGGGTGTGAGGGCCGGGTCTTCCGGTCGCGCATCGGGCAGCGGCGGGGTACGGCGTAGCGTCATGATCGCCACCCACAACCCGGCCAGCGCGATCACCCCGCTCAGCACGCCGGACAACTGGTTCAGGTTGCTCAGCGTCGAATCATCGGGCTCGGGGGGATGGTTCACGAACCACACCAGCCCGCCCAGCCCCAACCCCGCGACCACGAGCCCGGCCAGCACGCGCAGCATCCGCCGACGTGCGCTCGGGCGGCGCGGTGAGGCCCGCTCGGTTTCCTGGCCAGGGATGGGCGGTGACGGCACCCTTCCAGCCTGCTACGCCACCGGCCGCTATGCCGCTTGTTCATCTCGGGCTGCAATGCACCCGTGATATCCGGCGCAGCCTCCGTCCCGGGCGCGTCGGTCAGGGCTTCGAGTGAAGCGCCCGGTGTTCTTCCCGTCCCGCTGCCTGTGGCGAGGACCGCCCAGCCCGCCGCCGCCGTGGCGATCACGAGTACGGCCAGGGCGATCAAGATCTGGCCGTCGTGTGGAGCAGGGCTGGCCGCGTAGTGCCCGCCAGGTGACCAGGGCGATCAGCCCCGCGAACAAAAGCGGGCGGTGCAGGCGGCGGCGGGCCACCGAAGGGGGTGTTTCCAGGACTGCGGATATCGGCGCGTCTTTCAGACCGGAAGCCGGGTGCAGGACAGTCCCAAGGTAGGAATCCGTTCGATTCCACCACCCCAGCCTGCCGTCCCCCGAACCACAGACCGGCCAGCTCTACCGCATTCCGCAGGGCCGGCCGTACCTAGAAGGAAACGCCCATCAAGGGGTGATCTGGGGGATGACGCAGTTGTTCTTCGGGGGGCCGCCCTCGGGCCAGGCGATGCCCTTGAGGGCCAGTTTTTCCGAGGCCGGGTCGAGATGGACGACCGCGAGGGCCTTGTTGTACGGGTTGCCCGCGCTGGTCAGGCAGATCCAGCCGCTCGCCCCCTGAATGCGGAAGCTCGAATTCAGCGTGGACATGACCTCTTTGACATGCTCCACTGCCGGGACTTCCGACTTGCTGAGCGCCACGGCCTTGGTGAGCGCGTTCCTGGCGGTCAGGATCACATCATGGGTGATGATGGTCCGGCCGTCATCAAGGGCCACCGGGCCGATTCCTGCGGCGGCGATGTCCGCCCGCAGTTTCTTCAGGGCCTCCCGGGGCTCGGTGAGGTGGCGGGGCGGCGGCTCTTTGGTTCCGGGGTTTCGCCGCGACCATTCGGCCACTTCACGCTCCCAGGAATCGGGGTGGGCCGGGGAGGCGTACTCGATGTGGACCGCAGGCTTACCGCTTCCCGGATCGCCGCGCAGTAACCGGCGTTCCCGGTCGCTCAGGCGGCTGTCGAGCGTCGTGGCGTCCGACCCCGTGACCACGGTGTAGGACTTCTTTCTGGCGCAGTAGGTGTCGGCGAGCTGGGTGACGAACAGCTTCAGGTGAAGCGCCCGCCCGGCGAAATAGACGTACCGCGCGTTGGATTCGCACAGATTCAGCGCCAGGTGCTCGAATCGGTTCGGGACCGTGCCGACCGCCTCGATTCCGTCAGACTTGAACGTCATGTCCTGCACGCCGGTGCCCGGCCTGTTGTCGCGCGCCGAGGTGAACGCCTCGCGCAGCGACTCGTTGTAGTCGTCACCCGGACGTACGTCCGCGACCAGCGCGGTCTCCGCGCCCGCCAGTTCGGGATCGAAGGTGAGCAGCGCGTCGGCCTGTTCTCTGGCGGCCGACACCACACGCGCCAGGCCGGGGAACGGATGGCCGGTCGTATCCTGCGTCTCCGGATTGGCGAGGTCGTCGGAGGTGACCAGGCCGGCGACGACCGGAAGACCGGCCACATTGGTGATGTGCTTCATCGCGGCCTTCGTAGGGCCCAGGCTGAGGTTGAACCCGGCCACGACCCGCAGATTCGGCTGCCCGAGGACGTCGTCCACGATTCTTTCCCAGTGCGCATAGCCATGGCCGGGATTGGCGAGGGCGAGGCGGATGGCGGGTTTCGCGCCGTCCTCGCGGTTGGCCTGGAGTTGCGCGATATGGGCTCCCTGTACTTCGCTGAGGATCTGCCGCTGCACGGCGGGGTTGGTGGATTCCAGCGGGATCATCAGGGCGACCGTCGCATGGCTCATGGACGAGATCCGGGTGTTCTCCTTCTCGATGGCCGCGAAGATCTTCTGCATGCCGTCGAATTCGGGCATGAAAACGCCGCTGCCGTCGGAGACCCCGATGCATTCGCCGCCCTCTTTGTGCAGGCCCTCCCCGCAGCTCAGCAGGATTCTCCTGGCGAAGACCACCCCGCCGGTGGCGAGCGCGAGGACGATCAGGACCGTCACGATCACGGTGACCGGCCCCGGCCCGTGCAGGCGTGGCGGCGAATCAGCGGAGGGGGCAGGGGCGGGGGCGGGGCGTACCGGGAGCAGGCGGCTGCGCAGCGGCTCTTCCCCGCCGTGTTTGCGCTGCTCTCCGGCCTGCTCGCGGTCCGCGAAGAGTTTCGGGATCTCGGTGGCCAGCCGCGCGGAGTCCACCGGCCGGTTGGCGCCCTTGCCCGCCGGGGCCGCGTCCGGGGCGGAGGTGCAGATGACGACGGGATGGACGCGGAGGCCGCGCGCCCTGCCGTCGAAGGCGGCGAGCAGGGCGTCCCTGATCGCCCGCCGCGCCGGGACGAGATCGACGTCCTGGAGCAGGATGATCGGGCGGCGCACCCGGTTGAGGTGGCGGAAGATCCCGTAATGCGCGTCGATGTCCGCCAGCAGGGCATCGACCAACATCATGTTCTTCTCATCCACCTCCGCTGCCGCTTGCCGCGCCCGGGCCCGCAACCGCCGCAACTCGCCGATCAGCGCCTGCGTGGTACGCGGCGACTGCGGAAACCCCTTCTTCCGGAACCAGCGCAGCGGCCACGACGCCGGAAGCCGGCAGATGCTGATCACGGCGATGACCAGGCCGACCAGGCCGCCCTGCTGCATTCGCACGTTCGGATCGTCGATCAACTGCCCGATCCGCCTGCGCAGCTCGGGCAGCCTGGTCCGCCGCGCGTCCCTGACCGCCTTGTTGACCTCCGTCACCAGCCCCGGGTCCCGCCGGGCCTGATGCCCGCCGCCGTCCTTCCACGCGACGAGCATCGTGTACGCGGCGGCGAACCGGGGGAACACGATCGGAAGCCGGTACGGCGGACGCCCCCCGACCCCGCACCCGTGCGCGATGTTCAGCAGCTCCTCCGCGACCTCCGCATCCAGATCGGGCGGATCACGCATTTCCTCCGTGGCCGCCTCGGGCTCATTGATCGGCACGATGCCGTGGTAGGTCTTATAAAACGTCGCGAGCCACCTCCGGGTACGTTCGCCATCGGCTTCCACCTGGAGCACCAGCGGGCCGCCCTTACGGGTATATCGGATCTTCCCCCTGCGCAGCCTGTTCCTGATCACCAACTCGGCGAGTACCGCGTCCAGATGTCGATCCACAGCCCGCTCCCGTCCCAGAGCGCCGACGCACGTAGAATCCCCCGTTGATAATGGGGACTTTAACCGTGGAACACTGGAGCGGTCTCCCCGTTCAGCAAATGTGGGATCGGCCCCTCCGCCGACTGGGACACCTTCTCGTCCACCTCGCCGCCCCCGGCACGGGTTCGCACCCGCCTTCTGGCTCGGGACCGGAGACGCTCGCCCTCACGCGCGGCGAGCGGTCGGAGGCGTTCGAGGCGGGCCGCATGCACCCTGAGATCCCTGGCGACGAACTCGCTGATGTCCTGGCATGATTCACCGCGACGCGGTCCTCCTCACCTGGATGCAGATCTTCCGGCCACGGCCGCACCGCAAGGAGCCGCTCCGGCGACGCAGGAAGGACACTCAGGGGCCGGTGGAACCCGCCCATCCGGCGCACCGCCGGGCCACCAGGCTGACCACAACCACGGAATCGACTCTGGGCCGAGCCGCAGCAAGCCACCTGGAACATATGAAAGGCGGAGGTCAACTGTCGCTACCGCCGCAGAACTCCTCAACCCCGTATTTCCTTCGAAAGTAGAATGGTCCGCCCTGAACCCATGTTTAGGAGAATCCGAAAAAGATCGAATGACTATGTGTGTACTGCTCGTTTGCAAACCGTGCCGGAAAGCCGCTTGCACTTCCGGTGCCTTGACAGGTGAAAATCGGATCCTTATAGTCAAACGGCGACAACATGATCGCCCCTTTTCAAGCTATAGGCCTACACTTTGTGACCAACGGTATCAATAGTGAGCCGTTACCATGGAGCTGTGTCCGGCCCGGTCCAAGCGGCCGGCTGCGAAGTCAAGGATCTACAAGGCGCTCTTGGCTACCAACCACCGGGGAATTATGAAATTCCGTGTATTGGGGGAGCTGGCCATCGAAACCGCCGGGGACTCTGTTACGTTGAGAAACGGTAAGACCGCTCTCTTCATGTCGGCCCTACTCTTGCGTGCCGGCCGGCCGGTCAACCTGGACTTTCTGATCGATTACTTGTGGGATAGGCCGCCTGAATCAGCCCGCCAGAACCTGCGAAGCTACGCCTATCATATTCGACAGCTAATGGCCCGATTGCAGGGCCGAGGCGGCTGCACCATCGAAACGGTGCCGGGGAGCTACTTGTTAGACCTGAATGCAAGCCAACTAGACCTCCTTAAATTCGAGGAGCTGATCGGCCTGGCAGACCGCCTTCTGGCCGATCGTGACCTGCACGGGGCACAACAGGAGCTCGACCGGGCATTGAGTCTGTGGCACGGGCGTCCACTTGAGGGAATCGATGCAGGCCGGCTCGTGGACGCGGACATCGCCTGGCTGAACGAACGCTACCTCAGCGCCGTGCAACGTCGTATGGACATCCTGGTTTCATTGGGTCGGTACAGCGAAGCCATCAGCGAGCTTCGGCTGATGACCGCCCGGTATCCCCTGAACGAGGAGCTCTGGGCCAAGCTGATGCTCGCTTTGCACCTGGCCGGTCGGCGAGCTGAGGCACTCGGGGCATACAGCCTGGCACGCAACTCCTTGATCGATATCGCTGGAATCGAGCCCGGCAGGGCACTGCGAGATGTCCAGCAACGGATCCTAACGGCAGATGACGCCGGATCCTCCATATCGAACGGCCCTATATCTTAATTTATATGGAGCCTTATATGGCCTCCCATTATCTTCTTCCGGAGAGGGCGATGTGCTCAGGCGGGAGTGGTCATAATTGTCTTACTACATCGAGATCTCCTGTGCGCTGACCGTGGGTCTCGTGTTCCTTGCCGCAGCGCTGGGGAAGTCGAGCCGTAAGTCATCCTATCGAGCATTCGTTGAGTCGGTGAAGCTCATCCGCTTCGTGCCTGCCGGTACGGTAAAGCTCACCGCCACGACGACGATCGTACTGGAGTTCGCGGTCGGGCTGTTGCCCATCCTTACCTTTGCCCGATCGGATGGTTCAGCTGTGATCCGGGCCGCGCTGTTCGGCCTTACGCTTCTTCTCGCTGGCGCCTTTATGGTCGTTATTCTGGTCAGCATCCGGACCAAAGTGTCCGTTCCGTGCAGGTGTTTTGGTGGAGATGCCGACAATCTGGGAATCCGGCATGTGGTCCGGAACGCGCTGTTGTTCTTGACCGCCGCCGCAGGCGCCACCTTCGCCATGGTGGTGCCATCTTATGACGTCGAACTCCCAGGTGTGATCCTCGCAGGTGGCGCGGGCACAATTTCCGCCGTCCTGCTGATCAACTACGACGCTATTGTCGATCTCTTCGCCCTGCAAAGCCGATAGAGTTCTAGAACACATTTGAATGGGGAGAGCGCGATGGTCTCGACCTATGCCGTGCTGATCATCCTGGGCATGATCTGCCTGATCAATCTCACTTTCACCCTCGGGCTCTTACGAAGACTACGCGAGCACACCCGGATCCTCAACGAACGCCTTGTGGCCGCCCCGCCCATCAGGGAAACCATGGTGCCGAACGGTACCGAGCCCCAGAGCTTCACCGCTGACACGCTTGATGGCAGGGTGGTCAGCCGCGAATCCATGAAGCTGCCCGCACTGGTGGCCTTCATGGCCCCCTCCTGTAAACCCTGTGCAGAAGCGCTGCCGGGGTTTTTGGTGCGAGCGCAGGAGTTTCCGGGTGGCCGGGATCACGTTATCGCCGTGGTCGCCAGCAGTAAGAGCGACGACAACGAGGTGGCGCGGCTCAACGAAGTCGCCCAAGTCGTCCTGACACGCCCGGACGGGCCCGTCATCGAGGCGTTCTCCGTAAACGGATTTCCGGCTTTCGGAATCATCGGCCCGGACGGAACCATCACGATGTCATCCGGCCGCCTGGACGACCTTCTGTTGACAGTGCAGAAGTGACCACCAGATGCCTTCTGCGAACCACCGGACCACACTGTCCGCGATAAAAATAGTAGTCCGGCGAGCTCCTTGGTCTACGACGATCCAGGTGCTTTCCACCCTTGTGGTAGGCGTCGCGCCGGTGGCCTCGGCCTGGCTGCTCAAGCTTATCATCGACGAAATAGGGTCGGATGGCGCATATCTGCCAGAGCTGCTCCCGTTGCTGCTGTCTCTGGTAGCAGCAGCGGTGATAAGCGCGGTCGTGCCACAGGTGATCCTGTATTCCGGCAAGGAAATGAATAGAAAGGTCCGGCTGGAGGTAAACGATCAACTGTTCGGTAGTGTGTCAAAGTTTGTCGGGCTCGGGCGCCTGGAGGACCCGGCCTTCCACAACAAGCTGTCGATTGCCCAAAGGAGTGGTCGAGAGAGCCCAGGGCAGATCGTTTTGGGGCTCCTCGGAGCCTTTCAGGGAGCGATTACACTCTCTGGTTTCTCCATTACGCTGATCACGCTGAGCCCGGTACTGGCGGGCATCATCGCTGCGGCGGCGCTACCTACCCTCGTGGCCGAGTTCAAGCTGAGCCGCCGGCGAGCGAACCTCGCCTGGTCGATCGGACCCGCGGAGCGGCGCGAACTGTTCTATGCGAACGTGCTCCGTGACCTTCAGGCGGCGAAGGAGATCCGGATCTTCGATCTCGGTGGCTTCTTCAAAGGGAGAATGCTGACCGAGCTGCGGCAGATCAACAAGGTCAACGCGTCATTGGACCTGAAGGTGCTACGCACTCAGGGAGGGCTGGCCCTGGCCACGGCATTGGCCAATGGGGCCGGGATCGCCTGGGCCGCGACGGCCGCGATCGACGGGCGTATAACGATCGGCGACATCGCCATGTTGTCGGCGGCGATGGTCGGAGCTCAGGGGTCCATCCGAAGCATGGTGCAGAGCACGGCCCGTATCCACGAGGCGCTGTTGGTGCTCGACCATTACTTCGAGATCATCAGAATGCCGTCAGACCTACCCGTGCGCGATTCGCCGACAAGCGTCCCTGTGCTGATGCATGGGATAGAGTTTCGTGACGTCTGGTTTCGCTACGGCAGTGATCAGCCGTGGATCTTGAGAGGCGTTGATCTTTTCATTCCGCGCGGCGAATCGGTCGCGCTGGTAGGGCATAACGGCGCTGGCAAGTCGACCCTGATCAAACTGCTGTGCAGATTCTACGATCCGGTGCGCGGCCAGATTCTGTGGGATGGCGTTGATATCCGGGAGTTCGATCCGGAGGTCTTCCGGGCGAAGATCGGCGCCGTCTTCCAGGATTATATGTGCTATGACCTGAGCGCTGCCGAGAACATCGCGCTGGGAGACCTCGCCGCTCTGGGGCGCGAAGATCGCCTGACGGCCGCCGCTCGCCTTGCCGGTGTTCACGAGCACCTGGAGCAGCTGTCGAACGGATATCACACCCTGCTGAGCCGCATCTATCTTGCCGACGACCAGGAACAGAGCACCGGGGTCTATCTCTCGGGTGGACAGTGGCAGCGGCTCGCGCTGGCAAGGAGTTTTGTGCGCGACAAGGCAGAGCTTCTCATTCTCGATGAGCCCAGCTCGGGATTGGACGCCGAAGCCGAGGATGAGATCCATCGAGCGCTACGAGAATATCGTGGCACGCAGACCAGCCTGCTGATTTCACACCGGCTGGGGGCGCTGCGTGGCGCACACTGCACGGCGGTCCTGGCCGATGGAAGGGTGGCCGAAGTGGGCACGCACGACGAGCTGGTGGAGCGAGAGGGGATGTACGCGCGCCTATTCGCCATACAGTCCCGCGGATACCAGAAGGATGTGGAACCCACTGTCGGTGATCATGAACCGTCGGGCACGTCCAATGCGATAGACATGGTGTGACCCACATGGCGCGGGACAAAGGGAGGGCCCGTCCTTGCTCGGACGAGGAGCGCATCGATGTCGATCTCCTCGCATCGGTGGCTTCTGGTCACATGGATGCGTTGCGGCTTCTGCAACGACGCCATGCTGCCTGGCTTCGAGCGCGCCTGGCTCGCCGGTGTTCTGACTCCGACCTTGTCGATGATGCGTTGCAGGACACGTTCGTGGCGCTGTGGCAACGTGCGGGGGAGTATGACGCCGAAAAGGGGCACGCGGCGGCCTGGTTGTGGTCGATCGCCATCCGCCGCCTCATTTCTCGCTTACGCGCCGTTGACGGCCGCTGGATCAGTGCCGGATGGGAGCCGGACGCGAACGACGCGCTTACGCTTTCGGCGGAGGACGCCCTCTTGGTGGGGGTGGAACATGGCGATGTCGGCGGAGCGCTTCGCCGGCTGGCTCCCGAACTTCGCGCGGTCATCCAAGCCACCGTTGTGGACGGGCTGACGGTGCTGGAGGCGGCGCACATCCTCGGCATCCCGCCCGGCACGGTAAAATCGCGTGCGAGAAGGGCGCGACTCCTGCTCAGGGAGTACCTCTCATGACAACGCAGTGGCATATCCCGCAAGGATTGCTGGACGACTATCTTGCAGATCAGCTGGACCAGTCGCTGGCTGCATCGGTGGACGCCCATCTCGCGGAGTGTTCGCATTGCAGGAGCCTCGTACCGGCGAATGAGGCATGGCTCGACGATATCTGGGAGCAGGTCGCCGAGGTCATCGTCAGTCCAGACCGGACGCTTTTCGAGCGCGTGGTCATCAGATGTGGACTGCCCGACCACCAGGCGCGTCTGGTCGCAGCCACTCCAGGACTCGCCTGGATATGGCTGCTGGGAGTCCTGCTGAGCCTGGGGTTCGCATTCGGGGCGGCGGCGGTCTGGTCGTCCGAAATCCTCCCGTTCCTGGTGCTGGCGCCGTTGTTCCCGTTGTCGGGGATCGCCCTGGCGTACGGCTACAGCGTCGATCCGGCCCACGAGATCACCGCCGCGACGCCATCGGCCGGACTGCGACTCCTGTTACTACGGGCTCCGGTGACCTTGATTCCAGCCATTGTGCTGACCAGCGTCCTGGCACCGTTTCTCGGGCAGCCGCCTGGTATCAGCGCGGCATGGCTTCTCCCTGCGTTGATGTTGACCTTGGCGGTTCTCGCCCTGGGGACCAGGTCTTCCCTTCAGGTGGCAGCGGCTGTCGTCGGCGGGGTCTGGCTGGCCACGGTGGCACTTGTCGTCATCAGCTCGGGTGAATGGCTGCCGCTGTTCCAGCCAGTCGCCCAGTCGCTGTACGCGGTCGCGGCCTTCGCCTTCGCCATGTTCGTTTATGTCAAGCGGGACATCTACAGCTATAGGGAATCGACGTGAGCGTGACGGTCAGTGTTCAGAATTTGAGTAAGCGTTTCGGTGGAAAAACCGTGCTCGACGGGCTTGGTCTTGAACTGAGGAGAGGGGTCACCGGACTGCTCGGACCCAACGGAGCCGGCAAGACCACCTTGCTGCGCTGCCTGGTCACGACCCTGGCGCCTGATGAGGGAAGCATCCGGGCCCTCGGTTTCGACCCCGCGGAGCCTGGGCAGCGTACCGAACTGCGCTGTCGGCTTGGTTATCTGCCGCAGGACCCGGGCTTCTACCCGCATTTCACCGCTTATGAACTCGTGGATTACATCGCGATATTGAAGGAGATCACAGATCGGGGACGGCGACGCAAAGAGGTATGGCGTGTTCTTGCTGATGTCGGACTGACCGATCGCGCCAAAACGAAGACTAGAAAGCTCTCCGGTGGGATGCGCCAGCGTCTCGCCCTGGCGCAGGCCCTGCTCGGGGAACCTCAACTCCTGGTACTCGACGAGCCCACGGTGGGACTCGATCCTGAGCAGCGCATGCAGTTTCGCGCTCTGATCTCCAGACTGGGGGAGAGCCGTACCGTCCTGATCTCCACGCACCAAACCGAGGACGTGGCCGCGATGTGTGAAAGAGTCGTCGTCATCAACAATGGCCGGGCTCTCTTCACAGGTTCACCGCTTGAGCTGGCCGCCCATGCCGCGGGCCAGGTGTGGCTGGGAGAATCAGCCCCTCCAGCGGAGCGGTTGTTCTGGCGAACGGCGAATGGAAAATACCGCTTCTTGGGGGCGCATGTCCCGGGTGCGGAGCCTGCTGAACCGAGCGTCGAGGACGGCTATCTCCTGCTGCTCGGTCAGGTCGAGCAGGTGTCGGCATGAATGGCAGCTTGACGTTATTCGAGGTGAAGCGCCTACTGCGCAACCCGTTCCTTCTGGGGAGCGGCGCCGTGGCTCTGGGCTGGCTCACCGTGCAGACGTGGGCGATCGTGCCTGACTGGTCATTGGTGACCATCGGGGCGGCCACCGGCGGCCTGATCGTCGGCGCCACGGCGCTGGTGGTAGCGCATGTGATCTCCACCAGGGAGCGTCGAGGGGGGATGCCGGAGCTACTGGCGACACTCCCCGCCCAAGGCGCTGCACGGGCGCGTGCGGCGATGTGGAGTGTGGGCCTTGTGACCACCTTCTACGCCGGGGTCGTGATGGTGCTTCACCTGGTGAGCCTGTTGCCCGGGATTCCAGCCGGAAGACTGGACGTGTTCGAAGTACTGAGCGGTCTTGCCGCGGTCCTGCTGGCATCGGTCGGCGGCGTGGCGCTGGGACGCTGGCTTCCATCTCCCGTGGCGGGTCCTGTCGCGGTTTTTGTCGTACTCTTGACCACGCAGC
Source organism: Spongiactinospora sp. 9N601 (assembly GCF_044326295.1). Taxonomy (NCBI): domain Bacteria; kingdom Bacillati; phylum Actinomycetota; class Actinomycetes; order Streptosporangiales; family Streptosporangiaceae; genus Spongiactinospora; species Spongiactinospora sp. 9N601. The sequence continues at coordinate 426,190 of NZ_JBIRBB010000004.1, forward strand.
TCGTCGACACTCGACGGTATGGATCATCGCTGGCCTGGCTGCTCCCCGTTCCGGGCGCTCATGTTCAGCCGGTGGGCCTCTTGCCTCGTTCCTCAGCGGAGCATGCGGTATATCTTCTCGCCCTGGCCGCTCTGGTCGCCTCTATCGCGATGCTACGCGATGGCGCTCACTGGCGCAGAATGGGCGGTGTGCTCGCGGGAGTCGGGGTCGCGATACCGATAGCGGTCGTATCGATACCGCCAGACTATTCCCCGCGTACGTACGAGAAGTACGCCGCCTCGGCGGCACGTAGCTGCCGGACCTTGGCCTCCGTCAAATACTGTGCGCTCAGTTCGTATGAGCCATGGATTCCATTATGGGCGGATGCCATCACTCCTATCGTGAACGCAATGCCGCCCGACGCCAGAGGTGATCTGCCAGAAATTCGGCAGCAGCTTGCGCCACCGTCCGTCGGAGGAATTGACACGTTCCGGTCCCCTCCCGAATGGCCGCGAGTGACCGGCCCGGAGCTCCGATGGGGTCGAAATGGAGCTGAGTCGGCGTTCAGAGGACGCCTTGCCGGCCTGGCCGTGGCGGCTGCCTTCAGGTTTCCGGCACCGCTGGTCCCGTTCTCCGAAAGTGAGAGACTGAATAGCGTACTTCTCAAGGCGTCACTTACGGGATCCGACGGTAGGGTGTGCGACGCCCGGGGACAGGGCCGGACCATCGTGGCCTTATGGCTCGTCATGCAGGTCTCCGAACCGGGGACGGCGACACTCGGGGGCGCCTACTACGGCCGCCAGGAGCTCGACTACGCCCGGCGGTTGGACCAGGCGCCGCGCGCCCGTGAACGCGTGCACCGGCATTGGAACACTCTGCTCCTGCCGGAAACGACGGTTGAGCAGGCCGCTTCCCTGCTCGGGCTCCCCGAGGCGTCGGATCCCCCCATGCGTTCAGCGCGGCCATGCGGTTGAGCCGGGTGTTCCTCTCGCTGGCGATACCCACTATTCGAGCGATCAACTGGGTGCCGCTGGCCGGCGCCATCGTTGCCCTGAGCCTGGTGGGCGCGTCGGTGTATGGATTCATTGATGGCCTGCGTCCCAGTGACGCACTGACGCTGCAAAGGGGTAGCGCGTTGGTGCTCGGTGCGACGGCGCCCTTTTGCCTCGTCGACCGGATGGCGCCCAGCGTCTCTGCTCTCCCCGTTCCCCGCTGGGTCCGGCAGTGGCTGCGGTTGACACTGTCGGTCTTGATCGTGGCCGTAGTATGGGGAACGCTTCTTTTGTGGGGACGCATCCGCCTTGGAAGTAGCGCCGTCCTTCCGGCATCAGGGCTTGGCGTCGAAGCTCTGGCCATTGTGCTCGTCGGCTTCCTGGGCACCGCGCTCGCCCTCCGAACGAACAGTGCCTTCCAAGCGGGTATCGCGGGTATCGCTTCGGAGCTTTTCCTTATCGGAGCAACAGCGTTTCTTCGCGGCGGCTGGCATCCATGGCCTGTTCCGGGCAGTGAGTATTGGAATCAAGTTCACATCGGCTGGCTTGCCATGGCCTGCGCGCTGCTGTTCGCATTAGTGTTCCTCAATCGGGATATACGGTGAAGTGGTCTCATGCGCAGGTATCGAGCACTCGCTGTCGGCGTCGTTCTTCTTGCTATGGGCGGCGGGCTTCTGCGCCGGCTGAGAAAGCACTATCTCCTGGTGACTGTGCAGGGCTCCAGCATGGCGCCCGGGCTCAGTCACGGTGATCGGCTGCTCGTGCGCCGGCGACCGTTTCATCAGGTCCGGCGCGGCCAGATCGTGCTCATACGGAACTCGCGGGAACCACACGGTCGGCTGCGGCCCGGTGAGACGGTGAACCTGGATCAGGTCGTCCCCTTGCTGATCAAGCGAGTGCTGGCGGTATCAGGCGATCCCATGCCCGGTGAGGAAGTGCAGGCGCTGAGCTTGGAGCCGGGACCGACCGTGCCCTTCGGGAAACTGATAGTGCTCGGCGACAATCCTGAAGATAGCTATGATTCCCGGCAGCATGGCTATTTCTCTGGCGGGGACGTCGTTGGAGTAGCTGTATTCCCTGCTGTATCACTCCCTATATGCCGCCGAACTATCTTGGGTGATAACCGGGCCAAGAAAGGAGAAAGATGAGCATCATCAGCACTATCGGCGACAAGATGGTGGGCCTTGCCCTTCCCAGCGTTGACGCTAGCGCGACAACGTCGGCCGCCTGTACCTATGTGGGCACCGAGTGCCGGAACTGTGGGCAGTTATGGTTCGACGAGTACGTCGACTACTACATGTGCAACGGAAAGCTTGAAGGGTACGGTCGCGGTTGCCACACGTGTGGTGACTAGGAACTCGGCTTGACCTTATCCGGTGGGCCGGTCGAATCCGGTGGGTTCGATCGGCCCACGCGTTCGTCAGACGGGGATGGCGTGGCGTTCGGCGAGTCGGCGGACCTCTGTTGCCCAGGATGGCTTGGCGCGGCGTAGCAGGGACTGCACGGACTCTCGGAGCAGGATGCGGTGGTCGAGGTCTTCGGGGCTTTCGTGTTCGATGCGCATAAGGTGGAGCAGGCAGCCTGCGTCGTCGCCGGTGTCCTCGCAGGCCCGGACGATCTCGCTCAGGTGGGTGGCGCGGCGCTCCAGGCTCGGTGTCGCGCGAATGTCCACATCTTCGGAGTAGCGCAGCACGTTACGTGGGTTACGTACGTCGGACTCCAGGGAGCATACGTGGATCGCCACGTTGGTGGCTGAGAAGAAGATGGGGTCGTACACCTCGCTGCCGTCCACTCGCTGGGCCAGTCGGCGGGCGTCGGTGCGGAGCATCTCCCTGCCGCGTTCGACCTCTCCGGTACGGGCGAGGCCGACGGCCGCGAGCTGGAACATCCCGCCCAAGGCGCGGATGTGCCGTTGGTCGCCGTCGCCGACATGCGGCGCGAAGTCTTCGATGCCACGCAATACGGTCTCACAGGCGAGCTGTGGCATGTCATACCAGAGCAGCGCCGCCGCGAGGCCCCGACGAGTCAACCCGATCATCAGTGGGTCGCCCGACTCCTCCGCGTATCGCACTCCTCGGTCCGCCGCCAGATAGGCGAGGTCCACCCGGCTCAATTGGTAGAACAGGCCACGGGTCAGATCGTAGGCGTCGGCCGCGACCCGGAACGCCGCTCGGTCTCCGTCGCGCACCAGGCGCTCGGTGTCGACGATCAGGTCGGGCAACACACGTAGTGTGTCGGTGTAGCGGTGCGGTGAGCTGTACAGACTGGCGCGGGTGGCGGCGACCCTCTGCGCGAGCTGTTCCACGGTGGGCGGCTCGACGTCCTGGATCATTGTCCGGTACGCGAACAGTGCCCGCTCCACATCGCCGATCTGTGGCTGCCCCGGTTGGTGGGTCTCCCTCGGTGGCTCGCCGACGAGAATGGCGGTCCGGACGCCGAGCACTTTGGCGATCTCTCGGAGCATCGGCAGGCTCGGCGTGCGTTGACCGTTTTCGACCAGCTCGATATGGCGCACCGTGCAGCCGACCCGAGTGGCCAGTGCGGTGGTGCTCATTCTCCGGCGTTCCCGCTCGCGGCGGATGGCGCCGCCCGTGTTGGCGTCGTTCATTCGGCCTGGCCCCATTCCCTGGCGTCTTGACAGCATCAGGTTACGGCGTGGCTCCTTTGCCTGCCAGGGGATCGCAAAAATGCGGAAGGTCGCTTATCCGCATGGGCGGATGCGGTATTGATCCAGATTAATCCGGTCAAGAAGTAATGCCGGTTAAGTTATCCGATCTCATCGTTTTGCGGGGAGAATATCCCGGCGCGGGCCGCCGCGATGGCCGCCTTGGCGGCGCGGTCGGCGGTCGTCTCGTCGAGGGGGTCGCCGCTGGCCAGCAGGCGGTAGTACAGCGGCGCGGAAACCGCGCGGATCACCTCTCGCGGGTCGGTGTCCTCGGGGACCTCGCCCCGGGCGGTGGCCTCCCGCACACAGGGCGCCCATTCGGTGATGCGCGCGTCGTAGAAGCGGCGCAGGGCCGCGGCCGTGCGCTCGTCGTAGGTCGCGGCGGCGATCACGGCCTTGAACAGCGGGCCCTGGCGCGGGTCGGTCAGCGTCGTGTAGACGAGCCGGGCGTGGGCGCCGAGGTCGCCGAGCAGCGATCCGGTGTGGGTGCGGGGCAGCGAGCTTTCGATCATCTCGGTGAGCAGGTCCGTCACCAGCGCGGTCACGGTGCCCCAGCGCCGGTAGACGGTGGTCTTGCCCACGCCCGCGCGTTGCGCGATGTCGGCGAGGTCCATGTGCGCGAAGCCGTGTTCGGCGAGTACGTCACCAGCGGCTCTGAGCACGGCCGCACGCACGCGCGCGGTACGCCCGCCGGGTCGCAGGGTCCCCGGTTCGGCCTCGTCGGTGGTCATAACGGGTCTCCAGTTCCGTTAGTCATGCACTGATGCTATGGTTCTAACGGTACTGGAGAACCGTTAAGGAGTGGGTTGGTATGGAGTACCGGCGACTCGGCGCGTCCGGCCTCAAGGTGCCCGCGCTGAGCTTCGGCGCGGGCACGTTCGGCGGCAGTGGGCCGATGTTCGGCGCCTGGGGGACGGTGGACGCCACGGAGGCCCGCCGCATGGTCGATATCTGCCTGGACGCGGGCGTCACCATGTTCGACACCGCCGACGTCTACTCCGACGGCGCTTCGGAGGACGTACTGGGCCAGGCCATCAAGGGCCGCCGGGACAAGGTGCTCATCTCCACGAAGGCCGGCCTGCCGATGGGCGACGGGCCGCACGAGGCCGGTACGTCACGCTCCCGCCTGCTCACATCGGTGGACGACGCGCTGCGCCGCCTCGGCACCGACCACATCGATCTGTTCCAGTTGCACGCCTATGACGCGGGCACCCCGATCGAGGAGGTCTTGTCCACGCTCGCCGGGCTCGTCCAGGCGGGCAAGATCCGCTACACCGGCGTGTCCAACTTCTCCGGCTGGCACCTGATGAAGTCCCTCGCCACGGCGGACCGGTACGGCTATCCCCGTTATGCCGCCCACCAGGTCTATTACTCGCTGGTCGGCCGCGACTACGAGTGGGAGCTGATGCCGCTCGGGCGCGAAGAAGGGGTCGGGGCCCTGGTCTGGAGCCCGCTCGGCTGGGGACGGCTGACCGGCAAGATCCGCCGCGGCCGGCCCCTTCCCGCCCAGAGCCGCCTGCACCAGACCGCCGACTCCGGCCCGCCCGTCTCCGACGATCACCTCTACGACGTCGTGGACGCCCTCGACGAGATCGCCGCCGAGACCGGCAAGAGCGTCCCCCAGATCGCCCTCAACTGGCTGCTCCAGCGCCCGACCGTCGCCTCCGTGATCATCGGAGCCCGCGACGAACACCAGCTCGGCCAGAACCTCGGCGCGGTCGGCTGGTCCCTTACCGCCGACCAGACGGCCCGCCTGGACAAGGCCAGCGAGATCACCCCGCCCTACCCTTACTACCCGTATCACCGCCCAGGGGGCTTCGCCCAGCTCAACCCCCCGATTCCGATGAGCGGCGGAGCAGGTAGGTGTCCATGATCCAGCCGTTTTCGGCGCGGGCCGACGCGCGGGCTTGGCGGATTTGTTCGGTTACCTCGGGGACGGGGCCGGATATCAGGATTTCTTGGGGAGTGCCCAGGTATGCGCCCCAGTAGAGGTGAAAGTCGGAAAGCCCGGCGAAGGAGCAGTGGGCGTCCAGCATGACCACCATGTCGTCGGCCGTCGGGCCGGATTCGGACAGGCGGCGGCCGGTGGTGAGGTGGAGGGGGCGGGCGACCTGGGTGAGCGGGATGCGGTGGCGGGCGGTGAGGGCGGCGATGCTGCTGATGCCCGGGATGACCTCGTAGTCGAACCCCACCCGACCCCGTTTGAGGATTTCTTCGATGATGGCGAGGGTGCTGTCGTACACGCCAGGATCGCCCCACACCAGGATCGCGCCGGTCTCGTCCTCGCCCAGGTGGTCGGCGATCAGGGACTCAAGGGCCTGGGAGCGGCGGGAGCGCCAGTCTTCGACGGCCTCGGTGTAGGCGGGGGTGGTGCGGTCGCGTTCGGGGTCGCGGGTCTCGGCGATCCGGTACGGCTCGCGGCCGTGCTCGGCGATCATGTCCAGCCGCAGCCGGATCAGGTCGTGTTTGACCTCGCCCTTGTCCACGATGAAGAACACGTCCGTCGCGGCGATGGCCTTGACCGCCTGGAGGGTGAGATGGTCGGGGTCGCCCGCCCCGATGCCGATCACGAGTAGCCGCTTCACCCGACAGAGTCTGCCAGAAGGCCATTTACCACCACATATACGATGAGCGCCGTGGACCTGGTCACGATGGGCGATGAGTTCGCCGAGTTCTGGCAGGAGCGGCACCTTTGCACGCTCTCCACCGTCCGTCCGGACGGCGGGCCGCCGCATGTGGTGCCGGTGGGGGTGACCCTCGATCTGCCCACCGGGATCGCCCGCGTGATCACCTCGGGGGCCTCGCGCAAGGCGCGGCTGATCGGGTCCGAAGGCGCGTCGGTCGCGCTGTGCCAGGTGGACGGCCGGCGCTGGTCCACCCTGGAGGGCCGGGCCGTGGTGCGGACCGAGCCGGACGAGATCGCCGACGCCGTACGCCGCTACGCCGAGCGCTACCGCCAGCCTCGGGAGAACCCGGCGCGGGTCGTGATCGAGATCCAGGTGACCCGCGTACTGGGCAACGTGTGATCACTGTCGTCGGCATCGGTGCGGACGGCTGGGACGGGCTGCCCGCCGCCTCCCGCCGCGCGGTGGAGGCCGCCGACGTGCTGATGGGCGGCCCCCGGCATCTGGAACTCGTTCCCGCCAAGGCCGAGCGGGTGGCGTGGCCGTCGCCGCTGCTGCCCGCGTTGCCCGGTCTTCTCCACCAATACGCAGGTCGCGCGATATGTGTGCTGGCCAGTGGTGATCCGATGTTCTACGGCATCGGCACGACGCTGGCGAGGCTGCTCGGCGCGGAGAACGTGAAAGTACTGCCGCAGGTGTCGTCGCTGTCGCTGGCCTGCGCCCGGCTCGGCTGGCCGGTCGAACGGGTGCGGGTGGTGAGCCTGGTCGGCCGCCCGCCCGAGGCCTTGCACGCCGCCGCCGGGCCCGGCCGCCGCCTCGTCGTGCTCGGCGCGGACGCCGGTTCCCCGTCCATGGTCGCCGGCCTGCTGACCCAGGCGGGGTACGGGCCGAGCGAGATGACCGTACTGTCCGATCTGGGAGCGGCCACCGAGGACGTACGGCAGGCCACCGCCGACGCCTGGACCGGGCAGGCCGCCTCCCCGCTGAACGTGATCGCCGTCGAGTGCGCCGCCGCGCCGGGCATCGAGCCGCTGCCCGCGTCCCCCGGCCTGCCCGACACCGCCTTCGAGCATGACGGGCAGCTCACCAAGCGGGAGGTCCGCGCGGTCACCTTGTCCAGGCTCGCCCCGCAGCACGGCGAACTCCTGTGGGACGTCGGCGCGGGCGCGGGCAGCATCGCCATCGAGTGGCTGCGGGTCCACCCGTCGTGCGCCGCCGTGGCGGTGGAGAGCCGGGCCGACCGGGCCGCAGCCGTGCGGCGCAACGCCGACCGGCTCGGCGTTCCGTCCCTGCGGATCGTGACCGGCCGCGCCCCGGACGCCCTGACCGGCCTGCCCACGCCCGACGCGGTGTTCGTCGGCGGCGGCGCGACCGCGCCCGGCCTGCTGGAACGCTGCTGGTCGGCGCTGCGCCCCGGCGGGCGGCTGGTCGCGAACGCGGTCACGCTGGAGACGGAGGCCGTCGTGGCGGCGTGGTACGGCAGGCTCGGCGGCGACCTGGTGCGGCTGGCCGTGCAGCGGGCCGCGCCGGTGGGCGGGTTCACCGGCTGGCGCGCTGCCATGCCGGTCACCATCTGGTCGGTGACCAAGGGGGACGCGGAATGACCGTCTACTTCATCGGGGCCGGTCCGGGCGCGGCCGACCTGATCACGCTGCGCGGGCTGCGCCGCCTGGAAGGCTGCCCGGTGTGCCTGTACGCGGGCTCGCTGGTCCCGGTCGAACTGTTGGACGCCTGCCCGCCCGGAGCCAAGCTGGTGGACACCGCCAACCTGACGCTCGACGAGATCGTGGCCGAGTTCGTCGCCGCCCACCGCGACGGCCTGGACGTGGCCCGGCTGCACTCCGGCGACCCGTCGGTGTTCAGCGCGGTGGCCGAGCAGATGCGCAGGCTGGAGGCGTACGGCGTGCCGTACGAGGTGGTGCCGGGCGTACCGGCGTTCGCGGCGGCGGCAGCGGCCTTGGGCAGGGAGCTGACCGTGCCCGGCGTCGGGCAGACGGTCATCCTGACCCGTACCGCCGCCCGCGCGACCCCGATGCCCGACGGCGAGGACCTGCCCACGCTCGCCGCCAGCCGGTCCACGATGGTGCTGCACCTGGCCGTGCAGCGGATCGACGCCGTGGTCGCCGACCTGCTGCCCGGCTACGGCCCCGACTGCCCGGTGGCGGTGGTGGCCCGCGCGAGCAGGGACGACGAGGAGATCGTGCGCGGCACGCTGGCCGACATCGCGGCCAAGGTCCGGGACGCCGGGATCAGGCGGACCGCGGTGATCATCGTCGGCCGGGTGCTGGGGGCGGCGGAGTTCCCCGACAGCCACCTCTACAGCGCGGCCAGGGACCGGGCGTGCGGCGGGTCCTGATCCTGGGCGGTACGGCGGAGGCCCGCGCGCTCGCCGCCGAACTCCACCCCCGGCTTTGCGTGGTGACCTCGCTGGCCGGGCGGGTGACCAACCCGAGGTTGCCGGTGGGGGAGGTACGCGAGGGCGGGTTCGGCGGGCCGGACGGGCTGGCCGCCTGGCTGGCGGCCGAGCGGATCGACCTGCTGGTGGACGCCACCCACCCGTTCGCGGCACGGATGACCGCCTCGGCGGTCGCGGCCTCGGCCGCCACCGGGGTCCCGCTGCTGATCCTGCGCCGCCCCGGCTGGACCGAAGGGCCTGGTGACACCTGGTCGCGGGCCGGGTCCCTGGAGGAGGCCGCCGCGCTGGTCCGTGAGAGGGCGCGGGTGTTCCTCACCACGGGACGGCGCAGCCTGCCGGTGTTCGCCGCGCTGCCCGGCCGGTGGTTCCTGGCCAGATCCGTCGATCCGCCCGAGCCGCCGGTGCCCGCTAACGTCCGCGTACTGCTGGACCGCGGGCCGTACACCGTGGCGGGCGAGACCGCGCTGATCCGCGAACACCGGCTGGACGTGCTGGTCACCAAGGACAGCGGCGGCCCGATGACCACCGCCAAACTGGTCGCGGCCCGGGAGACCGGGCTGCCGGTGATCATGGTGAACCGGCCGCCGGTGCCGCAAGGCGTGCTGCTGGCCGAGTCGGTGGCGGAGGCCGTGGCCTGGGTTCAGGGGTAGCGGCGGGGGGTGTAGACCACGCCGTCCCCGGTGACCCGGGTCGTGGAGGAGCCGATGATCAGCAGGCAGCGCATGTCCACCACGGCCGGGTCCAGGTCGCCGAGCGTGGTGACGGTGACGCTCTCCTGCGGGCCGCCGACGTCCCGGCCGATCACCACGGGCGTTTCCGGCGCGCGGTGTTCCAGCAGCAGGTCACGGGCGGCGGCGACCTGCCAGGTACGGCTGCGCGAGGCCGGGTTGTAGATCGCCAGCACCAGATCGGCCGCGGCGGCGGCGGTGATCCGGCGGGCCACCACCTCCCACGGCTTGAGCAGGTCCGACAGCGACAGTACGCAGAAGTCGTGCCCGAGCGGCGCGCCCGCCCGGCTGGCCACGGCCTGGGCGGCGGTCAGGCCGGGCACCACCCTGACCGGTACGCCGGGGAAGTCCCCCGCCGCCTCCAGCACCGCGCTGGCCATGGCGAACACGCCGGGATCGCCCGACGAGACCACCGCCACCCGGGCACCGTCGCGGGCCAGTTCCAGGGCGTGCCGGGCGCGTTCGGCCTCCACGCGGTTGTCGGTACGGTGGCGGCGCTGGCGCGGGTTCGGGGCCACCCGGTCCACATAAGGCCCATATCCCACGATGTCGGTGGCCGCCGCCAGAGCCTCCTGCGCCTCGGGCGTGAGCCAGTCCCGCCCGGCCGGGCCGAGCCCGACCACGGCCACCTCGCCGGGGCCTTCGTTTTGCGGGGTTTCGGGCACGAGCGTGCGCGCTGCGGCGGGACTCGGCAGCAGCGCCAGCGCGAAGTACGGCACGCCGTCCGGATCGACGTCCTTGAGCGGCGCGACCCGCTGGCCGCCCATGGTGGCCCGCTCGACGTACCAGGCGTCGTCCAGCCGGCCGGTCGCCGCCAGGGCGTCCCTGACCTTGGTGAACGTCCTGCCCAGCTTGAGCACGGCGGCCGGGTCGGGGCCGCCGAGCCGTTCGGCCAGGGTCTCGGCGGGCAGCGTGCCGGGCAGCACGGTCAGCACCTCGTCGCGCTCCACCAACGGACGCCCGAGCACGGCGGACGCCGCGCTGACCGACGTGACGCCGGGCACGACCTCGGTCGGGTAGCGGTGGGCGAGCCGTTTGTGCAGGTGCATGTAGGAGCCGTAGAACATCGGGTCGCCCTCGGCCAGCACCACCACCGTACGGCCCGCGTCCAGGTGGGCGGCCAGGCGATGCGCGCAGTCGGCGTAGAAGTCGTCCAGCGCGCCCTGGTACCCGCCGGGGTGGTCGGTGGTCTCCGTGGTCAGCGGGTAGAGCAGCAGCTCCTCGACCTGCCCTTCGCGCAGGTACGGCAGCGCGATCGAGCGGGCGATGCTGCGGCCGTGCCGGGCCGCGTGGTACGCGATCACGTCGGCCTCGCCGATCAGCCTGGCCGCTCTGATGGTGATCAGCTCGGGGTCCCCGGGACCGAGCCCGACCCCGTACAGACGTCCGGTCAACCCGCTCACTCCTTCTCGCAGGCGATGGCGTTGATCGCCGCCGCGGTCATCGCGCTGCCGCCGCGGCGGCCGTGTACCACCAGGTGGTCCAGGTCGCTCTCGGCGAGCGCGCGCTTGGACTCGGCCGCGCCGATGAAGCCGACCGGGATGCCGAGCACGGCGGCGGGCCTGCCCGCGCCCTCGGTGACGAGTTCGAGCAGCCGGAACAGGGCGGTCGGCGCGTTGCCGATGGCCACCACCGAACCGGGCAGGCGGTCCCGCCACAGTTCGAGGGCGGCGGCGCTGCGGGTGGTGCCCAGCTTGTCGGCGAGCGCGGGCACGGCGGGGTCGGCGAGGGTGCAGACCACGTCGTTGGCGGCGGGGAGCCTGCTCCTGGTCACGCCGGAGGCGACCATCCGCGCGTCGCACAGCACGGGCGCGCCCTGCTGTAGTGCCTTGCGGGCCTTCGTCACCACGTGGGGGGACCAGGCCAGGTCGGTGACCAGGTCGGTCATCCCGCAGGCGTGGATCATCCGTACCGCCACCTGGGCGATCTCGGGCGGGACGCCGGTGAGGTCGGTCTCGGCGCGGATGGTCGCGAACGAACGCCGGTAGATCTCGGCTCCGTCGCGCAGGTAGTCGGTCACGGGGTCCTCTCGTGGTAGCCGGCCGGGGTGGCGGTCATCTGGACGACCCGGCCGCGGGGGAGTCCGCACCGGCGTTCACAGCCGGACCAGTGGACGGGGGCAGGGGCGGGGGCGGCCAGCGTACCGACCCAGCGGCGGGCGTCCTCCCGCACGTCGGCCAGCGCCTTCGCGCACCCGGGCCTGCCGGTGCAGGCGCTCACGCCGTTCCACGGTGAGGCGGGGTCGGTGACCAGGCCGGCCCGGTTGAGTTCTTGTTCGACCTGGCCGGCCTCGGCGGGGTCCAGGTCGAGCAGCACAATGGTCCGCCAGGGCGTGAGGCGTACCGTACCGGTGATCACCCGCGCCTGGGCGGCCGTCAGCCGTCCCAGCGGTACGACCGCCGACAGCGCCACCCGTCCGTCACGTTGGATGATCCGTCCGGCCCGGAGTTCCCGGCCCTCCGGTGCGGCCGGCGAGTCCCCCGCCGTGCCGCCGAGGTGGCGGGCGATGCGGGCCGGGCCGTCGGGGAGTTCGGCGATGCGCCAGGAGTCGGTGCGTTCGGCCAGGAACGCGCGGGCGGCGGCGATCATGAGGCCGGGCGCTTCCTCCATGGTGGCGGTGAGCCCCGCGTCCATGCCCGCCAGCAGCAACCGCCCGTTCCAGGCGATGTCCGCGCCGAGGTTCAGGACGTCTCCGGTGCCGTCGTCCACCGCGAACAGGAAGCGGCCCGGCAGGGACGCCAGTTCCGGCACCGCGCACAGCTCCCGATCAAGGGCCGCCACCACGGGCTGGGTGTCCAGCCCGGTCCGACGGCCGCCGAGCGGGGAGGCCACGATGTTGCGCACCCGTTCGTGGGCCGCCGACGGCAGCAGGCCGGCGGCGGCGATCTTTTCGGCGAAGGCGGCGGGGGAGCGCAGCCCGCGTACCTGGACGTTGGCCCGGGAGGTCAGCTCGATCACCCCCGCGCCCAGCTCCGCCGCGCCGTCCGCCAGCTCGCTGAGCTGGGCGGACGTGATGGCACCGCCGGGCAGGCGCACCCGGGCGAGCGGCCCGTCGGCCGCCTCGTGCACCTGGAGCGCCCCCGGACACGCATCCGGCCGCATGCGGCCAGAAAAGTCGGCTTTGGACACGATCTGGATGGTAACGCCACTTCTGTCGTAGGCTTCCGGTAGGCGATGGCAATGGGAGGAAGCCGGTGTGAAACCGGCGCGGTCCCGCCACTGTGACCGGGGAGCGACCCCCAACCGCAAGGCCACTGCCCGGCGACGGGTGGGAAGGCCGGGGTGAGCGCTGATCCGGGAGCCAGGAGACTCCTGCCGTCGCGACACCCGCTACCGGGGCGAGGACCCCGAGGGAGGACCGTGCTGTGCCTGGCGACAGCCGTACCGTTCTGCTGCTCTCGACCTCTGACACCGACCTGCTCAGCGCCCGCGCCGGTGGCGCGGCCTACCGGCTGGGCAACCCGGCCAGGCTGACCCCGGACGACCTGCCCGCGCTGCTGGAGGGCACCGACCTCGTCGTGGTCCGCCTGCTCGGCGGGCGGCGGGCCTGGGAGGAAGGGCTGGATGCCCTGCTCGCCGGGCCGCGCCCGGTCGTCGTACTCGGCGGCGAGCAGGCCCCCGACGCCGAACTCATGGAACTCTCCACCGTCAGCGGCGGCGTCTGCGCCGAGGCGCACGCCTACCTGGCCCACGGCGGCCCGGCCAACCTGGCCGAACTGCACGCCTTCCTGTCTGACACCGTGCTGCTGACCGGCCACGGATTCGCCCCGCCCGCCCCCGCTCCCACCTGGGGCCTTTTGGAGCGCGTTGCCCGGTCCAAGAGCGGCCCCGTGATCGGCGTCCTGTACTACCGCGCCCACCACATGGCCGGGAACACCGGATTCGTCGAGGCCCTGGCCACCGCCATCGAGGACGCCGGCGGCCAGGCCATGCCGATCTTCTGCTCCTCGCTGCGCACCGCCGAGCCCGAACTGATCGACACCTTGCGCGCCGCCGACGCGCTCGTGGTCACCGTCCTGGCGGCGGGCGGCTCCCGCCCGGCCACGGCGGGCGCGGGCGGCGACGACGAGGCATGGGACGTCGGTGCGCTGGCCGCCCTGGACGTACCGATCCTGCAAGGGCTCTGCCTGACCTCCACCCGCCGGGCCTGGGAGGACAACGACGACGGCCTGTCCCCGCTGGACGCGGCCTCGCAGGTGGCGATCCCGGAGTTCGACGGCCGGATCATCACCGTGCCCTTCTCGTTCAAGGAGATCGACCGGGACGGCCTGACCGTCTACGTCGCCGACCCCGAGCGGGCCGCGCGGGTGGCGGGCATCGCCGTACGGCACGGCCTGCTCCGGCACACCCCGCCCGCCGGGCGGCGGATCGTGGTGATGCTGTCCGCCTACCCCACCAAGCACTCCCGGATCGGCAACGCGGTCGGCCTGGACACCCCCAGGAGCACCGTGCGGCTGCTCGCCAGGATGGCCGAAGCGGGCTACGACCTGGGCGAAGGCTTCCCCGGCGTGGCCGAGCAGGACGGCGACGCGCTGATCCACGCGCTGATCGCGGCCGGTGGCCAGGACCCCGACTGGCTCACCGAGGAACACCTGGCGGGCAACCCGGTCCGCATCCCCGCCGCCGTCTACGAGACCTGGTACCGCACCCTGCCCGGCGACCTGCGGGAGGCCATCGAGCGGCACTGGGGACCGCCGCCCGGCGAGCTGTTCGTCCACGAAGGGGACATCGTGCTCGCCGCGCTGCGCGCCGGGAACGTGGTGGTGATGGTCCAGCCGCCGCGCGGGTTCGGGGAGAACCCGATCGCCATCTACCACGACCCCGACCTGCCGCCCAGCCACCACTACCTGGCCGCGTACCGGTGGCTGTCGGCGGAGTTCGGCGCGCACGCGATGGTGCATGTGGGCAAGCACGGCAACCTGGAGTGGCTGCCGGGCAAGGCCGCCGGCATGTCGGCCGCCTGCGGCACCGACGCCGCGATCGGCGATCTGCCGCTGGTCTACCCGTTCCTGGTGAACGACCCGGGGGAGGGCACCCAGGCCAAGCGGCGGGCGCACGCCGTACTGGTGGACCACCTGGTGCCGCCGATGGCCCGCGCCGACACCTACGGCGACATCGCCCGGCTGGAGCAACTGCTGGACGAGCACGCCACGATCGCCGCGATGGACCCCGCCAAACTGCCCGCCATCCGCGCGCAGATCTGGACGCTGATCCAGGCCGCCCGGCTCGACCACGACCTCGGGCTGGACGACCGGCCGCACGACAGCGAGTTCGACGACTTCATCCTGCACGTGGACGGCTGGCTGTGCGAGGTCAAGGACGCGCAGATCCGTGACGGCCTGCACGTGCTCGGCGAGGCCCCGGCCGGGGAGCAGCGGATCGATCTGGTGCTGGCCATGCTGCGGGCCCGGCAGATGTGGTCCGGCCGGGAGAGCCTGCCCGGCCTGCGCGAGGCGCTGGGCCTGGCCGAGGACGGTACGGCCGGGCTGGCCGCCGTGGACGACGCCGAGGCGACCGCGCGCGCCCTGGTCAGCGGCATGGACGAACGCGGCTGGCGGCCGGAGGCGGCGGCCGAGGTCGCCGCCGGACTTCCCGCCGAGGTGATGCGCGTGCTGGCCTTCGCCGCGACCGAGGTCGTACCCCGCCTGGCCCGCACCACCGACGAGATCGGCAACCTGCTGCACGCGCTCGACGGTGGTTACGTCCCGGCCGGGCCGAGCGGTTCGCCGCTGCGCGGCCTGGTCAACGTGCTGCCGACCGGCCGCAACTTCTACTCCGTCGATCCCCGCGCGGTGCCCAGCCGGCTGGCCTGGGAGACCGGGCAGGCCATGGCGGACTCGCTGCTCGCCCGCTACCGCGCCGACACCGGCGAGTGGCCGCGTTCGGTGGGCCTTTCGGTGTGGGGGACCAGCGCGATGCGCACGGCGGGCGACGATGTGGCGGAGGTGCTGGCGCTGCTCGGCGTACGCCCGGAATGGGATGAGGCGTCCCGCCGGGTGACCGGGCTCGCGCCGATCCCGCTCGCCGAGCTGGGCCGTCCTCGTATCGATGTGACGGTACGGATCAGCGGGTTCTTCCGGGACGCGTTTCCGCATGTGGTGGCCATGCTGGACGACGCGGTACGGCTGGTCGCTTCTCTGGAAGAAACGGATGGGGAGAATTTCGTGCGGGCGCATGTCCGGGCGAGTGGCGGGGACGAGCGCCAGGCGACCATGCGGATCTTCGGGTCCGCCCCGGGGGCGTACGGGGCCGGGCTGCTGCCGCTGATCGACAGCCGCAACTGGCGGGACGACGCCGACCTCGCGGAGGTGTACGCGGTGTGGGGCGGTTACGCGTACGGGCGTGACCTGGAGGGCGTCGCGGCCCGGCCGCAGATGGAGGACGCCTACCGCAGGATCGCAGTGGCCGCCAAGAACGTGGACACGCGTGAGCACGACATCGCCGACTCCGACGACTACTTCCAGTACCACGGCGGGATGGTCGCCACGGTACGGGCGCTGACCGGTAAGTCGCCGGCCGCGTACGTCGGTGACAGCACCCGCCCCGATGCGGTTCGCACCCGCACTCTTTCCGAGGAGACCTCCCGGATCTTCCGGGCACGGGTCGTCAATCCCCGCTGGGTGGCCGCGATGCGCAGGCACGGCTACAAGGGCGCGTTCGAGCTGGCCGCGACCGTGGACTACCTGTTCGGCTACGACGCCACCACGGGTGTCGTGGCCGACTGGATGTACGACAAGCTGACCGAGACCTACGTGCTGGACCCGGAGAACCAGGAGTTCATGAGCAGGTCCAACCCGTGGGCGCTGCACGGCATCGCCGAGCGCCTGCTGGAGGCCGCCGACCGGGGCATGTGGCAGCATCCCGACCCGGAGATCCTGCGCGGGCTCCAGGAGGTCTACCTCAAGGCCGAAGGGGACCTGGAGGACGACACCAGCCGGTGAGCGAAGGCGGGCGCGCCCGCCCAGTGAACGTGCAGGTAGGAGGCGGTCACGCGGGGGTCGCCATAGCCGTCCGCGCCGCCGTCCCAGCGGTACAGGGGGTCGGCGGCGAGGCGTACGGCGGTGCGGTGGAACTCGTGGCCGCGTACCCGCTCGCCGGCTCTGGTCAGTGGCGAGTCGTGCAGCGCGACGGCGTCGCGGTAGCCGAGTGTCAGCGTGTCGGTCATGCGGGCCTGGCCGGGGATGCGGGCGCACATGGTTCGGCCGTCCAGGTCTTCGCACAGGTAGAGCAGGCCGGCGCACTCGGCGGCGATGGGGCCGGGGAAGGCGGCGACCTGGGCGCGCAGCGGCTCGTTGGCGGCCAGCTCGGCCGCGTACAGCTCGGGGAAGCCGCCGCCGATGACCAGGGCGGCGGTGCCGTCGGGCAGTTTCTCGTCGTGTAGCGGGTCGAAGGGGGCGACGTCCGCGCCGGCGGCGCTCAGGAGCTCGGCGTGTTCGGTGTAGCCGAAGGTGAACGCGGCTCCGCCTGCCACGGCGATTATGGGCTTTTGCTGGGATTCGTGGTGCGGTGGCTCCCAGGGGGTGGCCGTCAGCGGGGGTGCCGAGTGGGCCAGTGCGAGCAGCGCGGCCAGGTCGCAGGAGCGGTCGATGAGCGCGGCCAGTTCGTCCACGGCCGCCAGCGCGTCGGCGCGGCGTTCGGCGGCGGGCACCAGCCCGAGGTGCCTTGAGGGCGTGGCCACGTCGTCGGCGCGGCGGATCGCGCCGAGTACCGGCACCCCGGCCGCGGCCATCGCCTCCCGGCACACCTCCTCGTGCCGGTCGGACCCGATCCGGTTCAGCACCACCCCGCCGAGCCGGATTCGCGGGTCGAAGGTGGCGAAGCCGTGTACCAGGGCCGCGACCGATGCGCTCTGCCGGGCCGCGTCCACGACCAGCACCACCGGGGCGGCCAGCAGGCGCGCGACGTGCGCGGTGGAGGCGAAATCGGTCGAACCCCGGCCGTCGAACAGGCCCATCACGCCTTCGACGACCGCTATGTCGCAGTCCGCGGCTCCGTGCAGGAAGAGGGGAGTGATCAGGTCCTCGCCGACCAGCCACGGGTCCAGGTTGCGGCCGGGACGGCCGGCGGCCAGCGTGTGGTAGCCCGGGTCGATGTAGTCGGGGCCGACCTTGTGCGGGGAGACGGTGAGGCCGCGCTTTCGCAGCGCGGCCATCAGGCCGGTGGCCACCGTGGTCTTGCCGCTGCCCGAGGCCGGGGCGGCGATGACCAGGCGGGGTGTGGTCAGGGCTACCACTCGATGCCTTTCTGGCCCTTCTGTCCGGAGTCCATGGGGTGGCGGATCTTGCCCATTTCGGTGACGAGGTCGGCGGCCTCGATGAGTTCGGCGGGGGCGTCCCGGCCGGTGATCACGACGTGCTGGTCACCCGGGCGTTGGGTGAGGGTGTCCAGGACGTCGGTGAGGTCCAGCCAGCCCCATTTGAGGGGGTAGGTGAACTCGTCGAGTACGTAGAAGCGGTAGGTCTCGCTGGTCAGGTCGCGTTTTATCTGCGCCCAGCCCTCGCGGGCCTGGGCGGCGTGGTCGTCCTCGGTGCCGGCGCGCTGGATCCACGACCAGCCCTCGCCCATCTTGTGCCAGGTCACCGGGCCGCCCTCGGGGCTGTCGCCGAGTACGCGAAGGGCGCGTTCCTCGCCGATCCGCCACTTGGCGGACTTCACGAACTGGAACACCCCGATCGGCCAGCCCTGGTTCCAGGCGCGCAGCGCCATGCCGAAGGCGGCGGTGGACTTGCCCTTACCCGGGCCGGTGTGAACGATCAGCAGCGGGCGGGTGCGGCGCTGCCTGGTGGTGAGTCCGTCGTCGGGGATGACGGCGGGCTTGCCCTGCGGCATGCTTCTCAGCTCGCCTTTCTGTGGTGGCCTAGTTCGGCCAGGGCTTCTATGGGGAGGAGGCGGGCGTTCAGGCGGGCCGCCAGCCGTACGGCGAGGCCCAGCCGTACCGGGCCGCTCTCGCAGTCCACGACCACGGCGGCGGTGCCCTTCAGAAGGTCGGCGGCGCGGTCCACGTCGTTGCCGTTCGTGGTGGCGCGGCCGTCGGTGACCAGCACCAGCAGCGGACGCCTGGCCGGGTCGCGCAGCTTCTCCACGCGCAGGACCTCGGCGGCGCGGGCCAGCCCGGCCGCGAGCGGCGTGCGTCCGCCGGTGGGCAGTGAGCGCAGCCGGGCCGCGCCCGCCTCCACCGAGGAGGTCGGGGGCAGCGCGACCGTGGCTTCGGTGCCCCTGAAGGTGACCAGGCCGATCTTGTCGCGCCGCTGGTAGGCGTCGAGGAGGAGGCTGAGTACGGCGGTCTTGACGGCGGTCATCCGGCGGCGGGCGGCCATCGAGCCGCTGGCGTCCACGACGAACAGGACCAGGTTGCCCTCCCGGCCCTCGCGTACGACCTCGCGCAGGTCGTCGGCGCGTAGGACCAGGCCGGGGCCGGCGCGTCCGCGGTCGTGCTGGTGGGGGGCGGCGGCCAGTACGGTGGCCGCGATGTGCAGGTCGTGGACCTGGGTGCCGCGCGGGCGGCGGGAACCGGTGCCGCGGCCGTGCGCGGACCTTGATCGTGAACGGCGTCCGGCCGCGCCGGCGCCGACGCCGGGGGCGGCCAGCAACGGCACCCGGTACGGCGCGGCCACCTCGGCCACCTGCTCCTGCGCCCTCGCCTCCGGAGAGTCCGCCCCCGCGTCCGGCTCCCCAGAGTCCACCTCCCCGGCCTCCGCTTCGCCGGAACCCGGCCTTGCGGGCTCTGGGTAATGGGAACCTGTCGCCCCGGAATCCCCGCGCCCATTCTTCTGTTCCTGGGAATCCCGGCGTCCGTCCTCCTGCTCTTGGGAATCCCCGCGCCCGTTCTCCTGGCCCGGTCCTGCATCCTGCGGCCGGTCCGGGTCCTGGCCACCTTCGGGGCCGCCGCCCGGCGGGTCGTCCTCTGGGCCCTCGTCGCCCTCGTCCCTGGACGTACGGTCCAGCAGTTCGTCCAGCAGGGCCTCGTCCAATCCCGGCGCGTCGAACGGGTCACGCCGCCGCCGGTGCGGCAGCGACAGCCGGGCCGCCGCGCGTACGTCCTCGACGGTCACCGCGTCCCGCCCCCGCCATGCCGCGTGCGCGACCGCCGCGTTCGCCGTCACCAGGTCGGCCCGCAGGCCGTCCACCTCGAAGCCCGCGCACACCTCGGCGATCTGCCGCAGCCGGGCGTCCGGCAGCCGTACTCCGGTAAGCCTGTCCCGGGCCGCGGCGATCCGCTCCGCCAGCGCCGACTCCTCCGCCGCCCAGCGGGCCGCGAACGCGTGCGGGTCGGCGTCGAAGGCGAGCCTGCGGCGTACCACCTCGGCCCGTTCGCCGGGGTCGCGCGAGGCCCTGACCTCGACGGTCAGCCCGAACCGGTCCAGGAGCTGCGGGCGCAGCTCGCCCTCCTCCGGGTTCATGGTGCCGACCAGCAGGAACCGGGCCGCGTGCCGTACCGACACCGACTCGCGTTCGACGTAGCAGGTGCCGAGCGCCGCCGCGTCCAGCAGCAGGTCAACGAGGTGATCGTGGAGCAGGTTCACCTCGTCCACGTACAGGACGCCCCGGTGCGCCGCCGCCAGCAGGCCCGGCTCGAACGCCTTGACCCCCTCGGTCAGCGCCCGCTCGACGTCCAGCGAACCGGCCAGGCGGTCCTCCGACGCGCCGACCGGCAGTTCCACCAGGGCGGCCGGGCGGCGGACGCCCTCCGCTGCGGGATCGTGCGGGCCGTCCGGGCAGTCGGGGTCGGGCGCGGCCGGGTCGCAGGCGAACCGGCAGCCGGGCACCACCACGACGGCCGGGAGCTGGGCGGCGAGGGCGCGTACGATCGTGGACTTGGCGGTGCCCTTCTCGCCGCGCACGAGCACGCCGCCGACGCGGGGGGAGACCGCGTTGAGCACCAGCGCCAGCTTCAGGTCGTCGAGCCCGACCACGGCGCTGAACGGATAGGCGACCATCAGGTCGGGGAGCTTGTGGGCGTGGTCACTGCGCGCATGTTCGGCCTCCTTGGGATGACGCGTCCCGCTGACGAGGTCACGGCCACCAAGCGACCTGGCTCCCGGGATCGTTCGACGTCCCGGATACAGTGGCGCGTCCGCACCGGCATCTCACCGGATTTCCCTTGGACGACCGTGAAATCTACCGGAACGTATCCTTTCCTCCCGTTCGCGTCAATACACGACACACCCCCGACGCCCCCCACCCCCGCCTCCGGCCGGGCCGCGCTGTCGCGCGCTCACTGGCCTTCGCTTCGCTCAGTCGTGTTCTCTATGTCGGGCTTCGCCCGACGTAGCCCCCTCCGGGGCGATGCCCCCGCCTTCGGCGGGGCCGCGCTGTCGCGCGCTCAATCGCCTTCGCTTCGCTCAGCCGTGTTCTCTATGTCGGGCTTCGCCCGACGTACGGCAAGCCGTCTCTCGCCGCCCCGCCGTGCTCGGTAACGCCCTGTGCCCGGCCCTTCGCGTGCGCCCTGCCTACTCGCCGTACCAGGCACCGGCTAAACGGCCTTCTTCCAAACCCCCCCACCGTTGGCCGCTTCCCGCCGTAACAATCGCCCCTCCCGGGCCGATTCCCCGCCTTCGGCGGGGCCGCGCTGTCGCGCGCTCAATGGCCTTCGCTTCGCTCAGTCGTGTTCTTGATGTCGGGCTTCGCCCGACGCTTGCGCCACCGGCATGTTCGTATCCCGCTCTCTACTGGGAATCCTCACTTCCAACGGCCCCGTGACCTTCGCTGCACCCACACTGTGTACGGCGTACGGTCAGCGCCCAAAGCGAAGGATGGTGACGGGCACGCCGGTCAGACATGCACAGCCTGTGGACAACGCTGCGCACCCCGCATCTCTCCTAATAGCGGCGGGATGTCCACCTTGAGATGAAGGACAGCGGCAGACATCACGCTTGAGCAGCTTGTGGCACCTATTCAGTACACCCCGCAAGATCCTCCATTGCCCGGACATCACTGAAGGTGCAGGCCATACTTGTACGCGGTGCCCTCAGGGGAGGACAGCCGCTTGTTGGGCAGAGATCTAGAGTTCCAGCATGACGGACTTTGTTCAGGTGTCGACGACCACAGCCGGCCGGGACGCCGCCTTGGCCCTCCTCCGTTCAGCGGTCGAGTCGAAGCTTGCCGCCTCGGGTCAGGTATTCGGCCCGGCGATTTCGGTGTTCTGGCATCAAGGCGAGCTCGGTGAGGCCGAGGAATGGCAAGTCGTGCTCAAGTCGACCCGGGAAAGCTATCCGGCGCTCGAAGCTCACCTCGTGGAGCGCCATCCATGGGACAACCCGGAAGTCACGTTCACATCGATCGACGGCGGATCGACCACCTACCTGGAGTGGCTACGTCGAACGACCGTATAGCCGGGCTTTTCCGCAATTTAGACGTTCGCCGTAGCGATCCAGTCGGCGTTTGGGGGGGGTATCACCGCAGCTCAAGCAGCATGACGTCGTGACGATCCGCGCCCGCCGATGGCCGCGTCGCGCCTACCCGGCGGTATCCCCATGATCGGTAAGCCGCCGTCGCTGCGACCGCCGCTGGGTGAACGTTGAGGATCACGCGCTCAGCGCCTGTTCCATCGAGCAGCGCGCCGTGAAGCAGACGTGCGACCCCGCGCCTGCGCCACTGTGGGCGTACGGCGAGTTCCATCAACCCGAAGGTGCGGTGCCCGTCTTCGCGTCGCATGCCCTCTGACGCCGGAGGCGTGACGTCGTCCCACCACCGGGTATTGGTATCGAGCAGATATCCGTAGGCGATTCCGACCGGTTCGCCTCCATCGGTGCGGGCCAGCGCCCCGCTGAAGGTCGATTTGCGGATCTGTGCGCGGAAACGGCGGAAGCCGGCCTCGATATCGCTCGCCGTCTCGTTGTACGGCGGCTCGGCGAATGCCTCGGCGTATACCGAGCGGAAGTCATTTTCGGCTTGTCCGGCTGCCATGCCGTTCAAGCGATCGACCGAGAGACCTTCATCCCGCCCCACGCGGCCCCCTCTGTATGGCGTGGCGAACGCGTTCCCGGCACTCGGCCGCCATCAGGCTGTCGAAACGGGCAGCGGCCTTGTCGAATTCCCGCATTTTGGTCACCAGGCGGGGAGAGGCGATCTGGGCACATGCATCGAGGGCGGTGTCCATCTCCTTACATGCTTCTTCCAGCTCTCCCGCGTCAAGCAGTACACGGGCGAGTTTCACCCGATACTTGGCGCTGTTGCGCGGTAGATCACCGCCGATACCGCGTACGGCGGCGCGCAGGAACGGCACCGCTCGCATCGGCCGGCCTGCCCGGAGGTACATGTCGGCCGTAGCGAGATCGATCTCGAACGGGCCGATGAACCGTGCCCAACGGGGCACGTCTGGATCATTGTCGACGCGGGCGTGGTGAGCCATCGCACGATTCAGCGCGCGACGCGCTTTGGCCAGGTCGCCCGTGTGCGTAGCGGTATTGGCGTCGCGAAGCGCGACCACTACGTGAACGGCCGGGACTGCCCCGGCCCGCTGGGCGAGGCGGTAGGCGTGTTCAACGGCGCACTGCGCCTCCCAAGCGCGGCCATCCTTGACGGCGAGCAGGACAAGCGTCTCCAGGGCGGAGATCTGCAACAGGGGGTCATCGATGAGCTGCGCCCCCGAAAACGCCTCCATGCACCTGGCCCGGCCCGCGGCGACCTGGCAGCCGTCGTAGTAGTACCAGGCTTGGTCACCGTGCAGTTCGGCGAGCATCGCCTGAAGGTGACGGCCGATG
This sequence comes from Spongiactinospora sp. 9N601, assembly GCF_044326295.1. NCBI lineage: Bacteria > Bacillati > Actinomycetota > Actinomycetes > Streptosporangiales > Streptosporangiaceae > Spongiactinospora > Spongiactinospora sp. 9N601. The sequence continues at coordinate 449,297 of NZ_JBIRBB010000004.1, forward strand.
GGTGCGGTGTAGCGGGCGCTCTCAAGGGCCTGTGTGATTTCGACCTCGATCCGAGTCGCCTGGGTCATGGCGGGCACGCTGCCGGTGGAATGGTCCGTCCCGTACAGGCCGTCGAGCCGCATGCGCAGGTGGTCGATGTCGGTGACGCCGATGCGTGGCCCTGGCCTTGTGGGGAGAAGCCCAGCGGCGGCGAGAACGCCCGTGCCGGCGACGAATGTCCTCCGCTTCACCTCTTCAGCATCGCTGATCGGCAGGTCGATCGTCACGCGGTGGGCGGGAACCTCGAACCCCATTTCTGCTAAAGGTAGCCCGAAAAGAACTTCCAGGACTATCTGCTGGCTCGGGTGGGGTAGCGGCGGTGGCGTCTCCCGTTCCCACCGTCGTAACTGCCGCACGCTCACGGAGGCGTCAACGCCGAGATGTAGGGCTTCCTTAATGAAGGCGGCCACTAAGGATTCCTGTGTATATCCGGCGTTGTGTCGCAATAGTGCAAGTTGCCTATGACCTTGTTCGCCATCCGTATCCCTATCGAGGAACCTCCGGTGCGCCTTCACCGTACGCTCCCCTGTTTCGGGAGGTGTAAAAACGTCCGGATAAACGTCCGGTCTGGCGCGGCCCGGCCAAGCGCCTTCATGGGCAACCTGTAGTCGAAGTGCCGATCAATGACGGGACCCGCCGCGACGCCGGCGACGCTCGATGGGCTCCTTGGCCATAGAGGAGGTCTGTGACCCGTGAGTGATGAAAGACCGACTATTGCCCCTAAAGAGGCCATGCTCGGGTCTACCGCCCAAGACGAGGACCTTTTCGTTGTATGGGAGGTAGATGCCGGTCAATGCGGTGCCGGTGGGGTGACCAAGGACGAGGTCGCCGGGGAAAAGGCGATGCTGGAGGCGCTCGGGTCCTATTCGGCTGGGCGGGGGCGGGTTCGGTACGCGCGGTTGGTGCCTGCGCCTCATGGGGGCGTTTATGACTATCGGTACGGCAGCACGCTGGTCACCGCGTACCGCAGGGACGGCGAGACCGTCGCCATGGTGGGGGACGCGTGGGAGGACACCCGATGAGCGGGTGCGGCGGCGTGGTGAGGGAGTGCGACGCGCCGCCGTGCCGTACGGCGGGCCGGCGCGGGCCCGCCGGGCGTGGGCGGGGGAAAGGTGTCCTCCCCGCCCGCGCCGCCATCCGGATCGCGCGGCGGCCTCAACCCGATCGTCCGAGGCCGTGCCGTGCCGCGCGGGTGGGCGGCGTGCCCCACAACGCCGCCCGCCCGCGCACTTCATGGCGAGGTGTCCAATGGACCCGTTGAGCCACAGGGAACGTGCCCACTTCGCCGCGCTGGAGAGCACTTTTCCGGGGTGGCGGGTCCGAGTGGAGAAGGGCTGGTGGTGGGCGACGAAGTATGCGCCACCTACTGCTGAGCAGCGGGCGGCGGGGGTGCCGCACGAGTTCGCCCGGCAGGGGCCGTACGAACTGGCGGCGGCGCTGACGGTGCAACTCGGCATTCTGTCGCGGTTGGGCGATGCCTGATCTCTTTGAGAGGCGGATCGGTGCGGGAGGTGATGTCGAGTGTGCGTACGGAGGTGGCGGTTGACCGTTTGGGGCGGGCGAACAAGGTCCCGGCGATTGGGCGCGTGGTAGCGCGCCCACGCCGAAGGCCAGGGGTGATCTACTCGGCTTGGTGCTCGCGGATGGCGGCGAAGAGCTGTTCCGCCGCCTTCTCCCGCCAGGCGAGCCGGTTGGGATCTCCGGGATGCGGCATGGTCGGCACCGTCACGAACCTGATCGAGCCGGGGTCGGTCCCCGCGAGAGTCCCTGCGATGGCCGCGAGCGTCCGAGTGTCGAGTCCGCTGTCCGTCGTGACCGACTGCTTGAGCGTGTCCAGCAGGCCGAGCAGTTCGGCCGGGGTCGTCGCGCGCACCTTCTTCAGCATCGCCCGCATCACCTGCTGCTGTCGGCCGATCCGTGCGAGGTCGCTGCCGTCGCCGAATCGTCGCAGCCGGGCGTAACCGAGCGCGGCCTTCCCGTCGAGCAGTTGCCTCCCCTTGGAAAGGGTCAGCTTCGCCTGACGGTCGTCGATGGGGGCGGGGATGGTGACCTCGATGCCGCCGAGCGCGTCAATGATCTCCGCGAAACCGGTGAACTCCACCTGCACGGCGTGGTCGATCCGGATGCGTGTCAGAGATTCGACCGTACGCCACGCGCAGCTCAGCCCGCCGTTGTGGAACGCCGAATTGATCATGTTGGGGAGCGAGGGGTCTGCCCCCTTGGGGATTGCGCAGGCGGGAAGCCGGACCATGGAGTCGCGCGGGATGCTGACAACCGTGGGTCGTTTCCCGTCGGCGGGGAGGTGCAGCAGGAGCATCGTGTCGCTGCGCGCTCCCGGTAGGCGGTAGCGGGGCGTGCCCATCTCGCTGTCGGTGCCGACCAGCAGTACGGAGAGGGCTTCGGTCAGCTTCGCCGGGCGCGGGTCGGGCGGGGCGGCCACCGGCCGACCCGCCCGGTCGCCGATCAGCAGAGTGGGGGTGAGGGCGACGGCGGCGGTGATCAGGGCGGCCACACCGACCAGCATCCACTTCCGAACACCCCACCTGGGCCGGGTGGCGGCGTTCTCGGCCAGGCGCGCGCGCTGCCGTACCAGGGTGGCGGGGGGCTCGTGCTCCAGCTCGCGGCCGAGGTAGCGCAGCATCGTCAGGTCGTCCGTCAGGTCGTCCATGGTCACGTCTCCTCCTCGCGCATCGGATTGAGATCGCCGAGCTTCGCGCGCAGTTTGCGCCGCGCCCGGTTGAGCCGGGACCGTACGGTGCCGATCGGGATGTCGAGTGCCCGGGCCACCTCCTCGTAGGACAGGTCGCTCCAGGCGTACAGCAGCAGCACGTCGCGGTCGCGGGCGGACAACGCGGCAAGTGCGCCGGCGAGCGCCGGGCGGGTCGCTCGTGCAGTCACGCCTTCGGCGACCTGCCTGGCCGGGGACTCCACGCTGGCCTCGACCGGTGCCCGGAGCATCGCGCGGTAGCGTGCCGCCTCGGTGCGATGGTGCCGGGAGACGAGCTTGGTGACGATGCCGAACAGCCACGGGCGGGCGTCGGGGTAGGACAGGTCGTAGTGCTTCCGCCGGGCGAAGGCGATCAGGAACGTCTCACCGACCAGGTCCTCGGCGGGTTCGGGACCCAGGCGGCGGGAGACGTGGCGGTAGAGCATCCCCGAGTAGCGGTCGAACAGCCCGGCGAACGCCTCCGGGTCGGTGAGGGACGCCCGGATGAGTTCGTCGTCGCTCAGCCGGGTGGCGGGAGGGGCTTTCATTGTAGGCACCATCGCATGCGGCGGGCCTTCCTGTGGGGTTCGTGGTCATGGGTATCTCGCCACTACCGGTTCCGCGGGTTCACGGTCCCGGCCCGGTCGGCGAACTCACCGAGGTCGGCCCTTGGGCCACCCCTAGCGGGACAGGCCCCGCAAGATGCTGTGTCCCGGGAGGTGGATTCGCGCGCATCAGGGTGTTCATCTGACGACCGTCTGGTGAGCGTCGGCGAGAGCATGTCTGGTCGGTGCTTGGTACGGCGAGGGGCGCCATGCACGGGAAGCGCCGGGTACGGGGCCGCCGATGGGCACGGTGGGGCGGTGAGAGGTGGCTTGCCGTACGTCGGGCGGAGCCCGGCACCAAGGAACGCGGCTGAGCGGAGCGAAGACCATTGACCGCGCGACAGCGCGGCTCTGCCGAAGGCGGAAGCGAAGGCGATTGGCGGCGCGGCTCTGCCGGGGGCGGAAGCCGCCGCCTCGGCCTCGCCGGGATCATTTGTCTTCGGGGCCGGTCAGGTCGCGGGCGGCGGTGAGGAGTTCGGGCCAGTCCAGAGGGTCGGCCTCGTCGTCGATGCGGTCCAGGAGTTCGTTGAGCGCGCCGGAGCCGAGTACGCCCTCAAGGACGACCAGCGCCGCGACGATCCTGCGCCCGCGCGGCGTGTCGCTCGCCCGCAAGGTGTCCACGGCACGGACGTACGGCAGGTCGTCCGGCGCCTCCCGCCGGGTGTAGGAGACCCCTGCGATATCGATACGTCGGATATGTCCGGCGGGCACGCCGACCCCCTCTCCCGGGGGTCACCTCCAGCATCGCACGTCCACCGCACGGAACGGCGGCGGAGCCCGGAAGGCACGCGTATTTCCCGATTCCGTTGGCTAGCATCCAGTTCATGACGGAACCTGCGCCTGTCACATTTCCCAACGGCCGGAAACTTATCTGCGACACGTGCGACAACGACGTCTTCGAAAGCCACCGCTGGAAACTCCAGACCACCGGCATGAGTTTGTTCAATCTCGACTGGGCCAATCGGGACGCGGCCTGTTTCGTCTGCACGGCCTGCCGCCGCATTCATTGGTTCCACGTTTAACCGGAAAGGAGCCGCCGGGTGAGGACCATGAGGTCGTCCAGGCGGACGACCTCATGGTCGCGGGAGCCGGGCAGCGGCACGTACAGCGGGGCGGTCCAGCGCTCCGGGATCGCCGCCAGGCCGTACACCGCGCCCGCCAGCCCCCCGGTCACCGCCGCCACCGTGTCGGTGTCGCCGCCGAGGTCGATGGCGGCGCGCAGAGCCCCCTCATAGCCGGAGGTCGTCCGTAACGCCCACACCGCCGACCCCAGGCACGGCCACACCGCGCCGTTGAACTCCGTGGCCTGGCTCGGATGCCAGTCCTCGGCCAGCACGGTCACATAACGGTCGCGCTGCCCGGGATCGACCGCGTCGAGCGCGTCCGGGATCGCGGCGAGCGGGTCGCCGCCGTCCAGCGCGACCCGCACCAGCTCATGGAAGATCGCGGTGCCCTCCCAGGCGGCCGGGTCGCCGTGGGTGAGGGCGGCGATCCGGCGGGCGGCGTCCATGGTGGCCGCCCTGCCCTGGGCGGCGAAGTGGACGGCGGAGGGCGTCGCGCGCATCAGCGAGCCGTTCCCGGCCGCGCGGAGGCTGGTCTTGAAGTGGTGCGCCGCGGCCTTGTCCCACGAGCGGAAGCTGCTCAGGACCGACAGGGTCTGCAGGCCGATGTCCTTCGGATCGGCCTTGGCCCACCGTTTGAACCGCTTGTAGATGTCGGGCAGGTCCAGCCCGCCGCGCTCCACCAGCGAGTACGCGACGTGCAGGGCCATCTGGGTGTCGTCGGTGCCCTCGCCGGGCTCCCAGCCGCCGCCCCCGCACATCTCGTCGCCCGCGCCCGGCTTCGGGAACCGTGCCGAGAACGCGCCCGCCGGGCCGAACTCGAACGGCGCGCCCAGCGCGTCGCCCACCGCAGACCCGACGACCGCGCCCGCGGCCCGCGCACTGTGATCCATTACGCCAAGGTACTCTTCCGTCGTACTTCGGGGGGCTATTGGTGTTCGCACGCCCATGTGTTCGCCAATGATTTCCGTACCCCCCGAGTCGTGATTTCCGCCGATCGCCGCGGCGGCGAGAGTGTGCGCAGGACCATTGGCTCTCCTCGCGACCGACCTCTTTGGGAATCACATGCACAACCGGCTTGGGAATCACCTGCTCAACCGGCGAAACTTGCTGGCGCTCGGCGGACTCACCGGCGCGGCGGCGCTGCTGCCCCCCGGCCGGGACGGTCGGTACGGCCGGCACGGCCCGCGTCCCCGCCGGCTGGCGCACGTCCCCGCCTTCTCGGTGGAGATGCCGCTGCCGCCGGTGGCGAGGCCCGTCCAGGTACGGCCGGACGCCGACGTCTACCAGGTGCGGATCAAGCCCGCCCGGGTCGAGATCGTCCCGGGCCTGCTGACCCCGGTGCTGACCTTCGGCGGTGGCTTCGTCGGCCCCACCTTCCGGGCCAGGACCGGCCGCCGGGCGATCGTCAAGTACCACAACGACCTGGACCGCGCGGCCAACGTCCACCTGCACGGCGGGCATGTGCCCGCGGTCAGCGACGGCCACCCGATGGACGTGATCGACCCGGGGCGCTTCCGCGTCTACGACTACCCGAACACCCAGCAGGGCACCACGCTCTGGTACCACGACCACAGCCACCACACCGAGGCCCGCAACGTCTACGCGGGCCTGCACGGGTTCTACGTGATCGAGGACCCGGCGGAGGCGAAGTACGGTCTGCCGAGGGGCCGGTACGACGTGCCGATCATGATCAGGGACGCCCTGATCGGCCAGGACGGCGAGCTGATCTACGACGTGCCGGACACCCGGACCACCCTCCTGGCCAACGGACGCCCGCAGCCCTACTTCAGGGTGGCCGCAAGGAAGTACCGGTTCCGGCTGCTCAACGGCACCACGCACCGGCTGTTTCGGCTGCGCCTGGAAGGCGACCTGCCGCTGATCCAGATCGGCTCGGACGGCGGCCTGCTGCCCGCGCCGCAGCCGATGCGCGAGCTGCTGATCAGCTCGGGCGAACGGGCCGACGTGGTGGTGGACTTCTCCCGCTTCAAACCGGGCGACCAGGTGACGATGCACGACACGTCGGGCACGGTGCTGCGCTTCGACGTCGTGCGCAGGGCCAGGGACCACAGCCGGGTGCCCGACGTACTGCGCCCGCTACCGGACCTGCCCGAGGCCACCGTGACCCGCGACGTGGTCTTCAACCTCGACCTGACCACGCCCAAGTGGCGCTACCTGATGAACGAGCGGGAGTACGACCCCGAGCGGGTGGACTTCCAGGTCAGGCGGGGGGCCACGGAGATCTGGCGGATCCACAACGCCGACGTCGAGCGCGGCGGCATCAACCACACCTTCCACCTGCACCTGGAGCAGTTCCGGGTGCTGGACCGGGACGGCGAGCCGCCGTGGCCGACCGACCTGGGGCGCAAGGACACGATCTACGTCCCGCCGGGGGCGTCGGCCCGCATCAAGGTGCGGTTCACCGAACACCTCGGCCGGTACGTCTACCACTGCCACTTCCTGGATCATTCCTCGCTGGGCATGATGGCCCAGTTGCAGATCGTGCCATGAATCAGCAGGCGGGCCAGGTGATCGCGAGGGTCGTGTGCCGCTTTTCGAGCAGCGGGGTCGTGGGGGCGGTCGAGACGGACATGGTGGCCGGGTAGGCGTCGATGTGCAGGGTGTCGGTCATCGGACGGCCGGCGGCCAGCCAGGTACGCGCGTGCGCGGCGAGTTCGTCGGCCAGGCGGATGCCGTCCGGGCCGTACCCGCGCGCGACGACCTCCTCCACCTGCGACGGGTAGCCGACGCCCCAGCCCGCGTCGCGGCCGGTCTTCTCGGTCGTGAGCAGGGCGATGCCGCCGCCGTCCCGGATGCCCGCGGACACCGACGTGCCCTGCATGGTCAGCGGGCTGGGCGGCAGCCGGGTGCCGGCCGCCTCCCACAGGGTGCACCAGCGCGGTTCGTGTACGGCGAGCCACAGGCTGAACCCGTCGAACAGCACCGTGGGATCGACCGGCAGCCCGGTCGCCACGGCCCGCGCGGTGACCCGGCCCTCCAGCGCGCTCAGCACGCCGTGGGCGTCGCGCCCGTCGGGCAGGAAGATCGTCAGGCCGGTGGCGGGGTCGAGTACCTCGTAGCGCTCCGGACCGGCCAGCGGGCCGCGCATCCGCATGAAACCGCAGGACAGCACGGAGACGCTGCCCCAGCGTCCGGACGTCTGGCGGGGCGCGCGCTCCAGCGCCACCGACCGCTGCACGCCGTACAGGTCGAGCGGGACCACGATCCGCCCGCCGGGCGCGAGCTGCTCCAGCCACGCGGGCGCGAGGTCCCACGCGCCCACGGTCGCGATGATCCGGTCGTACGGCGCGCCCGCGGCGAAGCCGTCCGTCCCGTCGCCGGCCACGACGGTGACGCCGGAGCATCCCGCGTCCTCCAGGTTGGAACGCGCGGCCTCCACCAGGTCCGGATCGATGTCCACGCTGACCACCTCGCCGCCCGAGCCGGTCAGCGTGGCCAGCAGCGCCGCGTTGAACCCGGTGCCCGCGCCGATCTCCAGCACCCGGTCACCCGGGCGTACGGCGAGCTGGCCGAGCATCGCCGCCATGATCGTCGGCTGCGATGACGAACTGGTCGGCATGCCGTCCGCGCCGCGTTTGGTGACGATCACCTCGTCACGGTAGACCTGCTCGACCGGCGTCTCGGGCAGGAAGACGTGTCTGGGCACGGTGAGGAACGCCTCCGCGATCGCGTCACCCACGCCGGTGTGCCTGCGCATCTCCGCGAGGAGCGCCTGACGCATCGCCCTCGTCACGGCCATGACCATCCCTCTTCGTGCGTCTGAGCGGTTCTGTTTCCCGGACCCGGCCGTCCACCGGTCTCCTTCCGGTCTTCGTGCTGCTTGCCGACTTCGCGCTGCCTCCGGTCCTGGGGGTGCCTCCGGTCCTGGCGTTGGTTCCGGTCCTGGCGTTGGTTCCGCGCAGGCTCGCGTTCCGTGCAGGGCCGCGTTCCGCGCAGGCTCGCGTCCTGCCGGGACCGCCCCTGGCGGGCCGGCGTCCAGAAGGTCGTCGCTCGCGAGATGGTTCATCGCGGGCCTCCCCTAAGGCAGGCTTACCTCGTCCGTCATGACGTCTCGCCCGGCCACTGGGTTGACCGGACTTGTACTGGTATTTGCCGTTATAACGGATAGTGTTACGGATAGATACGGGCTTCGTCTGCGGCCTTGCTGAGAATCTCGGCAACGGTCTCCTCGGGCGTCAGCTCCGAGGTGTCCAGCCAGAGCCCCAGCCGGGGGGTTTCGGTGCGCAATGTCCGGTCCAGCGCCTCGATCGTCCAGATCCCGTACGCGTCCTTGGACCGCGCCGCCTCCCGCGCCGCCACCGTCGCCACGCTCGGCGCGAGTACGACCACGTGCAACGGCCTGGACCTGATCGCCGCCACCATCTCCCCCAGGTGCGGGCCGATGATCACGTCCTGGACCACGACCCCGAACCCCGCCTCGAAGTAGGCGTCCGCCACCGTCGCGGTCAGCCGGTGCCGCAGCCGCAACTGCGCGACCGCCTCCGGCGACGGCTCCGCCGTCATCTCGGCCCGCCCGTTGACCACCATCCTGCGGAAGACGTCACCCCCCACATGCACGGACCTCGGCAGCGCCGCGGACTCCGCCAGCAGGCGGGCCACCGTGGACTTGCCCGACGCCTGGACACCCGTGATGATGAAGATCGATCGCATGCCGTGCAACCCTAGCCCGTGCCCCCCGCCGCCGACCTGCGGTTTTCTGCCGCGTGCGGCGACGGGCCAGGATTTCTGGTGACCGTGTGCAGCGGACGGGGGTCCTCGTGCGTCCCTGGTTAGTGGACTTTGAGCAGTTCGTGCGCGCTCGTGGCGGTGCGCTGTACCGGTACGGCTTCGTGCTCACCGGTAACGCCCACGATGCCGCCGACCTCGTGCAGGAGGCGCTGCTGCGCCTCGACGGCGCGTGGCCGCGGGTGCGCAAGAAGGACGACCCAGAGGGCTACGTCCGCACGACGATGGCACGGCTTCACATCAGTTGGTGGCGCAGACGCAGGCGCGAGGACCTGATGGCGACGGTCCCCGAGGCCGCGTACCACGACGGCGACCTCGACCGGATCGGCGGCGACTCCGTGCTGTGGGACGAACTGCGGGCCCTGCCGCGAAAGCAGCGGACCGTCCTGGTGCTGCGCTACTACCAGGACATGTCCGACGCGGAGATCGCCGCCATGCTGGGCATCTCCGCGGGCACGGTCCGCAGCCAGGCGTCGCGGGCCCTGTCCAAACTACGGGTGCTGCGGCCGACCAGGGCCGCGTTCCTCGGTGAGGTCGCCGCCACCGCAGGGGATTCGGGGTGTTCGTCATGACATGGAGAACGGAAGAGCAGATCGGCGGCGTGCTCAGGGGGATGGCCGAGCGCGCGCCCGAGCCCGAGGACGATCTCGTCGAGCTGGTGGCCGGGCGCAGGCGCCGCCGTACGCGCCGCCGGTGGCGGGCCGCCTTCGCCGCCGCCGCGGTCGTCGCGGTCATCGGCGCGGGCACGACGCTCGCCGCGCCCTTCGCCCACAGGGGCGGTGAAGGGCGCGACACCGCGGTCGCCCTGAGCACCGATTCGCCCGAAGACATTGCGACGCGCGGCGGCCTGCGGCCCGGCGCGGGGCCCGCACCCGGCATGGCGTCCGAGGTGTGGCCGGCCGCGGTCACGACGATGCCGGCGGAGGCGTCCGACGGCTGGATGTACCGCCCGGTCACCGCGCTGGGCCCGACCGAGATCCTGGTCACCGCCGAGTCCTCGTTCGAGCGGGCGGGCCGCCTGGAGATCTACGACACCACGGCGCGGCAGAGCCGGGTCCTCGGCCAGATGCCGGCCCCTCCCGGCATCGCCGGCTACTTCCCGCAGGACGTCGAGGTCGGCCCCGGCCACATCGCCTGGTACGGCACCCGCCCCAACGACGACGCCGAATGGGCCGACCTTTGGGTGCTGCCGCGCGACGGCGGCATCGCCCGGCAGATCGCGCAGATCACCGGCCCCATCGCCAAGATCGCGCAGATCGCCGTGACCGCGGATCACATCGTGTGGTCCCTCACCGGCGAGGAGATCCTCTACCGCGTCCCGCTCACGGGCGGCGCCCCGGAGGTCGTACCGGGGACCGAGGGCCTCACCCTCTACGCCGGGTCATGGGCGCATCGAGGCCCTGACCAACTGGTCAACCTGGAAACCTGGGAGACCGTACGTCCCACCGACGCCTCCGGCGTGACCAGCGTCCGCTGCGGGGTGGAGTGGTGCATCGGCCGCTCCCCGGCCGGCCTGATCACCTTCGCCATCGACGGCGCCGGCCGCAGAAGCGTCACGAGCGCGTCCGAGCGCGGCAGCCCGGGAGGCATCGCGCCCGACATCCACGGCCGTTTCGTCGAGATCGACGACGGCGGGCCGGCCATCTACGACATGTCCACCGGCAAGCGGGCCCGCATCGGCACCAAGACCTCCGAGGACGGCTACCACTGGGGGGTCGGCATCTCGTCCAGTCCCACCTCGACCCTCTACTGGCCGGCGTCGAAGGAGGAGAGCGGGGCTTGCCTGGACGGCGAGCGAGGCGGCGAGGTGCCCTGTCCCGGCGCGGAGATCGAGGTCCTCAACCTCCTCGCCGTCCCTGGCGAGTAGGGCCGCCAAGGGCCGCGTCATGGCTCGCGGTCGCCGTAGTAGATGGCGGCCTGCACCCTGCTGCGCAGGCCGAGCTTGTTGAGCACCCGGCTGACGTGGGTCTTGGTGGTGGCCTCGGCCATGTCCAGCTCGCGGGCGATCTCCGCGTTGGACAGGCCGCGGCCCACGCACGCCAGCACCTCCCGCTCCCTGGGGGTCAACGAAGCCAGCGCCGCCTCACCGGGCGGGCCGGGCTTCGCGGCGGGCGGGGTGGTGCGGGGGGCCGTGCGGCCCCGCTCGACCCCCTCCTCCCGAACTGCTCGGTCTGACCGAACTGCTCGATCTGACCGGTCTGACCGGTCTGGCCGGTCTATCCGATTTGCTCGGTCTGTCCGGTCGGCGAAGGTCGAGATCAGCCGGCGCGTCACCGACGGCGAGATGATCCCGTCGCCCCGGGCGACCAGCCGTACCGCCGACACCAGCGAGTCGGCGTCGGTGTTCTTCAACAGGAACCCGGCCGCCCCCGCGCGCAACGCCCCATAGACGTACTCGTCCAGATCGAACGTCGTCAGGATCAGCACGTCCGCGACCCCGCCCAGCTCCCGGGCCGCCGAGATCCCGTCCAGCCGCGGCATCCTGACGTCCATCAGCACCACGTCGGGCCGCAGCTCCCTGGCCATCGTGACGGCCTGCTCCCCGTCCGCCGCCTCCCCGACGACCTCGATGTCGTCCGTTCCGCCCAGGATCAGCACCAGCCCCGCCCGCACCGCCGCGTGGTCGTCGGCGACCAGCACCCGAATCATCGCCACCGGTCAGCCCTCCGCGCCCGGCAGGGCCCCCGCCGTCGCCGGTAGTTCCGCCCACACCCGCCAGCCGCCCTCGCACGGCCCCGCCTCGAACGACCCGCCGACCAGCGCCGTGCGCTCCTTCATCCCGACCAGCCCCGTACCCGCCCCCGGCAGCCGGGTACGCCCGTTCGCGACCGGGTTCTCCACGGTCACCGTGACCCGGTCGGCCACGTAGTCGATCGCCACGTCGGCCCGCCGGTCACCGTGCTTGAGTACGTTGGTCAGCGCTTCCTGCACGATCCGGTAACCGGCGAGATCGACCGAGGCCGGCAGCTCCGCCGGGGTGCCCGACACCCGCAGACACGCGTCCACCCCGGACTGCCGCGCCCGTTCCACCAGATCCTCCGAGTCCGCCAGCCGCCGCCTGGTCGCCTCGCCCTGCTCGCCGCCGCCCTCCTGGCGCAGCAGCTCGATCATGGCGCGCATCTCCGCCATCCCCTGGACGCTGTTCTCCCTGATGCACGTGAGCACCCCGCGTACGGCCTCACCGTCCAGGTCACGGCGGGACAGCACGGCCGTGGACTGGATCGCGATGGCGCTGAAATGGTTGGCGATCATGTCGTGCAACTCCCGCGCCATCCGGGCCCGCTCGGCGTTCACCGCGGCCCGCCGGTCGAGCTCGGCCAGCCGGGCCACCTGCTCGGCGCGCGCCCGCTCCGCCTGCGCCTGGTCCCGGTGCTGCCGCAGGATCACCGCACTGAACACCGGCGTGGTCAACACCAGCCCGGCCTGCACCGCGGCCACCGCCACCCACCGCCAGTCCCACAACACGACCCCGGCGACACTCCCGATGACGACGGCGAGCGTACAGGTGATCCACACCATCCAGGGGGCCATCCTGCGCGGGCCGTAGAGCGTGGCGGAGTACAGGTTGTCGGTGAAGATCACGATCGTGCCCAGCGTCGGCCCGAACCACAGATCCCCGGCCACCCCGGCCACCCCGAGCCCAAGCGCCACCAACGGCGCCCGCCGCCGCACCGCCACCCCGGCACACACCAACGCCAACGGCCCGGCCAACACCCACGCCGACGACCCTGACCACCACCAGCCCACCGAAACCCCGGTGGCCAACAAGACCAGCCCGCCCGCGAACGCCAATCCAGCGAACAGCAGATCCCGCCTCATACCCCCATCACATCACCTGTTTCCCCCAAGACCCTCCCCACCAGGGATGGCCCCCCTACATCCAACGATGTACCCCCGGCCGGAGCCGCCCGCGAACCACGACCGGCACTACCAGCAGCGAGCAGATGGTAGAGTCTTCACGTCGCCAAGAGGCGGCGAGCGGCTGTAGCTCAATGGATAGAGCATCTGACTACGGATCAGAAGGTTAGGGGTTCGAGTCCTCTCAGCCGCGCACCAGGTCAAAGGCCACTTCCGACCACTGGAAGTGGCCTTTGTCGATCTTCGGGGGCAGTAGTGGGCGCGCCTCAGGGGTCGCCTCGGCACCCTCGGCCATGGCCTCCGCCACTCCCGCACGATCACACGCACAACCGCCACGACACGATCAACCGACTCCTGGCGGTGCGTCTCACCTTCGACTGGCCCGTGAACTTCTGGTCATCACGGATGGCTCACCGAGCCGGGACCGCTGAACCACTCGGGTCCAACGCCCTCAGTGCTGAACCCTGCTGTCAGGCTCCATGTGACCTAAGTAACGAATGTCCCCTCAGCGAGCCGGTGGACAGCAAAGATCACGACGATCGAGCAGTAGACACAAGAGCTCTGCGTCCATACACATGTAGTGTGTGTCCACACAGACGCGATGTTGGTGCATACAGAGGCGAGACGGATGGACGCGAGAGAGCTCGAAGATCTGCTGAGGGGGCTGCGGAGGCTGGGAGCCGACCACTCCACCTGTGAAGTGAAGAAATCGCAGGGCGGGCTACCGATCTCTACTTGGGAGACGATCAGCGCGTTCGCGAACTCCCGGGGCGGCACGATCATTCTCGGAGTGGAGGAGAAGAGAGATTTCAGTGTTGTAGGGGTGCGCGACCCAGGGCAAATCGAAAGCCAGCTGGCTAGCGTGTGCGCGGATCTCGAACCTCCTGTGCGCGCAGAAATCTCTACTGTGATCATCGACGGTAAAGCGGTTGTTGTCGCCGATATTCCGCTGATACCCCGTGATCAGCGTCCCTGTCATAAGCGTGCCCTTGGCCCATGGGCGGGGTCTCGTTACCGCGTGGCGGATGGTGATCGCAAGCTGACCGACTATGAGATTTCGGTGCTCCTTGCCAACAGGGCTGAACAAAGCTTCGACATCAAGCCGATCGTTCAAGCAGGCGTAGGGGACCTGGACGGTGATTCCATCGCAGGCTTCCTGCGGCGCATCAGAGATACCAAGGGGCCCATATTCAGTCGCCAGCAGGACGAGGATAGCCTGGTCATGCTGAACGTGCTTACCAGGTATGAAGGCCGACTGGTCCCTACTCTCGCCGGACTTCTGGCATTCGGCATCTACCCCCAGCAGTTTGAGCCGCAGCTGAACATCACGGTCGTTACGTATCCCAATGTCGAGGCGGCCGTTCCGGGTCCCCGTGGAGAAAGGTTCTCTGAGAACCGTTCGGTAGACGGCTCTATCCCGTATATGGTCAGCGAGTGCATCCGCACCCTGAAGCGGAATATGCGGCGAAGAAGTATAGTGTCCGGAATCCTGCGAACCGATGAGTGGGAGTATCCCGAAGAAGTCCTTCGCGAAGCGATAGTGAACGCACTTGTGCATCGAGACTACTCCGAATTCGCACGTGGTATGCAGGTCCAGGTCGAGCTGTATCCGGACAGACTTGTCATCCGTAATCCAGGTGGGCTGTACGGTCCTGTGACGATTGATTCGCTAGGGACCAATACGATCTCGTCGTCTCGCAATCGTGCGCTGCTCAAAATCCTGGAAGACACCCCTATGGGCGATGGGCATATGGTCTGCGAGAACCGCGGAACCGGCATCGCGCGGATGAGATATGCGCTCACTCAGGTTGGTATGGAATCCCCCACCTTCATTGATGAGATCGGCATATTCCAGGCAGAGTTCCCCAACCATACGCTTTTAGATCAAGAGGCCCTGGGTTGGCTGAGTTCTGTGTCGAGCCGCCCGCTGACCAGGTCGCAAATGACGGCGCTAGTAATGATGCGGAACGGAAGTGATCTTACGAACAGCAGCTTTCGGGCTGCGACGGGTGTGCTGGACAGCAGGGCTGCCTCAAAGGAATTGAAGGAGCTCGTTGAACTGGGGATAGTCGAACAGATCGGTACCCGGGGATCTGCGTATTATCGGCTTACTGCCGATGCCGATGATTTGGGCCTCACCATTGATGGCGCGGGCGGCGAGGAGACCGATGGCTTCCCTGAGGCCACGCCTGCAAGCCTCACCCCACTACAAGCCAAGGTATACGACGCCCTCGAAGACGGGCCGCTTTCGAGGGCCGAAATCGCTGGGCAGGCCGGCCTCGGGCCTCAGCAAGTCATCAATCTTCTCACCGCGCTCCGTAGGAAGCGGCTGGTAAAGATGATCGGACAAGCGCGATCCAAATCCGCTACGTGGCAAAGGATAGATCGATCCGACGACTGAGGCGGCCTCCACGATAGGCCGGCAGGCGTCATGGATCGCAGGCAGAGGGGGCTCGCCGAGGGCTGTGTGAACTACCTGTGCAGGGGGTGGCGGTGGGGGTGGTGGGGTTTTGGGAGAGGTGGGTGGTGTAGGCGGTGATTTTGTGGGTGACGAGGTCGAGGGAATGGGTGAGGTGGGCTATTTGGGCGGTGACCTCGGCGCGGTGTTGGTGGAGGAGGGTGAGGAGGTGTTGTTCGGTGCCGGTGCCTTGGCGGACCAGGTCGGCGTATTGGCGGATGGCGGGGAGGGGCATGCCGGAGGCGCGGAGGTTGGTGCAGAGGTGGAGCCATTCGACGTCTTGGTCGGTGTAGACGCGGCGGCCGGCGGAATTGCGGTGGATGGGGGTGACCAGGAGGCCCTCGCGTTCGTAGAAGCGCAGGGTGTGGACGCTCAGGCCGGTGCGTTGGGCGACCTGGCCGATGCTGAGGCCCTCGGGGGTTTCCGTCGACATGGGGGCAAGGTTAGGGCTTGATCTAGAGTCGGCTCTAGCTCGTAGGCTCCTGGCGTCTCGTTCATCCGGGCAAGGAGTTGATTTACATGAAGTACCGCGCGATTGGTGTTGACCCGAATACGCGCCGTCAGGTGAGCGTGCTGAGCCTGGGCGCGATGTTGTTCGGGACCGCGACGGATGAGGCGACGTCGTTCGCCATTCTTGACCGCTTCGTGGAGGCCGGCGGGACCTTCATCGACACCGCCAACAACTACGCCTACTGGGTCAATGGCACTCAGGGCGGTGAGAGTGAGGCGCTGATCGGGCGGTGGCGGCGGAGTCGTGGGGTGACCGATGAGGTGGTGATCGCCACGAAGCTCGGGGGGCGGCCCAATGTTCCGGCGAATGCCCCCTCTACGGACCTTGAGGGGCTGTCGGCCAAGGTGATCAGGGAGTCTTCGGCGCGGAGCCGGGAGCGGCTTGGGGTGGACAGGCTGGACCTTCTGTATGCGCACGTATACGTCGAAGGCACTGGCGTGCCGCTGGAGGAGACGGTGGAGGCGTTCGCGGGGTTGGTACAGGACGGGACCGTGGGGTTGCTCGGGGCGAGCAACCATTGGGCCTGGCGGCTGGAGCGGGCGCGGAATCTGGCGGCGGCGGCTGGGTTGCCCGGGTATGAAGTACTTCAGTACCACCACACCTACCTGCGGCGGCGGACCGATCGGCCGACGTTGCGCTCGCCGGACGGCGACATCGGTGTGGTGGACGGAAACCTGCTCAGCTATCTGCGGGCCGAGCCCGCGCTCGCGCTGGTCGCGTACTCGCCCCTGCTGGGCGGCGGTTACGTACGCGAGGACAAGCCGCTCGACGCCGCGCTCGACCACCCGGGGACGGCCAGGCGGCTCGCGGCGGTGCGGGAGGTGGCCAGGGAGACGGGGGCGAGCGTCAATCAGGTGGTGCTCGCCTGGCTGATCGGCGGCGACATTCCGATGATTCCGCTGGTGGGGGCCTCATCCGTGGCGCAACTGGAGGAGAGTCTGGCCGCTGTGGACCTGGAGTTGACGGCGGAGCAGCGGGCCGGGCTCGACGCCGCGTACTGACGCGCGCGCGGCTCAGCGCACCAGGCCGGACAGGGCGGTGATGACGACCATGGCCACCAGCGCGATGCCGATGAGGATGACCTTGCCGGTGAGGGTGGCCCGCTGGTATTGCCGCTGCCAGCGCAGTGCCCGGTGCGTCGCGCGCTGGGCCTGTAGTCGCCGGATCTTCTCGCGGTCCATACAGCCGATTATCGCTCTCAACCCGGGCGGGTGCCGGGCAGGATTTCCACGCGTATGTCGTCCTCTTCCTTGAAGACGAACGCCCGGCCGTGGCCCTGCTCCCACTGAGCCGCGGTGATCTCGGGGATCAGGTAGTAGGTCTCACCACGGATGAGCAGCAGATGTAAGCCCAGATATCGGTATTTGTAGGTGCCCTTGCCCAATGACTCGCGCCGCACCATGGGTGCGTTGAGGGCGAGTGTGTCGGCGGTGTAGAGGGCCACCTGTGCCTTGTAGGGGAGTGAGTCCATGAGGATGCGGGCCGAGCGGGCGCCGCGTTCCTGGGCGTACAGCGAGGCCATCCACAGCAGGCAGAAGATGGAGATGGTGACGGCGGCGGCGTAGCCGATCCGGCCCAGGGGGGTGCGCCGGGACGGCCAGGTCAGCAGCAGGGAACCGAGGATGATCAGGATCAGCAGGAGGTTGGTGCCGATGGCCCGGCCGTGCAGGGCGGCGACCGCCAGGACCAGGGCGATGAACGTGATGACCGCGCCGACGCCGGTGGCGTTGCCCAGCGGGCGTACGGCGCGGTGCGAGCGGAGGGCGGCGGCGAGCGTGCGCAGCCGGGCGGGCAGCAGGCGGTGCAGGCTCGCCCGGTGCGTGAAGGCGGCGAGGATCAGCGGGGCGGCGGCCATCCAGGGCAGGAACTCGGGGGTGAAGAGGTTGAGCCCGAACAGCGCGTACTCGTCGGGACGGAAGTTCAGGCTCGTCGGCCGCAGCAGGAAGGGGCGCAGGTAGCCGTCCAGGTAGGCCCAGCCCATGTAGATGAGCACGGCCGCGCCCGTGGCGACCAGCAGGGTGATCATCCCTGCGACGTCGAGCGGGCGCGGGTTCTCGGCGACGGGCGGATCACTCGTCATTGCGGCGTGGTCGCTTCCGGTGGCTGCTCGGGCCCGCCGTCGTCGGGGGGCGGGGCGGTGGCGCTCTCCGGAACGGGCGCCGTTCCGGTCGGCTCCTCGCTGGGGATGGGGGCGGTGATCATCGGGGTCGGGCTGGGTGATTTCCGCACCGATGGGCACGGCGCCTTGACCGAGTCTCCGCCGCCGGGCAGACACGAGCTTTGGGGGCGTGGTCGTTCGGCCGGTCGATCGCGCTTGGCCGGGGCGCCGCCTTCTTCGGCGCTGTCGTCCGGGCTGTCGTCCGGGGCGTCGGGCTCGGAGGCGGTGACCGTCACGGTGACCGGCGGTTCGGCGCTGCCGCAGCCGCCCGCCACCGTGAGCACGCCTAACGCCGCCATCCCCGCGAGCGTCACCGTACGTGATCTTCCCATTACGCCCCCTTTGCCTGCCTGGTCATCTCCTCCCGACAGGCAAGCGTTACAGGGATCAGGCGGGGCGGGGTTCGATGGGAAGGGCCTGGCGGCGTTGGTGGACGGTGAGGTAGCGCAGGCCGTCCGGGCCCGCGGTGAACCGGCGGTGGGAGCGGCGGGGGAGCCAGAGCAGGGCGCCGGGTTCGAGGTCGAGTACGCCCAGCTCGGTGGTCAGGTGCCCGGTACCGGCCAGGACGTGGATGAGGACGTCGAGGGGCGGGCCGGAGTGGGCCTCGATGGTGCCGCCCGGGGGCAGGGCGATGATGTTGGAGTCCAGGTCGCGTTCGTGGACCTGGAGTTTCCAGACGGCGCCGGTCGCGTCGGGGTCGCCCGCCGGCAGCCGGGTGTCGGTGAGGATCCGGGGCAGCGCCGTGGTGGCGAGTTTGGTGATCTGGATCCGCCAGTTCCGCGGCTCGCGGGTGAGGTAGTCCCAGTGGAAGCCGCCGGGGTGGTCGGTCTCGAACTCCTCCCGCAGGTGCTTCGGGTCGTGGTCGTTGACCAGTACGAACGAGCCGCCGACGGGCAGGGCGCGGTAGGTGGCGAAGATCGTGGGGTGCTTGTCCGGCTTGCGCAGCGGCCGTACGTCGAGTTCGGCTTCTTGATGTGGGGACATCGGCGTATCTCCTGGTCGAGAGTTTCTACAACAAAAGATTGTGTAAACTCTAGGGCATGACGTACGTGATCGCTGAGCCGTGTGTCGACGAGCTGGACCGCGCGTGTGTGGCGGAATGTCCGGTCGACTGCATCTACGAAGGCGCCCGGAGCCTGTACATTCAGCCCGACGAGTGCGTCGACTGCGGCGCGTGCGAGCCGGTGTGCCCGGTCGAGGCGATCTACTACGAAGACGATCTGCCCAGGGCGCTACGACCGTACGCGCCCGACAACGCCGCCTTCTTCGCCCTCACCCTGCCGGGGCGGGACGCGCCGCTCGGGTCGCCCGGGGGCGCCGGCAAGCTCGGTCCGGTGGGGGTGGACACGCCGCTGGTGGCGGGGCTGCCACCGCAGGGAGGTTGATCGGGTGCCGCGGTCGGGCGGAGCGGAACCAGGGCGGCGGGCCGAGGTGTTGCGCGTGCTCAAAGCCGCGCCGGAGCCGTTGCCGATCACGGACATCGCCGATCGGCTCGGGGTGCATCCCAACACGATCCGGTTCCATCTGGACAGGCTGCTGGAAAACGGCCAGGTCGAGCGGGCCGTACCGGCCCACCGCACCGCCGGACGGCCGCCGCAGTTGTTCCGGGCGGTCCGCGGCATGGACCCGGCGGGGCCGCGGCACTACCGGATGCTCGCCGAGGTGCTGGCCGACACGCTCGGCGCCGAGCCGGACGCGCGGGGCCGCGCGGTCGAGGCCGGGCGGGCCTGGGGCCGCAGGTACGGCGGCGCGCCCGACCCCACGGGCCGTACCCACGTCCAACGGCTGGTCGCGTTGCTCGACGACCTCGGTTTCGCGCCCGAGCAGGTCAGGCAGTCCGAGCAGGCCGGGCAGGCCGGGCAGGGCGGCGGCCCGCCGCGCATCGAGCTGCGCAACTGCCCCTTCCTCGAACTCGCCGCGGACCGGCCGCAGATCGTCTGCCCCGTCCACCTCGGACTGATGCAGGGCGCGATGGACGCCTGGGGCGCGGCGGAAACCGTCGATCGGCTGGACCCGTTCGTCACGGCCGACGTGTGCGTGGCGCACCTGACCGGAGGAGATGCCTGATGGAGTCGCGGTCTTTGCCGGACCTGGCCGCCGAACTGCTGGCCACCGCCCGGGAAACCGCCGCCGGCCGGGCCGCGCGGACGGTCCACGCCGGTCACGGGCTGCGTCAGACGCTGCTGGCGCTGGCCGCCGGGCGCGGCCTGGGCGAACACGACAGTCCGGGCGAGGCGACCTTGCAGGTCCTGGCGGGGCGGGTACGGCTGAGCGCGGGCGCGGAGTCCTGGGAAGGGGGCGCGGGCGACATCATCGCCATACCGCCCCTGCGGCACGCCCTCGACGCGATCGAGGACTCCGCCGTCCTGCTCACGGTCGCCCGGCAGACGGTCACGGCGCCGGCTGGTGCATGATCCAGATGTGCAGCGGTTCGGTCACCTCGCGTACGACCTCCCAGCCCGCCCGGCGGTACACCTCGACGTTGCCGGGCTTGCTGGTCTCCAGCACCGCGGGCAGGCCGTCCGCGGCGGCCCGGCGCAGGCCGGCCCGCATGACCGCGCGGCCCCACCGGCGGCCGGCGCAGTCCGGGTGGGTGCCGAGGACGCCCAGGTACCAGAACGGCGCGGCCGGCAACGCGGCGCGTACCGCGTCGTCGTAGGCGTTGACGCGGGCCAGCACGTCGGCGGGGTAGCCGGAGGACAGGCCCCCATCGGGGGAGCCGGTCTCGACCGCGGGTCCGTCCCACATGGCGACCGAGTCGCCGTGCCCGATCGTCCAGATCGTTTGCTTGTGTACCCGTTTGTCGAAGAGGTCGCCGAAGAAGGCGGCGGCGTACCGGGGGTAGGCGGCCCGGTCCGGGAACAGATACCGCAGGACGGGATCATCGGCGAACGCGGCGACCAGCGAGTCGACGACCCGGCCACGATCTGCCGGAGTGGCGACGGTGATGTCAGGTGCTGTCACATCGGCCGACGATATCTCACGCATTCCGCGCATTACCCGCATGGACCAGGCGTTACTCCGGCGCGCGCGCGAATTCCGAACACCGGAACGACCCGAGCCTTGCGCCCTTGCCGCGCTGGACGGTGACCGTCACCGCGTCGGGGTCGATGTCCGAGCGCGCGGCCAGGGCCGCCGCCGCTGTGCAGGTGAGCTGCCCCAGCCACAGGTCCTGCGGCTGGTCGGTGGGCGGCCCCTCCGAGGGCGCGGGCGCGGGGACGGGGACGGGGATCCGGTCCTGGAGGGAGATGCGGACCTTCGCCGCGTCCGAGGTGGCCTTGCCGACCGCGTCCTGTTCGGGGTCGAGTCCGGTACGCAGCCCGCGTCGTCGTTCGGCGGCCGTGGGACCGGCCACCAGCAGGTCCAGCGCCTCCTGGAGGGGCGGCGACGGCAGCGGACGGCTCACCGCCACCAGCCGGGCCCCCGACACGAAGTAGAGCCGGGTGGTGGGCTGGAATCCGACGGCGGGCTCGCCGCCGTCGAGCACACCCGTCGGGCTGATCCCGCAACCGGCCATCAGCATGAGCACGAACGCCGCCACCAGGGCCGCCCTCATCGCGGCCCACCGGCGGGCAGGGTGAGGGTGAACAGCGCGCCGCCGCCGGGCGGGTTGGCGACGTCGATCGAACCGCCGTGCAGGCGCGCGTTCTCCAGGGCGATGGCCAGGCCGAGCCCGCTGCCGTCCGATCGCACCCGGGCCGCGTCGGCCTTGGAGAACCGGTCGAAGACGTGCGGGAGCAGGTCCGGGTCCACCCCGTCCCCGGCGTCGCGGACCTCGATGACGACCTGATCGCCGCCGCTCAGCCGTACGGTGACCGGGGGAGCGCCGTGCCGCAGCGCGTTGCCGACCAGGTTCGCCACGATCACGTCGAACCTGCGGGGGTCCATCCGGATCCGCACGTCAGCGGGCAGGTCCAGCTCGGCGCGGCCGTACCAGCCGCGGGTGCGCAGGCAGGCGCGGATCGCGTCGGCCACATCGACGTCGTTCAGGACCAGCCGCGCCGCCCCGGCGTCGAACCGGGAGATCTCCATCAGGTCCTCCACGAGCCGGACCAGCCTGCCCACCTCCAGGTTCAGCAGCCCGGCGGCGCCGGCCAGGTCGCCTTCGAGGCGCCCGGCCTCCTCCTCGAACATCTCCGCCATCGCCAGGATGGACGCGAGCGGCGTGCGCAGTTCGTGCGACACGTCGGCGACGAACCGGCGCGCCCTGACCTCCATCTCGCGGAGTTCGGACACGTTGGCCTCCAGCGCGGCGGCCGTGGCGTTGAAGGTCGTCACCAGCCGCGCCAGCTCGTCGCCGCCGCCGACCTTCAGCCGGGTGTCCAGCTCGCCCGCGCCGAGCCTGCGCGCCGCGCGGTCCAGGTCGCGTACCGGGCGTAGTACGCCCCGGGCCGCCAGCAGCGCGAGCACCACGGCCAGCGCCAGGACCGGCAGCACGCCGTTCCGGGCGGCGGCGAGCAGCGCGTCCTGGTCGGCCGCCTCGGTGTCGAGCGGGGTCACCAGGTAGACCTGCACCTCGGAGGGGGTGCGGCGGCTGCCGAGCAGCACGGGTGTGCCCACGACGAGGTAGGGGGTGCCGCCGGAGATGACGCGCTGGTAGAGCAGGCGCTGTCGGGTGGCGAGGCCCTGGCGCAGCGCGGGCGTGATCGGGCCGGTACGGTCGCCGGAGGCGATCAGCCCCGAGTCGCGGTAGACGGCGGCGCCGGTGGCCGACAGGAACGCGGGGGCCACGCCGTTGGCGAGCCGTTGCAGGGTGGCGCGGTCGGGCGGGTGCCGCATGTTCTCGGTGAGGGTCGCGACGCGCAGCCGGAACTCGTTCACCAGCGATGACTCGGTACGCGCCAGCATGAGATCGCGCGCCTGGCGGTAGACCAGGCCGGCGGCGGTGACCGCGGCCAGCCCGGCGAGCAGGACGAACACGACCACCAGCCGGGCCCGCAGCCCGCGTACCGCGAGCCGGAACCACCCGCTCGGCCTCATAGAGGCCCGAAGCGGTAACCGAACCCACGGGCGGTCTGGATGTACCGGGGCTTGGACGGGACGTCCTCGATCTTCGTGCGCAGCCGTTGCACACAGGCGTCCACCAGCCGGGAGTCACCGAGGAAGTCCAGGTCCCAGACCGACTCCAGGAGCTGCTGGCGGCTGAACACCTGGCCGGCCGCGGCCGACAGTTCCAGCAGCAGCCGCAGTTCCAGCGGCGGGAGGGTGAGCTGGACGCCGGCCTTGGCGACGGTGAGCGAGCCGCGGTCGATCGCCAGGTCACCGTGGACCTCCGGGCCCGCGCCGGGCGGGGCGGCCGGGCCGCCGCGGCGAAGTACCGCGCGGATGCGCGCCTCCAGCACGCGCGGGCGTACCGGCTTGACGACGTAGTCGTCCGCGCCCGCCTCCAGGCCGCTGACGACGTCGAGGTCGTCGCCGCGGGCCGTGAGCATGACGATGGGCGTGGGGCCGCCCGCGCGGATGCGGCGGCACACCTCGAAGCCGTCCAGGCCGGGGAGCATCAGGTCGAGAACCACGATGTCGGTGGGCGCGGCCTGGAGGAGACGCAGCCCTTCCTCGCCGGTACCGGCGGCGTCCACCTGGTGGCCGTGGCGGCTGAGCGAGAGGCGCAATCCTTCCCTAACGGACGGATCATCTTCGATCAGCATCACTCTGGCCACCACCCAAGTATCCAGCTTGATCAGGACGTTTCCGGCGTTGCCCGGCATTCATTACAGGCTCATGACATTTCGCTCATGGCCAGCGGATATCGCGCTGTCAGGATCGGGGCCGCTCACCGACACCTAGGAGGATCTGTGCGATTCGCTGGTAAGACGCGAGACGTCCTGGCCGTGGCCGGGCTCGCCGCCGCCCTGCTGACCGTCGGCGGACCGGCCCTGGCGGCGGCCACGCCCAGCCCCGTGCCGTCGCCCGCCGACGAGGGGCCCGGTGACAAGCCCCGCGAGGCCGAACCCCGCCCGGTGCCCGAGGGCGCTCCGGAGACCGGCGGCGGTCCGGGCGGGAACGTGCTCGCCCCGGTCGGCGGGGTCCTGCTCGCGGCGGGGGCCGGGACGGGCCTGCTGGTGCTGCGCCGCCGTGAGCACACCCCGGCCTGAGATGCCGGGTGTGAAGGGCGGCGTCCGCCGGGCCCTCGGCCTGGTGGCCGCCGCCCTCACCGTGACCGGCGCGGCGCTGCTGGGCGGCGGCGCGCTGCTGTCCGGCGCGACCCCACCGGTACCGTCCCCGCACAGCGCCCGCGCGCAGCCGACCGTCACGGCCAGGCCGGTACTGCCCCGCTCCGAACCGCGCCGCCTGGACGTGCCGCGGATCGGTGTGCGCGTGCGGCTCTCCCGGCTCGGCCTCAACGCCGACGGCACCGTGCAGGTGCCGCCGGTGGACCGGCCCGAGCAGGCCGGCTGGTACGCGCGCGGCTACACGCCCGGCGAACGCGGCGCCGCCGTGATCCTCGGGCACGTGGACGGCGGAGGCCGCAAGGGCGTCTTCTACGAACTCGGGCGGCTGCGCCCCGGCGACGCCATCTCGGTGACCCGCGCGGACGGCTCGGTCGCCGCCTTCACGGTGCAGTCGGTGGAACAGGTGGCCAAGCGCCGGTTTCCGGCCCAGCGGGTGTACGGCCCGCTGGACCACGCCGGCCTGCGCCTGGTGACCTGCGGTGGCGGCTTCGACCGGGGCAGCGGCCACTACACCGACAACATCATCGTCTACGCGCGCCTGAAATAGCCCGCCGGGGCAAAGGGCCTGCTCCAGCTCGGCTCAGAGGGCCTGCTCCAGGTCGGCGACTCCGGGGCCGGCGAGGTCGGCCGCCGCCGCCCGCCGCCCAGAGACCGCGAGCAGCAGCGCGACCGCGCTACCGGTCACCTCCGGGCCGGTCCCGATGGACAGGTCCGCGTCCGTGGCGGTCAGCCGTACCCGGGCGGCCGGCTCCTTGCCGCCGCCGTAGGAGGCGGGGGTGCGTACCTGGAAACGGAGCGCCCGTGCCACGGCCTCCTCCGGGTAGGCGCGGACCAGCCCCAGCGGCCGGCGGATGTCCTCGCCGTGGACGATCTCCTCCACGAGCCGGGTGTCCAGCGACACGGGCGGGCCCGTCCTGCGCGGGGCCACCTGCCGGAGCCGTTCCAGCGTCTCCCGGGGCGATCCGCGGCGCTCGCGCGCCACCCCCCGCGCGTTCTGACGGTCGAAGTCGAACCCCGCCAGTACCAGCCCCGCCACGAAATTGACGCGCGTCGTCAGCGCCGTGTCGATCAGGTGGGCGACCACGTCGTGGACGGTCCACCCGGGACACAACGACGGCCGCTCCCACCGTTCGTCATCGACGGACGCGAGGTCGGCGATCAACGCCGCGCGCTCCGCGTGCACCAACGGCCAGACAATGTGCTTCACGGCTTCTCCTTCGCTCCGCCGGGCCTGCTCACCGAATGAGACCCGCGGAAGGAGGCGGACTCATCGGCCCGGCCACGCCGAATTTCAGCCGGCGTTTCGGCCTGGGGTCCGAGAGGCGGCCTCCGGCTCGGGGAACCAGGCGTCCGGCGGCGCCGTAAGCCACCCGTGCGCGGCGGCCAGCTCGTCGGCGGCCTGGTGCAGGGCCCGCAGGCCGGGGTGGTCGGCGTCGGTCCGCCAGATCATCGCCCACGGGAACATCGCGACCGGCTCCACCAGCGGACGCCGGACCGCGCCCGGCACGGCCGGCTGGGCGGTCATCGTCAGGATGGGGGCGTTGCGGTCGCGGATGTGCCGGGCGAGTTCGTCGACGCCCTCGACGTGCGGGTGCGCCAGGGCCGGGTCGGCACCGAAGGGCGCGAGCAACTGGAGCGCGGCGTGCTCCCATCCGGGCGTCGCGTGGTCGCCCGCGCGGATGCACACGCCGGTGCCGCGCAGCGCGGCGAGCGGTACGGCGTCGGCCCCGGCCAGGGGGTGGCGTTCGGGGAGGAGCACGGAGATGGGCTCGTGCCGTACGGCACGCCGCCGCAGCCCCTGGGGACCGTCGCCGGGCAGGCGGCCGAAGGTGACGTCCACCTTCTCGGCCAGCAGCAGCGGCACGGCGGCCTCGGTGCCGGTGTGGAAGCGGGCGAAGAACTCCACGTCGGGCGCGTGCCGCCGGGCCTGGGCCAGCACCAGCGTGGGGGTGAGGCCGGGGCCGACGACATCGACGGTCAGCGAGCGCGGCTCGCCGCGCAGTTCGAGCAGGGTCGAGTCGTACAGAGCCAGGATCTCCCGGGCCCGGGAGAGC
This sequence comes from Spongiactinospora sp. 9N601, assembly GCF_044326295.1. Lineage (NCBI taxonomy): Bacteria > Bacillati > Actinomycetota > Actinomycetes > Streptosporangiales > Streptosporangiaceae > Spongiactinospora > Spongiactinospora sp. 9N601. Next base: position 475,667 of record NZ_JBIRBB010000004.1, read on the forward strand.
AGCAGCAGCCCGGCGGGGGTGAGGGCGACCCGGCGCGTGGTGCGGTCCAGCAGCCGCGCGCCCGTGCGGTCCTCCAGCTTGCGGACGTCGCGGCTGAGCGCCTGCTGGGCCACGAAGAGCCGCCGGGCGGCCCGGCTGAAGTGCAGTTCCTCGGCCACGGCCACGAAATGGCGCAGCAGCCGGATCTCGACGTCGTCGGCCACAGGCCCCCTCCTCCCAGTCGATTCACACACCTTATGTGTCAATCGCGCTCGAACAGGTGTTGGACTCCGCGGCGACGGGGCGACCACGATTGCCGTGCGAGATCCACCGACCGAGGAGGGACGTCGTGGCCGCACGCGGGGCGATCACCGCCTGTTACGGGCTGACCGGGGTGCTGAACGCGCTGTGGGGCGCCACGCTCCCGGCCATCGACGCGCGCCTCGGACTTGGCCCGGGGCGGCTCGGGTACGTCCTGATGGCCCTGGCCGCCGGGGCGCTGGTGGCCATGCCGCTGGCCGGTCCGGTGGCCGACCGGTGGGGCGGGCGGCTGCTGCTGCGCCTGGCGGGCCCGTCCGCGGCGCTGGCGCTGGCCGGGCCCGCGCTGGCGGGGTCGGTCCAGGCGCTGGTGGCCGCCGCGGTCGTGCTCGGCATGCTGATGGGGGTGCTCAACGTGGCGTTGAGCGTCCAGGCGGTGGCCGTCGAACGCGCGCTGAACCGGCCGATCATGGCCGCCATGCACGGCACCTGGACGCTGGGCGCGGTGGCGGGCGGCGCGCTGGTCACGGGGGCGCTGCGCGCCGCCGTACCGGTCGAGGTACTGCTGGGCGCGGCGGCTCCGCTGCTGGCGGCGGCCATGCCGGCGGCGTCCGGACGGCTGGACCGGAGCGCGGCCACCGGGCGGGCCGTCGCGGCCGGGCCGCCCGCTCCGCTGCCGGTGATCATGCTGGGGGTGGTCGGCGCGGCGGCGTTCGTCGCCGAGGGGGCGGCCACCGACTGGGCGGGCGTCCACGCGACGCGGGCGCTGGGCGCGAGCCCGGCCACCGGTTCGCTGATGTACACCGCCTTCTTCGTCGCGATGACCGCCGTGCGGTTCGGCGGCGACGCCGTACGGGCCCGGCTCGGCGCCGTGGTCACCATCCGGCTGGCCGGGGTGACCGCCACGGCCGGGTACGGGCTGGTCCTGCTCGCGGGCGCGCTCCCCGAGCCCGCGAGCGTCGGATGCGCACTGGGCGGTTGGGCGCTGACCGGCGCGGGCATGGCGCTGGTCTGGCCCGTGGTGACCAGCGCGCTCGGTACGGCCGGCGGCGACGCCCGCCGCCTGTCCGCGGTCACCACCATCAGCTACGGCGGCGGCCTGCTCGGCCCGGCGCTCATCGCGCCGGTGGCGGCGGGGGCCGGGCTGCCGGTGGCCCTGGTGATCCCCGCGATCCTGGCGCTGCTGGTGACCGCCCTGGCCCCTTCGCTGCTGGCCTCGGTCCTCGGATCTCACATACCCATCGCCGGAGCCCCGTCGGCTCCCGAACCAAGGAGGACATCATGATCACTACTGCCACGCTGGACGTCCCGGGCGCGCACCTGTACTACGAAGTACGTGGACAGGGTCCGCTCGTGGCCCTCGTCGGCGCGCCGATGGACGCCGTCCCCTTCGCGCCGCTCGCCGACCTGCTCGCCGCCGACCACACCGTGCTCACCACCGACCCGCGCGGCATCAACCGCAGCCGGCTCGACGACCCCACCCAGGACTCCACCCCTGAGCTACGCGCCGACGACCTGTCCCGGCTGCTCACCCACCTGGACGCCGGCCCCGCCACCGTCCTCGGCTCCAGCGGCGGCGCGGTCACCGCACTGGCCCTCGCCCAGACCCATCCCGACCAGGTCCACACCGTCATCGCCCACGAGCCGCCACTGGTGAACCTGCTGCCCGACGCCGCGCGCATCAACGCCGACACCGACGACTACATCGCCACCTACCTGGCCGGTGACGTCGTCGGGGCGTGGGCGAAGTTCATGAAGGTGGCCGGCATCGAACTGCCCGAAGGGGCACTGGAGATGATGTTCGGCGGGGAGCGCGATCCACAGCAGGTCGAAGACGAACGCCGCTGGTTCGCCCACGAAATGATCCACACCGACCGCTGGCGGCCCGACCTTTCCGCCCTGCGCTCGATAGCGGCCCGCCTGGTGATCGGCATCGGCGAGGAGTCCACCGGCCAGATCTGCGACCGCACCTCCCGCGCCCTCACCGATGCCCTCGCCCTCAAGCCCACCCTGTTCCCCGGCGACCACACCGGCTTCGCCGACCACCCGGACCGGTTCTTCACCCGGTTGCGCTCGGTGCTGTCACGGTAGGAGCGGAACCAGGGGTTTCCCAGGGTCAGGGCTTTGTTCTGGCCAGTAGGGGGAGGATCAGTGCGCCGAGGCCGGTGAAGGCGGCTGCGGCGAGGAAGGCGGCGGTGAAGCCGGTGGAAGTCGGGCCGGTGGTGCCGGGGAGGACGGTGCCGGCCAGGATGGCCGCGCCGATTTGGCTGCCGGTCGCGCCGCCGACCGTTCGGGCGACGGTGTTGACGCCGTTGGCGCTGCCGCTCTGCTCGGGGGTGCTGCCCGCATTGACCATCGTCGGCAAGGCCGCCATCGCCAAGCCGTACCCCGCGCCGCAGACCAGGTAGCACGCCATTACCTGCCACAGGGTGTCGTGCATGGTGGCGAGCAGCACGCCGCCGCAGGCGGCCAGGGTTAGACCGATCCAAAGAGGCGCGCGATGACCGACGTGGCGTTCGAGGCGCGGTACGGCCCAGCTCGCCGGGACGATGAGGAAGGTCCCGGGGAGCAGCATCAGGGCGGCGCCGGTGACCGTGGTCCCAAACCCGATGTCGCCGGGCAGTTGGGCGATCTTGGGGAGCAGCGCGTAGAAGACGAACTGGTTCGCGCCCAGCGCGAACGCGCCGAGGTGCGCGATGAGCAGCGGGCGGTGGACCAGCAGGCCGATGTCGATCACCGGGTGCGGGGCCCGGCGTTCGATCAGTACGAACACCGCCAGCAGTACCAGACCACCCGCGAACAGCCCGAGGACCGCGGGTGAGAGCCACCCCCAGACGGGCCCCTCGGTGATGCCGAGCAGCACCGCCACGAGGCCGCCCGCGAGGGTCGCCGCGCCCGGCAGGTCGAGCCGTCCGGCCCGGCTGCCGGGCAGCGGCGGCACGAACACGACGGTGGCGATCAGTGCGGCGAGCACGAGCAGCGCGCCGATCACGAACAGCCAGCGCCACGAACCCTGGTCCACGATGACGCCGCCGACGAGCAGGCCCGCGCCCGCCGTACCGCCGACCAGGCCCGCGGTCAGCGCGAGGCCGAACGGCACCCGGCTGGCCGGGAGGGTGCGGCGTACGATCGTGAACGACAGCGGAAGAAGGGCCAGGCTGACCCCCTGAACGGCCCGGCAGGCGATCAGCACGCCCACGTTCGGCGCGACGACGGCGGCGAGGTTGCCGGCCAGGTAGAGGCCGAGGCAGACAAGCAGTACGCGGCGGGTGCAGTACCGGTCGGCGAGCCGGCCCGCCAGCGGCGTGCAGACGGCGCTGGCCAGCAGCGTCGCCGACAGCACCGCCCAGGACGCCCCCGCCTGGCTGGTGCCGAGGTCGTGCTGTAGCACGCTCATCGCGGGCACGACCATGGTCTGTGGCAGGCCGTAGGAGAGCACGACCAGCACGAGGGCGGTCAGTACGCCCGCCGGTCTGCTGCTGGGGCGGGCCGGAGCGGACGCGGGCGCGGCGGCGGTCGTCACGCGGACTCGTCCGCGCACGCCACGTCAGTGGCGGGACGCTCGTCTAGCAGGTGGCCGGGGGCGGGCTCGTCGGAGTTGGTCATCGCATACCTCGCATCTCCGGCAGGAATGGCCGTACGGGTGGTGCCGGATTCTGGACGCGACGGCGCTGCGGTGAAAGTCTCAGGGGCTCGGGGGGCTGTGCGAACGACGTTCGCGCAACAGTGCAGTTAAGTTAACCTAACGCGAACGACGTTCGCAACAGGGGGTGCGGTGACACAGGATGTGACATACCACCGCCGGCCGCTGACCCGGCAGCTCATCGTCGCCGCCGCGCGCAGGGTGGCCGACTCCGACGGGCTCGCCGAGCTGACCCTGCGCCGGGTGGCCGGTGAACTCGGTACGGGCCAGGCGTCGCTCTACCGGCACATCGCCGACCGGGCCGAACTCCTCGGCCTGCTCGCCGAAGACCTGGCGGCCAGCTTCCCCACGCCCGGCGAGAGCGATGAGCATGGTCCTGCCGCCGATGCGGTGGTGGGTCAGTGGGAGGCGATGTACGCGTACCTCGCCGCCCACCCCTGGGGTGCGCGGGTCATAGCCGAGGGAAGCCGGGTCGTGGACGGCGCGCACAGCGTGGCCGGGCACAACCTGGCGCTGCTGCGGGCGGCCGGGCTCGACGACGACGACGCGGTACGCGCCTACCGCGCCCTGTGGCACCTGCTCCTCGGCCACCTCCTGAACGAGACCCCCCACCCCGCGACACCGGGTTCGCCGGGCGACTACTCCTGGGCCTTACGCCGCCTGGTGGCCGGAATCGTCCGGGCCACCGACGCGCCCGCCGAGATAGATTCCGGATCACGAAACCTGCGATCGTGAGAACGGCCGCGCTGGCCTGCGGGGTGGGCCTGCTCATCGGCGGAGGCGTCCTGACCTCCGCGGTGATGGGCTGGAACAGCCTGCTCCAGGGGGTCGCGGCGCGCCACGTGTCACCTGGGTGCCCGCAGGAGCAGGAACGCGTGGGCGAGGCACTTGGCCGCCTCCGCGTTCTCGACGTCCGCCCGCCCGGGGCTCGGCCGTCCAAGCGGTACGCCGGATGCGACCCGGAGGTCGATCTCGCCTATGCCGACCGGTCCTACGCGCTGCGTGGCACCCACGAGGCGGTGCCCGCCCTGTACTGCTCGGCGGCGGTCAGCGCCTATGCCGACCGGTCCTACGCGCTGCGTGGCACCCACGAGGCGGTGCCCGCCCTGTATCGCTCGGCGGCGGTCAGCGCCTATGCCGACCGGTCCTACGCGCTGCGTGGCACCCACGAGGCGGTGCCCGCCCTGTATCGCTCGGCGGCGGTCAGCGAAGGCTGGGAGGTCGTCCGCGCCCCGAACCCGGCGACGGCATGAATCTGGTCTGCTTCGCGAAGGTGGTCAACGGCCAGAAGGCGTTCTTGGCCGTGCACACCGACAAGGCCGGAGGCGGCGACTATCACCTCGCGATCAGGTCGGCCGCCGACGGCGGCGAACTCTGCGAGTGACGCCCGCGAGAGGGCTTTAGTCCCGGCCGCCCAGATTGATCGACCCGAAAACGTCTCCCGCCTGTACGACCGGCCCGGTGATCCGCGCCTCGCCGCCGATCACGTTGACCACATCGTGTTTCTGCTGGTGGACGACCTTGGACGTCTCCGACATCCAGGCGGCCAGCGCCCGCGCGAATTCGGGATCGGCCCCGGCCCGGTTCACCAAATCCTCCGCCATTTCGGTGGAAGTGGAATTCGCCCCAGGTTCCAGCTCTGCCGCCGTTTCCCTGCCGAATCGCCGCCGTACGAGGGAGGTCAGGGAGGTCCATGCGCTTTTGCCCGCTTCGCCGGCGGCACCGCCGACGACGGCGGAGATGACGGCGGCCAGTGCGGGGATGATGCTCGGGTCCATCGCGTCCTTCAATTCGTCGGAAAATGGGCTCGATCCAATTGTCGCCTTGCCCGCGCCGACCCGGGAAGGAAAACTTGCGGAACGTGGCGACCCATGAGGCGGCGGGCGAAGGCCCCAGTGGCGGCGATGGCCCCGCCGGTGATGTGCGCAACGAGCTGTCCGGCGGGCAGGTGTCCGGTGGCGTGGTACAGGCCAGGGATATCGCGCACCTGACCATCGGGGCGGGTGCGCCGCCGCCGCCGGTGCGGGTGCCCCGGCAGGTCCCCGCGCCGCCGCGCGGGTTCGTCAACCGGACGGAGGAGCTGGCCGCGCTCGACGCCCTGCTGGCCGGTGAGCCGGACGCACCGCCGGTGGCGGTGATCAGCGGCATCGGCGGGGTCGGCAAGAGCGCGTTCACCCGCCGCTGGGCGCACCAGGTCAGCGACCGGTTCGGCGACGGCCAGTTGTACGCCGACCTCGGCGCCCTGCGTCACCGGGGCGGGACCGAGGTGAGCGACGTACTGGGCGGGTTCCTGCGGGCGCTCGGCGTTCACGAGGAGTGGATTCCGGCCGAGCTGCCGGAGCGGGCCTCGATGTTCCGTTCCAAGACCGCGGGCCTGCGGCTGCTCCTGCTCATCGACGACGCCGAGCACGCCGCCGAGGTCACGCCGCTGCTGCCCGCCTCGCGCGGCAGCGCGGTCGTGGTGACCAGCCATCGCCGCCTCGGTGAGCTGCTGCTCTCCGGCGCGGTGCCGATCCGGATGGCGCCGCTCTCCGCCGACGAGGGGGCCCGGCTGCTCGCGGGGATGCTGGGCGAGGACCGGCTGCGCGCGGCCCCCGCGGCGGCGGCCGAGCTGGTACGGCTGTGCGGCGGCCTGCCGATCGCGCTGCGGGTGGCGGGGGCCAGACTGGTCCAGCGCCCGGCTTGGACGATCGAGCGGGTGGTCGGCGAGCTGACGGACGCGGCCCGCCGCCTGGACAGGCTGGCGGTGGAGGGGAAGCCCGTGGTGGAGACGGTGTTCGAGGCGGCCTACCACGGCCTGCCGCCGGGCGCGGCGCGGCTCTACCGGCGGCTGGGGCTGCTGCCCGGCCCGGACTTCCCGCTCGGCGCGGCCATCGCGATCGACGACGGCGACGACGGCGGCGACGTGCCGGACCTGCTGGACATCCTGCTCGACGCCAACCTCCTGGACGAGGTGGGCGACGGGGATCGGTACCGGTTCCACGACCTGGTACGGCTGCACGCCGCGCGGTGCGCCGAGCGCGAGGAGCCCCCCGCCTCGCGGGACGCGGCGCTGGAGCGGGTCGCGGAGTGGTACCTCGGGCGGATGGCCGCGGCCGACCTGGCCGTGATGGGGACGCGGCTGCGGCTGGCCGATCACGGGCGGCGGCTCGCGCTCGGCGGCACGCCGTTCGGCTCGCCGGGCGACGCGCTGGACTGGCTGGAGACCGAGCGCGCCAACATCCTCGCGCTGCTGCGCGGGGCCGCCGCGCGCGGGTGGGACGAGTTCGTCTGGCAGGCGGCGGAGGCGATGTGGGCGCTGTACTACCAGCGCAAGCACTACGCCGACTGGCTGGAGGCGAACCGGCTGGGGGTCGCGGCGGCGCTGCGCTGCGGCGACCTGGCCGCGCAGGCGCGAATGCGCAACCAGGTGGCCCGCGCGCTGCTCGAACTCGGCGAGTACGGCGGCGCGCACGAGGAACTGGTCCTGGCCCGCGCGGCGGCCCGGGAGTCGGGGAACCGGCGGATGGAGGCGGCGGTCCTAGAGTCGCTGGGACGGGTGGACCTGGAGCGGGGCGACCTCGACGCGGCCTCGGCCGCCTTCCGCGAGGCGCTGCGCGTCAACGAGGACATCGGCAATCCGCGCGGCGTCGGCTTGCAGACCTACCACCTGGGGCTGGCGCTCAGCCGGGGCGGACGGCACGGCGAGGCCGCGGCGGCGTTCGAGCGGGCGATGACCGTGCTGACCGAGGTCGGTGACGAGCTGCTCCAGGGCAAGATCGGGATCAAGCTGGGCGCGGCCTACCGGAGCCTGGGGCGGCCCGCCGACGCGGCCCGGGCGGCCGGGCGGGCGGCGCAGATCATGCGCGACCGGCGGGTCCCGGCCGAGGAGGCGCGGGCCTGGGAGCTGCTGGCCGTACTGGCCGGGGAGTCCGGCGACCGCGACACCGCACGGACCCACGTACGGCAGGCGATCACGGCCTGGCTCGCCGCAGGCAACACCGACCGCGCCGCCGACCTCCGCGAAGAACACGACCTCTAGCTCTAACCGATCCGCCCCGCGGCGGCCCGGTCCCGTGGGTGGTGGCCGTTTCCGGTGGGTGGTGGGTGCCGGACGGGCTCCTATCCGGCGGGGGAGTCGGTCAGGGTGATCTCGGCGTGCCGGTCGCCCAGGCGTACCGTGGCTCCGGCGCGCAGTGCCGTCGCCGGGTGGCCCGCGACCAGCCAGGCGTAGACGGCGGAGGGCAGGTGGCCGGCGTCCAGGCCCGGTGAACCGGTGACGGCCAGGCGTTCGCCGTGGCGGAGGGTCGGGGCGGCGGTGATGGGGGCGGTCAGGCGGTCGCCGTGGCGGAGGGTCAGGGTGGCGGTGCGTTCGCCGGTGACGGCGGCGGCCATGAAGCAGCCGGGGTGGCGGCGCAGGACCTCGTCCGCCCAGCCCGGCGCGTCGCCCTCGCGCATGATGATCGCGGCGCTCTCCAGGAGCCGCCGGTCGAGTTCGTCCGCCCAGGTGACCAGGTGCGCGTCGAGCGGCCCGTCGGCGGCCGGGTCGCGGGGCGGGGCGGCCGGGTACCGGCGCAGCGCGATGACGCCGCCCGGCTCGACCGCCGCCGTCACGAGCAGCGCGCCCGGCCGTACCTGCTCGGCGGCGGGCTCGGGCAGCGGCGTCACGGGCACGGCGGGGCCGGGCGGCGGGAAGTCCATCAGGTCGTAGGCGAGCCGCCGCAGGCGGTCCCCGCCGCCGTGGCCGACGCTGCGGACGGTCACAGAGTCGTAGGCGGCCGGGACATGTCCGGACATAAGGGCTTCGAGTTGCGGCAGCAGACCCCGGTACCGATCCAGCCGGGGCAGCATGCGGCACAGTTCGGCGGTGGGCGAGGACGGGTCCAGTTCCTCCAGTTCCGCCCCGGATGAGGCGAGCAGCACCGGCCGGCCCAGCGCCGCGCCGTAGAAGGTCACCGACCCGTGATCGCCCACGACCGCGTCGGCGGCGATGAGAGCCCCCTGCCAGCCCGCGTGCGGCGGAATGAGGATCAGCCCCGCCTCACGCGCATCCGCCAGCCACAGGCGTAACTGGAGCCCCCCATGGCCGTACCAGACGTTGGGGTGGGCGGCCAGCGCCACCGCGTACTCGTCCAGCGGCAGTTCGGCCAGCAGCCGGGTCACCAGGCCGCCGCCGGGCGCCAGGAGGGCGTGCCGCCCCCAGGTCGAGCTGACGAAGATCAGCTTGCGGTCCCCGACGCCGAGCGCGCGGCGGTGCCGGTCCCGGCGTACGGCGTTCGCGGCGATCCGGTCGAAACACGGGTCGCCGGTGATCACCGCGCGCGGCAACGCCTGCGGGCAGTCGCGCGCCAGCCGGGTCAACTGGTCGGCGTGCGGCAGCGCGATGGCCGCGGGCACCACCCGCCCGTCGCGGACGAGCTGCGCCGTGGACAGCCCCGACGTGCCCAGATCGCCGCCGTCCGGGCCGGTGAGCCGGCGGTTGTGCCCGGCCCCGTGCGGCGTCAGTAGTATCGGGGCGCGCAGCCGGTCCAGCCGCCCGTTCGCGCTGGGCGCGATGGCGAGGTCGAACCGGGTGGCCACGGCCTGCTCCCACGGTATGGTCCGGGCCTGTACGTCTCGCAGGTAGTCGGCGACCGGGTCGCCGAACGCCGAGCCGCCCGCCACCGTGAACACCACCTGCACCCGCGGGTCGGACCGGAACAGCGGCACGATGTCGAGCAGCCGGCTCGCCGCGGCCATGTTCCGGACCACCCCGAGCACGGTACGGCGGGCGGCCACCGTGTTCCACCGCTCCGCCCCGGCCCCCACCGGCACCGAAAGCCAGTCGTCGGTCGCCGCCGTTTCCATCCCGTGATTATGGCAAGGCCCCCGAGACCGATCCGGTGGACCGGCCTTGTGGATGGATCGGAGCGCCCGGTATAGGTGATCTGGACGGTACCGCGGCGGGCGAATCAGTGGTTTGGCCGCTTCCGGCCACGCGTTCCGGAGTGCTGATTTATGCCGATCTGCAAGAAAAATCGGGAAAAGGGCTGCATGTTGAAGATCCAAGTCGTAAAGATGGCACCCGGCACGAGGGGACACAGGAGAAACTCGACAACGCAAGGTACGCACGACACATACCGGGTGGCTAAACGTCGCGGAGGTCGCAGACATGACCGGTAGGCATATCCCGAGTCCTGGCATGGACGGTGAGAGCGCGTTACCGGACCGGCGGCGGAGACGCCGCGGCGTTGTGGCCGTGATCGTGGCGGCCTTCCTGGTGGGAGCGGCGGTACCCATCGTGTGGCTGGCCAACCGCGGCCCGCAGCAGGTACTGGTCGCCCCGGCCGGCGCGGCGGCGCCCATCCGCGAAGCGCAGGAGACGAGCCTGTGGAACTCCCAGGAGATCGTCCCGGCCAGATACCGCGACCGCGGCGCGGTCGAACTCGGCACCCGCTTCACCGCCTCCCGCGACGGCTGGGTGCTCGGCGTGCGGTTCTTCAAGGCCAAGGGCGACCGCGGCGGGCACACCGGCAGCCTGTGGGACTCCCACGGGCGGCGGGTCGCCCGCGTCACGTTCACCGGTGAGAGCGCGACCGGCTGGCAGCAGGCGCACTTCGCCGAGCCGGTGCGGATCAAGGCCGGGCGCGTCTACACGGTCTCCTACCACGCGCGGCAGGGCGTCTTCGTGGGCACGCCGGGGTTCACCTCGGTGGAGTCCGGGCCGCTGCGCTCGGCGTGGGGCAAGGCGGGCGTGTACCAGTACGGCAGGAGCGCCTACCCGCGCAGGGCGAACCCGCGCTCCTACAACTACTGGGTCGACGTGATCTTCCGCTGGTACGAGTGGCGGCGTCCGACGCCCAAGCCCACCCCGACCTCGAAGCCGACCCCCACTCCCAGCGAGTCGGAGACGCCCGAGCCGTCGCCCACGGTGAGCGAACCCACCGAGACCCCGACCCCGACCCCCACGGACGAACCGACGAAGGAACCCACCAGGGAACCGTCCGAGACTCCGACCCCGACCCCCACGGACGAGCCGACCACAGAGCCGACGAAGGAGCCGACGAAGGAGCCGACCAAGGAGCCGACGAAGACCCCGACGCCGACTCCCACCGACTCCGACCCGCCCAGCGGTGACTGCGCCTACCCCGCGCCCGGCTGCGTCGGCGTTCCGGAGGGCACCCAGCTCCAGGAACTCCCGCTGAACCTCGACGGCGACGCCTACCGCGTCACCAAGGCGGGCACCGTGCTCGACGGCGTCTACGTACCGGGCCACCTGGTGCTCCACGCGAACAACGTGAAGATCGTCAACAGTCAGATCGACGGCAGCGTGATCAACAACGACGGCCCCAAGACGTACTCCTTCGAGATCAGCGACTCGACCGTCGGCGCGGAGTCCGGCTGTGAGACCCATCCGGGAGTCGGCTGGGACAAGTACAAGGCCACCAGGGTCCATGTGCGCAACCACAGCGACGGCTTCCGGGCCTCGGGCAACGACATCGAGATCCGGGACTCCTACATCAAGCTGTGCTCCAACCCGGGCGACCACTCCGACGGGATCCAGGCGTACAAGACCGGCACGGGCCTGATCTTCGACCACAACACGATCGACCAGCGGTTCGCCAAGGACGCCACCGCCCCGATCTTCCTGGTGGACGACTACCAGCGGGACGTCGTGGTCACCGACAACCTGGTCATGGGCGGCACCTACAGCATCCAGGTCCGCAACGTGGCCGGGGAGGCCGTGGTGCGCGGCAACCGGCTGGTGAACAAGTCGTGGGTGTACGGCCCGACGGAGAGCGACTGCCGTACCGTCGACTGGTCGGACAACACGCTGGTGACCATCGACAAGAACTACCGCATCACCTCGACCGTCGGCCCGCTCCGGTGCGACGGCCCGCAGGGCAAGGGCCAGGACTAGCGGGAAGGATCGGTGGCGGAGAGCGCGATGCCCGCGTTCGCGGCGATCGCGAGGCCGGGCAGTACGGTGCTCTCCGCCACGGTCAGCCCGGTGGCGGCCAGGTGGGCGTCCACGATGCGCAGTCCGACGGCATAGCCGGACATGCTCGGGACGCCCACCGGCTCATATCCGAAGCGGACCATGGCCGGGTCGCCCAGGACGTACCCGAGGGCGGTGCCCATCCCCGGGCGTTCGATGTCGGCGACCGTCTTGGCGTAGGCCCCTTCCAGTTCCTCGCCCGCGACCATCTCCGACCACGGGCCCATGGCCTCCGGCCCGGACAGCTCCCTGACGAACGCCTCCGCCAGCCCCTCGGCGACCACGTGTTCCCCGACGGGGACCGTGGCCGGGTTCCACTCCACGTTCGCGTAGCGGACCTGGTGGTGGAACTCGTGGACCCCGCAGTGCGCGATCTTGCCGATCACGTCGTCGTCCGGCCAGGCCAGCAGGTACAGCCAGCCGGGCACGCCGCCCATGCCGTAGTAGCCGGCCGCGGTCCGCATCAGGTGCTCGTTGTCCGGGTCGCCGAGCACGAACATCACCTGGAGCCGGTCGGGGTGCTTGATCCCGGGCACCCGCGCCCGCAGGTGGCCGAGCGCGCGGTGGATCTCCCGCTCGATCTGGCCGAGCACGTCCTCGGCGGCCAGCCGTTCCAGGGCCGTCGCGTACCGGGGGTCGTCGGTGTCGATTCTGAATCCGCCGCCCTTGTGGTGGACGTCCACGGGGTCGCCGGGCGGCATCGAGCCGGCCATCGGCGCCAGCATCGCGCGCAGCGCGTCGGCCCGCCGTTCCCGGGGCAGGGTGATGATCTCCGCCATGGTGGAGATCGTGTCGTGTACGACCAGTTCCATGCGGGGTACGGTAAAGCCTCCCGTTACGGGAGGCTCAAGGGAGTTCTGCGGGGGCGCAGGGGGCCTGCACACGGCGGGGCTTGGACACCGTACGGGCTTGGACACCGCACGGGCCTGGACACCGCACTGGCTTGGACACCGCACGGGCCTGGACACCGTACGGGCTTGGGCACCGCCGGGGCCGCCCGGCCGCGTAGGCGGCGTGGCGGGTCCGGCCGATCCCCGGCGGCCGGATGTGACCGAGTTCGTGGCGTTGTTGTGGCGTCGGTCAGTTGATCATGTCGTCGAACTCGCCGTCCTTGGCGCCCAGAATGAAGGCCCTGATCTCGGCGTTGGTGTAGACGAGAGCCGGGCCCCCCGGGTGCCGGGAGTTCCGCACGGCGACGCCCCCGTCCGCCAGCGGGGCCACCTCGACGCAGTTGCCGTTGGGGTTGCTGTGCCGGCTCTTGCGCCAGGCGACGGTGAGGCTGTCGGCGGGTACACCGTTGTGGATCGAGTTCATCCTTGTCTCCCCGAGCTGCTGTGCAGTGCGTACCAATGCACGTGCATCTGCGATTGCATGTCGCAAGATACGCCAAAATTCCCGGGCATGTGCATGGACCGCGACATTTATGGCGGTAGCGCAAGGTACTTCCCGCTGTTCAGGGAGACGGCGGGCGGCGACCCGGGTAACTGGGGGCAGACGTCAGTCGGACAGTTCGTTACGCAGCCTGCTCAGGAACCGCTTGCTGTCGGCGGCGCAGTCGGCCTGGACGCACAGGCTGTCCATCACCTCCATATAGCGCTCGGTCTCCTCCAGCTTGTCCAGGTAGAGGGCGCTGTCGAGCTGTTCCATGTAGACGACGTCGGGGAGTTCGCGCTCGCGGAACCGCAGCAGGGTGAACGGCCCGCCCGCCGCCGCGTGCCCGCCCCGGTCGAACGGCACGATCTGGAGGGTCACGTTGGGCAGCTCGATGGCGTGCAGCAGGTGCTCGACCTGGGCGCGCATGATCTCCCGGCCGCCCAGCGGGCGGCGCAGCACGGCCTCGTCCATCACCACCCACAGCACGGGGGCGTCCGGGCCGGTCAGCCGCTGCTGGCGGCGCATCCGCAGGTCGATGCGGCGGTCCAGCTCGTCGCCCGGGGCCGCGGAGTTGGCCAGCAGGATCACCGAACGGGCGTAGTCGCGGGTCTGGAGCAGCCCGGGGACGAACTGGATCTCGTAGGAGCGGATCGTGCAGGCGGCCTCCTCAAGGCCGACGTACACCTCGAACCAGCCGGGGAGCAGGTCCGTGTACTTGTGCCACCAGCCGGGGGAGTTGGCCTGGCGGGCGAGGGCGAGCAGCGGGGCGCGTTCGTCGGGGTCGGTCACGCCGTACAGGGTGAGGAGGTCGGCGACGTCGCGTTCCTTGAAGCTGACCCGGCCCAGCTCCAGCCGGCTGATCTTCGCGTGCGAGCCCCTGATGGCGTGGCCGGCGGCCTCGCGGGTGATGTCCTTGGCGGTGCGCAGCCGCCGGAGTTGGGTGCCGAGCAGGATACGCAGGATCGTCGGCCCCCCGGAGCCGGGCGAGAGTAACGATCCGCTGTCGGCCGGTTCTGCGATCAACGCCGTGCTCCCTGTCGATCAAGTTGAACAATCAAGTAGTGTCGCACGTTCCCCGACTAACGTACAGTGCTTCTGCACGTGCATACGCACATGCAAAGGTAACGTTCGGAAGAACTTGCATCAGCACCGTTCCGATGTACTTGCACGAGATTCACCGTCGGGCAAAGATGTCCTTTGAACGACTTGCCCGGACCGCGCGCACCTTCGATCGCCCTGGGGACGTTTCCATGACGACACCTGTAGCACGGCAGCGGGCCGCGACGGGGGAACCCCCGCCCCCGGCCTGGCTGCTCACCGCTCTGGTGAACGACGGCCAACCGCGGTTCCCCGGCCTTGACGTCTGCACGCCCGCCTCGCCGGCGGTCGCCCGCGAGTTCGCCGTCTCGGTGCTCGGCGACTGGGCCTCACCCGAGTGCTCCTACGATGCCCAGCTCATCGTCTCCGAGCTGGTCACCAACGCGATGCGGCACGCGGGCGGGCTGGTCGGGCTGCGGCTGGTGCGCAGCGACCGGCAGGTGGCCTGCGCGGTCTCCGACTCCAGCGTGGCCGCCCCCACCCTCACCGAACAGGACTGCTTCGCCGAGACCGGCCGCGGCCTGCACCTGGTTCAGGCGCTCAGCGTCTGCTGGGGCTGGTTCCCGCTCGACGACCACGGCAAGACCGTCTGGGCGGTGCTCGACACCTCGGGCTGAGCCGGGCCGCGTCCGGCCGTGTCCCCGGAGGAGCGCGCGCTGATCGCGGCGGTACGCTGAGCCCTGATGTACCGACTCCTGTTCACGCAGGTCCTGGCGCGGTTCGACGCCGAGGCCGTGCACCATCTCACCGTCAGGGCGTTTCGCGTGCTCGCGTTGCTGCCCCTGCTCAAAGGGCTGATCCACCGCTCGCTGGCCCCCCGTGACCCCGCCCTGCGGATCAAGGCGTTCGGCGTCCACTTCCCCGGGCCGCTCGGCCTGGCCGCCGGGTTCGACAAGGACGCGGGCTGCGTCCCGGCCCTGGCCGCGCTCGGGTTCGGCTTCGTCGAGGTCGGTACCATCACCGCGCACGCCCAGCCAGGCAACGCCAGGCCGCGCCTGTTCCGGCTGGTCCGCGACCGGGCCATCGTCAACCGGATGGGCTTCAACAACGCGGGCGCGCACGCCGCGGCGGCCCGGCTGCGCCGTCCGCGCGGCCTGCCCGCCGTGGTCGGGGTCAACATCGGCAAGACCAAGGTGGTGCCGGAGTCCGAGGCCGTCGCCGACTACGTGACCTGCGCCAAGGAGCTGGCCCCGCTCGCCGACTACCTGGTGGTCAACGTCAGCTCGCCCAACACGCCCGGCCTGCGCGACCTCCAGACGGCAGGCAAGCTCCGCCCGCTGCTCACCGAGGTCAAGCAGGTGGCCGCGGCCACCACCCGGCGCACGCCGCTGCTGGTGAAGATCGCCCCCGACCTGGCCGACGACGACATCGACGCCATCGCCGACCTCGCGGTGGAACTGGAGCTGGACGGCATCATCGCCACCAACACCACGATCGAGCGCCCGCCCGGCGTCCACGTCCCGCCCGGGGCCGAGACCGGGGGGCTGTCCGGCCGCCCGCTCAAGGACCGCTCGCTGCGGGTGCTGCGCAGGCTGCGGGCCCGCGTCGGCGACCGGATCACGCTGGTGTCGGTCGGCGGCGTGGAGGACGTGGACGACGTGTGGGAACGCCTGCTGGCCGGCGCGTCCCTGGTCCAGGGGTACACGGGCTGGATCTACGGCGGCCCGTTCTGGGCCGCCCGCATCCACCGGCAGCTCGCCCGGCGGCTGCGGCGGCACGGCGTGAAGTCCGTCCAGGACGTCATCGGCCGCACCGCCGCCTGACCCGGCTACTCGTCGGCCCGGTCGGACCGCTCGGAGACACGGATCGCGTTGACGATCGTGGCGCCCTGCCGGGTGGCGAAGCGCACGTTGAGCTGACCGTCATCGACCCGGACCGTGTACTGCCGGGCCGACGCCGTGTACGTGCCCGACTCCAGCGCCAGGTCCAGCGCCGGGATCGCGAGCGCGCCCTCCACCAGCACGTCGAAGACCCGCGCGCCCGGCCTGGTGGAGCGCAGGTCGGCGAAGTCCAGCTCGACGGTGTAGACGCCGTCCGGGATGTCGTCGAAGCGGTACTCCAGCATCGACTCCCTGGCCGTGCGGTACAGGGCCTGGTCCTCGGTGCCCTTGATGGTCCTGGACGTGGCCTCTGTCCGGTTCCGTGTGGCGATGTAGCCGTACGAGCCCTCGGTGTACCGCCGATCGGGAGCCCACGCGTCGCCTCCGGCGTCGGTCACCGGCCCTGAGCCGCCCGCGTCCACGGCGATCTGCAACTTCGTCACCACGAGCGTGACCTTGATGTCGATCACCGGCTGCCGGCCACTGGCGGACTTCACCACCAGCTTGCCCAGCCAGTACGTGCCGGGCTCCTTGCCGGTGCTGTCGAACGTGACCTTGACATCCGCCGCCTGCCCCGCGGCCAGCTCGCCCGCCTTCGGGCTCACGCCGAACCAGCTCCGGTCCCCGGTCGCGGTGTACGCGACCGGCGCTCCCAGGTTCGTGAGCCGGAGCGTCTTGGACCTGGTGGAGTCGGTGTGCATCACCGCGGTCAGTTCCGTGGTCGAGGCGCTGACGCTGCCCGTGATCAGCTTGGTGTCGAGCCTGGTCGGCTCGCCGGGGGTGATCGTGATCGGCTTCTCGACCGTGCCGTAGTGCTCCATGGAGACCTTCACCTGGTGGTCCCCGGAGAGCACCTGGCCGAAGAACGCGCCGTCCTCACCGGTGGTGAGCGTGGCCACGTCCCCGATGGCGACGGTGGCCCCGGCCAGCGGCTTGCCGTCGTTGGCGTCGGTGACCACGCCGCCGACCAGGCCGTGCCCGCTCGGGGTGATCTCGATGCCCTGCCCGCTGGAGACGGCCGGCTCGTTGTAGGAGTACATCAGCGCGTCGGTGCTCGTGGCGTTCTCGATGCCGATGGTGGCACTGGCGCCCCGCTCGTCCGCGCTGTCGATGTCCTTGTAGCGGAAGCCGATCGAACCGTCCTCACCGAGCAGCGCCGAGAACGTGACGCGGTGCTCGCGCCGGTCCTGGAAGGTCACGTTGCGCCATTCGACGACGTACCGGCGATGCGGGGCGACGCCGGTCACCCCCGTGTAGATCGCGCCCGCGTCGTCCACCACGATGTCGTCCCAGAACGGATAGACGGTGTTGTCCGGGATGAACTCGGTCGGGAGACTGCTGTTGCCGCTGTTGATCTCGTAGTCGGTGTCGAGGCCGATGTACCCGTTCGTGTTGACCCACGCCATCTTGGTGCCCTTGCCGTAGTACGGGACCGGGAAGGGCAGGTCGACCCATCTGGCGTCGTCGTCGCCCTGCAAGTTCAGCTTGTCGGTGCCGGCCACGAACTCGTGCGGGCCGTCGGAGCAGGTGTAGCCGAAGGTGTCGCTGCGCAGCGGCAGGTCGATGTCCTTGGTCGCCTCCCCGGCCACGGTGACCGGCGCGCTCGCGCCGGCCGAGCAGCGCGAGGCCGGGATGACCCGGAGGGTGTGGTCGCCGTGCGGCAGCGTCATGCGGTACCGGCCGGCGGCGTCCGTCACCGCGCGGACCGGAGTGTCCACGGCCTCGACCGTCGCGCCGGGCTCGGGGGTGCCGGTCGTGGTGACCGTTCCCGACACCACGGCCGTGGGCGTGCGCGGTAGCACGATGTCCGCGGCGGCGCTCTGCCCGGCGGCGATCGTGACGTTCGCGGTGGTCGTGTCGTAGCCGAACTTCGTCACGCTGACCCGGTAGTCGCCGGCCAGCAGGCGCGGCACGGCGAACGCGCCGTCCGGGCCGGTCGTGAGGTCGCGATCGACCGGGCCGCGCACGCTGACCACCGCGCCGGAGATCGGCGTGCCGTCAGAGGTCGCGGTGCCGCGCAGGTCGCCGAGCGGGTCGCGCGGCGCGGCCTGTACGGCGGCGTACGCGTCCAGCCGGCCCTCGCCCCACACGTTGTTGTCGGTCGCGGTGCCGCCGCAACTGGTGTCGTTCACGTCTGCCGCGCTGCCGTCGAGCACCTGCCGGGTGGCGGCGACCTTGCCCTGTAGCGACGGCGCGGCCGACCAGATCAGCGCCACCGTGGCCGCCACGTGCGGCGCGGCCATCGAGGTGCCGGAGTGGATCTCGTAGCCGCCGCCCGGGACGGAGGAGCGCACGTCCACGGCGGGGGCGGCGATGTTCGGCTTGATCTCGCCGTTCTCGCCCTCGCCCTTGCTCGACCTGTTGTACAGCGCGTTGTTCACGTCGAACCCGCCCACGCTGTAGCTCTGCACGTACTGGGCGGGGGAGTCACTGGTCCGGCAGGCCGGGCCGCTGTTGCCGTTGGAGAACACCGGGAAGATCCCGGCCGCGATCCAGGCGTCGACGCTCTCCTTGTACCAGTCGTCCAGCCCGCGTCCGCCCCAGGAGTTGTTCACGATGTCCGGGGCCAGGTCGGTACGCGGGTTGCGGCCGTTCAGGTCGGTCGGGGCGACCATCCACTGGGCCGCGGCGAGCAGCGCCTCCCTGCCGCACCTGCCGTCCACGCAGCTCTTGACGGCGATCCAGCGCGCGCCTGGCGCGACGCCGATGCCGTTCGCGCCGGTCATGGTGCCGTGGACGTGCGTGCCGTGGCCGTACTCGTCGCACGGCGCGGCGCTCGGGCACGTGCCCGTGGCGTCGTACCAGCTGTAGGCGTGACTCACCGTGCCGTCGGCGTTCCTGCCGCGGTAGGAGGCGGCCAGGTCCGGGTGATCGAAGTCGGCACCGGAGTCGATGCTGGCCACCACGACGCCTTCGCCGCGGTCGTCGCGCTCGCCCCACACGCGCGGGGCGTTGATCCGGTCGACGTTCCACTCGACGGCGTTGACCTTCGCCGCGGCCTGGCCGGGCGCCGGCTTGGGCAGTGTGACGGTGGTGTCCGGGGTGATGCTCTCCACCTCGGGCAGCTTGGCGATCTCGGCCGTCAGCTCGCTGCCGGCGGTCACGCGTACCTCGTTGACGATCCAGTACGCGCTGAAGTCGGCGTGCTCGGACTCCAGCAGTTCGCGCAGATTCGCCTGGGAGGAGGTGGCCTGCTTGGTCTTGGCCCGGTAGACCTGTGCGGCCTTGTCGTCCTTGGTCTTGGCCCGCCGGGCCGCGCCGAGATCGGCGTCGCCTTTCAGGCGGACCCAATAGGTCGCCTTGCCGGTCGTGTCGAGTTGGGCCTGAACGGTTTTGGCTATTTTGCTCGGGTCGGGTGCGGCGGCCTGTGCCATTCCGGTGGACAACAGGCCGCTCGGGAGCAGAAGGCACAAGACGACGGCGATCCTGGTCAGGACCGTACGCCGGTAGGGGGTGTTCGGCACGCGCTCTCCTTCTCGCAATGGGGAGAGGTGATCTTTACGCCTCTGCCGAGAAGGGTGAAGAGATCGGGTCGGCAACGCAAGGGGGCCGGTTTAACAAAAGCGCGAAAGTCATGAAACGTCATCAGGTCAGGACAAATGCCGCACCCCCTCTGACGAGGGATGCGGCATTTGCCCATGCCCCGCTCAGGTGCTGGCGCTGTAGGTTTCGGAGTTACGGGTCATGGTCTCCAGGCGTTCCATGATCGCGCGGACATCGATCACTCCGGGGCGGCTCCGGCGCCGGCCGGTGCCGCCGCGCTGCCACGGGCGCGGCCCGGCGGGCGGGCGGTACTCCACGCCGAAGGCGTCCAGCCGGCGCAGGTGACCGGGAAGGCCCGCCAGGTCGGACGGCGTGCCGGACCAGTTGATCTCGGCCAGGACCGAGCCGCGCGGCCAGGCGCGGTAGTCGAGGGTGCGGGCGTCCGGGATGCGTTCGCTCCACAACTGGGCCTGGGCGCCGAGCACGCGTGCGCGCTCCTCCGCCGTCCACGACGCCGGAGCCACCTCGAAGGCCGCCACGTCCCGCAAGGTGATCGCCTCGCCGATGGCCAGCGGCTCTTCCGGGGACCCCGACTCTCCGTAGTCGAAGTACAGCGGGAAGACCGGCGTCATCACCACGTCGTGCCCGGCCGCCGCGGCCTCGCGGGCGATGGCCGCTCCCCGCCACGGCATCACGACCGTGTCCTGGCGGAGTTCGCCGTTGCCGAACGCCTCGTCCCACACGACGGCCCGCGTGCCGCGTTCGGCCAGGATGTCCGCCAGCCTGCGCAGGAACCACGCGTGCAGGTCACCGAGCGTGGCCAGGCCCAGCGAACGCTGATACCCGGTGATCTCGGCGGACGCCGCCCAGTCGTCCAGCACGCACTCGTCGCCGCCGATGTGGATGAACGGGGCCGCGCCCAGCGCCTCGCCCACCTCGCCGAGCACCACCGAAAGGAAGTCCACGGTCGGGGGCAGCGGGGACAGGATCGCGGGGGAGACGCCCCACCGGTCGAGCACCGCGTGCGTCCGGTCCGGCTGCGGGCCGTACTCCGGATAGGCCGCCAGCAGCGCGCTCGCGTGCCCCGGCACGTCGATCTCCGGTACGACGGTGATCGCCCGCGCGCGGGCGTAGGCGGCGATCTCGGCGAGGTCGGCCAGCGTGTAGTGGCCGCCGTGCGGGACCTCGTCGTAGGCCGGTTCCTCGCCGTAGGAACTGGATATCGTACGCGGCCGGTGCGAACCGATCTCGTGCAGCCGCGGGTAGGCCCGGCTCTCGATCCGCCAGCCCTGGTCGTCCACCAGGTGCAGGTGGAGGGTGTTCAGCTTGTGCAGGGCCATGATGTCGAGCTGGCGCAGCACCTCGCGCTTGGGCAGGAAGTGCCGGGCCACGTCCAGGTGCAGGCCCCGCCAGGAGTGCCGGGGGGCGTCCTCGATGTGGACGCCGGGCACGGTCCAGACGCCCGCGGGCGGCACCGACCGGTACGCGTCCGCAGGCAGGAGCTGCCGGAGCGTCTGCGCCGCGTAGAACGCCCCGGAACGTTCCGCCGCCCCGATCCGTACGCCCGCAGCTCCCACGTCGAGCGTGTACTCCTCGGGCCCCAGCTCCGGCCGGTGTTCCACCCGGATGTCGCCGCCGCCGTCGGTCACCCGGAGGTCGAGTACGGCGAGCGCCGTCCGGACCCCGTCCACCAGCGCGCCGGCCCCCGACACCGCCACACCGGCCCGCAAATCGAACGATCCACCCACGTGTTCCGCGTGCCGAGGCCGCGGCAACAGATCAGTCATGCCTTCAGATCATGCCAAAGGCACCGGAAAACGGTAGGTCCGAAAATCGGTGGATCAGGTCAGGTAGCGCTGCATGCCGGTGGCGATCGACTCGGCGATCTTCTGCCGGAACGCCGGCGACCGGAACTTGGCCGCCTCCCCGGAATTGCGCATGTTCCCGCACTCCAGGAAGATCTTCGGCACCGTGGACAGGTTGAGCCCGCCCAGGTCGTTGCGGAAGTCGAGGGCCTTGCTGCCGATGTAGGTGCTGTACGGCAGGCCGGTGCCCGCCCGGAAGGCGTCCCTGACCGTGATGCCGAGCTTGCGCGAGTCGCCCACCACCGGATCGACCGGCCCGCCGATCTTCTTCGGCATGATGACGTGGAACCCGTGGTTGGCGGCCCCCGCGCCGTCGGCGTGGATCGAGATGGCGGCGTCGGCCTTGGCCTTGTTGCCCGCGGCGGCCCGCTCGGTGATGCAGGGCCCGACGCCGGTGTTGTTCTTCCTGGTCAGCTTGACCGTGGCGCCGCGCGCCTTGAGGATCTTGGCCACCCGCTGGGAGACGTCCCAGGTGAAGGCGGCCTCGCTGTAGCCGTCGTTGGTGGAGGTGCCGGTGGTGTCGCACGGCTTGCGCTTGGTGAGCACGTCCACCTGACGGTTGATGACCTCGGGGTGCTTGGCGTTGCCGCCGTTGTGACCGGGGTCGATCACCACGACCTTGCCGCGCAGCGGCTCGTCGGCGGACGCGCCCGGGGCGGGCTCGCCCTTGGGTTCTTCCGGCTGGGTCGTGGCGGGCGGGACCTGCCGGGCGTCGGCCGATGAGGGGTTGAAGCGCAGGGTGGTCTCGCCCGACCCGCAGGCCGCCACGGTCAGGCCGCACAGGGCGGCGAGCGCCGCGCCGGCGGCTGCTCGACTTGTCACGATCTCCCCCTCTGTGTGCCGTTCAGCCCGTTGAGCGCTTGACGGGACTTTCCACACGTTCCCAGCAAAGCACCTTTCCGGTCCGCCTCGCGGTGGAACCCGGCCGGCACCCCAACTTACGCGCTCCCCGCCCATGACCGGGCCGCCCTGAACGTTCCACACCCGCCCCGCCACCCCCAAAAGGCTCCG
This sequence comes from Spongiactinospora sp. 9N601, assembly GCF_044326295.1. Lineage (NCBI taxonomy): Bacteria > Bacillati > Actinomycetota > Actinomycetes > Streptosporangiales > Streptosporangiaceae > Spongiactinospora > Spongiactinospora sp. 9N601. Next base: position 498,155 of record NZ_JBIRBB010000004.1, read on the forward strand.
CAAAGAACGGCCAAGGCCCTCTGGGCGGCCGTCAAGAGCCGCCAGAGGGCCTTAAGGGCAATTTGGGTCCCTTAGGGTTGCCCGCCGATCAGGCCGGGCCCCTGCCGCGCTTCTGGCGGCTCCGGCCGCGCGAGTGCTCAGTACGCGGGCTCGTGGACATGCCCCGGCTGCCGCAGCAGCAGCGCCGCCAGCTCCCTGGCGTCCTCCGCGTCCAGCCCGAGGACCACGCGCGGCCGTCCCCAGGGATGGTCGATGGAGTGGGCCACGTAGCTCGCCACCGATTCGGCCGCCGGGTCGCTCTCGTGGCCGTGGGTGGCGCGCCAGCCGGTCCATGCCCGTTCGAGTTCCGCCGCCGCGCGTTGGGCGCAGGCCACCAGTTCCGGATCACGCATGTCTTCCCCCCGCTTCGTACGCCTACCTGCGACCCGGCGTACGCGGGGAAAGCCCCGCTCGCTGCCCCTTTGAACAGGCGGACGACCGGCCGGCCTGCGCGGGCCCGACGGCGACCCGCCGGGGGATCGACGTCACGGCCCCGAGTCAACACCAGGCGCACGGGGGCGCTTCGGGTGATTGACCCGGCCTTGAGGATTCCTTTCCGTGTTCTCGTGCGGGGGCAGCGGGCGGGTCAGGCGGGCGCGGGACCCGCGCTTCGCCGTACGACGAGCTTGGGGGTGACCTGGCGCATGCGCGAGACCTTCCCCGGGTCGCCGATCCGGTCGCTGAGCAGGGCGGCGGCCGACCTGCCCATGGCCCGGCGCGGCTGGTCCACCGTGGTCAGCGAGATGTGCTGGACGCCGGAAAGGTGGCTGTTGTCGTAGCCCACCACCGAAAGGTCCTCCGGCACCCGCAGGCCCAGCTCGCTCGCCGCGGTCAGCACGCCGAGCGCGGCCATGTCGTTCACCGCGAAGATAGCGGTCGGCCTGGGATCGCGGCTGAGCAGCGCGTGGGCCGCGCTGCGCCCGCTCTCCTCGGTGAAGTCGCCGTGCTCGACCATGATGTACGGCGCGAGCGCGTGCCTGCGCATCGCCACCAGATAGCCCTCGCAGCGGAACCTGGCCGCCGAGGACCGCGCCCCCTCGATGTGGGCGATCCTGCGGTGGCCGAGTTCCACCAGGTGATCGACGGCGAGCCGGGCGCCCAGTTCGTCATCGTCGACCACGATGTCCACACCCTCTAACTCGGTGTGGCGCTCGCCGACCACGACCGTCGGTGTGTACGACGTGGCCTCGATGAGCGTCGCGCTCACCGGCGCGATTCCGAGGAGGACCAGGCCGTCCACCCGTAGTTCGAGGAACGCCTCGACGGCCTCGTCCTCCAGGGTGGGCTCCCACTGGCTGTTGCCGATCAGCAGCCGCAGTCCCTCGCCGTGCAGGCTCTCCTGAAGGCCGTCGAGGAATTCGGCGTAGAACGGGTTGTGCAGGTCTGCCACGAGCGCGCCGACCAGATGGGTCCGGCCCTCGACGAGGCTGCGCGCCACCGCGTTTGGGCGGTAACCGAGTTCCCTGGCCGCCTGTAGCACCGCCTGCCGGCGATGCTCGCTGACATGGGGCGATCCGCGAAGTACCAGCGAGACCAGCGATTTGGAGACGCCGGCGCGTTCGGCCACGTTGCGAATCGTGGGCCGCGGGCGGGGTTGCCCGTAGCCCTCTGACGCGACGGCGTCGGCCATATTGCCGGCTCGTGTCGTGGTGGTGATGTTGACGGGCGGTCCTGACATGTGTCTCCCCGCGGAGCGTGGATGGGCACCTGCCACACCAAACGATCGAGTTACCCGCAGGGTACGGCTCGGCGTGCGGGAACCATGTTTTCCTCCCATAGCGGACGTGAATCACGAGGTACCCGATGCCGGATTCAGGCGACATTTCATCAAAACTTCAAGGAATCGCCCGGCTGTATTCCGGGAAATCGCACACGGTGACTCCCCGCGCTCTCTTCGCTATCGTCGGAGCGTGGGTGCGAGATCCGAGGCGGCCGGATACGGCGGCGCCCGGGAAAGGCCCGATTCCGGCGTCACGCGCCGCCGCAGGCTCGGCGGGGACCGCAGGCGCGACGAGCTGATGGCCGCCGCCCTTGAGCTGTTCGGCGCCCGCGACCCCGACGACATCTCGATCGACGACGTGGCGGCGGCGGCCGGCGCGTCCCGCGCGCTGGTCTACCACTACTTCAGCGGCAAGCGGGAGCTGCGCGTGGCCGCGCTGCGCAGCGCGGCGGCGGGGCTGGAACGGCGCCCGCCCCCGGCGGACGGCGCCTGCCCGCTGGACGCCCTGGCGGGCGCGCTGGCACGGTACTTCGACTTCGCCGAGGAGCACGCCGCCGGATTCACCGCGCTGCTGCGCGGCGGCGGCGCCGGGCGCTGCGGTGAGGTCGGGAAGATCGTGGAGGGGGTGCGCGGCGAGCTGTTCGCGTCGCTGACCCGGCGGCTGCCGGTGCGCGAGCCGGGCGCGCTACTGCGGGTGACCCTGGGCTCGTGGATCGCGACTGTGGAGTCGGCGGCGCTGGACTGGCTGGAACACCGCGACGTCGAACGGCGGGCGCTGGAGCGCCTGCTGGTGGATCAGATGGTCGCCACGCTGACCGCCGCCGCCCGCCATGACCCCGAGGCGAGCCACGTGCTCCACAACCTCAAGAACGACCGCTGAGCCGACCAGGCGGTGAGGGGTGAACGGCGGGGGCGGGGGATTTCGGGTGACCTGTGATGGAGGGGGAGCCCCCAGTGGGGCGGCGCCGGGCGGGCGGCGCCGCTTGGTCCCCCCTGGGGCTGACGGTTGTCGTCCTCCTCGCGCCTACTCCGAGCGCTGCTGCGGAATGCCCGCGAGCAGCGCCCGGACCTCGGTCTCCCGGTAACGCCGGTGACCGCCGAGGGTGCGGATGGACGTCAACTTGCCCGCCTTGGCCCACCGGGTAACGGTCTTGGGGTCGACGCGGAACATGGTGGCGACCTCTGCCGGCGTGAGCAGTGGCTCGGCCTCGGGTGTACGAGCTGACATTTGTGCGGCCTCTCCTCCGTGTGGATCGGCGAGCGATCCTGCGACTGCGTTTGCGCTTGTCACGGATGTCCCCCTATGGCCCTTCGCGTGCGGCTTTCCCGGACCATATGCGGCATCACCCGATGTGACCATACAGCCACGTAGAGCGATTGGCGAGCCCTTCTGGGGCCCAACTAGGTGTCCACGCGGTGATGTCACGCTCGGTGATTCTAGCGACACGTTTCGTGGTATCGCAGTGAAAACGGCAAACTACTCAGTTCGCAGATGCGTGGCTGGGAGTCACCTGACCAACAGATGCAGGTCAGAGGGACGATTTGGGGCTCAGTTGGCAGATTCCAGGACCTGGATCGACTTCCATCTGAGGATGACCCTCTGATACATGGCGAAAGCAAGTTCTTCTTGACCGGTGTCCAGCCCGGTGAGGGCCGCCGCCAGCTCGGCCACCGACTGGTCGGTGCGCAGGGTGTCGTCGTCCATCAGGTGGACGAGGCCGCCGTAGTCGAGCTCCACCAGCGAATGCGGATGGAACTCCTCCAGCCAGCGCCCGACCTCCTCCACGTCGGCCGTGGTGGGCACCTCCCCGACGTGCCTGCGGATCACGTTGAGCGACCGGGCCACCCGCCTGCGGGCCTGGGCCATGGAGGTGACGTAGATCAGCGTCCGGGTGGGCGAGGTGGGCGGCGCGGCCGTCGGGGACGACGGCGAGCCCGCCTGCTCGTGCCCGGCGTCGGCCTTGGGCGTGCCCGGCCTGGGCGGCGCGCCGTCCAGCACCAGCCAGCGCTCCGCCCCGTCGAACAGCACCAGCCACGGCGTGGGAACGTGCCACGTCGAGGTAAGGATGTTGGTGCGCAGGGCCTCCGAGCCGCCGTCCCGCTTGAAGCGGTCGAAGTCGTCGGCGGTCTGCTCGGCGATGGCCTTGGGCACGAACCTGTCCATCAGCTTGACCGGCGTGCTCCCCCGGAAGCGGGAAAACGCCAGCCAGGAGCGCAGCCGGCTCTGCCAGGGACAGACGTAGAGCACGTCATCGACCCTGCGCAGGTAGGCGTTCCCGCTCTCCTGGGCGGGAGCGGGCAGCGGGGGCACGCCGAGCAGACGCCGTACCGACTCCACTTGCTCGGCGCGCAGGGCGCCCGCGCGGCGCGGCCTGTGGGGCGACGCGGCATAGGCATCCCAGTTGTGCCTCTCGGAGTCGGGGAACGCGCTCAGCGGCTCGTAGACGCGAAGGTACGCGGCATAGGGCAGCACGATGGCATCGTGTCATGAAGGACCCCCTGTTGTCCGGTATCACTGCCGGGCATGCGGTTACGCTGAGGGTGATCTCCGCCGCGCAGGGGCGGCGGACCGGACCGGGAGTCACCACCGTGACCGACGTCTTCGGGCTGTCCCAAAAGGACACGAGTCCCGTAAGTGGCCAGGCCGCGCATGAACAGGTCGTGTTCTGCGCCGACGAACGCAGCGGCCTGCGCGCCATCATCGCCATCCACAACACCGCACTGGGACCGAGCCTTGGGGGTACCAGGTTCTATCCCTACGACAACGAGCAGGCGGCGCTCGCCGACGTGCTCAACCTCTCCAGGGCCATGGCCTACAAGAACGCCCTGGCCGGGCTCGACCTCGGCGGCGGCAAGGCCGTCATCATCGGCGATCCGGTGAAGGACAAGTCCGAGGCGCTGCTACGCGCCTACGGGCGCTTCATCCAGTCGCTCGGCGGGCGCTACATCACCGCCTGCGACGTGGGCACCTACAGCGAGGACATGGACCTCATCGCCCGCGAGAGCGGCTACGTCACCGGCCGTACCCCGGCCAACGGCGGGGCCGGCGACTCCTCCATCCTCACCGCCTTCGGCGTCTTCCAGGGCATGCGCGCCGCCGCCCAGCACAAGTACGGCACACCGTCCCTGAAGGGCCGGCGGGTCGGCGTCGAGGGGGTCGGTAAGGTCGGCCACCGCCTGGTGGACCACCTGGTCGAGGCGGGCGCGGAGGTCGTGATCTGCGATGTCAGCGAGAAGGCCGTCGAGCGCGTCCGGGCCCGCCACCCGCAGGTGGAGGCGCTGGCCGGGCAGCAGGACATGATCGCCGCCGACATCGACGTCTACGCCCCCTGCGCGCTCGGCGGGTCGCTCGACGACGACACCGTGGCCAAGCTGCGTGCCGGGATCGTCTGCGGCGGGGCCAACAACCAGCTCGCCCACCCGGGCGTGGAGAAGCAGCTCGCCGAGCGTGGCGTCCTGTACGCGCCCGACTATCTGGTCAACTCCGGCGGTGTGATCCAGGTCGCGGATGAGATCGGCGGCTTCGACATGGAACGGGCGCGGGCAAAGGCGTCCCAGATCTTCGACACGACTCTCAAGATTTTCGCGATAGCCGCGGAGGAGGGGGTTCCTCCCGCCGTCGCAGCCGATAGGCTAGCTGAGCGCAGAATGTCGGAAGTCGGGCGGATTAGGGCCATTTGGTTGGGCCACTGATGGCCCGCGCCCATACGGCGTACCGAGCTGAGCGCAAAACAGGTACGGTAATAGGCGAACGAGGAGCTGACGCCGGAAGTCAGGTGGCGTCAGTGCGTGGTGCGTTAGCGACGAGGGGTCGGGTGCGACCCCGCATGAGGGGGTCGAGCCGATGGGGCGCGGCCGAGCCAAGGCCAAGCAGGTGAAGGTTGCCCGGCAGTTGAAGTACAACAGCGGGGGCACCGATCTTGAGCGTCTTCGTGAGGAGCTGGTGGCGAACAACGGCTCCGGGCACGACGACGATGCTTCGGGATATGACTCAGACGAGGTGGCCGATCGGTACGCCGATTACGCCGACACCTACGCCGACGACGATGATGACCGCGACGACGGGAAGCCTCGCCGCGGCTAGGTGATTTGTTGGTCACGTGAGCGAGGCACCCGGGAGGCCACGGCCACCGGGTGCCTTCGCCTGCGCGTGACCTGACCGCGCCCAGGGGCCGTTTCCGGCCCCGGGGCGCGGTTCGTCATGTCCGTCAGCGGTAGGCGGCCTGTCCCTGGCCGGGGACGATCTCGCCGAGGACCCACGCCGGGACCTCGCGCTCCCGCAGCAGGCCGAGGGCGTCGTCCACCGCTGTGGGCGGCACGATCGCGCACATGCCGACGCCGAGGTTGAAGGTCTGGTCGAGGTCGGCCTGGGCGATCCCGCCGTGCCCGGCGAGCACCTGGAAGATCGCCGGTGGGGTCCAGGACGAGCGGTCGAGCACCGCGTCCAGCTCCGGGGGCAGCGACCTCGCCAGGTTGGCGGTCAGCCCGCCGCCGGTGATGTGCGCGTACGCGTGCACCTCGTGCGTCCGGGCCAGCGCCAGGCAGTCGGCCGCGTAGATGCGGGTCGGTTCGAGCAGCTCCTCGCCCAGCGTGCGGCCCAGCTCGGGCAGCTCCCGGTCGAGCGTCAGCCCGGCCGACTTCATCACATGGCGGACCAGCGAGTAGCCGTTGGAGTGAACGCCGCTGGACGCCAGCGCCAGCACCACGTCACCCGCTCGCACCCGCGCCGGGCCGAGCAGCGCGTCGGCCTCCACCACGCCGGTGCCCGCGCCCGCGAGGTCGTAGTCGTCAGGGCCCATCGCGCCGGGGTGCTCGGCGGTCTCCCCGCCGACCAGCGCGCACCCGGCCAGCCGGCAGCCCTCCGCCACCCCGCCCACGATGTCGGCGATCCGCTCGGGGACCACCTTGCCGCAGGCGATGTAGTCGGTCATGAACAGCGGCTCCGCGCCGCACACCACCAGGTCGTCCACGACCATCCCGACCAGGTCGCGGCCGATGGTGTCGTGCCGGTCGAGGGCCTGGGCGATCATCACCTTGGTGCCGACGCCGTCGGTGGAGGTCGCCAGCAGCGGCCGGGTGTACCCGCGCAGCGCGGAGACGTCGAACAGCCCGGCGAACCCGCTGGCGTCATCGACGACCTCCGGGCGGCGGGACATCGCCACCCGGGACTTCATCAGCTCGACCGCCCGATCGCCCGCCGCGATGTCCACGCCCGCGGCGGCGTAGCTCGTCATCAGGCGTCCACCTTCTCCAGCAGGTACTTGCCCAGGCCGTCCTCGTCGATCGGGATCGGGTAGGAGCCGTCGAAGCACGCCCGGCACAGCCGCCCGGCCGGGATCGTGGTGGCCGCGGTCAGCTCCTCCAGCGAGATGTACCCGAGCGAGTCGGCCCCCAGCGAGTCACAGATCTGCTCCACCGACAGCGAGCCCGCGATCAGCTCGGCCCTCGTCGCGAAGTCGATGCCGTAGAAGCACGGCCAGGACACCGGCGGCGAGGAGATGCGCACGTGCACCTCGGCCGCGCCCGCCTCGCGGAGCATCCGCACGATCGCCCGCTGGGTGTTGCCGCGCACGATCGAGTCGTCCACCACGACCAGGCGCTTGCCGGCGATCACCTCGCGCAGTGGGTTGAGCTTGAGCCGGATGCCGAGCTGGCGGATGGTCTGGGAGGGCTGGATGAAGGTGCGGCCGACGTAGGAGTTCTTCACCAGGCCCTGGCCGTAGGGGATGCCGCTGGCCTCGGCGTAGCCGATGGCGGCGGGCGTGCCCGACTCCGGGGTGGGGATCACCAGGTCGGCCTCGACCGGGTGCTCACGGGCCAGCCTGCGGCCGATCTCGACGCGGGTGGACTGCACGCCGCGCCCGGCGATCGTGGTGTCCGGCCTGGCCAGGTAGACGTACTCGAACAGGCAGCCCTTGGGCTCGGCCGGGGCGAACCGGCGGGCCCGCACGCCGCGCTCGTCGATGGTCAGCAGCTCGCCCGGCTCGATCTCGCGGACGAACGCGGCCCCGACGATGTCGAGCGCGGCCGTCTCGGAGGCCACCACCCAGCCCTGCTCCAGGCGGCCGAGCACCAGCGGGCGGATGCCCTGCGGGTCGCGGGCCGCGTAGAGCGTCTTCTCGTTCATGAAGACCAGCGAGTAGGCGCCCTTGACCTGCGGCAGCAGCTCGGCCGCGGCGTCTTCCACCGACCGCTCGCGGTCGTTGGCGTCGTTGGCCAGCAGCGCGGTCAGGATCTCGGTGTCGGAGGTCGCGCGGGTCGTGCCGGGCGCCAGGCGCTCGGCCAGCGCGGCGGTGTTGATCAGGTTGCCGTTGTGCGCGAGCGCGAGGCCGCCGCCCGCGGTGGAGCACAGCGTGGGCTGCGCGTTCTCCCACACGCTCGACCCGGTGGTGGAGTAGCGGCAGTGGCCCACCGCGATGTGGCCGCGCAGCGTGCTCAGCACGGACTCGTCGAAGACCTGGGCCACCAGGCCCATGTCCTTGTAGACCAGGATCCGGTCGCCCTCGCTGACCGCGATGCCCGCGGACTCCTGCCCGCGGTGCTGCAACGCGTACAGGCCGTAGTAGGTGAGTTTGGAGACATCCTCCCCAGAGGCCCATACGCCGAAGACACCACAGGCGTCCCGCGGAGCGCGGTCGTGGGGGTCAAGGTCATGGCCTAGCCGGCCGTCGCCTTTTAGCACGTAGTTAAGTCTAAGTCGGGCTGTCCCGCGCTCGCGCCCCGGGTCGGCTGACACAATTGGACGTTCCTGTGTCCAGCGGGGTGACATACCAGTAACTTTGGGCAGAACTTAGCAAAGGATCACCCGCGCTTTGCCGTGTCAGCCGCCGGTCGGCCGCCACGCCGGGCGAAGGTGAGGGATACCGGCATGCCTGTTCGCCGAAGGTCGGGAGATCACACGTGACGACACCAGGGGATCCCAACCAGCCAGAGTCCGGCCGCGAGCCGGACCGGCCCGCGGAGCGGCGCCCCGAGGGTCCGCCGGGACAGCCCGGCCCCTACGGCGAGCAGGGCCAGTACGGCCAGCCGCCGCCCTACCAGCAGCAGACCCCGTACGCCTACGGCCAGCCGTACGGCGCGCCCCCCGCGCCCAAGCGCGGCGGCGGGCTGGCCACGACGGCGCTGGTGCTCGGCATCCTCAGCCCGTTCCTGCTGTTCGCGTGCGGGTTCGGGACGCTCACCGCGATCGCCGGCCTGATCATCGGCATCATCGCGCTGACCCGCCGGGTGCACCTGGGCAGGGCCTGGGCCGGCATCGTGCTCAGCGCGCTCACGCTGATCGCGGCCGTGGCCGTGGTGACCTGGTCCTACGCCAACTTCAGCGACTGCATGGGCCTGTCCACGCAGGCCGAGGTACAGCGCTGCGTGGAGGACAAGCTCGGCCTGACCGGCGCCGTCACCCCCCAGTGACCCGCTACAGGACCGGCAGATACTCCGACACGTCGGCGCGCGCCCCGCTCGCGCTGATCCGGCCGGCCGCCATCGCGTCGTCCCAGGACAGCTCGCCGGTGGCCAGTTCCAGCCAGGTCAGCCCGTCGGTCTCGATCACGTTGGGCGGGGTGCCGCGGGTGTGGCGCGGTCCAGGTACGCACTGCACGGCCGCGTACGGCGGCACGCGCACCTCCACCGACCGGCCCGGGGCCGTCGCCGCGAGCCGGTCCAGCAGGTGCCGTACGGCGTAGCGGGCCGCGTCGCGCTCGGGCCGCAGCCCGCGCCGGTAGGCCCGCAGCACCACCGGGACGCAGGCGGTCAGCATCGCCGTGGCGGTGTCGGGCCCGTCGTAGGCGGGCTCGTCCAGGGCGGACAGTTGCGCGTCGAGCGCCGCGCGGACCTTGCCGGGCACGGGTTTGAGGGCTGGCACATCGACCATCATGCCCGGTCCCAACGGTTCATCGGTCGGGCAGGCGTCGTTCACCCGAGGTTTGGACGGCCGCCGTAGCGTCCCGGCGGGACAACTTGTGAATAACTTGGAGGATCGGTGGCGAATCCCTCGCCGCGCGGGCTACTGCCGCTGCTGACGACCCCGCACCAGGGTGGTCGTAGTGCGCTGACGTGCCAGTTCCGCTGCGGTAACGCCTGCTCGCACGACATTCCCAACACGTCAGAGAACCGATACTTCGGGGAGATCGTCACGGAGGCCCTGTCGCGGCGTGGCGCGCTGCGGGCGGGGGCCCTGGGGGCGCTCGCGGTGGGTGTGGGCGGGGGCGCCCTCACCGCGACGGCCGCCCCGGCCGCCGCCGACCCCGCGCACGGCCAGGGCCACGGGCACTTCCCGGGCCACGGCTCGCTGCGCTTCACCCCGGTCGCGCCGAACACCGACGACAAGCTCACCGTGCCCGAGGGGTACGAGTCGGCCGCCGTGGTCCGCTGGGGCGACCCGGTGCTCCCGGACGCGCCCGAGTTCGACTTCGACGACCAGACCGCCGAGGCGCAGGCCAAGCAGTTCGGCTACAACTGCGACTTCGTGGCGTTCTTCCCGCTGGGCGCGGACCGCGCGCTGCTGTGGGTCAACCACGAGTACAGCGACGAGGCCCTGATGTTCCGCGGCTACACCGACGGAACCGCGGCCACCGAGGAGCAGATCAAGATCGCCCTCGCCGCGCACGGCGGCTCGGTGGTCGAGCTGGAGCGGGCCGGCCGGACCGGCCGGTGGAAGCTGGTCACCCGCGGCCGGCGCCGCTACAACCGGCGGATCACCGCGCAGACCCCGATGCGGTTCAGCGGCCCCGCGGCGGGCAGCGCGCTGCTGAAGACCGCCGCCGACCCGCGCGGGCTGCGCCCGATCGGCATGCTCAACAACTGCGCGGGCGGCACCACCCCGTGGGGCACGGTCCTGACCGCCGAGGAGAACTTCAACCAGTACTTCGTCGGCGGCAACGGCGTGCCGGAGGCGCAGAAGCAGTACCTGACCCGGTACGGCGTCAGCACGACCACCGCCATCCCGAGCGGCAGCCGCCGCTTCGACCGGGTGGAGGAGCGGTTCGACCTCGCCAAGCACCCCAATGAGATCAACCGTTTCGGGTGGATCGTGGAGATCGACCCGACCGACCCGGACGCCACGCCGATCAAGCGGACCGCGCTCGGCCGGTTCGCCCACGAGGCCGCCACCACCAGCCTGTCCAGGGACGGCCGGCTGGTCGCCTACATGGGCGACGACTCCCGCTTCGAGTACGTCTACAAGTTCGTCTCCAAGGACCGCTACATCCCCGGCTTCGACCGCCACAACCGCGGCCTGCTGGACGAGGGCACGCTGTACGTCGCCAAGTTCACCGGCGACAGCCCCAAGGACGAGATCGACGGCTCCGGCAAGGCGCCCAAGGACGGCCGCTTCGACGGGTCGGGCGAGTGGATTCCGCTGGTCAGCGGCGACAAGTCGTACGTGCAGGGGATGAGCGCCGAAGAGGTCCTCGTCTACACCAGGGTCGCCGCCGACAAGGTCGGGGCCACCAAGATGGACCGTCCCGAGGACGTCGAGCGCAACCCGGTGACCGGCGCGATCTACGTCGCGCTGACCAACAACTCCAACCGCACCCCGGCGCAGGCCGACGAGGCCAACCCGCGGGCCGCCAACAAGCACGGCCACGTGCTGGAGATCACCGAGCGGCGCAACGACGCGGGCGCGCGGACGTTCGCCTGGTCGCTCGCCCTGGTCTGCGGCGACCCCAGCGACCCGGCCACCTACTTCGCCGGGTTCGACAAGTCCAAGGTCTCGCCGATCTCCTGCCCGGACAACGTCGCCTTCGACCGCGAGGGCAACCTGTGGATCTCCACGGACGGCAACGCGCTCGGCAAGAACGACGGCCTGTTCGTGATGCCGGTGTCCGGCCGGGACCGCGGCCACCTGCGGCAGTTCCTGACCGTCCCGGTGGGCGCGGAGACCTGCGGCCCGCTGATCACCCGGGACGACAAGAGCGTGTTCGTCGCGGTCCAGCACCCCGGCGAGACCGACGGCGCGAGCCCGGCCGACCCGTCCAGCCACTGGCCCGACGGCGGTGACAGCCAGCCCCGCCCGTCGGTGGCGGTGGTCTGGCACGCGCGCGGCAGGAACATCGGTTCCTGACCCACGGAGTCCTGGAGGGCACGGCCGGCGCGGGCCGTACCCTCCGGGGCTGCGGGAGTTCAGTCCGAGAGCTTGGCGCGGAGCCGGGTGAGCACGGCGCGCAGGATGCGCGAGACGTGCATCTGCGAGATCCCGAACTCCGCGGCGATCTCGGCCTGGGTCATGTTCCCGTAGAAGCGCATCAGCAGGATCGTGCGCTCCCGCTCCGGCAGCGCGTTGATGAGCGGCTTGACGGCGTGCCTGTCGACCAGGGTGTCCAGGGAGCGGTCCTGGTCGGGCAGGAAGTCGCCGAGGTCGGCGGCGTCCTCGGCGCCGCTCACCGGCGCGTCCAGCGACAGCGCGCTGTAGGCCCCGGACGCCTCCAGCGCCAGCAGGACCTCCTCCTCCGATATCCGCATCCGCTCGGCCAGCTCGGCGACGGTCGGGGAGCGGCCGAGCGCCTGGGTCAGCTCCGCGGTGATCTTGTTGATCTCCAGCCGCCGCTCCTGGTACACCCGGGGCACCTTGATCGCCCATGTGCGGTCCCTGAAGTGGCGCTTCACCTCGCCCATCATGGTGATCATGGCGTAGCCGCGGAACTCGTGTCCCAGCTCGGGGTCGAACCCGTTCACCGCCTTCATCAGGCCCACGTAGGCGGCCTGCCGTAGGTCCTCCATGGGCTCGCCGCGGTACCGGTAGCGCCGGGTCACCTCGGTGACCAGGCCCTCGTGCAACTCCACCACCCGCTCGCGGATCCTGACCCGGTACAGCTCGGAAGCCTCCGGGCGGACCATCTCGGCCAGCAGTTCCTCGGCGGTCATCTGCTCGAACGCGACATCCAGGACGGTCATTTCGCTGCTCCATCGGGGGTTCACAGCGTGCCCCGTCCGTGCGGGAAGCCCGAAAGCCCAGACAGGACACGCCTCATCAACCTGAGACGAAGCCCCGCTGCTGGACTTCGAGATCAACCATGCCCCGCGATCGGTGCTTCGCACCTCACCTTTGTCACAAAACGGTAACGAGGCGGTCTTTCCGGCCGGGCGCTCAGCGCTCCAGGTCGGTGACCAGGGACTCCAGGTCGCGCATCAGAGATTCGGTGCGCTCGGCGCCGAAGGCGGCCAGGATCGCGCGGTGGTGCTCGGCCAGGCCGCCCTCCAGGCGGTGCAGCAGCGAACGGCCGCGATCGGCCAGGAAGACCGCGACGCGGCGGCGGTCGGAAGGGTCGTGGCCGCGATAGACCAGGGCGCGATCGACCAGCCGATCGACGGCCTTGGTCAGGGTGGGGTGCGGCATCAGGGCGGCCTCGGCCAGGTCGCCCATGGAGTGGCCGCGGCCGTCGGCCAGGGCCTGGAGGATGCGCCAGTGCTCGACGGAGAGCTGTTCGCTGGCGAGCACGGCCGCGAGACCCCGGTTGACGCTGCGCTCGGCCTTGCTGAGGAGGTAGGCGAGCGAGGAACCCAGCCCCGCCGTGAAGGTCGTGGAAGGAGGCTTCGCCGTGGGCTCGGTCAGCACCACCGGCTCCTTTCGTTCGCGCGTACGCTAGAGGATACTCTGACGCGTGGTCATCGACCCACTTGAAGCCCACCTGGTCAGGGCCGACGCTTTCCGGATCGCGCTGGTCGCGCCGGTCTCCGGGGTGCTGGGGATGCTCGGCCCCTGCGTGATCAACTGCGCCTCGCTGGGCGCGGCCGAGGTCAGCGACCGGGGCGGGGTGCTCGGCCGGCACGTCGAGCTGGTGCTGGTGGACGGCGGGCGGCCACCCGCCGAGGTCGCCCGCGAGGTCGCCGGGCTGGCTCGGGCCGGCGCGGTGCAGGCCGTGGTGGGCACGCACGCCAGCGACGTGCGCGTCGCCGTGGAGCGCGCGCTCGGCGGCGCCGCCCCCTATATCTACACGCCCCCCTACGAGGGCGGTTCGCGCACGCCCGGCGTCTACTTCCTGGGCGAGCCCGCCTCCCGCCAGGTCGGGCCGGGCATCGACTGGCTGGTCCGGCACCGGCGGGCGCGGCGCTGGTACCTGCTGGGCAACGACTACGTCTGGCCGCGCCTGGTCCACGTCTCGGCGCGCGGGCGGCTGCTGGCCCGTTCGGCGCGGGTGGTCGGTGAGCGGCTGATCCCGTGCGGGTTCGGCGACCTGGCGATGGGCCGGGTGATCGAGTCCCTGGCGGCGCTGCGCCCCGACGCGGTGCTGCTCAACCTGATCGGCAGCGACCTGGTGGCCTTCAACCGCGCCTTCACCGCGGCCGGGCTGCGCTGCGCCCGGCTGTGCGGGGCCCTGGAGGAGCACGGCCTGCTGGCGGTGGACGGCGACTCCACCGGCGAGCTGTACGCCACGATGGGCTACTTCGGCACCGTACCGACCGACGCCAACCTCGATCTCAGCGCGCGTTACGTCCGCCGCTACGGCACCACCGCCCCGATGATGAGCGCGCACGGGCACGGCAGCTACGAGGGCGTGCTGATGATCGCGGCGCTGGTGGCGCGGGCGGGCGCCGCCGCCGTACCGGCGATCGAGGCCGTGGCCGACGGCACCACGGTCAGCACCGGCCGGGGGCGGCTCACGCTGGCCGACCGGCACGTACGGCAGCGCGTCTACGTGGGGCGGGCCGACGGGCTGGAGTTCGACGTCCTGGCCTCGTCCTGAGCGGCGTCGCGGGCGTGACGCGAACAGGTAAAGCTTCCATGTGAAATCTTTCCGCCTGCAAGAATGCGGCATATCGTACGGCTCGGCCCCCCAGAGCGAGAAAGAGCCACAGATATGTCACGTTCGTCCGACGTCTCGGATCAAACCTCCCCACCCGCCCCGGACGGGATCGAGCGCTTCGGCTACAAGCAGGAGCTCAAGCGCTCCCTCGGCTTCGCCGACCTGCTGATCTACGGCCTCATCTTCATGGTGCCGATCGCGCCCTTCGGCATCTTCGGCAGCGTGTTCAACGCCTCCGGGGGAATGGTCGCCCTGGCCTACGCGATCGGCATGGTCGCGATGGCCTTCACCGCCCTGTCCTACGCGCAGATGGCCCGCGCCTTCCCGATGGCCGGCTCGGTCTACACCTACGCGGGCCGCGGCATCGGCGCGCCGGTCGGCTTCCTGGCCGGCTGGGCGATCCTGCTCGACTACGTACTCGTCCCCTCGCTGCTCTACCTGGTGGCGAGCACGGCCATGGCGTCGATCGTGCCCGCGGTGCCGATATGGGCCTGGCTGATCGGGTTCGTGCTGCTCAACACGGTGGTCAACTACTTCGGCATCCAGATGACCGCCAAGACCAACCGGATCATGCTGGTCGCCGAGCTGATCGTGCTGGCGATCTTCCTGGTCATCGGCATCGGCGCGCTCATCCAGGGCAAGGGCGGCGGCGACCCGCTGAGCCCGCTGTTCGACGTGAGCACCTTCTCCTGGCCGCTGATCTTCGGCGCCACCTCGGTCGCGGTGCTGTCCTTCCTGGGCTTCGACGGCATCTCGATGCTGGCCGAGGAGAGCCGCGAGGACGGCAGGCGGCTCGGCCGTTCCATGGTGTACGCGCTCGGGCTGGCCGGGCTGCTGTTCGTCACGCAGACCTGGGTCGCCGCGCTGCTCACCCCGGACCGTGACAGGCTGCTGGCCGAGGGCGATGCCGCCGGGTCGGCCTTCTACGACACCGCCGCCTTCGCAGGCGGCCCCTGGCTGGGCGTGCTGACCGCCGTGGCCACCGCGGTGGCCTGGGGCTTCGCCAACTCCCTGGTCGCCCAGGCGGCGACCTCGCGACTGCTGTTCGCGATGGGCCGGGACGGCCAGCTCCCACGCGTGCTGGGCCGCGTCCACCCCACCCGCAAGGTGCCGGTCAACGCCATCTTCCTCGTGGCAGGCATCTCGCTGGCGCTCGGCCTGTTCATGAGCACGCTGAAGGACGGCATCACGCCGCTCAGCACGCTGGTGAACTTCGGCGCGATGTGCGCCTTCCTGGTGCTGCACGTCTCGGTGGTGGTCCACTACCTGATCAGGAAGCGCAGCCGCAACTGGTGGGCGCACCTGGTGGCGCCGGCCATCGGGTTCGTCATACTCGTGTTCGTCGTGGTCAACGCGCAGGTCGCCGCGCAGCGGCTGGGCTTCGCGTGGTTCGGTATCGGGGTGATCGTCCTGATCGGCTCCTACCTGCTGGGCCGCAAGCCCACGCTGGCGACCGAGCAGGACGCCAAGGAGGTCGCATAAGTGAACGTCGTGTCCTACCGGCCCGGTCCCGAGGACCTGGCCTACACCTTCGGCGGACGCCCCGCCGCGGCTCGGATCGCGCCCGGCACGATCCTTGAGCTCTACACCGAGGACTGCTTCGGCGGCCGGGTCCGCGGCCCGGCCGACCTGCCCTCGCAGGTGTGCGAGTTCCCCTACCTCAACCCGGTGACCGGCCCGTTCCACGTCGAGGGGGCCGAGCCCGGCGACACGCTGGCGCTGCACTTCGTGTCCATCGAACCCGCCCGCGACTGGGGCGTGTCCACCACGTTCCCGCACTTCGGCGCGCTCACCGCGACCCACACCACGGCGATGCTGCACGCTCCCCTGGAGGAGCGGGTGTGGGTCTACGAGATCGACGCTGACAAGCGGACCGTCCGGTACCGGGCCACCCGCGGCGACTTCAGCGTCGAACTCCCGCTGGACCCGATGCACGGCACCGTCGGGGTGGCCCCCGCCGCCTTCGAGGCGCGGATGACGATCACCCCGGACGCCCACGGCGGCAACATGGACACCCCGGAGCTGCGCGCGGGCGTCACCCTCTACCTGGGCGTCAACGTCGAGGGCGGGCTGTTCGGGGTCGGCGACGGGCACGCCCGCCAGGGCCACGGCGAGGTGTGCGGCACCGGCGTGGAGGCCGCAATGAACACGGTCGTCGCGGTCGAGCTGATCAAGGGCGTGGCCACCCCGTGGCCCCGGCTGGAGGACGACGAGCACCTGATGTCCACCGGCTCGGCCCGCCCGCTGGAGGACGCCTACCGGATCAGCCAGCACGACCTGGTGACCTGGAGCGCCGCCCTGACCGGCCTGGACGAGCTGGACGCCTACCAGCTCGTCAGCCAGGCCGCCCAGGCCCCGGTGGGCAACGTCTGCGACGCGAACTACACGATGGTCGCCAAGCTGGCCAAGGCGTACCTGGGCGGGGCCGCCGTCTACGACTCCGCCCACCGCAGGCTGCGCGAACTCGGCGAACGGTACCTCTCCTCACGCTGAGCCGACGCCCGCGGGCTCCTTCGGCCCTCCCTCATCCGCCGCCTCCGGGGTGGGGGAGGGCCGGCGGCGCAGCGCGTACAGGCTGATCGGCACGCCCGCCAGCACGATGACCGCCGCCATGGCCAGCGTGAAGCGGTAGCCGTCCAGGAACGCGGTGAGCGCGGGCAGGCCCTCCGTCAGGCCCGAGGTCTGCCGGGCGGTGAGGATCGCGCCCATCACGGTGATGCCGAGCAGGCCGAAGACCTCGCGGGAGACGTTGATCACGCCGGAGGCCACCCCGGCGCGGCGGTCCGGCAGCGTACCCAGGATCGTCGAGGTGAGCGGCACCAGCAGGCCGCCGCCCAGCGCGTACAGCAGGAACCACGGCAGGATGTCGGTGTAGCCCGTGCCCGCGCCCAGCCGGGAGATCGCGAAAACCGCGCCCGCCATCAAAGCGAGCCCCAGCGCGACCGTGCGGTCGTCACCGAGCACCCGGGCGACCCGCTGGGCGAGCACCGCCACCACCGCCATCAGCAGGGCCATCGGCACGAACGCCGCCCCGGCCTGGGTCGGGGTGAAGCCCAGCACGTTCTGCAACCACAGCGCGCTGAAGAAGTAGATCCCGAAGACGCCGAACGACCACAGCCCCATCGCCACGATCCCGCCGCTGAACACCCTGGACCGGAACAGCGACAGGTCGATCATCGGCTCCGCGCCCCGCCGTTCCACCAGCAGGAACGTGGTCGCCGAGACGATCACCAGGGCGAACGCGGTGAGGATCTGCGGCGAGGTCCAGCCGGCCTGCTCGCCCTCGATCAGGGCGAAGGTCAGCGCGGACAGCCCGATGGTGGCGGCGGCCAGGCCCGGCAGGTCCAGGCTCCGCCGTACCCGGTCACGGCTGGCGGGCAGCGCCCACATGCCGAGCGCCAGCGTGCCGATCCCCAGCGGCACGTTGATCAGGAAGATCCACCCCCAGTGCCAGTTCTCGCTGATGAAACCGCCGGTCAGCGGGCCGAGGGCCATGGACAGCGCCCCGGTGGCCGTCCATATCCCAACGGCGGTGCCGCGCTCGCGGGCGTCGGGGAAGACCCGGGACAGCAGCGCGAGCGAGGTCGGGGTGAGCAGCGCCGCGCCGAGGCCCTGCACCGAGCGCGCCGCGATCAGCATCCCCCCGTTCGCCGCGACGCCCGCCGCCAGCGAGGCCGCCGTGAACACCACCAGGCCGGTCAGGAAGATCCGCCGGCTGCCGAAGACGTCGGCGAGCCGCCCGCCGGCGAGCATCAGCCCGGCGAACACCAGGATGTAGCTGCTCGCGATCCACTCCAGGCCGGACAGGGTCAGCCCCATCTCCCGCTGGATGGTCGGGAGGGCCACGTTGACCACGTTGTTGTCCAGGTAGGTCATGAACGAACCGAGCGCCACCGCGCCCAGCGCCCACCATCGCCGCTCCATTGCGCCTCCTGACTATACGGCGTACATGTACAGTGCATAGTGGAACTTGTACGGCGTATAGTTGTCAAGTGTGATGAGCAAACTGACCCGCGAGGCCGTCCTCGACCGCGCGGTGCGCCTGGCCGACGAGGAAGGCGTCGCGGCCGTCTCGGTCCGGCGGCTGGCCGCCGAGCTGGACGTCACACCGATGGCGATGTACTGGCACTTCAAGAACAAGGAGGAGCTGTTCAGCGCCGCGGCCGACCACCTGCTCGCCGGGCTCATCGGGCCGCCGGTCCCCGAACAGGCGTGGAACGAGCGGCTGCGGGCGATGGTCGGCCGGGTGATCGAGCTGATGCGGGCGCACCGCTCGCTGCCCGAACTCCTGCGCCACTGCGACAAGAGCCGCGCGCTCAACTTCCTGCGGGCCACCGACACCGTGCTCGGCCTGCTGAAGAACGAGGGGTTCACGCTGACCGAGGGCTACTACGTCGCCGGCTACCTGCTCAACGGCTGCATGGGGCTGGTCGCCGGTGACCCGTCCTGCCGGCCGAACATGGGCGAGCGGGAGGCGGCCGAGCAGCGCAGGCAGCACCGGGCCGCGCTGACGGCGCTGCCGCCTGACGGGTTTCCCAGCATCACCGAGTGGGCCCGGACCGCGCCGGAGCCGCCCGACGTCGAGCACTACTACGCCATCGGCCTGGACCTGCTGGTCGCCGGGGTGGAGGGCCTGGCGGCGGCCAGACGTTCCCAGGGGCGTTCCTAGGAGCGGGGCGCGCCCAGCAGCACGGACAGGCGGTGCAGCCCCCTGGTCGTGCGCGCCTTTACCGTGCCGAGCGGCACCCGCAGCCGTTCGGCGATCTCGCGCTGGGTGAACTCCCCGTAGTACGCCAGCTCGATGGCCTGGCGCTGCGCGACGGGCAGCCGGGCCATCGCCGCGTGGATCTCCTCCCGCACGGCCAGCTCCTCACCGGCGACCCGGCCGTCGCACCCCGTGGCGTCCGGCACCGCCGACAGCGGCAGGGTCGCCGGACGGCGGGCGCGCAGGTGGTCCACGGCCCGCTTGTGCGCGATGCCCAGCAGCCAGGCGGGCAGGCTGCGGTCCGGATCGAACCGGAGGCGCGACCGCCACGCCTCGGCGAAGACGATCTGTACCACGTCGTCCACTTCCTGCTCGGGGACGAACCTCCGCAGATAACCCCGGACCAGTACGGCATGCGCGCGGTAACACTCGCCGAGGGCGTCGGCCTCACCCGCGGCCAGCCGCGCGTTGAGTGTGTCGTCCATGCGCGAGCCCCCGCCCCGCCCCTCGCAACCTGCCGGAACGTATTCGTAGCCCGCCGCCCCCGCCCGGACACCCCCCGCCTTTCCCCGATTGCCTCAACGAGCGGTCAACTTCCCTGATCGGGCCTGTGGTAGCTCTCGCCCGCGGTGACGGCCTTCCTGCCCTCGCCGTCCGCCCCCGGCACCTCGGTGATCGGCGGCTCGCTGTAGGCGCGGCTCATCCTGGCCCGCAGCCGCCCGATCCGGCCGCGCAGGCCCTTGGGCCTCGGTTCGCCGTCCTCCGCATCGTCCATCGCCAGCTCCGCGCCGCGCAGTTCCGGGATCGCCTCGGCACCGAGCAGCGGCGCGGCCATGTCGTCGCTGGCCGGTACGTCGATCTCGGTGAACTCGCCCTCCGGCAGCCGCTTGATCACGCCGCTCTCCACGCCGTGCCCGATCATCTGCGCGTCCCGCAGCCGCAGGCCCCGGCACAGCCGGTACGTGATGACGTACGCGAGCACCGGCCCCGCGAAGATCGCGACCCGGCCGAACCAGGTGATCGCGAACAGCGGGATGTGGAAGTGGTCGGAGATCTCGTCGTTCGCGCCGAGCAGCCACAGCACGCCGTAGAAGGTGACCGCCGCCATGCCGATCGCGGTGCGGTGCGGGTTGTCGCGCGGCCGTTCGGCGAAGTGGTGCTCGCGGGTGTCGCCGGTGATCCACCGTTCCACGGACGGGTAGACGATCAGCCCGCCGAAGATGAGGGCCAGCGGCAGCAGGCCGGGGATGAGCACGCTGAGCGGCAGGGTGTACCCGGCGAAGTTGATCTCCCACCCCGGCATGATCCGCAGCGATCCCTCAAGGAAGCCCATGTAGAAGTCCGGCTGGGAGCCCGCCGAGATGTCCGCCGGGGTGTAGGGCCCGAACAACCAGATCGGATTGATCTGCACGGCCGCCCCGAGCCCGGCCAGGATCGCGAAGGTGAACATGAAGAACGCGCCGGACTTGAGCATGAACGACGGGAAGAACGGCCCGCCCACCACGTTCATGTTCGTCCGGCCCTTGCGGGCGAGCTGGGTGTGCTTCTGCACCCACATCAGCGTCAGGTGCGCGGTCACCAGGGCGACCAGCAGGCCGGGCAGCAGCAGAATGTGGATGGTGAAGAAGCGGGCGATCACGTCCTCGCCCGGATACTCGCCGCCGAACAGGAAGAACGACAGGTAGGTCCCCACCAGCGGCAGCCCGATCAGGATGCCCTGGGTGATCCGCAGCCCGGCCCCGGACAGCAGGTCGTCCGGCAGGGAGTACCCGGTCAGGCCCTCCACCAGCGCGATCGCGAACATCACCAGGCCGATGTGGTAGTTCAGCTCGCGCGGCTTGCGGTACGCGCCGGTGAAGAAGATCCGCAGCAGGTGGGCCATCAGCCCGCCGACGAACAACAGCGCCGCCCAGTGGTGGATCTGCCGCATCAGCAGCCCGCCGCGCACCTCGAAGCTGATGTGCAACGTCGACGCGTACGCCTCGGACATCATCACGCCGCGCAACGGCGCGTACGGACCCGTGTAGGCGACGTGTCCCATGCTCGGCTGGAACCAGAACGTCAGGAACGTCCCGGTCAGCAGCAGGATGATGAACGAGTACAGCGCGATCTCGCCGAGCAGGAACGTCCAGTGGTCGGGGAACACCTTGCGTATGTTCCGCCGTACCACGTTCCCCAGCCCGAGCCGGTCGTCCAGATACCGGCTCACCCCCGCGACGACCTTGGGCACCCCGCCCGGCTCGCTCATCGCCCGCCCCCTCAGCATGCGTCCACGCACCTGTCACCTGTGACTTCGTGCGAGACCCCGGCAGCGGTTGCATCGTTCCGGCAGCGCGGGCCGGACGCCGGGCCATGGCGTTGGCGCGGATAGCGGGGGGAAGGGCGTCAGCGGGCGCGTTTGCGGAGGGCTTCCAGGTCGTGGATGGTGACGCGGCGGCGGCCGGTCTCGATGAGGCCGCGGTCGCGGAGGGAGCGCAGGGCCTTGCTGACCGCCTCGCGGGAGGCGCCGGTCCAGCCGGCGAGCTCGTCCTGGGAGAGCGGCAGCGCCACCCGGACCCCGCCGGCGGACTGCTCGCCGTACCGTTCGGCCAGCTCGACGAGGCGCGTCGCGACCCGGCCCGTGGTGTCGAAGGCGCCGTACTCGATCCGCTTGCGGTCGGAGTCGCGCAACCTGCCGATGATCAGCTTCATCAGCAGCACCGCGACCTGGCCGTTCTCCCGCAGGAACCCCGGGAAGTCACCGATCACCAGGGCCTCGACCGGTTCCAGCGCGGTCACCGTGCCCGAGCGGGGCCCGCCGTCGATCGCCGACATGTCGCCGAGCAGCGCCCCCGGACCCCGGACGGCGAGCACCACCTCGGTGCCGCCCTCGGTGTGCGAGGAGACCTTGACCCGCCCGGAAGTGAGCACGGCCACCCAGTCGGCGGTGTCACCCTCGCTCATCACGGCCGCGCCGCGCTCCCATCGGCGGGTCCGGGCGCTCGCCCGAAGCGCCGCGATCTCGTCTTCGGTCAGCAGATCCAGGAACTCGCCGGGCTCCGTGGTCGGCTTGACGCTCATCGGGCTGCCTCCAGGGACGCGGGGGGAATCATCCCCGATTATTTCCCGGAATCCGGGTGCCCGGCGATGGATCGGAGCACGAAAGCCTCCACCGGCTGGTCCTTGCCTTTCAGCCGCAGCGGGCCGAGCGGGCTCGCCACGGCCGTTTCGCCGAGCAGGTCGCGGGTGGTGGAACCGATCACGACCGTACCCGGCTCGGCCAGTGACTGGAGCCGGGCCGCCACGTTCACGCAGTCGCCCATCGCGTTGAAGCCGCGCAATTCCGGGCTGCCGATGTTCCCGACGAGCGCCATTCCGGTGTTTATCCCGACGCGGAATTTCGGCCATTCGATCGTGTTGCGGCGCCCCGCCGCCTGTTCGCCGAGCACCTCGGCGGCCACCCGCTCCGCCGCCTCCTGCATGGCGAGCCCCGCGCGGGCCGCCGCGCGGGCGTGGTCCGCCTGCCGGGCCGGCGCGTTGAACAGCGCCAGCAGGGCATCGCCGACGAACTGCACGATGGTGCCGCCGTTGTCCAGAATGCAGGGGACGGCGGCGGTGTGGTACCGGTTGAGCATTTCCACGATCTCGCCGGGGGAGACCTTCTCGGAGAAGGTGGTGAACCCCTTCAGATCCGCGAACAGCGAGGTCAGCTCCACCAGCGACCCGCCGAGCGCGGCCTGCGCCGGGTCGGCGAGCAGCGCGGAGGCCACGTCCGGCGACATGTACTGCCGGAAGAGCGTGGACAACTCAGCGTAAAGCCGGTCGTTCTCCAGCGCGATCGACAACTGGTTGGCGAGCAGCGCGGCCAGCGGTTCGTCCTGCGGGGTGACCCCGACCGGCACCCTGATCACGCCGGCCAGCCTCCCCTTGACGGTGAGCGGGTAAATGCGCCGGTCGTGGCCGTCTCTGAGCGGGGTGGCGCGGGCGAAGTCGGCTTCGCGGTAGTCGGCCGAGCCCATCGAGACCGTGCCGTCGGCGACCAGGCTGATGCGGACGTCGCCGTACGCCTGCCGCACCCGGTCCAGGGAGGCGCTGAGCAGTTCGCGCTCGGCGCGGCCCACCCGCGCGCCGCGCCCGACGTCCACCAGCGCGGCCAGCCGGTCGGAGATCTCGCGCTCGTTGGCCAGGGCCGCGCCCGCGCGGTCGAGTACCGCCGCCTGCGCCTCGGTCAGCCCGAACTTCCCGGCCAGCCGGGTCGCCACCGGCACCCTGGACACCGAACCCTGCCGCAGGTGATCGACCAGCGCCTCCAGGGCCTGGGCGTACTGGGCCTGGAGCCGCCGCACGGTGGCGGCCAGCGCGATCGAGTCGAACAGTCCCGCGCTGGAACCCTCGTGCCGGAACTGGAGGTAGCCGCTGTAGGCGACGAACACGAAGGCGAAGGTGAGCAGTATGTGCCACTCCCACCAGGAAAGGTGCCAGTTGTTGCGGCTCATCCCGGCGATCATCGCCTCGGCGAGCAGCGTGTAGGCGGTGATCAGGCTGACCAGCATGGCGGCCGGGCGGCGGCGGTGCAGCCGGAACATCATCACCGCCGCCGCCCCGTACAGGGCCACGGCGACCAGCGAGAACGCGCCGAGCGTCGCACCGCCCGGCGGTGGCGGGGCGCTGAGCGGGGTCAGGCCGGGGAGCAGGGAGGCGGCGGTCCAGGCGAGGAGCAGTACGGCGAGGCCGGCGCGGAGCGGGCGGGCGGCGGCGAGCACGGCCTGGGCGGCGCGGCCGTCCAGGGGGAGCGCGGACATGAAGGCGAAGATCGAGGCCACGGTCAGGCCGACCGGCTGGTCCAGGTCGAAGCCCATGCTGCCGGTGGGGAGGATGATCTTGGGGGTGCTCAGGCCGTGCAGGAAGAAGAAACCGGCATTGGTCAGGAAGACCAGGGAGACCAGGAGGATACGGGCGTCGGGGCGGCGGATCAGGGCGCGGGTCATCAGCAGGCCCAGCGCCAGGTTGATGCCCGCGACCAGGATGATCAGCCAGAAGTGGCTGGTCTCGTGCTGCCAGATGATGTTGATGTCGTCCTGGGCGAGCAGCAGCCACAGGCCGAGCATGGGGATCACCATGTGGATCGCCCACACGACGCCCCGGACGGGCTGGGTGGCGGGGGGCAGGTAGAGATCGGGCTGGGGGCGGGGGCGGGGGTTGCTGGTCGGCACTGTTGCCCTCCAGGTCGGGGCGGGGGGCGTGCGTCGGCGCCACCCCGTCGTTGTTCGCCCCCCGAACAGCACCTGATTATCCCGATGGTCGCTGAGGGCGCAAACGCGAGTGTGTGACGGACTTGTGATGTTTGTCGGGACAACCGTTGGAACGGTACAAGCGTGTACTTCTTGCTCATACTCACCAAGAGAAGCCTGGGCCACCGGGGGCGCTCGGTTTCTCTCCAGTCTCCGGCGGCATATTGATTCGGCAGCCGCCGAGGCGCGCAAGTCTTGAAAGAGGTATGCCCAGTGGCTCTCAAGCTGCCTGGCGGACGGGCTCTCGCTCTCGCCGCGTCCGGTGTTCTCGCCGGCTCGCTCGTGGTGGGTGGTTTCGCGAACGCTTCCTCGGCCGCGTCCACCGCCGCCGCGTCGAACGTCATCTATGCGTGTGTCAACAAGTCCACGCAGGTCGTACGGATCGTGGGCGCCAGGACCAAGTGCAAGCCGGGCGAGACCCGGATCTCCTGGAACCGGCAGGGGCCGAAGGGCACGGACGGTGAGGGCGGGCTGGGTCCGATGGGCGCGACCGGTCCCAAGGGGCCGAAGGGCGACCCGGGCGCACAGGGCCCGAAGGGCGACCCGGGCGTGCGCGGCCCGCGTGGGCTGCAGGGCCCGGCGGGCGCGAAGGGCGAGCCTGGCAAGGACGGCGTGGACGGCGCTGACGGCAAGGACGGCAAGGACGGCAAGGACGGCGCACAGGGTCCCAAGGGTGACCCGGGCGAGGGCGGCGGCAGCCTCCGGATCCAGGTCCGGTCGGACGAGTTCTACAACTCCTCCGGCGATTCGGTTTCCTGCCAGTCGAACGAGGTGGTGACCGGTGGTGGCTACCACCTCAACACCAACAAGCGGGTCACCGTGACCGGCAGCTACCCGTCGGGCAACGGCTGGTCCGTGAAGCTCGTCGTCAACGGCGAGGGCCACGACAACGACCTCGCCGCGAACGCCACCCCCAGCCCCAGCCCCAGCCCCGAGGCCGGGGACAAGGGCAACAAGTCCCTCAACAGCGGCGGCGGCCACAACCCCAAGGTCAGCGGTACGGTCTACGCCCTCTGCGCCAAGAAGTAACCCCCGAACAGACGGGCCGCCGCTTCAACAACAAGAAGCGGCGGCCACCCCGCCAATCCCCTTGGCCCACTACCAGGCCCTTACGGCATCCCCCGTACCGCCCGCCCATTTATGCCGGGCCTTTCGCGCGCTCCGCGCCCAATCGCCTTCGCTTCGCTCAGCCCTGTTTCCCATGTCGGGCTCCGCCCGACACCCCGCCTCCGGCGGGACAACGCGCTCCGCGCGTAAGGGCCGGGCTCCGCCCGAGGACCCCGCGCTCCGCTCGGCCTGTTCTCCTTGATGCCTGGCTCCGCCCGACCTCTCCGTCTATGGCGGTGTACACGCCCTGCACCGCCTGGCAGCCAGACTCGCACGTACGGCAGGCCCCCAACTCGCCGCCGGTCTATGCCCCCTACCGCCCTGATATCCGGCGTTTCGCGTGTGTCATGGCCGCGCGCCGTTCCAGCACCGGCTGACCCGGCCCCTTCCAGACCATCGCACCGTCTTATGCTTTTTCGCCATTACCCACCGCCGCCCCCGCCTCTCCGGGGCGATACCCCCGCCTCCGGCGGGCCCGCCGCGCTCCGCGCCCAATCGCCTTCGCTTCGCTCAGCCCTGTTTCCCATGTCGGGCTCCGCCCGACGCTGCCGCCACCGGCCCTGCCGTAACACGCACCCCGACAGGTTCCGAGGACCAAGCCGAGCACCGACCCCAATGGGTGCCTCCACTTTCAGAGGGGGACGGCGCTCGCAGAAATCACATTCGCGCAGGTCCCAGCACTCATCGCAGGCTCCGTCCCACAAGATTCGCCATTCCCCTGGACACCGCCACCACAATAGAAAAGTTGATCACCGACAAATCCCGACACCACACCACACCACAGCAGCTCGGCTGTATCGTTGCTGCTCGCAAAGGGTGCTCCCCACGCCGGTGGGGATGGACCACGGCCGCCAGGATCTCGCTCCCCCTCACCGGTGTGCTCCCCGACGCCCGTGGGGATGGACCGACGCCGAGCATCACCGCGGCCCAGCCGATGGCGTGTTCCCCCTCCGCGCGGTACTCCCCACGCCCATGGGGATGGACCTGACTACAGCGGTCAGCCCTCCGCAGATGCCCCGTGCTCACCACGTCCGTGGGATGGCCCCATCTTCAGCGAGGGTCACCTGATCCACTCCAAGTGCTGCCCGCATCCCCGAGGATGGATCGGAATTCGTCGTCGACCCGCCTTTATGCCGCTCAGGTGTCGAGGAAAGCGGGGACGAAGATGTCCTCGCTGGTCAGCAGGTGCTTGGAGAGTCCCTGCTCGTAGTGGTAGCGCAGGAAGGTGTCGACGGCCTTGCGGTTGGCGGTGAGGCCGTAGGGCCACCAGTCCTCGCCGAGGAGGGTCCTGTTCTCCTCGAAGTGCCTGCTGAACCAGGGGGTGATGACGCCCATGTGCTGCTTCAGGGCGTCTTGGCGGTACTTCTGCTGGGTGAGCTCCTTGGCCTCGCCAAAGGCACGGTAGACCGACTTCAGAATGTCGGTCCGCTCGACCAGTTCCTTGCGGACGGCGACGATATGCATGGGAGGAAAGATCCCGGTACGCCGGTAGTAGTCGCGCTCCACGTTCTCGTAGTCGGGGAAGAGGCGGGCGATCTTCGTCGAGCCGTTCAGCAGGGACCGGGGGACGTCGACCGAGATGAGTGCGTCGATTTCGCCGGATTCGAGCATCGCGCCCAGGGTCTCGCCGTCGGCTGCGTGCCGTACGTCCACCCCGTCCGGCACCGGCTGCGGGACCCAGTCGAACGTGGGGATGGGGTGGTCGGTGCCCCCGATGACCCAGCGGCACCGATCGAAGGTCACGCCGTACTCGTCGGACAGGATGCCCTTGAGCCACACCCCCGCGTCATGACCGAACAGCGCGAACTCGCCGATCGTCCTGCCGGTGAGATCCTGCGGCCTGGTGATCCCCGCTGCGGTGTTCACGAAGACGGCCGAGTGCCGGAAGTTGCGGTTCGGGAAGATCGGCAGTGCCATGAACGGCGCGCCTTCCAGGCTCTCCGGGTCGAAGGAGCGCAGGAAGTAGGTCAGGCCGAACTCCGCCACGTCGTAGCGGCCTTCGAGCATGCCGCGGAAGATGTCCGAGACCAGCGGCGCCGTATGGAGGGTGGCGTCCACCCCGTCGATCGTGACCCGGCCGTCGAACAGCGCCTCGGTGTGTTCGTAGGCGTAGGTGGCAATGCTCAGCTTCGCGCTCATCGTAGATCCTCACTTCCGTGAATGACCTTTGCCGCTACTGCTGCCGCTACTGCTGCTCGCCGCCGGCCGTTTGCGGCGAGCGGGTACTGATGTTACCTTCCCCATTGAAGACACGTTCGTGGCGACAGGAACCCGAAGAGGGAGGTGAGGTTGAATGACCGTCGTGGTGATGGCCGCTGTCTGCGGCACCCGGTCCATCCTCACGTCCCCGGGCCTTGGCTGACCTTCTGAGCCGATCTCCGCCGTAGTCGCCAGGGCCCCTTTCCGCAAAGGGTTCCATTCCATTGTCTTTCCATCATTCTTCCGATGATGGGCTGTCCGCGTACGGCTGGGACGCAGGGCTCGAAGAGTCCTTCGCCCCCCACCGCTCAGCGGGGCTCGTTCCCGCCCGGGTGGTCGGTGTCGATCGCGGCGCCTGCGACGTCATCACCGAAACCGGCCCACTGCGGGCCCGCCTCGCGCTCCCGGAAGCGCCGGATCCGATCTCGTCACCCTGCACCGGCGACTGGGCGGCGCTGTCCCTCGGTCACCAGCCGGAGCCGCCGAAGCAGCCGGAGCCGCCGGAGCCGCCGGAGCTGGTCGCGTTGCTGGCGCGGCGCGGCGTCATCGTACGGTCGTCGGCGTCACGCTCCTCGCACGGGCAGGTGCTGGCCGCCAACGTCGACACGGCGGTGCTGGCCGTCTCGCTCGCCGGGGAGCTGAATCCCAGCCGGATCGAGCGGCTGCTCGCGCTGGCGTGGGAGAGCGGCGCCCTGCCCGTGATCGCGCTGACCAAGGCCGATCAGACGGCCGATCCCGTCCAGGCCATGAACACCGTCGCGGAACTCGCCCCGGGCGTGGAGATCGTCGCCACCAGCGCCGCCACCGGCGAGGGCATCGATGTGCTCAGTGCGGTGATCACCGGCACCGTGGTGCTGCTCGGGCCGTCCGGAGCGGGCAAGTCCACGCTCGGCAACGCGTTGCTCGGTACCGAGACCCTGGAGACCGGCGCCGTCCGTGCGCAGGACGGCAAGGGCAGGCACACCACGGTCC
Source organism: Spongiactinospora sp. 9N601 (assembly GCF_044326295.1). Lineage (NCBI taxonomy): Bacteria > Bacillati > Actinomycetota > Actinomycetes > Streptosporangiales > Streptosporangiaceae > Spongiactinospora > Spongiactinospora sp. 9N601. Next base: position 526,907 of record NZ_JBIRBB010000004.1, read on the forward strand.
GCCGCCTGCTGGTCCCGCTGCCCGGCGGTGGCGTGCTGATCGACACCCCCGGGCTGCGCGGCGTGGGGCTCATGGACGCCGACGAGGGCCTGCAACAGGTCTTCGCCGACATCGAGGAACTGGCCCTGGGGTGCCGGTTCGGCGACTGCGGCCATGACTCCGAGCCGGGCTGCGCCGTCCAGGCCGCCATCGCCTCGGGTGACCTCGGCGAGCGCCGCCTGGCCAGCTACCGCAAGCTCCAGCGCGAGAACGATTGGGCCACCTCACGCAACGACGCGCGGCTGCGTGCCCGGCACGACGACCGCAAGAAGACGATCACGCGCTCGCTGCGCGAGACGTACGCCTTCCGGGACCGGCAGCGCCGGTCGTAGCCCCGGGCGCGGGTCGCCGGGCCACCATGCCCCGCGGCCCGCGGCCCGCGGCCCGCAGCCCGCAGCCCGCAGCCCGCGCATCATCCCGAACTTTCCCCTGACAACAGAGAAAGGCGACTCATCATGTCGTCCAATTGGATCACCCGGCCCGAGACCCCGCAGGACGTCCCGCTGATCCGCGAAGTCGCGCTCGGCGCCTTCCCCACGCCGCTTGAGGCCGACCTCATCGAGGCGCTGCGCGTCGATCCGGCCTGGTCACCGGAGCTGTCCATCGTCGCCCAGGCCCCGGACGGCACCGTGGCCGGGTACGCGCTGCTCACCCGCTGCCACGTCGACGACGCGCCCGCCCTGGCCCTGGGCCCGTGTGCCGTGCTGCCGCGGTACCAGGGCAAGGGGGCCGGCTCGGCCGCCATCCGCGCGGGGCTCCAGGCCGCGCGTGACAAGGGCGAGAACCTCGTCCTCGTGCTCGGCCACGCCGGCTACTACCCGCGCTTCGGCTTCACCCGGGCCTCGGCCTACGGGATCCGTCCCTCCTTCGAGGTGCCGGACGAGGCGATGATGGCCCTCGTCTTCGACGAGACCGTTCCGGTACCCGCGGGCACCATCGTCTATCCGCCGCCGTTCGGCGTCTGACCTGCACCGGGCCTGTCCAGGGATCTTCCTGGGCAGGCCCGGCCAGGCCGGCGCTCGGGCGGTGGCTATGCTGCGGCACATGGACATCGTGATCCCGCTCTTCGACCGATTCGAGCCGCTCGACGCGATCGGACCGTACGAGATCTTCGGGTACATGCCCGGAGCCAACGTGCGGTTCGTCACGGACGAACCGGGCCCGGTGCAGGACGTGCTGGGCGCCCTGCCGGTCCACGTCCCGACCAGGTACTCCGAGGTGGAGAGCTGCGATGTCCTGCTGATCCCGGGCGGGGGCAGTCACCTGACCATGATGGACGACCCCGCCTTCCTCGACTGGGTGCGCCGGATCCACGCGGGCACCCGCTTCACCACCTCGGTCTGCACCGGTGCCCTGGTGCTCGGCGCGGCCGGGCTGCTGAAGGGCCTGACCGCCACCACCCACTGGAACGCGATCGCCGACCTGGAGTCGTACGGCGCCGTCTACACCGCCGAGCGGGTGGTCCGGCAGGACCGGGTGATCACTTCGGCCGGGGTCTCCTCGGGCATCGACATGGCCATCCAACTGGCCGCCCTGCTCACCGACGAGGTGACCGCCCAGGCGATCCAGCTCTACACCGAGTACGACCCGGAGCCCCCGTTCGACACCGGCTCGGTGGCCAAGGCATCCGCCCAGGTGATCGAAATGGCCCGTGCCCTGGACGGATAGCCGCGCCGCCCGGCCCCTCGGACCACGGCGGGGGCCTCACACCCCCAGTTTCGCGCCGCCCGTGGCGTCGATGTACTGGCCGGTGACCCAGCGGGCGTCGTCCGAGGCGACGAAGGCGACGATGTCCGCGATGTCGTCGGGTGTGCCGAGCCGCTTGAACGTGGAGGCGGCTCGCGCCGCGGCCAGATGTTCCTCGGTCAGGGCTGCGTTCATGTCGGTTTCGATGACGCCGGGGGCGACCGAGTTGACCGTGATGTCGCGTGAGCCCAGTGCGGCGGCGAGGGTGTGGGTCAGTACGTTCAGCGCGCCCTTGGTCATCGAGTACGCGATCGTGTCCGGAGTCGCGACCCGGGTCACGCCCGACGAGACGTTGATGATCCGCCCGCCGTTCCGCAGGCGGGACAAGCCCTCCTTCACGATGAAGAACGGGGCCTTGGCGTTGATCGCGAAAAGCTGATCGAATTCGGCCTCGCCGACCTCCGCGATCTGCTTTTGCAGCGTGATCCCGGCGTTGTTCACCAGAATGTCGAGGCCGTCGGCGTGCCGGTCGAACTCCGTCCACAGCGTGCCGGCGTCGCCGGGAACGCCCAGTTCCGCCCGGACCGCGAAGGCCGAGCCGCCGCCCGCCTCGATCGCGGCCACCGTCTCCTCGGCGGCGGCCTCGTTGCTGCCGTAGTGGACGGCGACCCGGGCGCCGTCGCGTCCCAGCCGTTGCGCGATGGCCCGGCCGATGCCCCTGCTCGCCCCTGTGACCAGCGCCGTCTTACCGCTCAGTGCGCTCATCTCGCCCGATGATCCTTTCTGTAGTGGCCGATACAAAAATGGACGTTAGCACATTATCTAGTGAGCGCTATAGAATTGGGGCGTGGCGATGAGGCAGCGCGGCAGACCCAGGTCCTTCGACCGGGACAAGGCGCTGCGCGAAGCCATCACGATCTTCTGGGAGCGGGGGTACGAGGGGGCCTCGATCGCCGAACTCGCCCAGGCGATGGGGATCGGCGCGCCCAGCCTGTACGCGGCGTTCGGCGACAAGCGGCGGCTGTTCGACGAGGCCGTCACCGTCTACACGGGGGGCGACGGCGAATTCGCCCGCATCGCGCTGCGCGAGGAGCCGACGGCCGAGAAGGCGATCGCGCGAGTCCTCCGGGAGTCCGCCGAAGCCTTCACCCGCGAGGGGCACCCGCCGGGGTGCCTGGTCTTCAGCGCCGGGGACAACAGTACGACGCCCGAGGTCGTCGAACTTCTACGGGCCCGCCGTACGGCGGGCATCGCGGAGTTCCGGCGGCGCATCCAGGCCGACATCGACGCGGGCAGGCTCCCGGCCGGGACCGACGCGGGCGCGCTGGCGCAGTTCTACGGAGCGGTGCTGGCGGGGATGTCCCAGCAGGCCCGCGACGGCGCGACCACGGAACAACTCCTCACCGTCGCCACCGCCGCCCTGTGCGCCTGGCCCTGATCACCATCAGGTGCCGCGCGGCGGCGGCCAGTCGTGGTCGGGCGTTTCCGCCTCAGGGGCGCCGGGGGCGGGGAAGACCCGGTCGTACCTGAGGATCAGCATGATCACCACGACCGCCAGCACCGCCGCGCCCACCGCCTGAACGCCCCCTGTGATCATGGGGATCAACGAGATCCCGGCCCGGACGCCCTCCACCCCCACGCCCAGCCGCCGGGCCCACGAACGGCTGCGCAGGTACACTGCGGCCAGCGCGGTGAGCCCGATCACCACCAGATCCACGACCGCCAGCGGCCAAATCCACCCGGGCACCTCCCGCCCACGCCCGGCCTGGTCCGCGAACGCGACCACCTGAACGCCCCAGAGCAGCAACGACAGCACGGCCTGCGCGAACATGATCCACCGAGCGGTCCCAAGCCCCCGCCGCGCCTTCTCCGCCTCATCCACCACCGGCTCCCCTCCACAGCCCCGCCCAGCCCCGGCACCATAAACCGCCCCCACCCGGACCGGTCCCGCCCAGTGCCCGTGCGACGGCAGAGGAAGGCATGGATCACCCGCCTGGCAAGGTGAGGGCCAGGTGACTCTTCGGCGTTACTCGGGCCCGTCGAGGAGGGCCGCCGCCGCGTGCGGGTCCATGAGGTTGGACCAGATGACTTCTCCCGCCGCGGTTTCACGATGAGGCATCACGTCGGGGTACCAGCTGTCCCGCTCGCAGCCGGGCACGGCGTCGAGGATGACCGCTTGGTCGGCGATCGTGACCTGGCCGATTATCCGGACGCCGACGTAGGTCTCGTGGCCTTCCTCGGCGCGGACCAGGATCGCCAGCGTGTAGCCGGCAAGCTCTTCGCATTGCTCGCGGCCCGTCAACAAGGCATTGACGACCAGGCCGCGGACGGCGGCTTCGAGACGCAGGACTTGCCTTTCGGCGTCTTCCAACCGCATTCGGGCCTCATCGAGCAGGCCGGGCAGCAGATTCGTCGAGCAGGTGTCCGTGGTCAATGGAGGTGTCTCGGCATGGTTGCGGACCTTGCGTGCCTGGCGGCCGCGCTCGGCGAGAACCGCATAGAAGTCGTCGGGGCTGCCGTCCTCGCGCCGGCCTGCGGCGACCAGCCACGGGCATCGGATGTCGCTCCAGACCGCACCCCGCCACCGTTGGATCTTGACCTTGAACAGGACGACATCGTCGATGGACGCGATGCGCTCCCGCGCACCGTCACCGGCGAACTGGGCCGATGCCTTGCGTAGCAACGGATGGTCCACCTCGTCGAGAGGCACGCGTGCCGGGGGGAGTTTGGTGATTCCGAGGTCTTCTCGGAGGCAGCGGATAGTGGGACGCGTCCGGCTCACTCCTCCACTCCGCCGAGCTCGTCGATCTGCTCTTTGGTAAGGCCGGACAGCAGCGCCACCCGGGCGGTATGGGAGCCGTCGAGCTGCCGCATGGCCTCCTGCATGGCCGCGTGCAGCTCGGACTGCCGGACTTGCAGGTAGACGCGCACCGCTTGGGCGACGAACTCCTTCTTGGTGATGTGCAGGAAGTGTGCGCCGTGGGAGATGAGCCGATCGGTTTCGGCGTCGACTTTCAAAGGGGCAACGTTCGGACCAGGCATGCGATCCCTCCAGTACCCAAAGGTACCGTGCCCCGGCCGGGCGGGGGTGTCACATCGGGGGGGTTCGGTTCGTCATGCGGGGTGACCATGGGCGTGAAGGGGACGGGTATGGATGGACGGGAATTCGTGGCGGAGCGGTTCGAGGAGCACCGGGCGCGGTTGAAGGCGGTGGCCTATCGGATGCTCGGGTCGCCGGTGGAGGCGGAGGACGCGGTGCAGGAGGCGTGGCTGCGGCTGGCGCGGTCCGATGCCGGGGAGATCGACAACCTGGGCGGCTGGCTGACCACGGTGGTCGGGCGGGTGTGCCTGGACATGCTGCGCTCGCGGCGGCAGCGGCGGGAGGAGCCGCTGGCGGAGGGGCTGCCGGACCCGGTGGTCGGCAGGGTGGAGAGCGCGGATCCCGAGACGCGGGCGATGATCGCCGACTCGGTGGGGCCGGCGCTGCTGGTGGTACTGGAGTCGCTGACCCCGGCGGAACGGCTGGCCTTCGTGCTGCACGACATGTTCGGGATGACGTTCGAGGAGATCGCGCCGGTCATCGACCGTACGCCGGGCGCCGCCAGGCAGCTCGCGAGCCGCGCCCGCAGGCGGGTCAGGGGGACCACCCCCGAGCCCGATCCGGACCCGGTCGCGCAGCGTCGGGTGGTGGACGCGTTCCTGGCCGCCTCACACGGTGGCGACTTCGAGGCCCTGCTGAGCATCCTCGATCCGGACGTCGTGCTGCGCGTGGACGGCGGGGCGGCGCTGCCCGGCGGCCTGCAGATCGTGCGCGGACGGTCGGCGGTGGCCGGCCGGGCGACCATGTTCGGGCGGACGGCCCGCGCCACGGTCAGTACGCCCGCGCTGGTCAACGGTGTCGCGGGCCTGGTCAACGCGATCGACGGCGAGATCGTCTCGGTCATGAGCTTCACCGTCGTGGACGGGCGGATCGCCGCGATCGACATCCTTTCCGACCGCGACCGGCTGGCCGGGCTCGACCTCGGCGACTCTCAGCGGCCCAGCGCGAACTACTGAGCGGCCTTCAGCGGCCCAGCGCGAACTGGGTGGCCTTCAGCCGTCCAGCGAGAACTGAGCGCCGGTGCGGGAGGCGAGGATGGGCGCGATCAGCTCGTCGATCACCTTCCGGTGCGCAGGGTGGTCGCGGTAGACGATGTAGTCGTCCACCGAGTCGAAGTCGGCGGTGACCACGAAGTTCGCGTTGCCGGGGTTGACGCCCAGATCATCGCCGCAGTGGTAGGCCCGGATCTCCGGAATGGCCGCGGGCAGCTCGCGCAGCCGGCGGGCGATCTCCGCGACCTGCTCGCCGGTCGCCGCTTCGGTCCAATTCATCAGCACCACATGGCGGAGCATCGGCGTACCCGTACCCTTCGTTCCCTGCGTCGCGTGTGCCCCTGAACCCTACGCGGTACCGTACGGCCGGGCCACCGCGGGCCCGGCCGTACCGTACCGGCGTGTCAGGACCAGGCGAGCGCGCGGAGCGGATCCTCCAGCATGTCGCCGACGTCGCGCAGCAGCCGCGACCCCAGCTCGCCGTCGATGATCCGGTGGTCGAAGGACAGCGACAGCGTGCAGATCTTGCGCGGTACGATCTGCCCGTCCACCACCCACGGCAGGTCCCTGATCTGGCCGAACGCCAGGATCGCGGACTCGCCCGGGTTGATGATCGGGGTGCCGGCGTCGACGCCGAACACGCCCACGTTCGTGATCGTGATCGTGCCGCCGGACATGTCGGCCGGCTGCGTCTTGCCCGCCCTGGCGGTCTCCACCAGGGCCTGCATCGCCCTGCCCAGGTCCACCAGGGACAGCGCGTGCGCGTCCTTGATGTTGGGGACGATCAGCCCGCGCGGGGTGGCGGCGGCGATGCCGAGGTTCACCCGGTGCTTGACCACGATCTCCTGGGCGCGCTCGTCCCAGGCGGAGTTCACCATGGGGTGCCGGCGTACGCCGACCAGCAGGGCCTTGGCCACCAGCAGCAGCGGGGAGACCTTGACCTCGGCGAAGTCGGGCAAGGTGCGCAACCGGCGCACCGTGTCCATCGTCTCGGTCATGTCCACCTGGAGGAACTCGGTGACGTGCGGCGCGGAGAACGCGGAGGCCACCATGGCCTGCGCGGTCGCCCGCCGTACGCCCTTGACCGGGATGCGCTCCTCCGCCGCTCCGGCCGGGACGGGCTCGGCCACGGGGGCGGTGGTGGTGCCCGCCGCCGCGCCGTGGACGTCCTCGCGGGTGATCGTGCCCTGTGGTCCGGTACCGGTGAGGGACGCCAGGTCCACCCCGAGGTCCTTGGCCAGCTTGCGCACGGGCGGCTTGGCCAGTACGCCGGGCGCGGACGCCCCCCGCGCGACCGGCACTTCCGGCACTTCCGGCGTTTCACTGACCTCAGGCGGGGCGGCAGCGGCGGTTTTGCGGGGGCGGCGTTTGGAGGCTCCGGCCTTGACGCCGTATCCCACCAGTACCGGCGTCCGCTTCTCCTCGGAAGCCTTAGGAGCCTCGGAAGCCTTGGGGGCCTCGGCCTTCTCCGTGGATTCCTCGGCGGACCCGTCGTCGATGGTGATGATGGGCGTGCCCACATCCACCGTCGCGCTCTCCTCGACCAGCAGCCCGGAAACCGTCCCCTCAAAAGGGGACGGCAGCTCCACCACGGCCTTGGCCGTCTCGATCTCCACGATGATCTGGTTCAGCTTCACCGTGTCGCCCTGGCGTACGTGCCAGCGGACGATCTCCGCCTCGGTCAGGCCCTCGCCGACGTCGGGCAGCTTGAACTCGCGTCGCATGCGGTGTTCCCTCTCAGCGCTCTCAGAAGGCGACTCAGTAGGCGAAGGATCGGTCGACCGCGTCCAGCACGCGATCGAGGTCGGGCAGGTAGTGGTCCTCCAGGCGGGAGGGCGGGTAGGGCGTGGAGAACCCGCCCACGCGGATCACCGGGGCCTCCAGCCGGTAGAAGCACAGCTCGGTGAGCCGCGCCGCGAGTTCGGCGCCGAAACCGCTGTAGATGGGGGCCTCGTGGACCACCACGCACCGCCCGGTACGGCCGACCGACTCGGCCACCGTCGCGGTGTCCAGCGGGTTGAGCGAACGCAGGTCCACCACCTCGATGGACCGCCCGTCCTCCTCGGCGGCGGCAGCGGCCTCCAGGCAGGTCTTCACCATCGGCCCGTACGCGAGCATGGTGAGGTCGTCGCCCCGCCGTACGACGGACGCCTTGTCCAGCGGCTTCCAGTCCTCCGCGCCGGAGATGTCCACGTCGGCCTTGTCCCAGTAACGCCGCTTGGGCTCGAAGAAGATCACCGGGTCGTCGCAGCGGATGGCCTGCTGGAGCATGGAGTACGCGTCCACCGGGTTGGAGCAGGCGACGACGCGCAGGCCGGCGGTGTGCGTGAAGTACGCCTCGGGCGACTCGCTGTGGTGCTCGACCGCGCCGATGCCGCCGCCGCAGGGGATGCGGATCACCACGGGCAGCTTGAGCGCGCCGAGCGAGCGCATCGGCATCTTGGCGAGCTGGGTGATGATCTGGTTGCTCGCCGGGAACACGAACCCATCGAACTGGATCTCGCACACCGGCCGGTAGCCGCGCAGCGCGAGGCCGATCGCGGTGCCGACGATGCCGGACTCGGCCAGCGGGGTGTCGATGACGCGGTCCTCGCCGAAGTCCTTCTGCAACCCGTCGGTGACCCGGAACACGCCGCCGAGCCTGCCGACGTCCTCGCCCATGACCAGGACCTTCGGGTCGTCCTCCATGGCCTTGCGCAGGCTCTCGTTGATCGCCTTGCCCAGGCTGAGCGTGGTCATCGGGTCTCACCTCCGGCCGCGTCGTCGTCGAATCCGGCCAGGTAGGCGGCGAACTGGTCGCGCTCCTCCGCCGTCAGCGCGTGCGGCTCGGAGTAGACGTGCTCGAACATCGCCAGCGGGTCGGGGTCGGGCAGCTCCAGACATCGTTTGCGCACGTCACGGCCGAGTGCGTCGGCCTCCGTGTCCACGGCGTCGAAGAAGTCCTGGTCGGCGAGCCGGTTCTTGAACAGGTACGCCTTGACGCGCTCGATCGGGTCCTTGAGCTTCCACGCCTCCAGCTCGGTGGCGACCCGGTACCGGGTCGGGTCGTCAGAGGTGGTGTGCGCGCCCATCCGGTAGGTGAACGCCTCGATCAGGGTGGGGCCCTGGCCCTCGCGGGCGGCCTTGAGCGCCTGCGTGGTCACCGCGAGGCAGGCGAACACGTCGTTGCCGTCCACCCGGACGCCGGGGAAGCCGAAGCCGCTGGCCCGCCGGTAGAGGGGGATGCGGGTCTGCTTCTCCAGCGGCTCGGAGATCGCCCACTGGTTGTTCTGGCAGAAGAACACGACCGGCGCGTTGAACACGCTGGCCCAGGTGAACGCCTCGTTGACGTCGCCCTGGGAGGTGGCGCCGTCGCCGAAGTACACGATGGTGGCCGAACCGTCCTCGCCGACCGCGCCGTCGCGCTGCATGCCCATGGCGTAGCCGACGGCGTGCAGGGTCTGGGTGCCGATGACGATCGTGTAGAGGTGGAAGTTGTGCTCGGCCGGGTTCCAGCCGCCGTGGTTCACGCCGCGGAACATGCCGAGCAGCTTGACCGGGTCCACGTCGCGGCACCAGGCGACACCGTGCTCGCGGTAGGTGGGAAAGGCCATGTCGGCGTTGGTCAGCGCCCGGCCGGAGCCGACCTGTGCGGCCTCCTGGCCGAGCAGTGAGGCCCAGAGCCCGAGTTCGCCCTGCCGCTGGAGCGAGACCGCCTCCAGGTCGACGCGGCGGACCATGACCAGGTCGCGGTAGAGGCTCTTGACCTCGTCCGGGGTGAGATCGATGTCGTAGTCGGGGTGGTGGACCCGCTCGCCCTCAGGGGTGAGAAGCTGGACGAGAGGAGGTTCGTCCGTCCCCGTGTTCGCCGGGGAGAACGCCCCTGTGGCCGGTCTGGTGAAATCGTGAGAGGCGTCGGTCGTCACGTGCCGCTCCTGTACGTTCGGGGCCGGGCGGATGGGATCGCCATCCACATTCGGCCGGTTGCCCACACGTACGCCCCAGATGGTTGTGGGCCGTGCGCGTATGTGCACATCGTGGCAGAGGCCACAGCGGGGTGCGCAAGACCCGAGCCCTGTCCACTTCATGCGTCCACTTCATGTCCTTCCCCTGTGGCCCGCTCCAGATGTGCCCGATGTGCGGCACATCACACGTTCGTACCACCTGCTCGGCACATCCCCCGGCCTGGAGTAGCCTGGAGCCGCTCATCCCCGCCCCACCCTGGAGGAACACCGTGGCGCGCGCCATCGTCGACGTCATGCTGAAGCCCGAGATCCTTGACCCGCAGGGGCAGGCCATCGCCCGCGCGCTGCCGCGCCTGGGGTTCTCCGGCGTCTCCACGGTACGCCAGGGCAAGCGATTCGAGATCGAGCTGGACGGCCCCGCCGACGAGGCCGCGCTTGCGGACATCCGAAAGATGGCCGAGACCCTGCTGGCCAATCCCGTGATCGAGGACTTCACCGTTCGCGTCGAGGGCGAGCCGGCGGAGTAAAATAGCACATTTGACGCACAAAGCTTGCACAGCATGACGTAAAGCGGGCTCAGGACGTGCCACAATCCCACAGGTTGACCAACAGTAAATAACAACAGCGTTATTTTGCGGTTAGGCCCGATTTCTCGGGGAAGCCTTGTCAAGGTGACGATCCGCGACGGGGAGGGACTCGGGTGGACATCGAGTTCTCGCTGGCTCTTCCACGAGATGCAGTAGGTATTCCGATGGTCCGCCGAGTGTTGGGCGATGCCCTGCGTTCGCTCGGCGTGGCCGAGACCTGCGTCGCAGACATCCTGCTGGCCGCCTCCGAGGCGTGCGCCAACGCGGTACGGCACGGGGGGCCGGCCAACCGCTACCAGGTGCTCGCCGCGATCGGGGAGGGCCGCTGCGATCTGCGGGTCATCGACCGGGGGCTCGGCCTGACCGTCGTCCCCGACCGCTGTCCGCCCGCCGACATGGAGAACGGCCGCGGCATCCTGATCATGCAGGCGGTCGTCGATGAGATCTTCTTCAACAGTGAGCCTGGCCGTGGCACCACGGTTCACCTGCGTAAACGGCTTTCCTGGGACGAGGAGGCGGCGGCGAGCCGAGACCTGGCACTGGCCGCTGTCTGACCGCGGGTAGCCTTCATGTCGCAAGCATGTCGGCGGCGCCCTGGTGCGCGGAGGGGAAATACGGCGATGAGTGCTGCCCGTGTGGGCGTGGTCACTTTTCCGGGGACACTGGACGACCAGGACGCCGCGCGTGCCGTACGGCACGCCGGGGCCGAGCCGGTGCCGCTGTGGCACGCCGACACCGACCTGCGCGGCGTGGACGCCGTGTTCCTCCCCGGAGGCTTCTCCTACGGCGACTACCTGCGCTGCGGGGCCATCTCCCGGTTCGCGCCGCTGATGGGCGAGCTGGTGCCCGCGGCCCGCGCCGGGCTGCCGGTGCTCGGCACCTGCAACGGCTTCCAGATCCTGTGCGAGGCCCACCTGCTGCCCGGCGCGCTGGTGAAGAACGCCGGCCTGCACTACATCTGCCGCGACCAGCGGCTGCGCGTCGAGTCCACCGCCACCGCCTGGACCTCCGCCTACACCCGCGGCCAGGAGGTCGTGATCCCGATCAAGCACGGCGAGGGCCGCTACGTGGCCGACTCCGAGACGCTGGCGGCGCTGGAGTCCGGCGGCCGGGTGGTCGTGCGCTACCTGGGCAACCCCAACGGCTCGCTCAACGACATCGCGGGCATCAGCAACGAGGCGGGCAACGTCGTCGGCCTGATGCCGCACCCCGAGCACGCCCTGGAAGACCTCACCGGCGGGCCGGGCACCGACGGGCTCGGCTTCTTCACGTCCCTCCTCAAGGCCATGGTGAACGCATGATCGACTCTGTTGGCCGCGCCGCGGAGACCCCGCGGGAGCCGCAGCCGTACGCCGAGCTGGGCATGAAGGACGACGAGTACCAGCGGGTGCGCGACATCCTCGGCCGCCGGCCCACCAGCAGCGAGCTGGCCATCTACAGCGTCATGTGGAGCGAGCACTGCTCCTACAAGTCCTCCAAGGTGCATCTGCGGCAGTTCGGCACCAAGGCCCCCGAGTCCGAGGCCCTGCTGGTCGGCATGGGCGAGAACGCGGGCGTGGTCGACATCGGCGACGGATGGGCGGCGACCTTCAAGATCGAGTCGCACAACCACCCCTCCTACGTCGAGCCCCACCAGGGCGCGGCCACCGGCGTCGGCGGCATCGTGCGCGACATCATGTCCATGGGCGCCCGCCCCGTCGCGGTGATGGACTCCCTGCGGTTCGGCGCGGCCGACGCGCCCGACACCCGCAGGGTGCTGCCCGGCGTGGTCGAGGGCATCAGCTCCTACGGCAACTGCCTGGGCCTGCCCAACATCGGCGGCGAGGTCGTGTTCGACCCCTGCTACATCGGCAACCCGCTGGTCAACGCGCTCTGCGTCGGCCTGCTGCGGAAAGACCAGATCAAGCTGGCCACCGCGCCGGGGCCGGGCAACCAGGTCGTCCTGTTCGGCGCGCTCACCGGCCCTGACGGCATCGGCGGCGCGTCCGTGCTCGCCTCGGCGACCTTCGAGGACGAGTCGCAGGCCAAGCGGCCGAGCGTGCAGGTCGGCGACCCGTTCATGGAGAAGCTGCTGATCGAGTGCTGCCTGGAGCTGTTCGCGGCCGACGTGGTCGTCGGCATCCAGGACCTCGGCGCGGCCGGCGTCGCCTGCGCGACCACCGAGCTGGCCGCCAAGGGCACCGGCGGGATGGACGTCCGGCTGGACCTCGTGCCGCTGCGCGACCCCAGGCTGCGTCCCGAAGAGATCCTGATGTCGGAGTCGCAGGAGCGGATGATGGCGGTCGTCACGCCCGCGGACATCCCGGCCTTCATGGAGATCTGCCGCAAGTGGGACATCCCGGCGACGGTGATCGGCGAGGTCACCGACACCGGACGGCTGGTGATGACCTGGCACGGCGAGACCATCGTCGACATCGAGCCGGGCACCGCCGCTGACGAGGGGCCGGTCTACCAGCGGCCCTACGCGGAGCCCGCCGGGCAGCACGCGCTCAACGCCGACGACCCGTCCCGCCTGGCCCGCCCCGGCGACCTCGGCGCGACGCTGCTGCGCCTGCTCGGCTCGCCCAACCTCGCCTCCAAGGAGTGGGTGACGAGCCAGTACGACCGATACGTGCGCGGCAACACGGTGCTCGCTCAGCCCGCCGACGCGGGCGTGCTACGCATCGGCGAGGTCATGCCGGGCGCGTCCGAGACCGTGCGCGGCATCGCTCTGGCCACCGACGGCAACGGCCGGTACGCCCGGCTCGACCCCTACTGCGGCGCGCAGCTCGCGCTGGCCGAGTCCTATCGCAACGTCGCCGTCACCGGCGCGCGCCCGCTCGCCGTCACCAACTGCCTCAACTTCGGCTCTCCGGAAGACCCCGAGGTCATGTGGCAGTTCGCCGAGGCGGTACGCGGGCTGGCCGACGCCTGCCGGGCGCTCGGCGTGCCGGTCACCGGCGGCAACGTGTCCTTCTACAACCAGACCGGGTCGGCCGCCATCAACCCCACGCCGGTCGTGGGCGTGCTCGGCGTGCTCGACGACGTACGCCGGCGCGTGCCGCACGGGTTCACCGGCCCCGATGAGCGGGTCCTGCTGCTCGGCGAGACGACCGCGGAGTTCGGCGGCTCGGAGTGGGCGCATGTCGAGCACGGGCACCTGGGCGGCCTGCCGCCGCGGTTCCAGCCGGAGGTCGAGCGGGCCCTGGCCACCGTCCTCACCGAGGCCGCCGCGCGCGGCCTGCTGACCGGGTCGCACGACCTGTCCGACGGCGGGCTCGCGGTGGCGCTGGCCGAGTCGTGCCTGGCCCACGGGGTCGGCGCGACGGTCAGCCTGCCGCCGGGCGACGACCCGTTCGTGGCGCTGTTCAGCGAGTCGGCGAGCCGGGCGCTGGTCACCGTACGCCCCGAGTCGTTCGACGCCTTCGCCGCGCTGTGCGGCAAGCACGAGGTGCCCTGCACGACACTGGGCACCACGGGCGGCGCGGCGCTGTCGATCCCCGGCGTCCTGGACATCCCCATCGACACCCTGCGCACCACCCACGAGGGCACCCTGCCCGCCCTGATGGCCTGACCCGGCTTCTGGCGCGGGTCAGGCCGCCGCGAGCGGTTCTAGAAGGCGTCCTCGGGCAGGTCCATCAGGTCCAGCCCGGTGGCGGCCAGGGCGCGGCGCTCGGCGGCCAGCCGGGGCAGTACGTTCTGCGCGAAGAACGCGGCCCCCGCCACCTTGCCGGAGTAGAAGGCACGGTCGGTGTCGCCGTCGGCGAGCGCCGTCAGTGCCACCTCGGCCTGCCGGAGCAGCAGCCAGCCGATCACCAGGTCGCCCAGCGCCAGCAGGAACCGGGTGGTGTTCAGCCCGACCTTGTAGATCTCCCTGGGCGCCTCCAGCGAGGAGAGCGCCCAGTGCGCCATCGTGTCGCCCATCGCGGTGACGTCGGCGACGGCCTCGGCCAGCAGCCCGCGCTCCTCCTTCAGCCGGCCGTTGCCCGCCTCGGAGGTCGCGAACGCCTCGATCTCGCCGACCAGCGAGCGCAGCGCGCCGCCCTGGTTGCGGATGATCTTCCGGAAGAACAGGTCCATGCCCTGGATCGCGGTCGTCCCCTCGTAGAGGGAGTCGATCTTGGCGTCCCTGATGTACTGCTCGATCGGGTAGTCCTGGAGGTATCCCGAGCCGCCCAGCGTCTGTAGCGAGCGGGTCAGCATCTCGTAGGAGCGCTCCGAGCCGACCCCCTTGACCAGGGGGAGCAGCAGGTCGTTCATGGCGTGCGCGGCGGTGTCGTCCGGGTCGAGCCGGATGGCGTCCTGCCAGGTCGCGGTGAACAGCACCAGGGCCCGCATGCCCTCGGCGTAGGTCTTCTGCATCATCAGCTCACGCCGTACGTCGGGGTGGTTGACGATGGTGACGCGGGGGGCGGCCTTGTCGGTCATCTGCGTCAGGTCCGCACCCTGCACCCGCTCCCTGGCGAAGGCCAGCGCGTTGAGGTAGCCGGTGGACAGGGTGGCGATGGCCTTGGTGCCGACGGTCATCCGGGCATGCTCGATGATCATGAACATCTGCTTGATGCCCTCGTGCACGTCGCCGACCAGCGTACCGACCGCGGGGTGCCGCTCGCCGAAGGTCAGCTCGCAGGTCGTGGAGACCTTCAGGCCCATCTTCTTCTCAAGGTTGGTCACGTAGACGCCGTTGCGCTCGCCCAGCTCGCCGGTTTCGAGGTCCACCTGGTACTTCGGCACGACGAACATCGACAGGCCCTTGGTGCCCGGCCCCGCGCCCTCGGGACGGGCCAGCACCAGGTGGACGATGTTGTCGCTCAGGTCGTGCTCGGCCCCGGTGATGAACCGCTTGACGCCCTCGATGTGCCAGGTGCCGTCCGGCTGCCTGATCGCCTTGGTACGGCCGGCGCCCACGTCGGAACCGGCGTCCGGCTCGGTCAGCACCATGGTGGCGGCCCAGTCGCGCTCGATGGCGAGTTCGGCGAAGCGCTTCTGCTCGGGGGTGCCGACCGTCCACAGGGTGTGGCAGAAGCTGGCGCCCCCGGCGTACATGTAGGCGGCCGGGTTCGCGCCGAGGACCAGTTCGGAGACCGCCCACACGAGGCTCGGCGGCACGCCGGGGCCGTTCAGCTCGGGCGGCAGCGCGATCTGCGCCCAGCCGCCCTCGATCAGCGCCTGGTAGGACTTCTTGAAGCTCTCCGGCATGGTCACCGAGGAGGTGGCGGGGTCGAACACCGGCGGGTTGCGGTCACTGTCCTCGAACGAGTCGGCCAGCGTGCCGGTGGCCAGCCGGTTCACCTCGTCCAGGATGCTGCGCGCGGTGTCCTCGTCGAGGTCGGCGTAGCGGCCGGTGCCCAGGATGTCCCCGCGGCCGAACACCTCGAACAGGTTGAATTCGAGGTCGCGTACGTTGCTCTTGTAATGACCCATGGCCCCGCTCCATCAGCATGTTACGTACTGGTCAGTAACCTCTCCTAGGATGCTACCCGCCAGTAACCGGGTCAACCAGGGTATGCCGCAGGGGACCGTTCACCCTGTCGGGGGACGTTTGCTAGCGTGCGAGTTGAGGCCCAGCCTCCCGGACGAGACGCGCCGTACCCGGCTCCGACAAGACGACGCATCGACAGCCGTCCGTGAGAGGGAGAAGAGGCATGGCCTGGTTGATTCTCATCGCCGCCGGAGTGTTCGAGGTCGCGATGGCGTACTCGCTGAAGATGAGCCACGGGTTCACCCAGGTGTGGTGGGCGGTGTCCTTCGGGGTGTTCGCCGTGCTGAGCTTCGGGCTGCTGGCGATGGCGCTGAAGAGCCTGGAGGTGGGCACCGCCTACGCGGTGTGGACCGGCATCGGCGCGGTCGGTACGGCGGTGGTCGGCATCCTGCTGCTCGGCGACGACGCCTCGATCGTCAAGATCGTGTCCATCGGGCTCATCCTGACCGGCGTGGTCGGGCTGAACATCGCGGGTGCGGGGCACTGAGCGGGCCGGTCGCTTCGCCGCCCTCGGGGCCGGGTCGCCGCAGGACCATCGTGGTCCTGACGATCGGGCATGGGTGACCATGCCGGCCCCCGAGGGCGTCGAGTCGTTTCGGGTCTGCCTGTGTCTGTTTCGGGTCTGCCGGCGCCTGTGCGGTTGATGGGGCCGGCTCGCGTACGGCCACCTCAGCGGGGCTGGACGGCACGTCCCTTGAGCGCCACGGCGAGCACCCCGGCGATCAGATAGACCACCGCGCCGCCCCACACGGCGTCCCACGCCGCGCCGAACATGCCGTTGCCGTCCAGGATGAGCTGCACCGGGTACATCAGGATCGCGGCGGCTGCGGCCGGATAGAGCGCGAACTTGAAGGGGTGCCGCAGCGACCACACCCGGGCCTGCCGGGTGACCCGGTCGCTCACGTCGGGCCGGGCGATCGCCCCGACGGCCGCGACCAGCGTGAACAGCGTGATCCCCAGGCACAGCGCCCAGGTCGGGCTCGCGGGGCCGGGTAGCAGCCACCCCATGGTCAGGCTGGCCGCGGCCACCGCGCCACCGCTGATCACGGCGGCCTTCCAAGGCGCCCCCCGCAGGGCCGCGCCGGCGAGCGACATCTCCTCGCCCCGGCTCAGTTGCTTTTCGTTCATATCCCAAGAGTGCGCCATCGACTCGTCACCTCACATCGGGGACAAACCCTGATTGACCCCCTACCCGCCCTGACAGGGCGGTCCTTCCCGGCGAGTCACGATCTTGAACGTTACGATTGCGGCGGTAGCCCGGTGATTTGGGGGAGAACGTGAGTGATGTGGTGATCGATCGCCTGACGGTGGGCGAGGGGCGGCGGTTCCGCGAGATCCGGCTCAGGGCGCTGGCGGAGTCGCCGCACGCCTTCGCCTCCACCTACGCCAAGGAGGCCGCGATGTCCGACGCCGAGTGGGAGGCCCGCCTGGCGGAGGGCACGCCCGCGCGGTACGTCGCGGTGGCCGACGGGGCGGACGCCGGACTGGTCGGCATCTTCATGGACGAGCGGGACGAAGTCCCCGGAACCGCGCACCTCATCGCCATGTGGGTCGATCCCGCCCACCGTGGGCGCGGCATCGGCTCGCTGCTCGTGGACGAGGCCCTGGCCTGGGCCCGTGCGGCCGGCGCCCGCCGGGTCGGCCTATGGGTCGTGGACGCCAATGACCCCGCCTTCGCGCTCTACCGGAGCAAGGGGTTCGCCCCGAGCGGCCGGACGATGGCGCTGCCCTCCGACCCCGGCGTGACCGAGACCCACTGCGTGCTCACGCTGGACTGATCTCCACGAAGTTGTCGTGGAAGGCCACACCCGGGCCCAGATCGGTGTCGCGCTCCTCCACCACCGCGTTGACGTTCGTCCCGCCGGGGCTGAGCTTGGCCCAGTGCCCCTTGAACGTCGCGGCCACGCCGGGCCGCACCCGGTCGCTGATCTCGACTTCGGCGGTGAACTCGCCGTGCGCGTTGAACACCCTGGCCCACTGGCCGTCCGTCAGCCCGCGCGCAGCCGCGTCCGGCTCGCTGACCAGCACCTTCGGCCCCTTGGCACGGCGGCGCAGCTCCGGATTGTTGGCGAAGATCGTGTTCAGGAAGGTGTGCGAGGCGGGCGTGACCAGCATCAGCGGGTACTCGCGCGAGGTCACCCGGGACGTCATCGGCGGGATGTACCCGGCCACCCTGGGCAGCCCCAGGGCCGCCGCCCGCTCCGAGACGAACTCCAGCCGCCCGCTCGGCGTCGGAAACCCCTCCGTGAACGGCACGAACGGCGTGGGCACCGCCAGCCGTACCCAGCCCTCCTTGCGCAGCCGGTCGAGCGTG
Source organism: Spongiactinospora sp. 9N601 (assembly GCF_044326295.1). NCBI lineage: Bacteria > Bacillati > Actinomycetota > Actinomycetes > Streptosporangiales > Streptosporangiaceae > Spongiactinospora > Spongiactinospora sp. 9N601. The sequence continues at coordinate 545,030 of NZ_JBIRBB010000004.1, forward strand.
ACCCCGGAGAGCGCCGGATCGCCCGAGCCGAGCAACTGCTCGGCCAGCTCAAGGTCGGAGTCGAACAACGCGGGCTCGGTCATCCCCATGTGCCGGGCCAGCCGGCGGAAGGTCTCGGTGGTGGACAGGCACTCGCCGGGCGGCGGCACGGCGGGCTCGTTCCACACCAGGTACATGTGGCCGTAGCCGCCGTGCAGGTCGGCGTGCTCGATCTGCGTCGTGGCCGGTAGCACGATGTCGGCGTAGTCGACCGTGTCGGTCGGGAACTGCTCCATGACCACGGTGAACAGGTCTTCCCTGGCCAGCCCGCGGCGGACGCGGCTTTGGTCGGGGGTGCTGCCCAGCGGGTTGGCCGCGTACACCCACAGGCACTTGACCGGCGCCTCGGTGTCCTCCAGGCCCTCGGCTAGGCGGGTCATGGTGAGCTTGCGGACCGGCTTCTCCAGCAGGTCGAAGCGGGCGTCGGGATAGATCGGCATGTGGTCGGCCGTGGAGTAGCACACGCCGCCGCCCGGCCGCCGCCAGTCGCCGGTCACGCCGGGGATGCAGGCGATCGTCCGCATCGCCGTACCGCCGCCGTCGTGGCGCTGGATGCCCATGGTCGCGCGGATGCCGGTGGGCCGGGTGGTGGCCAGCCGCAGGCCGAGAGCGCGGATGGACTCCTCGGGCAGGCCGGTGATCTCCGCCACCCGCGCCGGGGGATATTTCAGGATCTCGGCCCTGAACTCGCCCCAGCCGTGCGTGTGGTTCTCCAGGTAGTCGCGGTCCTCCGCGCACTCCTCCAGCACTACATACAGCAGCCCGAGCGCCAGCGCGGCGTCCGTGCCCGGCCGGATCGGCAGGTGCTCGTCGGCCTGGTCTGCGGTCCGCGTGCGGATCGGGTCGATCGCCACCACGTACGCGCCGCCCGCCCGCGCCTCCTGCACGAACTTCCACAGGTGGTGCCCGGTGGTCAGCGTGTTGGTGCCCCACAGCAGGATCAGCCGGGACAGCGCGAACGTCTCCGGGTCCATCCCGGCCGAGGTGCCGTTGGTGAGCTTCAGCCCCTCGTTGCCGGACCGCGCGCAGATGTTGAGGTCGTGCCGGGACGCGCCGATCATGTTCCAGAACCGCCACCCGGCCAGGCCCATCTCGCCCTGGATGTACCCGAGCGTGCCGGTGCCCTGGTACGGCCAGATCGCCTCCCCGCCGTGCTCGGCGACGATCGCGCGCAGCCTGGCGGCGATCTCGTCGAACGCCGCCTCCCAGGTGATCCGCTCGAACCGGCCCTCGCCCTTCGCGCCGACCCGGCGCATCGGGTAGAGGATGCGGTCGGGGGCGCTCGCGTGCTCCAGGTACCGGTTGACCTTGACGCACAGCGCGCCGCGCGTGAACGGGTGCTCCGGATTGCCGCGCATCGAGGTGGCCACGCCGTCCTTGACGGTCACCACCCAGGAGCAGGTATCCGGGCAATCCAGCGGACAAGCCCCCAGAACCTTCAGATCCCCCGGCACCCGGCCGATTCTAGCCACCCGGCTACTCGTCTCCGTAGGGGCTGGCCCCGGCCGCGATGCGCTCGGCCATGCCGCGCACGGCGTCGATCATCGCGTGGTAGAGGCCGCCGCCGAAGGTCACCCTGGCCACGCCCAGCTCGGCCAGCCTCGGCAGGCTCGGGCCGTCCGGCGTGAACAGCACGTTGACCGGGCCGGGGACGCGCTCCACCAGCTCGGCGATGGCCGCCTCGCCGGGGGCCAGGATGGGGTAGACGCAGTCCGCCCCGGCGTCGAGGTAGGCGATCGACCTTTCCACGGCGTCGTCCGTCGTGCCGCCGTGCAGGTAGACGTCGACCCTCGCGTTGATCACCAGCTCGGGGGCGGCCTGCCGTACGTCGGACAGCCACCGGACCTGCTCGTCCACCGGCACGAGCCCGGACGCCGGAAGCGCGGAGTCCTCAAGGTTGCAGCCGACCGCCCCGGTGTCCAGCAGGCGGGCGGCGAACTCCTTGGCGGGCAGGCCGTACCCGGCCTCGGCGTCGACCGTGACCGGTACGTCCACCGCGCCCGCGATCCGCGCCGCCGCCGCGAACATCTCCTCGACCGGCGCCCCCTGCTGGTCGGTGTGCCCCAGCGACTCCGCGATGCCGCTGCTCGGTGTCGCCAGCGCGGGAAAGCCCGTCGCCGCGAAGACCTGGGCGGTACGCGCGTCCCAGACGTTGGGCAGTACCAGCGGGCGGTCGGCAGAATGGAGATCACGCAGTCGCTTTGCAAGATCACTCATAGTGACAGGCTAGGCGGGCCTGCCCCCGCGGCGGGAGGTCCACTCACCCGCGAAACGGGCCGTCCACTTGGCCGATACGGGCGAGAAGGCAGGACATGAGGGCCGTGACCACAGCACCATGGAGGGACCGCACCGGCCCGGTGACCACGGTCGGTGATATAGGCATGGGGGTTGAGGGAAGCGTGCGTGCGGGACAAGAGATCTTGAAGTGTTGACAGATCTTGATGTTCCCGCATAACGCGCGCCCGGTTGGAAAAGGGCAGAATCGCGGGCGGTGACACAAATAAGGGATCACGACGGGGTGGAGAACCCGGAGAAGGACACGACGTCCTCCCCGGGCGATCCGGCCGTGTCCACCCCTGACGACAACTCGGCGGACGGCTCGGGCCGAGATACGGGCCCGTTGACTCCGGGGGGTGACACGACGAGGGACACGCCGGTGCTCGTCGTGGAGCCGCTGCTGCCACAACGCCTGCGGCGGCCCTCCGACGCGCTGCGCTGCCTGGCCAGCCTGCTCATGTTCATCGGGGTCGTGCTGCTGGCCCTGGTGGCCAAGCAGACGCTCAACGGCATCGAGCAGGACGTCGAGGTCGGCACCTCCCGCGCGCCCTTGCCGCTGGTGATGATCGCCGGCTTCGTCGGCGGCGGGGCCGTGCTCATCATCCCGGCCGCCCTGGCCGTCGAGCGGGTCTTCCACCGCGACGGCCTGCGGGTCGCCGAAGGACTGATCGCGGCCATCGCCGCCGTTCTGGTCGCCTTCGGGCTCGGCGAGTGGCTCATCGTGGCCTCAGAAGACCTCCGCCAGCTCCTCACCGGCGGCAGGGCGGGCGTCGAGCCGCTCAACACGCTGCTCACGTCCGTCGTGGCCTACATGACCGCGGTCCGCATCTCCCGCCGCCCCACCTGGCGGTCGCTGATGTGGGTTGCCATCGCGCTCGACGTGTTCGCCCTGTTCACCGGGGCCGACGCCACCGCGCTCGGCGTCATCGTGAGCATCCTGGTCGGCCTCGGCGTCGGGTACGGCACGCTGTACGCGATCGGCAGCCCCAACACCCGCCCGCCCGGCAGCGCGATGGTCGCGGCCCTGCGCCGGCTCGGCTACGCGCCCACCAAGGCCCGCAGGATCGACGACGACGTGCAGGGCAGCCGCCGGTACGCGGTGATCACCGAAGAGGATGAGGAGGAGCGCCGGGTCGATGTGACCGTGCTCGACCGCGACCGCCAGGTGGCCGGCCTGGTCTACCGGCTCTGGCGGCGGTTGCTGCTGGCCAGCGAGACCCGCAGGCGGGCCATCCGCTCGCTGCGCGCCGAGCTGGAGCGCGAGGCCCTGATGGCCTACGCCGCCAAGGCCGCCGGCGCGAACACGCCGAGATTGCTCGGCACCAGCGAGGTCGGTACCGAGGCCGCGCTGCTCATCTACGAGCACCTGGACACCAGGGCCCTTGAGGACGTCCCGGACGACGAGATCACCGACGACGTGCTCACCGAGATCTGGCAGCAGGTGCGGCTCTTCCAGGCGCAGCGGCTGGCCCACCGGCGGCTGGAAGGCGAGAGCATCCATCTCGACAAGTCCGGACATGTCGTGCTGGTGGACGCGCGCAGCGGCGAGATCGCGGCCGGTGACCTCCTGCTCCGCCTCGACATCGCCCAGTGCCTCACCTACCTGGCGCTCCGGGTCGGGCCCGAGCGTTCGGTGGCCACCGCCGCCGCCGTACTCGGCCCCGACGCCCTCGCCGGCGCGCTCCCGTTGCTCCAGCGCATCGCGCTGACCAGGCAGACCAGGTCGGCCCTGCGAGGCAAGGACAAGAAGCTCCTGTCGGCGGTCCGCGAGCAGATCGTCGAGCTGAAGCCGCCCGGCGTGGTGGCCCAGGTACGCCTGGAGCGCTTCCGGCCGCGCACGCTGGTGACCATCATCGGCAGCGCGCTGGCCGCCTACCTGTTGCTTTCCCAGCTCGGCCAGGTCGACTTCGTCAGGGTGCTGACCACGGCCGAATGGGCCTGGACCGGCATCGCGCTGGTCGCCGCCGGGCTGAGCTACGTTGCGGCGGCCCTGATGATCAAGGGGTTCGTGCCGGAGTCGCTGCCGCTCGGCCGTACGGTGATGGTGCAGTTCGCCGGGTCGTTCGTGAAGCTGGTCGCGCCCGCGGCGGTGAGCAGCGTCGCGCTCAACACCCGCTACCTGCAAAAACGCGGCATCCCGCCGGGGCTGGCGGTGGCCAGCGTGGGCGCCTCCCAGCTCATCGGGCTGGCCTTCCACATCGCGCTGCTGCTCTTCTTCGCCTACGTGACCGGCAGCGACGCGGCGGCCTCGCTCACGCCGTCCAGGACCCTGCTGATCGTGCTGCTGGCCGTGTCCGTGGCGATCGTCGTCGTGCTGGGCGTGTCTCCGCTGCGCCGGATGATCAGCACGCGGGTCCGTTCGCTGTTCTCCGGCGTGGTACCCCGGCTGCTGGACGTGCTCCAGTCGCCGCGCCGGATCGTGCAGAGCGTGACGGGCACGCTGCTGCTCACGCTGACCTTCGTGGTGTGCCTGGACGCCTGCGTGCGCGCGTTCGGCCACGACATGAGCTTCGCGGCGGTCGCCGTGGTGTTCCTGGCCGGCAACGCGATCGGCTCCGCCGCGCCCACGCCGGGCGGCCTGGGCGCGGTGGAGACGGCACTGATGGCCGGCCTGACCCTGTCGGGGGTGAACCCGGGGGTCGCCACCTCGGCGGTGCTGTTGTTCCGGCTGCTGACCTTCTGGCTGCCGGTGCTGCCCGGCTGGGCGTCGTTCACCTGGCTGCAACGCCACAAGGCCATCTGAGCCGGTCCTACCCCACTGGTTCTACGGTGGCCTCCGGGCCGGTGACCTCGCGGACGCCGAGCCGGTCGAGAATCCACGACAGCGTGAACGCCTCCTCGCGCCAGGAGTCGTACCGCCCGCTGCGCCCGCCGTGCCCCGCGCCCATCTGCGTCTTCAGCAGGAACGGGCCGCCGCTCGCGGTGGCCCGCAGCCGCGCGATCCACTTGGCCGGCTCGTGGTAGAAGACCCGGGTGTCGTTGAGGCTGGTGATCGCCAGGATCGGCGGGTAGGTCGCGGGCTCGACGTTCTCGTAGGGCGAGTACGACTTCATGTACGCGTAGACGTCGGCGTTGTGCAGGGGATCGCCCCACTCGTCCCATTCGATGACGGTGAGCGGCAGCGACGGGTCGAGGATCGTGTTCAACGCGTCCACGAACGGCACCTCGGCCACCACGCCCGCGAACTCCCCGGGGGCGAGGTTCGCCGCCGCGCCCATCAGCAGCCCGCCCGCGGACCCGCCGCGCACGATGACGTCACCCGCCCAGCCGGACGCCTTCAGGTGCCTGGCGCAGGCCACGAAGTCGGAGAACGTGTTCTTCTTCCGGGTGAGCTTGCCCTCCTCGTACCACCGGCGGCCCATCTCGCCGCCGCCCCTGATGTGCGCGACCGCGAAGATCACCCCCCGGTCGAGCAGGCTCAGCCTGGCCACCGAGAACGCCGGGTCGACCGACATCTCGTAGCTGCCGTAGCCGTACAGCACCATCGGCGCGGGCCGCGGCGTGCCCCGGCGCGTCACGATCGAGATCGGCACCCGCGTGCCGTCCTCGGCCGTCGCCCACTCCCGGTGCTGCTCGTAGTCGGCCGGGTCGAAGCCGCCCAGCACCGGCCGCTGCTTCAGCAGGATCAGCTCGCGCGCGGCCAGGTCGTAGTCGTACACCGACGGCGGCGTCACCATGCTGGTGTAGCCCAGCCGCAGCCGCGCGGTGTGGAACTCGGGGTTGCCGCCGGGCTCGGCCGTGTAGAGCGGCTCGGGGAACTCGATCTCGTACGGCTCGCCGTCGCGCGGCATGATCCTGATCCCGGTGAGGCCGTCCCGCCGGAAGTGGACCACGGTGTGCGTCGCGAACGCGTCCACGTCGAGCAGCCGTGTGTCCTCGCGATGCGCGATCAGCGGCGTCCACACCCCGGGATCGTCGACCGGGGCGGTGGCCAGCTCGAAGTTCTCAGCGCCGTCGTTGTGCAGGACCAGGAAGCCGTCCTCGGCGTGGTCCAGGCCGTACTCCACTCCGGTCTTACGCGGCCTGACCAGCTCGAACTCCCCGGCCGGGTCGGCCGCGTCGAGAATCCGGACCTCGCTGGTGATCTTGCTGCCGACGTTGAGCATCAGGTAGCGCTCACTCCGGGTCAGCCCGATCCCCACCCAGAACCGCTCGTCGTTCTCCTCATAGACCAGCACGTCGGAGTCGGCCGGGCCGCCTACGGTGTGGCGGTACAGCCGGTACGGCCGCCAGGCGTCGTCCACGACCGTGTAGAAGAACGTGGTGCCGTCGGCCGACCAGGTGCCGCCATAGGAGATGCCGGGGATCGCGTCGGGCAGCGTCTCACCCGTGACCAGGTCCTTGAACCGCAGCGTGAACCGCTCGTCGCCCTTGAAGTCGGTGGAGAACGCCAGCTTGGTGCCGTCCGGGCTGACCACCGACGTGCCGACGGCGAAGAAGTCGGCCTCGCCGGCCAGCTCGTTGCCGTCCAGGAGCACCTGCTCCCCGGGCAACGGCCCGCCGTCCTCGCCCATCACCGGCGGGGTCTCACCGTCGGCGGCCACCCGGCACTGGATGCCGTACTGCTTGCCCTCGACCGTGCGGGAGTAGTACCACCAGTTGCGCTTACGCGTGGGGACCGACAGATCGGTCTCCTGCGTGCGGTTCTTGATCTCCTGGAAGATGGTGTCCCTGGGCTGGTCGAGATGCGCGGTGACGCGCTCGGTATAGGAGTTCTCCGCCTCCAGATAGGCGACGGTGTCCGGATCGTCTTTGTTGATCAGCCAGGCGTATTCATCCACCACCACGTCTCCGTGATGGACCCGCTCGCTGGCTACCCTCTTCGCCACCGGTGGCGTGTCAGTCGTCATCCGGCCCAGTCTATGTCGCCGCCCCTCTCCCACCTCGCCCTTCGCCTCCGACCCGCCGTGCCCGGGCCGTGGGACTTCTGGAGGGGCGAAGACCCGGTGGCGTAGGCGATGCGGCTCGATCCACCTCTGGGGCCTGATACTCTTATGGAGCAGCGCAGCTCAGCGCACACCACTCCGAATCACTCCGGTGAGGTTGGCATGTGGTCGGGCGCGGGCGGCTGTCTCCTTGTAGCTCATTTTGGTCTGGCCGATCCGCTTGCGGAGCAGGACACGACCTGGTAAGTTAGAGGGGTTGCCCTGGAGACGGGGCGACGAAATGAGGAATAGGCTTCAAGCCCCGGAGGGCTGGATCGGTTCGGCTGGTCTGGTTCGACGGTGTACGCGCCCGTTTCTTGAGAACTCAACAGTGTGCTAAAAGCCAGTGCATGTACAACATGTATGACCCCGTCACCCCGCCCATCGGGCTGGGGTGGTGGATTCCTTTGAACGAGACACCGTTCATCATCCGTTTAGCCGGATGGGTGTCTCGCGCAGGATTAGTGGTTCTTCAAGCATTGTTTGGAGAGTTTGATCCTGGCTCAGGACGAACGCTGGCGGCGTGCTTAACACATGCAAGTCGAGCGGAAAGGCCCTTCGGGGTACTCG
>NZ_JBIRBB010000040.1:0-20752 GCF_044326295.1 Spongiactinospora sp. 9N601
GCCTGCGGACCCTGACCGGTTGCGTCACCTGACCTCCCGAGCGCCAATCGAACGTGATCAGCACCATCCAACCGGCAGCAGCGTCCTACGCGCCAACCCGGTGATCGTTTCCGGTCACAGCACTAGCGGTTCCTCTCCGGCCTGGACCACGTCTACTGTGGCCTCCTGCCATTCCGCCCAGGGCGAGCTGGTCTGCCCGGCGACGGCGCGGGCGCGCCAGCGGATCTTCCAGCCATCGGTGAGCATTCCAGCGGGAATCTGGATGATGGCCTGGGTGCTCGACGCGACGTCGTCCACGGCGCCCGCCCAGATCCGGCCGGTGCCTTGCCCTGTCTCGGCGGGGTCGTGTTCGACCTCGAACTCCGCCCGTAGGGTGCCGCCGATGGGGTTGTTCACCTGCGCGAGCAATGCCGGGGTGAGGCTGCTGGTCACTGTTGTACCGTTCACCTGCTTTGACGGATCGACCCGCAGAGCGTCGACTGACGGATCGGAAACCGGGTCCGCCGTGTCGACGGTCAGCGCCTGCCAGTCCGACCACGCCGAGGCGGTTGACGCGGCGGCGTTGACCGCGCGGGCGCGCCAGCGGATTTTCCATCCGTCGGCCAGCTTGCCCGCGGGGACGTTCACCGTGGCCCGGCCGCCGGAGGCGACCGCCGGTGCGGCGCCGACCCAGATCTGACCGGTGCCCTGCCCTGTCGCGGCGGGATCGTGCTCGATCTCGAACTCGCCGGTCAGGTTGCCGCCCGCGGGATCAACGACGGTCGCGGCCAACTGCGGCGTCAGCGAAGTCGTCACCGTGGTGCCATCCACCGTCTGCGTCGGCGTGGCAGCCGGTTGGGACACGGCCGGTTGCGAGGCCGGCCCTCCGGCGATGATGGTCAGCTTTGGCGGCACGTTGAAGTCGACATCCTCCGAGGAGGTGAGCACCCGGAAGTTGTCGACGTCTGCCTCGCCGGGCGACTTGAGCACCAGGCCGTGGTTAGCGGCACCGGCGGCCCAGTCCTGGGCGATGCCGGTGACGTTCCACTCCATGCTGTCCGGCCAGGTGGCGCAGTCCTGGTTGACACCCTTGAAGTTGGTGGAGGCGTCCTCGGTGGTGAAGGTGGGCTTGCCGGCCCAGTACATGTTGTCCGGGCTCCAGGCGCCGGTCAGCCGGGCGACCTGAATGCCGTTGGCCAGCGCCGGACCGCAGCCCTGGGCGTCGATGGTGGTCATCGACAGTCTGGCGTCGGTCACCGTGCTGCCCTGAAGGCTGGTGGTATCGAACTGCAGATGCACCCGGGACTTCGTCCCACCGGCCATGGTGCCAGCGAGCATGTACGGATTGTCCGGAAGCGCGGGCGAGACGTCGGAATCCCGCGTGCTGACATCGACGTCGGCGCCGAGCGGTAGTGTGACCGCCGCAGCCACGCGCACCGGGTAGACGGTGCCGGCATCCGTCAGAAACCCCTGGTCGGGCTTGACCACGAGTTCCGTACGGCTGTTCTTGGTGACCACGTCCGTGCTAGCCGCAACGCGCTTGGCCAGCGGAAGCCGCCCCCTGGCACGGCTGTCCCACATCACCGGCTGCGCCGCCGACGCGATCAGCTTCTTGCCCTTGTCCTTGAGCAGCAGCCGGCCACCCCTGCCCCGCGAGACGGTCAGGTCGCCGGTCTCCACGCCGATGCGGATCTCCAGCGGCTCGCCAGGCCGTTCTCGCAGCACCACGTCGTGCCGAAAGCCGGACGGCAGCACGGTCACCACCAGGTCAGCGCCTTTACCGGCCGCGTTTGAATACGTGGCCACAGCGCCCTTGACCGTCGGTCTGGGAAGCGACGTTGGCCATCGAAGCGCATAGCTCCGGCCGTCGGCGGTTGCCATCTTCGCGAACGGCCTGGTGCCGCCCGTGGAAAAGGCGACGCGGACCTGGTTGGAGAGCGCCTTGGGCTGCAACATCCCGTTCCGCTCGACCAAGGAGGTGTCGATCGGCACCCAAGAATCACCCCGACGTGCCCTGACCGGGCCTGATGCAATCTCCGTCCGGTACGAACGGCCGTCCTTCAGCGCGTACGTGATACTGCTCTCGGTGGTCTCCGCGGGGACCTCGACCTCTTTGGCCCACTGGACCGCCTTGCGAGAGGCCGCAGCGCGAGCCTGGGCCGACGGCACATTCGTGACCGCATGTCCGGACCGGCCAGCCGTCCAATCTGCGGTGTCCATCAGCATCGCGTCATGTCCGTGCGAGGAGGAGTCGGCAGCCACTCTGCCGGTTCCCTCGTCAAACGTCCAGCGCGCAGCCAGAGACGTGCCCGTGCCCACGCTGAAAGACCAGGTGAGTGGGTCCATCACGTTGTCCCACAGGTCGGCGGCGTCGCGCACGTCGGCTGTATAGGTGATCCCGTTGCGCAGCGCATCCTTCGGCGTGAAGGTAAGGATCGTGTTCGTAGGGTCCATGACTGCCGTCCCGTCGACCGGGGCCCCGGTGTCATCCTTGAACGTGAACGCCGCGTCCCAGACTTCCTGGTCGAACGTCACGCGCACGGTCGTATCGACGGGTACCTGCTGCGCGTTCGCCGACGGCGACACGGAGACGACGGTCGGCACAGTGGTGTCCTGGACGTCCGGATCGGGATCGCTCCATTGCGTACCCTCGGCGGGCTGCAGCCTGTCCGTTCCGACTTCGTACGCGGCACGCCTGCTGGCCTCGAGGAGCGCGCTATCGTTCAGGCTGACGGCCGACTGGTCGGTGAGGTCCGCCTCCGGCTCGGCCATGGCCACGGCCTGGTCGTACGTGGGCCAGGTGGTGAAGTCCTCATCGGAGCTGAAAGCGACGCGCACCTTGGGTGCCGGCTCGTAATCGACGAACAGCACCGGGCCGCGTCCGTCGCTACCGGTGTACTGGTCGGAGCGGTACTGGCGCCAGTTGGCGCCGGCGGCGCCCTCGGTGGCGGCGCGGATCATCAGCCCGTGGTCCGGCGTCCCGTTCGCCCACTCCTGCACGATGTGCTGAATCGAGTGGTAAAGCTCGCCACTGCCTGAGCACCCTGCCAGCGTGTCACTGTAACCGCCGGGGGCGACCACTGCGTTGGTGCCCGTGCTGGATGGCTGGTTCGCCCATGTCAAGGTGGAGTAGTGGTAGGCCGAGGTGAGCCGGCGCGCGACGATGCCCACACCCACGGTGGTGCCGCACCCACTAGCGTGGTAGTTCCAGAATCGCAGGTCTGCGTCGTGGATCGTGGCGTAGTCCAGGTCGGTGCCGTTGATCACATATCGCAGATAGGTGCGCCAGAGTTCTCCATCGGCTGACTTCCCTGCCCGGAGCCACGTGAACAGGGTGGCCGAGTTGGGGTACTGGACGCTGGAGACAAAGGTGTCGGAGGAGTCCCCCGCCCCAACCCATTCACCGCTCATCGGCACGACGACCGGGTAGGTCACCGACGGGTCCGCCAGGAAGGCGGCGTCGGGGCTCAGCACTAGCGCGGACTTGCCGGAGGCGTCGGTGGTCACTGAGGTATCCACCTTGCCGATCCTGCCCTGTTCGGGTGCCTCGGCGGCCTTGGCATCGATCGCCTGCGTCGCCAGTGGCGTGCTCTCCGCTGTGCCTTGCGCCGATTTGAGCTGCGGCCGGCCGTCGGCGGCCTTGCTATACGTGCTGCCCTTGGGCAGGGTGACGGGCAGGGTGACCTGGATCGGCCCCCTGGGACGGGTACGCAGCACCACATCCTGGGCGAACCCGTTCGGGCGGGCGGTGAGTACCAGGTCGGCCCCCTCTGCCACCGCGTCCCGGTAGGTGATCTCGTTACCGTCCACGGTCGGCTTAGGCAGCTTGCGGTTCCAGCCGACAGTGACGGTGCCGTCCTTGTCCTTGGCCGTGACCAGGGTGGTGGCGCCCTCGCCGCCGAAGGTTAGCGGGGTCTTGACCAGCTTGGCCGCCAGTGTGCCGTCGTCCTTGGCCACGATCGTGGTGTCGATCGGACGCCAGGACCTCTTGCCGTCCTTGCCTGGGAAGTTCAGTTGCACCGGTTCGGTGCTTAGTTCGGCGTGCAGTGTCTTGCCGTCGGTGTTCGCCCACACCTTCATTGTCTCGGTGTAGCGGGAGGGCAACGGCACGCGTTTGCCGGTCTTGACGGCTTTCGCCGTGGCATCACCCAATACCTTATCCACGTGGAAAGGTATGGCTTTACCTGCCGGAGAATTGGTGTGAGATGGCTGAATCGTAACGGCGGGGGATGGCGTGGCGCCCTCAGCGCTTGCGGGCGCAGCCAGCAACGAGGCGGGTAGCACCAGTACGCATAGCAGGCCAGCGCGGCAGCGTGCCCGGGCGGATAAGCCGGACGCTGGTCGAGGTGTTCTCACTCATAGCCTTTCGGATGAATACGACAAAGCGGAGTTATCATCACATAAGGTACGACTAAAGTAAAGATCGTTTCCTGTAACAGAAAGGGATCCTGAAGGGCCCTGGGCCAAATGACGTCGGCTACATCCGTGACAAGACGAGTCAGTTGAAGGGCGCCAAGCCCGCGATCTGGGCCAATTCCTCAGCGGTCGATTCCCAACCCGCGGGTGGCCGCGCTGTCGAGTCGGCCTTGCTGGTTCCACCAGCGGCGGATGGATTCCACCGCGAACGCGGCGGTGTTGCGGTCGGTACCCACGTTCACTCAGCCGGTATCGCGTCCCAGGTCATACTGACTACCGGCCCGCCGTTTGGCCATGCCCGCAGGCTGAACCCCATCTGCCGTAGCAGCCTGCCCCTACCGGCGCGCTCACTGGATGCCCGGCCTTGCCCGGTTCCTGGGACAAGTCCTGCAGCGACGCGGTGGTCCACCGTAACGGAGAGACCGGACCATCCACTTCCCGCGGCTCGATCAACGACTCCAAGGTCGTGACCATGCCAGGATCACGCTCGTCAGCCGGTTTGCGGCCCTGCACCCGTTCCTGGCTGGCGCGAGGGCTGGATGCGCGACGACGCGGTGACCTACGTCGGCTGCAGCTGATCCATTTATGTGGCTGGCCGCCTCGACAGTGTGACCAGCTACAACCCCCGGCGTCGGCTGCACGCAGACACTGGGGGCATTGCCGACCGTGCATCTGTCGGCACGATGGCGATCAGGTCCGGCGGGGGGCGGCCGAGCCGGTCCAGTGAGGGCACCACGAAGGTGTCGCCTGGCCGCATGTAGTCCAGTGCTGTCCACATTCACTCACAGAGCACATACGGTTCTCGCCTCACACGTCCGAGATTCGGCGAGTCCACGATCCCGCCCGTCCGCACTGCCGGGCCGTCGATCCCTCCAAACCGCCGACGACTGATTCTGATCGGCGGGCCACTGAGCTACAGGAGTTGACACCAGTAGATTCCACATAACCGCCCGCTACCTTTCTGACCCCGTCTATCGGCGCAAAATCTTGCGCAGCTCAACAAGGGCGAATCGCTGCATGCCCCTGCGCCGCGATCTGCACTGCGCCAGCAAGGCACCATCGTCCGCATCGAGGGTCAATAGCGGGAAGCCGTCCCTGCGTTTGTCGGAGGAGAGGCGGGGGTCGGCGAAGACTGCACAACCTTCCTCGTACCCGGACACCCACCATGCCTCGCCGCCGCTCAGGCGGACCTTGTTGATCGGCGCCCCCATCGTCGGTGAACCAGTTGGCGGCGAAACGTTCCAGCGCCGCACGGTCGAACCCCTGGAGCTCGTACCTGGCCCCCCCGCCCGGCCCCCAGCGAGGACAGTTCGGGGCCGTCGAGTGGCCTGCTGGTGACCAGCAGGCGGTACGGACCTCGCGGTGCGAGCGCCCACGAGGCGAGCACGTTCAGCAGCCGGGCCCACCGTTCCGGGTCGGCGATCTCGTCCACCGCGTCGACCAGCAGCAGCCAGCGCACCCCGCGGACGGGCCCCTCCAGCAGGTGGGCGGGGAACTCCGCGGTCAGGTAGGGGCCGAGCTCTGCGGTGACCGCTTCTTCGAGCATGCGCACGGCCGGGCGTTCCAGCCGCGCCGCGAGCCGGCCCGCGGACACGCGCAGCGGCAACACCGGCGAGCCGACCGAGTAGGTGCGATCGCCCTCGTCCCCGCCGTTCAGCCACGCGCCCGCGATGGCGGCGGCCACCCGCAGGGTGACCGTGGACTTGCCCATCCCCGCCCCGCCGAGGAGCATCAGGTGCTCATGGACGTCCATCGCCTCGCGCAGCGAGCGCAGCGGCGCGCTGCCGCGGGATCGTTCCCTCTAGTACTACAGTCATGTTTCGTGATCTAGAGTTGGATCTTGTTGTGGCGTAGCCATCGTTTCCAGTAGTGGCTGCTGCGGGCGCGGGCCTGGTGGGCGCGGCGGTGGTGGGACCATGCCAGCGCATGCTGGAGGGCCTGGGGGCCTGGAGGGCCTGGCCGATGGGGCGGGGGGCGGCGCTGGTCAGACGTGCCAGGAGACGGCGGATCTCGGCTGGAGTGAGGCAGACCAGGCCGCACGGGCTTTTGGGGCGTGCGCGGCGGTGACGGCCAAGTAGGCGTGGGCGAGCATCGCCAAGGTGATGTGCCGGTGCCAGGCATCGAAGCGGCGGACCTGGTACTGGTCCAGACCGACCTCGTTCTTGGCGGACTGGAAGCACTCCTCGACGGCCCAGCGCGAGCCGGCGATGCGCACCAGTTGCTCGATACCGGTCCCCGCAGGGCCGAAGCACAGGTAGTAGGCAAGGCCGGGCTCGCCTTGGTCGCCGGCGGGGTGAGACCGCGGCGTACCAGCAGCCACCGCTGCATACCGCCGGGCCCGCCCAGCTCGTCGCCGGGGTGGGGCGGCAGGGTCGCTATCGCCCAGTCATACAGCCGCGGGCCTTTGGCCCCATCACCGGCCGATAGACGTTTCCACGCCCGCCGGGGGGGGCATCGGCGGTCACCGCGTCGGCCCGTGAGCCGGTGTTGCCGTAGCCGATGCCGGCGCCCAGCGACTGGCTCCGGGGCACCGCGACCACATACCCGATCTTGCGTTTCTCCAGGGAGAGCCGGAACTTGTGATCCTGGCCGCAGGCCTCGTCCGCGGCCACCCAGGAGGCGGGCACGGCGCCGTCCAGCGCCCGGCCCAGCATCACTGTGGCCAGCGCCGGTTTGGTGGCGAACGGCACGTCACCGCCGATGCCGGCCTGCGCGCACCTGGCCCGATCATCGGTCCAGGACTTCGGCAGGTACAACTCCGCATCCAGCAGCACCCGCCCGCGCGGGGTGGCGTAGGCCAGGAACACCCCGAGCTGGCAGTTCTCCACCCGGCCCGCGGTCCCTGAGTACTGCCGTTGCACCCCCGCCGAGGCGGTGCCCTTCTTGATGAACCCGGTCTCGTCCACGATCAACACCCCGCCCGGGTCCCCGAGGTGTTCGACCACGTACTCACGCAGGTCGGCGCGGACATCTCGCGGGTCCCACCGCACGCCGTTCAGCAGCCGCTGCATCCGGTGAGGTTTGGCGTCGCCCGCGGCCTCGGCCAGTTGCCAGCCGTTCTTCCGCTCCACCGGCGCCAGCAGCCCGACCAGGTAGGCCCGCGCCTGCCGCCGCGGTTCCACCCGCCCGAAACGCGCGGCGACCCGCGCGAACAGTTCATCCAGCCCGGCCGCCCAGGACTGGAGATCCTCAGACGTCACCCCATCCGACACAGAGCCCACTATAGATCACGAAACATGACTGTAGTACTAGGCGGCGCACCGACTGGCCCACGGGGTCAGCATGATCGCCGGTGACCCCGTGGTGGCCGGCAGCGGGCGCACGTTCCCCTGGACCGAAAGGCTGTGACGCGGCTGATCTCCGAAGGGGACTCGCTGTTCGCGATCATCAGCCAGACCGTCGTCTCCGCCCACGCGGGCGAGCAGCTACTGCCGTGGTGGGCCGCGCACAACCGGGAGGCCGGATGCGGCCCATCATCCAGCCGACGGTAACCTCCAGCCTGCTCCTACATCTCGCGCATCTCATCCTGCGCACAACGTCGGCCCTCCGCTCCTGCGAAGGGTCAGTGCTCCACGAAGCGCGGCCGTCCGACCCCGATGCACAGCACCGCCTGCGCGACGCAGATCGTGACGAGGAACATCACCGGCATGGACCACGAACCGTTGGTGTCGCGCAGCACGCCGACCGCGAAGGGGCCCGCGGCGGCCAGCAGGTAGCCGACGCTCTGCGCCATCGCCGATAGAGCGGCGGTGTCCGCCGCCGTACGGGTGCGCATGCTGAATAACGCCAGGGTCAGCGGGAAGACGCCCCCGCCGACACCGATGAGAAGCGCCCACAGCCAGGGAAGGTGCCGGGGAAAGAGGAGCAGGCCGAGCAGCCCGGCGATCTGGAGGGCCGTCATCCAGGCGCCCAGTCCCCCCTGCCGGCGCATGCGGACAGCCAGGATCGGGATGGCGAAGTACACCGGCACGCCCACCAGGAGGGCGATGGCCAGCAGGGCGCCCGCCTCACCCGGGGTGAAGCCGGCGTCCAGGTAGATGGTCGGCAGCCAGGCCATCACGACATAGGCGAGCACGGACTGCGTCGCGAAGAGCAGGGTGACGCCCCATGCGACGGGACTGCGCAGCACGCTCGACATCGGCGCGTGCGTTTCGGCCGTCACGGCGCCACGCCGCAACTGGGGAAGCCAGAGCAGGATGGCGGCGGTGGCCGGCACCGCCCAGACGGCGAGGCCACCGCGCCAGCCGCCGAGCAGGTCCCCGGCCGGCACGGTGGCGGCGGCGCCGATCGCCGCCCCCGCCGACAGCGCCGCGCTGTAGGCGCCGGTGACCTCGCCGATGCGCGCCGGAAATTCGACCTTTACGATCACCGGGACGAGCACGTTCCCGGCCGCGATTCCCGCGCAGGCCACGAACGTCCCGGCGAGCAGCGCGAACTCTCCGCCGGTCACGCGGAGCAGCAGGCCGGCCAGCAGTACGGCCAGTGCGGCCCCGAGCCCGGCCTTTGCGCCCAGCGGCCGGATGAGCCAGGGCGTCGCGAAGGCGACGACGCCGAAGCACACGACCGGCAGGGTCGCCGTCGTCGCCGCGGCGACGGTGGACAGAGCGAGATCAGAGCGCACCTGGTCGAGTACGGCAGCGAGGCTCGTCACCGCGATCCGAAGGTTCAGGGCGATGAGCACGACACCTGCCAGCACCAGCAAGGACCGCCGCAGTCCATGCGCCCGCCGCGTCCTGCCTGCGGGGTGGAGGACCGGAGGCACGGGAGATTCCGAAGGGGGCCCGGCGGACCCGTGGCGTGGGCCCATCACGCCCCGGGAACCGGCTGGGCGGCCGCGGCGGAGCGGGCGTCCGTCGCGATGATCTCGCGCACGGCGTCCACGGCGGTGGTGAAGAGGGGGACAGCGGAAGGGGCCTCGCCGGTGCGTATGGCGTCATCGCTCCACATCATCACGACGCTGCCGGTACGCACTCCGAGCACGGTGCCGACGATGAACACGGCGGCGGTCTCCATCTCCGAGCACAGCGCCCCGCCCCGCCGCCAGACCTCGAAGCGCTGGGTCAGGACGGGCGCGAGTGGCATCCGCTCCGGCTCCATCTCGCCGTAATAGGAGTCTTTGGTATGCGCCGGGCCGCACGTGTACGGTACGCCGGTGCGCTCCGCGGCCCGCCTGAGCGCGAGCACGACGTCGATCGTCGCCACGGCGGGAAACTCGATGGGCAGATACTGCCTGGTGGTGCCCTCGTCGCGAATCGCGCTGGTGAGGACGGCCAACTCGCCGTTGCCGGTGCCGGAGCGCATCGAGCCCGACACCCCGATCCGGATCATCGTGCCGACCCCGAGCGCGGCCAGTTCCTCCACGGCCAGCGCCGTGGAGGGCCCGCCCACCCCTGTCGAGGTCACGACCACGCGCTCGCCGCCGAGCGTGCCGCGCCAGGTCTCGAACTCGCGGTTGCGGGCGACGAACTCGGCCCCGTCCAAGTGCGCGGCGATCGAGGCCACGTGGTCGGGGCTGCCGGGCAGCAGGGCGTACCGCCCCACGTCGCCAGCTCGAAGGTGCAGGTGATGGGCGATCTTGTCGGTCGTCATCCGGGTCCTTCCATCCGTCATTGGCGACGATAGATTGCCATACTCTGCAGACGTTCGTCACTATTGACACACAAGGACACGCCTCCTACCGTTCCGGCAACGGCCCTGACGAAGAGGAGGCGATCGTGCGGCACACGCCAGCGATGGAGTCCGCAGTGCTGGCGTTCGTGAGCGATCACCAGGGGCCGGTGGGAGCCCGAGCCGTCGCTCAGCACCTGCGAAAACACGGCTTTGACGTCAGCGAGTCGACCGTCAGCCGGTTGCTCAGCGACCTCGACGAACGGGCCCTCACACAGTCACTGGGAAGAAAGGGGCGAATCCTCACCGAGGAGGGCAGCCGGGTGGCCGCCAACCAGCAGTTGGACAGGCGGCGGGAGTCGTACTTCGCCGACGCCCTCATCCTGCGCGATGTCCACGACCTGCTCGACCATCTCGCCGGCAGGCGGGGGATCGAGCGGGAGGCCGCACGGGCCGCCGCGCTGCGGGCCCGGCCAGAGGAGGTCACGCGCCTTCGCGCGATGGTCGAATCCGACCCGGCGGCGCGCTGGCGCGAACGACTCGCCTTCCACAAGACGATCGGCGACGCCTCGCACAACAAGCAGATCCAGGCGATCACCACGACACTCTTCGACGAGCGGCTCGACCCCCTCGAACGGCTGCTCATCATGATCGGAATCAAGCAGGACGCGCTGCTCCGGTGGGACCGGGAGCACCGCGACATCGTCGCCGCCATCTCCGACCGGGACGCCGACGGCGCCGAGCGACTCATGGTCGTCCACCTCGACGGGATGATCCACGAAACCGAGCAATTCGCAAACAGCGGAAACGCTCATGTCATCCACACGCTGCTCGCGGAAATCGATCTCGCGTAGAGCGCTAGCCCCATTCACCACACAGCGATCACGACGACGACAGTTCTCGGGAGCACGAATGGCTCATATCTGCAGGCCGTCCGGCCTTGACCGGCGCTCTTTCCTCCGGATGGCTGGCCACGGCGCGGCCATGGTGGCGGCCGGCGCGGCCGTCACCTCGCTGGCCGGCTGCGGCAGTGGGGAGACCGCGGCCCAGGCGAGCCGGTTCTCGGTGAAGCTCGCATGGATTCCCAACGTGGAGTACACGGGCATCTTCGTCGGCGCCGAGGGCGGGTTCTACACCAAGCAGGGGCTCAGTGTGGACGTGCTCCCCGGCGGGCCGAACTCCGCGGTCGTGCCAATGGTCACCACCGACCGCGTCAACATCGGCATCGAGGCCATCCCGGAGAACGTCGCCACGGCCGTCAGCGGGGGGTCGAAGCTGAAGATCGTCGGTGCCGGGCTGCAGAAGAGCCCGGAGTGCTGGGTGTCGCTGGCCGACAGGCCGGTCAAGAGCCCAAAGGAGATCGAGGGCAAGAAACTCGGCATCACGCTGGCCGGGAAGAACACCGCTTTGGTCTTCATGAAGCGCAACGGCGTCGACACCGACAAGGTGACGCTGGTCCCGATCCAGTTCGACCCGGCCCCCCTGGCCGCCCGCGAGGTAGACGCCATCTGGGGGTTCGCCTCCAACCAGCCCGTGGCGCTGGCGTTGCGCGGGGTCGAGACGCATGTGATGCCGATGGCCGACTACGGGTTCAACCGGATGCAGAGCGTCTTCTTCGTCTCCCAGCGGACGCTGGACGACCCCGCCGCGCGTGAGAACGCCCGCAGGTTCATGACGGCGAGCAGGCAGGGCTGGGAGGCGGCGCTGAGGGATCACAGGGCGGCCGTCGACGTGATCGTCAACAAGTACGGCGCCAACCTCGGCCTCAAGCACGAGGAGCAGATGAAGTCGCTGGCCGCTATCGCGCCGTACGTCGCCGCCGCCCCAGGGGGCAAGGGCCTCTTCGGGATGCCGGACGCGCTGATCGAAGAGACGATCACGAGCCTGCGCAGCATCGGGATCAAGGCCGACGAGTCGTTGTTCACCAACGAGTTGCTCGAAGGATGAGCCGCACCATGCCGGAAGAGAAGACACTGTTGCAACCGGCGGCCACGGGCTCGCCCGCCTCCGCCGGGATTCACACCGAGGGCCTGAACAAGACCTTCGCCGCCAAGGGCGGGTCGGTCGAGGCGCTTCGCGACTTCACCTTCGAGTCCCGCCGCGGCGAGTTCGTCGGGCTGCTCGGCCCGTCCGGCTGCGGGAAGTCCACGGTCCTGCGGGTGCTGGCCGACCTGGAGGCGCCGAGCGGCGGGACGGTCACGGTCCACGGCCGCACGCCGCGCGAACTGCGCGAAGGACACAGCCTCGGCATCGCCTTCCAAGACGCCGGCCTGCTGCCCTGGCGGAGCGTCGCGGCCAACATCCGGCTCCCGCTGGAGGTGGCGGGCCGCAGGGACGATGACGCGGTCGCCGAACTGATCCGGCTGGTCGGCCTCACCGGGTTCGAGAAGGCCCGTCCGTCCCAGTTGTCCGGAGGCATGCGTCAGCGTGTGTCGCTCGCCCGGTCCCTTGTCACCGAGCCCGACCTGCTGCTTCTCGACGAGCCCTTCGGCGCGCTGGACGACCTGACCCGGCAGCGGCTCAACTTCGAGCTCCAACGAATCTGGGCCGAGCGGGGTACGACCACCGTGCTGGTCACGCACGGCATCGGCGAGGCGGTTCTGCTCTCGGACACGGTTGTCCTGATGTCGCCGCGCCCTGGAACGATCCTGGAGGTCGTCCGAGTCGATCTGCCGAGGCCGCGTACCCGCGAGATCCTCCAGGACCGCGCCTTCCACGCCCTGTGCGACGAACTCTCAGAGAAACTGTTCGCCGGTAACCGAGACGGGCGCGGCAACAAGAACGGGCACGCTGACGAGGAGTCCGGGTGATCGTCTCCGTGGTCGCCTCCGCCCGGCCGCTCGCCGCACGCCTGCGGCACGCCGTCCCCCCGCTGCTGACCGTTGCGGTGCTGTTGCTGGCCTGGCAGGCGGTGGCGCTGAGCGGTCTCGGCGCGCTGGTCCCGTCCCCCGCCGAGGTACTCGAGCAGATGCGGGACGACGTCGGCTACTACCAGCCGAACGCCGCCGTCACGATGTCGTCCGCGTTCCAGGGCTACGTCTGGGGCAATGGCATCGCGATCGTCCTCGCCCTGTGCGCGCTCCCGTTCCCGCGCGTGCAGGCGATGGTCGAGCGGGTGGCCGTCGGAGCGATCGCGCTGCCGCTGATCGCCGTCGCCCCACTGCTCGCGATCGCGTTCCGCGGCGACACCCCGAGCGTGATCCTCGCGGCGCAGGCCGTGGTCTTCACCACCCTGGTGGCCGCCATCCTCGGCCTCAACAGTGTGGACCGGACCTCGGTCGACGTCGTGCGCGCCTCCGGCGGCTCGGAATGGACGGTGATCCGCAGGGTACGGCTGCCCGCCGCGATCCCGAGCCTCGTCGGCGGCCTCCAGGTCGCGGCGCCCGCCGCCATCCTCGGCGCGATCATCGGCGAGTACATGGGCGGCGCGCAGGGCCTTGGCGTCGCGATGATCCAGGCCCAGGGCGCCTTCGACATCCCCCGCGCCTGGGGGCTGGCCATCGTGACGTCGATCCTAGCCGCAGTGGCCTTCCTTGTCCTGCCGCTGGTCGTGCGGACGGCGCTGCCGTGGACCCGTTCGATGGACACCATTCTCGGCGCGCGCCCGTCCCGCCGCAGGCGGCGGGACGGGCGCGCGGGCGCACGGCTGCTGCGTGCCGTACTCGCGGTCGCCGGAACCCTCATGGGGGTGGCGGCCTGCTGGTGGCTGCTCGCCCTGGTGGTGCCGGGCGGCGGCGCCGTCGCCCGGGGCCCAGTGGAAGTGGTCTCCTACTTCCTCACCGGCGACACCCAACTGGTCACCGCCTCCGGCGAGCCGGAGGAGCCGCTGCCGTACATGCTCTCGTCGCTGCTGCGCACCGTCGGCGACGCTGGCGTCGGGTTCGTGGTCGGGCTCGTCCTCGCCGTGACGATGGCCGTGCTGGCGCACGAGTACCCGGTGATCGAGCGGGTTCTGATGCCCGTCTCGATCGCTCTGCGATCCATCCCAATCGTGGCCGCGATGCCGCTGCTGGCGCTGATGTTCGGCCGGGGAATCCTGGCCGTGACCGTCCTGATCGCGGTGATGACGTTCTTTCCCATCCTGGTCAACGTCCTGCTCGCCATGCGGGCGGTGCCGCGGAGCGCGATGGACCTGCTCACCGCGGTTGGAGCCGGACGGTGGCAGCGAATGGCGAAGCTGCTCATGCCGTACGCGCTGCCCGCCCTGCTGGCCTCGGTGAAGGTGGCGCTGCCGCTGTCCATCGGCGCGGCCATGGTGGCGGAGTGGCTCGCGACGGGCCACGGGCTCGGCGCCTCGATGACCGTCGCCGCGACGCTGTCGGACTACAACTTCGTCTGGGGCGGCGTCGCCGTCGTGCTGCTCGCCTCGCTGCTGGCTTACCACCTCGCCGGTGCGCTGGAGGACGCAGCGCTCAGCCGCCTGGAGTGACCGGCGGCCCAGATGCAGAGATTCAGAAACACCGCAACGTGAGAAGGCGAACCATGGCAAGAATCATCCTGTCCAACGTCCGTGTGAACGGCGTGGGCGACCCGCAGGTCGTCACCGTCGCCGACGGAAGGATCCGCTCCGTCGGCCGCGAGACCCCGGCCGACCTCGGCCCCGCCGACCACATCGAGGACCTCGGCGGGCAGATCGTCCTCCCCGGCTTCGTCGACGGCCACGCCCACGCTGACAAGAGCCTGTGGGGCGAACCGTGGGTCCGGCGCACCTCCGAGCCGATCAACATGAACCAGATGTTCGACGACACGCTGAAGCAGTGGGCGGACACCGCGACCCCCGTCGCCACGCGGGCGCGCGCCTTCCTCGACAAGTGCGTGACATACGGCTCGACGTCCATTAGGACCTTCGCCGACGTGGCGCCCGAGATCGGCCTGTCCGGTGTGCACGGCCTGCTCCAGGTCCGCGAGGAGATGGCCGGGCTCGCCGATCTGACGATCGTGGCGTTCCCCCAGCTCGGTCTGCTGCGTAAGCCCGGCACCGCCGAACTGCTCGAACAGGCGTTGCGCGACGGGGCCGACGCCATCGGCGGCCTCGACCCCGCGGGCGTGGACGGCGATGCCGCCCGCCAGCTCGACATCGTCTTCGGCCTCGCCGAGCGGTACCAGGTGCCGGTCGACTTTCACCTGCACGAGTCCGGCGAACTGGGCGTCTGGCTCATCGAGCGGATCGCCGAGCGAGTCAAGGCGCTCGGCATGCAGGGCAAGGTCAGCCTGTGCGACGTGTTCAGCCTGGCCGAGCCGTCGCCCGAGCAGTTCGCGCGCCTCGGCTCGGCGCTCGCCGGCGCGGACATCGCCGTCGCCGTAGGCGTCCACGGGCTGCTACCGGTGCCCGACGTCAAGGCCCTGCACGCGATGGGCGTGCGGATGTGTCTCGGGTCCGACTCCGCTCGCAGCCTGTGGTCGCCGTGGGGAGAGGGCGACATCCTCGCCCGCGCGATGTTCATGGCCTACAAGTGCTACTGGCGCACGGACGACGACCTGGAGTTCGCGCTGAACATGGGCACGACGCTGGGCCGCGAAGCGCTGGGCTGTGCGCCGTGCGCCGTCTCTCCCGGCGACGTCGCCGACCTCGTGG
This sequence comes from Spongiactinospora sp. 9N601, assembly GCF_044326295.1. Taxonomy (NCBI): domain Bacteria; kingdom Bacillati; phylum Actinomycetota; class Actinomycetes; order Streptosporangiales; family Streptosporangiaceae; genus Spongiactinospora; species Spongiactinospora sp. 9N601. Next base: position 15,578 of record NZ_JBIRBB010000040.1, read on the forward strand.
TCCTGCCGGGCGAGGCGCTCGGCGAGATCGTCGTCGAGCCCCCGCGGCGGACGCTCGTCATGAAGGCCGGAAAGATCGTCGCGCGCTCCGGCGCCCTCGTATCCTCCCGCTGACCACCCCACAGTGCTGAGGTACACGTGACCCCCCTCTATCTCGACTGCGACACCGGCGTGGACGACGCGCTCGCGCTCGCCCTGCTCCTCGCCAGCCCCGAAGTGGAACTGGCCGGGGTGGGCACGGTGAACGGGAACACCGGCGCGCGGCAGGCCGCCGTCAACACCCTGGCCCTGCTGACGCTGGCCGGTCGGACCGAGATCCCCGTCGCGGTCGGCGCCGCCAACGCCGGTGCCGCCGTACCGCACATCCACGGCGGGAACGGGCTCGGCGACGTGCGGCTGCCGCACCCGCTGCAGCGCCCGACCGCGGAGAGCGCGGCCGACCTGCTGATCCGGCTCTCCCTCAGGCACACCGGCCGGCTGCACGTCCTGGCCGTCGGCCCGCTCACCAACCTCGCCGTCGCGCTCGACCGCGACGGCACCCTGCCCGAGCGCGTCGCGGGCGTGACGATCATGGGCGGCGCGGCGCGCAGCCCCGGCAACATCACGGCGGTGGCCGAGGCGAACATCGGCAACGATCCCGAATCCGCCCGGCGGGTGTTCGCCGCCCCCTGGGAGATCACCCTGGTCCCCCTGGACGTCACCCTGGACAATCGGCTGGAGGAGGACGACCGGCGGCGGCTGGCCGCGGCCCCGCGCCCCCTGGCGCGGACGCTGGGTCTGATCCTCGACCACTACTTCGACTTCTACATGTCCGTGTACGGGCGGCGGTGCGCCGCACTGCACGACCCGCTCGCCGCCGCCGTCGTCATCGGCTGCGTCGAACCGCTCCTCGCCCCGCGCGTGTCCGTCGTCATCGATGACACGAATGGCCCGGGGCGCGGGCAGACCATCTGCGACCTGCGCGGCCGGTACCTGGGCTATCCGGATCAACCGGATGCGCACAGCCGGGTCGTCCTGTCCACGAAGGAACCCCTGGCCCCGATCCTGATGGAGCGCCTGCTCACCCTGTAGGCCCGGCAGCCGACGACAAGGAACCGAGGAATGAACGACGCACTGACGGTCGTCGGCGGTATCAACGTCGATCTCGTCGCGCGCATGCCGGAACTGCCGACACCCGGCGTCACCGTGGGGCATGGGGTGTTGTCGCGGCACCCCGGCGGCAAGGGCGCGAACCAGGCCGTGGCGGCGGCCCGGCTGGGCGGCCGGGCCAGGCTCGTAGGCGCCGTCGGCGACGACGAGGGCCCTCAGATCCTCGCGCGGATGGTGGAGCTCGGCGTGGACGTGTCCGAGGTACGGACCGTTCCCGGGGCCACTGGTACCGCGCTGATCACGGTGGACGCGTCCGGCGAGAACCAGATCGCGGTCTGCCCGGGGGCCAACGCCCGGATCGACCTGACGGGGGTGGAGTTCGCCCCCGGCGAGGCGGTGCTCACCCAACTGGAGATCGACCTGCACATCGTGCTGGACCTCGCCGAACGGGTCAGGGGCTTCTTCGCGCTCAACGCGTCGCCCGCGATGCCGCTGCCGGAGGCCCTGCTGAGTCGGGCCGACCTGGTCATCGTCAACCAGACGGAATACGCCGCCATGCCGGCGCTACGGTCGGCCCGCCTCGTCACGGTCACCTACGGTCCGCGCGGCGCGGCCATGTTCCGCCACGGGACCGAGGTGGCCAAAGCCGACTCGCCTCGGGTCCGCGCGGTCAGCAGTGTCGGCGCCGGCGACGCGTTCAGCGCCGCGCTGGTACTCGCGCTCGGCCGCGGCCTGCCGTACGGGCGGGCGCTCGGCGTCGCCTGCGCGGTGGGAGCCGCCGCGGTCCGCGACGCGGCCTCGCAGCCCCCACTCGAACCACTCGACCACTACGCCGGCCAGATCGGGCCGGCGTAGAACCACAGGTCCTCCCAGGGGCCGGCGATGGGGCTCCGGGCGCCCACTGTATCGACGGCTCCCCGGGAGCGGCGGGCGCTGCGCCCCCTGCTGCGGCAGACTTGCGCCTTCGACAACGACAGCGGGAGCCGAGGTCGTCGACCGCAGGACCCGGGAGTATCACTCTAGGTGTGGAAATGATCGCCAAACGTAGATGGAACCGTAGAACGATCATTGACCATCTCGGAGGAGAACACGATCATGACCATCACACGAGGGAGATCCACCCTGGCCGCGTTGGAACCACACCGCCACGACAACGGCACGGCACCGCTGGAGACGGCCACTCACCAAGACGGACGCCACCACCCATCCGACATCGCCCAGCAGCCGGTACCACTGCGGGAACTGCTCGGCGATCAGGTCTTGGACCTGCTGCTGGAACGCTCACGCGACGGCGAGGGCGGGCTGCGCCTCGCGGCTATGGCAAGCACGAGGTCGCCGGCCACGGCTCGGGCGACTCCCGCAACGGCAAGATCGGCAAGGCGGTGGAGACCGGCGTCCAATTGGGGCGTTCGTGGTCACCAGCGCAGACGTCGCTGAGGTCACGGAACGGGCCGATGCCCCCTGCGGCGGGCCCGCGCCCACGTCCGGCAGGCCACCATCGGGTACAACGGTCCCGATCAGATCAGGCTGGCGAGCACCCCGGCCATCGCTCTCTAACACTCGCGGACCGCGTCTGTCTTGCCCAGCCGCGCTCCCGCCTGATCGCTCCCAGGTGACGTGTCTCAGGCATGCGAATCCTCATGGACCGGCGGCCCCAGTGAACCATCCGGCCGCGCGGAAAAGATCGAGCTCCGTGGCCGATCGATCACGGGGCTCTCCGCGTCTGACGCTTCCTCCGCATGCGTCTCGGCCATGAAATCCCCCGGTCGGTTCCGCGATGTACTCGGGCTCCGGGTACTCCGGCAGTATCGGATACGTGCGCCGAGGCTCAGTTCGGCGTGCTCGGCGTGCTGGCCAGTAGGGAGCCGGGTGTGCCCGGTGGTACCGCCTCGACCCGTGCGCTCGGCGCAGCGCGTCGCCGTCGGCCTTGAGGTCCTCGTTGTCGATGCGCAACACCACTCCGTCGATGATCGTGACGGTCCGCTCGTGATGGGAGCTGCGCGTCAGCTCATTCTGGCTGCCGGTCAAGACTCAACCGCGCTACACGTCAGTGCGGTCGGCGTGAACGACCACAACCGGCTTGCCCCCAGCCCGCTTTCGAGCGTCCGCGAAAGCTTTACCATTTTCCGACTTCGGCGCTGCAGAAGACTCAGCGAATTCGATACTATAAATTGTCACCTCCACGTCTTTCCATTTATCTGATTGTAGTTCGACATAATCATTCGATTCGCGTTTGGCCACATTCCACCCACGGCTTACCAGGGAAGCCGTAGCTCTCTCCAGTACCGCCTTGGAGTTGGGAGCGTCCACGGCAAGGACAAGGGCCTCAAGCGGGGCGTCGCCCCGGTGGGTCCTTTGATGTAGTACTACCCCAATGCTGTTGACGTCTTTTATTACCGCAGGCGCCACTCGCAAATCAGCCGATTGTAGGCAGCTTGAAACCAGAGGCACCAGCGAAGATGCGATTGCAAGGCGGGCCAGCGCCTTAAGTGAAGCCATCGGATTATTCCATTCACCCGGTAGAGGGGTTAGCTATACATAGCGCCGGCCCGATCGAGCCGTCAGCCAGCACATTGGTTCTTTACGCATCGCCAGAATTCATGGGTGGAATGCCAAACCCACCCGCCCACCTTTCTATTGGTGCCATATATCGCTTCATAACGCTGGCGGGCATTATGTGCACCTTTATATCCTCGAAAGCCGGCCTTCCACCTCTTGGCAAATTGCGTACTTTCCTTTCCCGCGCAGAAGCAATAGGCGATCGTCGCCTGCCACCAGGTGATACCCTTTCCATCGATACGATAGTTCTCCTTCACAAATTTGAGACGCATGGCCGCTACTTTAATTGCCTCGCCTGGGTTCGATACAAGCCATTTTGCTATCGTCTTATTGTCCCACATTCTGACTTTCTTGTACATCGACCGGTCATAAAACCATGCCAGATGCTTGATCTCCCGGGTTTCCACCTGGCTGATCCCGAAGCCTTTGTTCTCATCATCGCCAAAAAATTCTTGCAGCGACCCCCGCCAAGAACCCATGTTTCGGGTCTCCTCCGGCACGGCTGATCTCAAAGATAAGGACGGCCGTGAGCGCCTCTCTATTCACTCTCTGGTCGCGGACCGCTGCATCGATTTCGTCGGCGTACTCAATGAGACATTCATATGTCTTGAGATATTTGTACCCAGCACGTGATGACTTGGCGAGTCTTGAACTGGTATAGGCCTGCCTGCCGCCACTAGTGGTGACATTCTTTGGGTTGAAGCTTTTGAGCCCGCCGACGCTTACCCATAGGAGCGCAAGTTGCTCACCGGTGAATAGCACCGACCATTGTTGCATGTATTTGTTCTGCACCTTGGCACTGGCATCCCAGAAGTTCGGCTGGTCTACCTGCCGGCCGTTAGGCATGTACTCATAACCGAGGCGTTCGACTTCCTCATCGGAGAGAAGCCCTCGTTCGTAGTCGAAGCCTGGGGAGTTGACGTGGGCGGACCACCAACTCGAGAATTCGTTGGTTTCTGCGCCGGATTGATCGACACACTCCGCCTCGCACGCGTGATCCACCCCGGCAGACAGCGGCTCAGCCTCACCGATCTGCTGAGCCGGCATGGTCTCACCCAGCAGATCAACATTCTGGTTCCCGGGCATCAACCACATCGGGCGCTGTGGGACACCGCCGGAGTCGCATTGCTGCTGCCCGACTTGATCCGGCAACTCCCCGGCGAAGGCACCCTGTCGTTCAGCGCCTTGAAGAAGATCGCCGGTTTGCCCGTGAACGACGAGAGGAACTCGATCGAACAGCAGCTTCATCTGGAGTTCTGAGTGCTTTTGTCCCCAGAGTCGCCTGTGTCCGGCGGCATCGCACTGGGCCCGATCGTCGGCGGACTGCTCCTCGAAGCCTTCTGGTGGGGATCGGTGTTCCTCATCAACGTGCCCGTCATCGTGCTGCTCCTGGCGCTCACACCCCGGCTCGTCCCCGAGTACCGAAGCCCGGCATCGTCGCGGCTGGACGTGCTGAGCGTCCTGCTCTCCTTCGCCGCCATCCTGCCGATCGTCTGGGCGATCAAGACCGCCGCCGAGGAGCTCGCCC
>NZ_JBIRBB010000041.1:0-17079 GCF_044326295.1 Spongiactinospora sp. 9N601
CCGCCAGCGTTCGTCCTGAGCCAGGATCAAACTCTCCAAACAATGCTTGAAGAACCACTAATCCTGCGCGAGACACCCATCCGGCTAAACGGATGATGAACGGTGTCTCGTTCAAAGGAATCCACCATCTCACCAGCTAAGATGAGATGACGGGGTCATACATGTTGTACATGCACTGGCTTTTAGCACACTGTTGAGTTCTCAAGAAACGGGCGCGTACACCGTCGAACCAGACCAGCCGAACCGATCCAGCCCTTCGGGGCTTGAAGCCTATTCCTCATTTCGTCGCCCCGTCTCCAGGGCAACCCCTCTAACTTACCAGACTAACCGGACAAGTCCAAACTAACCCGGCGATCCGAAGTGAAAGGGTGCGATTTCGCCCGGTGCCGCCACCCTGGGTGGCGTCTCGCGCGTCTTCCGCGTAAAGAACTTTAGCAGCCCTCCGGCGGTGCCATGGACAACACGCGTAACCGGTGGACCATTCCCGCCTGCCCGGCGCCCTCAAACCCACCGGACCGCAACCCGCGCGCGACCCGGCCGACGCCCCGCTCTGCCGGTCGGCGTGCAAGCGCACACGCAACCGGACCGCAAGTCATCCGCAATCGGTCCCTAGTACCAAGTGAGCACGAGCTCTCCACCTGTGGAGGTACCACCATGACCCGCTCGGAGTTCGATGACATCCGCGCCCACCTCGCCGCGGAGGAGACCCGTGCCGGTGACCTCCTTCAGCTCGCCAGGACACTACTGGACGACCTTGAGCAGGTCAGCATGCGCGAGGCGACGCTGCGGGCCTATTACCTGCGGCTGCTGACCGCCGCGCGGGCCTCGGTCGCCGCCGACCTCGCCGGCGACGATGATCCGCTCACGTTCGTACGGGACGAGCTGGCCAAGCGCGGGCAACTCCCGGCGGACGGGGAGTCGGTCGGGCGCATCCTCGCCGACGCGCACACGGCCGCGGCCCTCGTCGCCGCGCTGGAAAGGGCACCGATGCGCACCCTCCGCCCCCACGGCCGCGGCCCCCGCTGCGCCGGCGTCAGCCGTACGACCCCCAGATAGGTCAACGTATCCAGCCTCCGGGCCGGCCGGCCCGGGGTTCAGGTAGACGTGTTCCAAGGAACCGGGCCCAGGTTAAGTGTCGGTTGCTCGACATAGAGGGAACGAGCAGCCCACCCCTGGCGCCCGGCTTCAGAAAAGCAGGGCCAGGTACCCGGCCCGAGGGTGGGGGTTGTCGGGATGGCGGGCATTTTGACGGGCGTAAGGTCATCGCCGCGATAGTGCCTGACCTGGGCTTGAATCCCCGGCTGGAACACTTGGCCCATGGGGCGGATGTGGCTGGACTGGGCTGCCATCGGGTTCGTCGGGGTGTTCGGGGTGCTGTGGACAGGGGTGGTGGTCTTCGCCGCCCTGGACACGCCCATGATGCTTCGCGTCGTCCAGGGCGGTTTCGGGGTCTTCCTTCTGATCTGGGTGGGGCTCAGGGCACTGAGGCTGGCCCGCCGGACCAGGGCCACCGCCCGGCACCGCCGTACCGCCTGACGGGCACGCCGGAACGCCCCCCGCTAGCGCAGTGCTTCGGTGAGGCGGATGCGGGCCCCGGTGCGCAGGACCGCGCGGCGGTAGATGCGGGCTCCCGCCGCGAGGACGGCGGCCACCGCGGCGAGCATCGCGACGGCCGCGACGGCGAGTTCCCAGAGCTGGACCTCTGTGGCGGCCATGCGGACCGGCATGACCATGGAGGAGAACGGCGGGACCAGGGACAGCACCCGGGCGAGCGGCCCGGTCGGTTCGGCGACGGCGTAGAAGGCGACCAGGTAGACCGCCATGAGGAGCGTGGTCAGCGGGGTGAGCACACCGCTGACCTCCTCCTGGCGGGACACCAGCGAACCGAAGGCCGCCGCCAGCACCGCGAAGAACGCGTACCCCAGCAGGAACCACACCACCGCTCCCGCCACGATGCCCGCCACGCCGTCGGGCAGGTCGGCCGTCAGCCCGGTCGCGACGCCCGCCGAGAGCCCGGCCACGATGACGACCCCCAGATTGACCAGGCCGAGCGCCCCAAGGCCGAGGATCTTGCCGGCCAGCAGTTGCCAGGGCCGGATCGAGGTGAGGATCAGTTCGACGATCCGGCTGCCCTTCTCCTCGACCACGCCCATGGCAACCGCGGTGACCGAGGACATGAGCAGGAAGAACAGCACGAAGACGATCAGCATCGCGAAGCCCGACCGCACCGAGGAGTCGCCGCGCAGCGGGCTGACCGATTGTTCGGTGAGCGGCGCGACCCGCATGGCCTCGGTGACCTTGGCGGGGTCGAGCCCGGCGGCGCGCAGTTGTTCCTGGGTCTTCACGCTGGTGTGCCCGGCCTGGAGGATGACGCCGAGGCGGCGGTCGACCGCGCCGTCGGCGAGGAGCGCGCGGCCGTCGAGCACGGCGGCGTCGATGTCCCCGGCCAGTAGCGCGGTGCGGGCCGCGGCCTCGTCAGGCAGCGGGGTGAAGGACAGATCGACCTGCTGGGCGGTGGCGGCCGTGGTGGCGGCGGCGCGCAGCGAGTCGGAGCCGACCAGGCCGACGTCGTAGGAGTCGTTGCCGGCGAACAGTTTGGGCAGCATGGCCAGCGCGGCGACGAGCACGGCGCTGACCGCGAGGCTGATCAGGAAGCCCTTGGTGCGCGCGCGTACGCTGATCTCGCGCCGCGCGACCAGCAGGATGTCGTTCACGCCACGGCCTCCCTGAAGATCTCGGTGAGCGTCGGTTGCTCCCAGCCGAAGTGTTCGACCGTGCCCGCGCTCATCGCGGCGCGCAGGATCGCCTGGTCGTCGGCTTCGGCGGCGCGGAGTACGTGGACGCCGTTCTGGTGGGTGATCTCGGCGGGCAGGCCGTCGGCCCATCCGGGCCCGGCGCCTCGCACCACGACCTTGAGCTGCCTGCGGCCTTCCCTGGCGCGGACCTCGTCCACCGGCCCGGCGGCCACCATCCGGCCGGCGGAGATGATGCCGACCGAGTCGCACATCCGTTCCACCAGGTCGAGCTGGTGGCTGGAGAAGATCACCGGTACGCCCGCGGCGCGGCGTTCGGCGAGCACGCCGGCCAGCGCGTCCACGGCGATGGGGTCCAGGCCGGAGAACGGCTCGTCGAGGATCAGCAGCGTGGGGTCGTGGACGAGCGCGACGGCGAGTTGTACCCGCTGCTGGTTGCCGAGGGACAGCGCCTCGATGGGGTCGCCGGCGCGCTCGGTGAGGCCGAGCCGTTCGAGCAGGTCGTGGGTGGCGGTCCGCGCCGCGGCCGGGGACATGCCGTGCAGCCTGCCGAAGTACTCGATCTGCTCGGCGACCCGCATCTTCTGGTACAGGCCGCGCTCTTCGGGCATGTAGCCGAAGCCGCGCCGGTCCTCGAAGGTCATCGGGCGGCCCTGCCACAGGACCTCTCCGGCGTCGGCTTCGAGCACGCCCATGACGATCCGCATGGTGGTGGTCTTTCCCGCGCCGTTGGCGCCGACGAAGCCGAACATCTCGCCGGGGCGGACGGCGAGGCCGACGCCGCGCAGCGCCTCCTTGTCGCCGTATCGCTTGTGCAGCGCGCGGGTCTCCAGCGCGGAGCGGTCAGGCACGGGTGGCCCCTTCCGTGATCTGCCGGAGTACGTCGGTGTAGCGCGCGAAGGCGGCCCGGCCCTGCTCGGTGAGCGAGAGCCAGGTCTTGGCGCGCTTGCCGACGAACGCCTTGTCGACGTTCACGTAACCGGCGTTTTCAAGAGTGACAATGTGCTTGGAGAGCAGGGAGTCGCTGACCTCGATGGTGTCGCGGAGGAAGCGGAAGTCGATCCGCTCCGCGCCGGACAGCGCCGCCATGATGGACAGGCGGACCGGGGCGTGGATGACCTCGTCCAGGTCGTGGCGCGGGTGCGTGGCGCCGCTCAACCTGTCACTTCCCGGTGGCGCAGCAGCCAGCCGCCCCAGATGGGCGGCGCGCCGGCGACGACCGCGGTCAGTACGGCCAGCGCGACCCATGGCGGGCCGGGCTCGTCGGGCATCAGGAAGACGGCGAACAGCGTGGCCGCCGCGCTGGTGAGCAGGAAGCCCGCGGTGATCGGCCACTGCAACCGCCAGACCGCCCGGCTGAAGACGCGCTGGCGGCAGACGTAGACCATCGAGCCGGCGACGAACAGCAGCCATCCCCAGCCGGCGATGCCGCGCAGCGTCTCACCGCCGAGCAGCATGGCCAGCCAGTAGATGACGGCCCCGATGCCCAGGGCGAACATCCAGCGGCCGGCCCATCGGCCGGAGCGGCGCACGCTCCCGCCGACCTGGTCGATCTCACGCAGCGCCTCCTCGGCGCTCAGCCTGCCGTTCACACGCACCTCCAAGCAGCATGTGTTCAACAAGCTAGCAAGTACTCAACTCTCGTTCAAGTACTCATCCGGGGCGCTAGCCGACGTACGGCGGCGCGACGCCCCACCCCCAGCGCGGCACGGGCGCCTGGCGGATCGGGTCGGCGTCCGGCTGGGAGTTGGTGACGGCCAGGCGGGTGCCCCACTCGATGTAGCCGAGGAAGGCCGCGCGGAACTCGGGGTCGGCGGGCAGGCCGACCTCGTCGGCGGCGTCCTGGAGGAGGGCGACCCAGCGGCGGCGCTGCGGCTCGCTGATCGCCTTGCCGAGGTGGTGGGCGAGCATCGCGACGTACCCGCCGCGCTCAGTGGTGTAGCGGTCGGGTCCGCCGAACACCTCTGAGAGCCACATCGCGACATAGCGCGGGTGCTCGGGGTGCATGTGCGCGAACAGCGGCCCGATCAGGTCGTCTTTGAGGACCTTGTCGTAGAACGCCGCGGTCAGCCGCTCGAACGCCGCGGCGCCGCCCGCCCACTGGTAGATCGTGGGCACCGAGCCGCCGGCGCCCCGGACGCGGGTGGGGGCGTAGCGGCTGCGCTCGGCGGCCAGTTCGGGCGCGGGGGGCTCGCCGGGCTCGTCCCAGGTGATTCGCAGCAGGTAGGCCCGTCCATCGCGGGCCAGTTCGTAGTCGGCGCAGCCGGGCGCGCCGGAAAGGTGCTCGGCGACCCGCTTCTCGAACTCCTCCGCCCGGTCCTCGGGCACCTGGTACCGCACGTATTCGATCGTCATGAACCCACCCTTAGTAAGGTAATCATGTAATCGCATCATTGCCGGGGACGAAACGATACCCCATGCCCGGCTCGGTGATCAGGTGAACGGGACGCGCCGGATCGGGCTCCAGCTTGCGGCGGAGCTGGGCCATGTACTGCCGCAGGTAGTTCGTCTCCTTGACGTACACCTCGCCCCAGACCTCCGCCAGCAGCGCGCGCTGGCCGACCAGCTTGCCGGGGTTGCGGACCAGCACCTCCAGCAGGTGCCACTCGGTGGGCGTGAGCCGTACGCCGCCGGAGACGGTCTTGCTCGCCAGGTCCACCACATGGGAGCCGATCCGGACCCGCGCGGGCTCCTCCTCCCCCTGCTGCGCGGTACGCCGGCTCACCGCGCGGATCCTGGCGAGCAGTTCGTCGATCGCGAACGGCTTGGTCACGTAGTCGTCGGCGCCCGCGTCCAGGGCCTCGACCTTGTCGTCACTGCCCGCGCGGCCGGACAGCACCACGATCGGCACGCTGGTCCAGCCGCGCAGGCCGTGGATGACCTCCACGCCGTCCATGTCGGGTAGCCCGAGGTCCAGCACCACGAGGTCGGGGTACCAGTCCGCGGCCTTCTGCAGCGCCGCGCCGCCGTCGGCGGCCACCGCGACCTCGTAGCGGCGGGCGGACAGGTTGATGCGCAGGGCGCGGAGCAACTGCGGCTCGTCGTCCACGACAAGGATCCGCGTCACGCGACCACGCCCCGGCTCGTCATGGTCTCAGGCTACGACCGGCCGCTCAGGTGGGTTCGTCCAGGTGGATCAGGGCCTGTGCGAGCGGCTTCCTGGCGAGGTCGGGCACCTCGACGTCCGGCGCCGGGTAGCCGACCGGGAAGAGGATGTAGGGCCGCTCGTTGGCGGGCCTGCCGCAGATCTCGGTCAGGAACGCCATCGGGTTGGGGGTGTGGGTGAGCGTGCACAGGCCCATGGAGTGCAGCGCGGTGATGAAAAGGCCGCAGGCGATGCCGACGCTCTCGTTGACGTAGTAGTGCTTGCGCTTGGAGCCGTCCGGGGCCACGCCGTACTTCTCCGCGAAGCAGACCACCAGCCATGGGGCGACCTCCAGGTAGCCCTTGTCGGAGCCGGTCTCCAGCGGGGCCAGCGCCTCGCGCCACTCGGCGGGCAGCCGGCCGCCCTCGTAGTTCTGGCGTTCCTCGATCTCGGCGGCCTCCTTGATCCGCTTCTTCGTCTCCTGGTCGCCGACCAGGACGAACTTCCACGGCTGCTGGTGCGCCCCGGAGGGCGCGGTGTTGGCCGCCCGCACGGCGATCTCGATGCACTCGCGCGGGACCGGTTCGGGGCTGAACGCCCGCACGCTCCTGCGTCCGTCGACCAGCTCGAAGAACTCGCGTCCGCGGGCGAGCATCTCCGCCGCGGGGTACCGGTCAGGCACGTAAGGGATGAACGGGAATGAATGCTCCATGAGTCCGTAGTCTCGACGGCTCCCGGCGACTCGGCAACGTCGGATTCGGGTCTCTCTCCCGGACCTCAGGCGTGACAGGCGATCGGACCGCCGTTGACGGTGACCATGTCGGGCCAGACGCCGGTCAGCGCGAGGGGTGAGCCCAGGGGGTTGCCGTCCAGCTCGTGGTAGGCCCGGTGCAGGTTGCCGACCAGCCGTTCGCGCTCCGTCCAGTCGGCGAACGGGCCGAGCTCGCGGGCCGCGGCGCGGGCCATGGTCAGCGGCGGCGCGCCGGTCTTGTGCCCGTACCTGGCCAGGCCGTCCACGAGGGCCGTGTATCCGACCAGGTCGTCGAGCACCCGGCGGATCTCATCGCCCCGGCAGATCGCGCCGTGCCCGGGGACCAGCACCAGTGGGTCCAGCTCGCGCAGCATGGCCAGCGCGCGCGGGTAGCCGGCCACGCTACCCTCCACCAGGAACGGCTGGCCACCGTTGATCACCAGGTCTCCGGCGAACGCCACGCGCTCTTCCGGCAGCCAGGCGATGACGTCGCCGCGGGTGTGCGCGGGCCCGGCGTGCAGCAGGTCGATCCGGCGCTCGCCGGCGTGCAGGGCCATCCGGGTCTCGAACGTCACCTCCGGCGGGCGCAGGCGCAGCTCGCCGTACGCGGGGCCGGTGAGGATCTCGGCCGCCACGAGCCCGGCGGCCAGGATGTCCGCACGGCAGTGGACGTGGCCGATGACCGGGGTGGCGGCGGGCAGCAGCCAGTTGCCGTAGGTGTGGTCGCCGTGGTGGTGGGTGTTGACCAGGGCGCGCGGCGGCCCCTCGCCCGCGACCTCGGCGACGCGCGCCAGCAGGGCCCGGTTGCGCGCCTCGGTACAGGTGGTGTCCACGAGCACGTGCCCGCCCGCGCCGTCCAGCACCAGGCCGGTGTTGTTGAGCATCCAGCTCCCGTCGGGCTGCACATAGGCGAACACGCCGTCGGCGACCTCGTGGAGTGCGGGTTCGGGCATCGTACGGCGCGGCGCCGGCTGCATTGTGCGGCCCCCAGGGGAAGTCGGATGCTGCGACGATAGCCAACCGCGGTCAGAAGGTCATGCCATTCCCGGGAATATCCCTTGGAGGATCGACCTTCGCGCTTTTCGGCCGCTCAGCGCGGGTCCGATCAACCCGCGGTGACCGGCCCGGTGCGAAGAGGCAGCGAATGCGCCCCCACCTACTCATGAGTAATGCCCGGTCAGGTCTTTACGTGGGCCGCGTTTGGCGGCAATGCACTATGACATGAGCGGACGAAGCTTTCATAGCCCTTGAAAGTACCGCACGTCTAGATTTATCCGAACAAACCTGCAAAAAATCCACGAATCAAGCAAGACCGCTCGTTTGCGTAATTGTCCGACTACGGCTGGTAATGTCGCTTTCGCAAGTCCAGGAAAAGGACAGGCGAAGGGGGAAATCCAAATGATTGCTCAGGTCTTCCCGACCCACTGGGGCGGCGGCTGTGGCGGCGGCTGGGGCGGAGGCTGTGGTGGTGGCTGCCATCGGCGCCGCTGGCGCTGCCACCTCGTCTGCTGCCGCCGTCGGCGCCGCTGCTGCGGCCGCGGCTGGCGGGGCTGGTGGTAACAAGGTCAGGGGGAGGCCGACGGCTCGCCCGTCGGCCTTCCCCCTCCCCACTCGACGAGGCCGCCACGGAGCCCGAGGCGGCCTTTTCCACGCCCCGCGACGGGGAGGGGCGGGCGCGCGGCGCGCCGGGGGAAGAGACGCCGCTGGCCCCGATGGTCTCCATCAGGCAGACGATAAGGAGGTTCTGGCCCTACACCCGCGGTCTGCGCAGGTGGATCGTGCTCGGGATCGGGTGCGCGGCCGTGGCCGCGGGCTGCGAGGTCGCGGCCATCTCGCTGTTCGGCGCCATCACCGACCAGGTGCTGGCCAGGGGGCACCTGGACGCGTTCTGGGCGCCCGCGACCGGCTGGCTCGCTCTCGCCCTGGTCGGCGCGGTGCTGTCCTTCAGCGGGGCCTACGCGACCGCGTTCGGCGGAGAGCGCTTCCTGTACCGGCTGCGCGACCGTTTGTTCCGGCATATGCAGACGTTGACACCCGACTACTACGACAACCGCCGGCTCGGCGACCAGATGGCCAGGCTGACCAACGACATCGAGGCCATCGAGGAACTGCTGGCCTCCGGGGTGGTCCGGCTGTTCACCACGGCGGTGAGCGTCGTGTTCTTCGCCGGGGCGGCCCTGGTCCTGCGGTGGGACCTGGCGCTGGTGACGCTCGCGCTGGTACCGGCCTTCCTCGGGGTCTCCAAGCTGTTCGCGGGCCGGTTCCGCGTCGCCGCGGCCCGCGAACGGCGGGCCAACGGGGAGATGAACAGCGTCATCGAGGAGAGCCTGGCCAACCAGTCACTGGTCCAGGCCTACAACCGTCAGGAGAACGAGGCGGCCCGGCTGAACCGGCAGGGCCGCAGGTGGATGCTGGCCAACCTGGCGCAGGCCAGGCTGTCCGCGCTGTACGGGCCGGTCGTGCAGGTCATCGAGACGCTGTGCGTGCTGGTCGTGATCGGCGTGGGGGCCTGGGAGATCGCGGCCGGGCGGCTCACCATCGGCGGGCTGCTGGCGTTCGCCGCCTACCTCGCGTACCTGTACCCGGCGGTGCAGAGCCTGGGCGAGCTGGCGCTCACGGTCTCGGAGGCCGCGGCGGGGTCGGACCGGGTGATGGAGGTGCTGCGCACCAGCCCGGACGTCGCGGACCCGGGCGCGCCGGGCGAGCCGGAGCCGCACGCCGAGCCGATCACCGCGGTACCGCCCGCACCGGCCACGTCGCCGGCCAGGGGACGCGGGGAGATCGCGTTCGAGAACGTCGGATTCACCTATCCGAACAGGAAGCGGGCCACGCTGACCGGCCTGTCGTTCGCCGCGGGCCCCGGTGACCTCATCCTGTGCACCGGGCCGAGCGGAGCCGGCAAGTCCACCGTCGCCAAGCTGCTGCTGCGGTTCTACGACGCCACCACGGGGCGCATCACGCTGGACGGCCGGGACATCCGCGAGCTGCCGAGCCGGATGGTGCGCGACAACATCACCATCCTGCAACAGGAGAACCTGCTGTTCTCCGGCACCGTGCGGGACAACATCGCGTTCGGACGGCCGGGGTGCGAGCTGGACGAGATCGTCCAGGCGGCCATCCTGGCGGACGTGCACGACTTCATCGGCACGCTGCCGGAGAAGTACGACACGCCGATCGGCGAGCGCGGCCGGCTGCTGTCCGGAGGGCAGCGCCAGCGGATCGCCATCGCCAGGGCGATCCTGCGGGACGCGCCGGTGCTCATCCTGGACGAGCCGATGACCGGGCTGGACTCGGCCACCGCCGCGCGGATCATGGAGCCGCTCGGCCGGCTCATGGCCGGCCGGACGACGATCTTCATCACCCATGACCCGCGCCTCGTTCCGGGGGCGGCGCGTGAGGTGGTACTGCCGCCCGGCGTGGACGAGGAGGCGGTGGTACCGGTGCCCAAGTGATCAGTCGCGCGGGCCGTTCTTGTGCCCGTTGCCGTTCCCGTTCCCGTTCCCGTTCTTCCAGCCGTCGGGGCCCGGACCGTTCTTCCACTTGCGCGGACGGTCCGGGTCGCCGGGCTTCTTGCAGACGAACCACACGCTGCCGCACTTCATCTTGGACAGGATGTGCCTGCGGACGAGGAGCGTGGTACTCAGGCGGGAGATCAGCCGGACCCGGCGTACCAGGGTGTGGTCGTCGACCTCGACCTTCACGCAGCGCAGCCAGATGTCCCTGACACCCAGCCTGGCGTCGAACGGCACGCCCTCGGTGTCGTGGCCGTAACCGTCGTCGTCCAGGCCGATGCCCAGCTCGCGGCTCCCCCGCCGCGAGCCCACGGCGTTGATGGCGTCGGAGGCGACCGTGGCGTGCGTGGACGGGCTTGGGCAGCGGACCTCGACCCGCAGGTCGGAGTCGCGGCGCGGCGCCCAGGGCCGCACCCGGAGCGCGGTGACCCGGCTGTTCCTGACGGGGTCGATCCGCCCGTCGGCGTCAGGGTCACGGCCCTGGCCCGAGTCGTCGTCGTCATTGTCGGGCATCGGGTAGGACCGGGCCACGGCGGTACGCCAGCCGTCGTCCGCCGGGGCGGCCTCGAAGGCGAGCGCCTCGGCGAGCGCGCCGGGCATGATGACGGGGCCGGCGAGGGCCGCCGCCAGAATTCCTGCTCCTGCGGTCAAGCGCATTCTTTTCTCCTCCTGCCGGGCGGCAGCCCGGATGTTCGGCAAACTGCCGTCGCGATGACGGCGCGGAGGGTTTCGTGCGCGGCTGTGACCCATGCCCGACCTGTAATTGATCAGACCAGCCGTCCCAGTATGCCGATGACATCGGGCGGACCCGGGGGAACGCCACGCCGTTTCCCCGGATACCGCTCGGCGGTTTCAGGAGGTCAGGGCGGCCTCTCTGGCCAGGTCGGCCTCGGGGCGGGGGCGTACGCGACGCCGTACGGCCAGCCCGAACGCGACCACCGCCAGCCCGAACGCGGCCGAGAGCACGAACGGCCCGGCGGGCCGCCAGATGTCGTAGAGGACGCCGCCCAGCGCGGAGACGATCATGATGCCCACCGCCCCGCAGAGCGTGTGCACGCCGAACGCCGAGCCGCGCACGTCGGCCGGGGCCTGCTGGGCGAGCAGCGGGCCCGCGGTGGTGATGCCAGCGATCTCGCCGATGCCGATGAGCACCGCGACGACCATCATCCCCGCGCCGAGCGGGTCGTCGATGAGCAGCGTGGACAGGTACGCGAGGGCGGCGACGGTCTGGGCGAGGATGACCAGGTTCTCCCGCCGCATCCGGTCGCCCAGCCAGCCGAACAGCGGCGCGCCCAGCAGCGCCACGGTCTGCGAGACGCCGACCACCGCGCCCGCCCTGGCCAGGGCCTCCGCGCTGGACATGCCGCCCTGGCGGGTGGCGTGGTCCACGATCCACAGCGTCATGAAGCCGACGACCACGGCGAGGTCGGCCCTGGCGACGAACGAGGCCGCGTAGGACAGCGCGACGCCCGGGTCTCTGGCGAGCGCGACGCCCTCACGGACCAGGCGCGGCAGCGGGGTGTGCCCGGCGGTGCGGCTGACGGGGGCCCGGGAGAGGGTCCGCCACAGCAGCGCGGCGACGGCCAGGACGCAGGCCGCGATCATCAGGAAGGCCAGCCGGGCGGCGGTGACCGGGTCGTGGCCCACGGACTCCAGGGTCTGCGGGAGCCGTACCATGACCAGCACCGCGACCACCGCGCCGAGCCCGCCGAAGAACCCGGTCAGGCCGTAGGACTTGCCGCGCGACCGGCTGCGGACGTAGTCGATCGCGACCGTGGAGAGCATCGCGTTGAGCGCGGCGACGCCGAGGCCGAAGATCACCCGCAGGGCGATCAGCACGGCGGTGTTCCCGGCGAAGGGGAACAGGGCGGTGCCGATCGCGGTCAGGGCGAATCCGGCGACCACGATCGGGCGGCGGCCGAACCGGTCGGCGAGCGCGCCGTACCAGGCCAGGCTGGCGATCATCGCCAGTTCGGCGGCGAAACCGAGCGCGCCGACCACCCTGCCCTGCGCTGATTCCGGCACGCCGAGAACGGCGCCGAGGATGTGCGGCTGGGTGGACGGAAGGAATGAGATGACCGCGGTGGAGGCCGTGGCCATGGATAACAGGGCCCACATGTTGCCCCGGGAAATGCCGTCCGCGAGCTGGGCGCCCAGCACGCGCGGGGGAACAGTCATGGATGGATCATGACATTTGGTGCAGCGCCCGGGCTAGTCCCCAATTCCCCCATATAGGTGGATTTAGCGTTTCAAGGTAAGATCCCGGGGATCTGGGTGGCTAGGGAGGCAGAGCGTGGATCCAAGGTTACTCGGGGTAGGATTCAACCCGAATATTCCCAATTCGGCACGAATGTATGACTACTTTCTGGGCGGCAAGAACAACCTGCCGGTGGACCGGGCCGCCGCCGAGATGGTGCTGAAATACGTGCCGGAAATCCCCATCGGCATCAGGGAGAACCGGGAGTTCCTCTGCCGGGCGGTGCGTTTCCTGGCCGGGCAGGGCGTCCATCAGTTCCTGGACATCGGCGCGGGCCTGCCGACGCAGCACAACGTACACCAGGTCGCCGCCGAGACGGTGCCGGACGCCCGGACGGTCTACGTGGACAACGACCCGCAGGTGCTCGTCCACGCCAGGGCCCTGCTCCAGGACAGCCCCAACGTGATCGTCGCCGCGGGCGACGTGCGCCGCCCCGGGGAGATCCTGCACGACCCGGCCGTGCGCGCGCACCTGGACTTCGACCGGCCGATCGCGGTACTGCTGCTCGCCATCCTGCACTTCATCCCGGACGGCGACGACCCGGCGGGCATCGTCCGCACGCTGCGCGCGGCCGTCGCCCCGGGCAGCTTCCTGGCGCTGTCGCACGTCGTGGTGGACGAGCGCCCGGAGGCCGCCGCGCCGGTCGAACGGATCTACCAGAACGCCTCCACGCCCTTCGTCGGGCGGCTGTCCAGCGAGGTCGAGCCGTTCTTCGCGGGCCTGGACCTGGTCGAGCCGGGCCTGGTCAACCTGCACGAGTGGCGGTCGGACGCCCAGGTCATCGACCCGTTGCTGGAGAAGTCCAAGCCCTACTTCCTGTGCGGCTTGGGGAAGGTCCGCTGACCCGTTATTCGGTGGCCGTGTAGAACCCGGCGGTGCGCTCGGCCGCGGCCCGGGCCGCCTCGGGCTCGGCACCGGCGGCGACGCTCGCCTCACGCCACCGATCGGCGCTCAGCTCCACGAACCGCCGGTACTCCGCCGTCTTCGTCCACTCGGTGTTCATCTCCGGCGGCACCTCTGCACCGGTGGAGATGTGCATCGCCAGGCCCAGCAGCCCGAGATCCCAGCCGACGCCGGTGGCGCCCGGGCCGTACTGCTCCCACAGGTCATCGCTCACATGCGCGACATGCTCCAGCTCCAGCCGCGCCCCACCCTCGTGCCCGGGCGACAGCCTCACCTCGATCCAGCTCACCTGCCCACCGAACTCCCACGTGGCGGCGAACCCCTTCGGCGGATCACACCGCTCGATCACCCCACCCGCATTCCCTTCGAGCTGGTAACGCCCGCGCAACCGCAGCTCCCCGCTGATCGGCATGAACCAACGCGGAATCCGCTCGGCATTCGTGCAGGCGTCCCACAGGTCTTCGACGGTGGTGTCGTACGTCTGACTAATGGTCTGAACCCGCGCCTCCCCGGCTTCCAGCACCCGCGTACCGAGGCTGCGCCGGACGGCGTTGATCTGGTGTGTCACATCGATCATGTGTGCGAGAGTATCAGAGTCCGCTTATATAAGTAAGGGCTTTAGATATCGATTACTCCAGCTCCGGCCGCTCACTTCCCTCCGGAACGTTCAGGTCACGCAGCCACTCACGAATCAACCGCTCCTCCTTGCCGGAGAACCGCATCATGTGAAGGTGCGTCAGTCCGTGCATCCTCGTTCGCAGCCCGAGCGAGACCCGGTCGGCATCGGCGGCCATCTGCCGCAGGACGAGACTTAGCATGGCCAGCTCCAGCGCGACAGCGGGCTGAGGCACGTGCGCCAAGCACCTCGCGTACGCCGCTTCGAGCGCGTCCGCGCGGTACGGGTCTCCGGAGACCGTCCAGAGAGTGATCAGCGCGTGGGCGAGCGATTCGGTTTCGCTTCCGTGGACAGCGCCGAATCCCGTGGTGAACATGTCACCGGGCCGTGTGGCCGTGAACGGTTCGAGGGCATGCCAGGCCACGTCGCCGCCCAAGTCGCAGGCGAAGTGGTTCTCCCGGCGCAGCTCCTCGCCGTCGAAGAGCTGCCAACCGCCGCCGGGCGGGAAGGCGTAGGTCCAGGACGGATCCGGCATCAGAGCCATCCCCATTCCCAGACCGATCACGACCTCCCGCTCGTCCTCATGCCAGGTCCGTTCCAGCCGCAGCGTCGCCACCAGGCCCTGCCAGCCCTCGAAGCCGAACTGCGACTTCCACAACAACGCATGCCGCCGCCACTCCGCCACCGGATGGCACGCTTCAGGGAACAGCTCCCGTCCCGTGACCGGGCCGCCGACCAGGACCGCCAGGAGCAGCAGGTTCGCCGAGTAGGCCGCGTGCCTGGCCGGGACCGGTAGATCGGCCGGGGCGTAGTCGTGACCGGTGGATCCGGCCCACGGACGGAGTGCGCTGTGGAAGGAGATGAGCAGCAGTTCGCGCAGCGCCGTACGGGTGCCCTTGGGCAGCCCGGCGATCAGCAGGGTGAGGAACATGATGATCTGGCCGCGCTTGGTCAGCGGCTCGAAGGACAGCACCGCCTGGAGAAAGCCATGGTCCACGCGCTGCCGCCACCTGCTCGCGCCCGCCGCCGCGCCGAGCTCTTCGAGTTCGCGTACCAGCAGGCGGGCGGTGAGGTACTCGCCGAAGGTGGCGTGCAGGAACTCGCAGGTGATCAGCCGAACGTCGGCCTGTACGGCCTGCGCCTTGTGCACGAAGAAGAACCGGCCGATGGCCGCCTGCGCCGGTGTGACAGGGCGCCGGAAATCCGAGCCCGGACGGCGGGCCGGAGCAAGGCCGAGCAGCGCGCCGAGGTCGGCGTCGATCTCCTCTTCACTCGCCCACAGCCGCCCCCGGTTGAACATCGCCAGCGCGACCACTGAGAGGCGATGCAACTCCTCCTCCGCGGTGAGGTCGTGGCCGGGGATCTTGCCTGCTTCCCGCTCGGCGAAGCGGACCAGGATGCGCTCGTAGAGTTCGGCCTGGTCGAGCCCGGCGTCGTCGCGTTGGAGCGCGTTGTCGGCGGCGTCGTAGACGGCGAGCATGAACAGCAGCAGCGGCTGGCCGGCGAGTTCGGGGTGCCGCAGGGCGACCTCGGCCGGGAGCGGGCGCAGCCTCCGGGCGGCCACCCGTGGGGCGTTGACCTTGTTCCACACCTCCAGCCAACTGCGCACCTGATCGTCGTCGAACGGCTCCAGCCGTACCGCGACCGCCCCCACCAGCGGGATGCGGGCGCGGTCGGCGACCGCCGTGCGCGTGGTGACCATGACCGCGACCGGGCGGCCCTGGTCGGCTTCGCGCTCCTGGAAGTGGACGACATGCTCCAGGTAGTCGGTTTGGCTGGCGCCGGTGGCCTGCAGCAGTTCGTCGAACCCGTCGAGCAGCACGACCGGCAGCGCGTCTCCTGCGGCGCGGGACACGGCGGGCCAGGTCAGCGTCTCGCCGGTGGCGTCCCTGATCGCGTACTCGATCTGGGACTGCAGGTCGGTGTCGGCCGGGACCTCGCGCAGCACGACCCGTACCACCATGAAGTCGCTGGGCGGCAGGCGCGCGGACAGCACCTTGGTCAGCAGCGACTTGCCCGACCCCGGCAGGCCGAGCACGATCAGCGGGCACATGACGGCGGTCGTGGAGGTCAGGTGCCCGATGAGGAAGTCCTGGAGGCTGTCCCGGACGGGATGGTCGCGCCACCAGCTCTCCTCGTCCACCGGATCGCCCCGGCTCACCCCGGCGGCGCGGTAGCGGGGGTCGATGTAGGCGTCCCCGGCCGAGGGGACGGCGAAGCCATCGGCGGCCTCGTCGGAGGGGACCATGGGCCGCGTCAGGACACTTTGGTATCGCTGGGCGAGGGCCTGCCGCCGCTCGCCGGGTGGCCGTCCGTCCGCGACGCTCGCGAGCACCCCGCCGAGTCGGGCCAGCCCGGCCCGCGTGTCGCGGACCTCCTGCTGGATCGCGGCGCGCTCGGCCCGCGCGGTCCAGAAGGCCACCTCGGGGAACTCCGTGGCCAGGCGCAGGAACAGGTCCTCGTAACGCTGGACGGCGAGTTCCGGGACGGTGCTGGTCATGACCTGTTCGAACTCGGGGCCGATGGCGTCGGCCCGGCCGTGCAGCTCGGCCAGCTCGCGGAGGAAGTAGGTGATCTGCACGCCCTCGTGCTGGTAATACTGGAGCAGGCCGGGAAATCCGGGATTGGGCCCCTCGCCCAGTGACAACCCGAACTTGTGCACGCTGACCAGCATCGGGACCAGCTCGCCGAGACGGGCCGCGGGCAGCGAACTCCGGGTGACGAAGCCGACCTGAAGCGCCCGGTCCATCCGCAACTCGTCTGCCGTGAAGGGCAGTTCCACTCCGGACTCGGCGACGGCCTCAAAGAACGCGGTCAGCATGATGATCATCCGGGCCGCCTCAAGGCGCTCGGTGCGATCGTAGCGGCGCAGTCCGCACAGCCGATCGCCCAGGCCGGACAGCAGCTCGCCGCAGAGCCTGGCGAGTTCGCCCTTGGCGTCGAACAGGCTCAGCGCGAACTCCACGCCCGTGCCGGTGCCCGTCAGCAGCAGCCCGCCGGTCAGCCGGTCGAGCGCGGCGACGGCCCTGTGCTCCGGGCCGCCGCCGAGCAGGCGGGCGGCGTCGCCGTAGGAGAGTGATCGCGCCATGGGTCAGCCTGTTCTCGGTGGGTCTCCCCAGAAGACCGGGGGGCCGCTCGCCTGCGGCGGCGGTGGGGGCGGGAACGGTGGGGGCGGCGGAGGTGGCGGTGGAGGGGGTTGGGT
>NZ_JBIRBB010000042.1:0-15885 GCF_044326295.1 Spongiactinospora sp. 9N601
GGCCGCCCAACGTCGCGAACGCGCCCGTGTCCGCAGCGAGAAAGGCATCCGCTGGGGCGGACGGCCCCTCGAACCCGCAGCCTGAAACGTCACGCAACCCGGTGATCGTTTCCGGTCACAGCACTAGAGAACACGATCGGGTTCCTCGTCAACAGCCTGGCCATCAGGACCCGGTTCACGGGCGATCCCGATTTCACAGACGTGCTGAAGGAGGTCCGCGAAAGGGCCCTGGAGGCGTACGCGAACCAGGACGTGCCCTTTGACCACGTCGTGCAGGCCATCAATCCGGTCCGCCGCGCGGGCGAATCGGCACCGGTCTTCCGTACCTGGTTCCTGCTGGAGGACGTCCCGCCGCCGGAGTGGGACATCCCCGGTGTGCGTGCCGAGGAGCTCGATGCGGAGTTCCTCCTTTCCGTACACGACATCAAGCTCACGCTCATGACCACGGCCGACGGTGGCATGGAGGGCGGCATCGATTATCGGGTCGGCCTCTTCACCGAATCCACGGTGCAGCGCCTGACGCATTGCCTGGGCGAATTGGTCAAGCTTCTTTCCGCTCGTCCGGATACGAAGGTGAGCCTCATCAACCGAACGCTGGAAAATCTTTGGGAGGGCAAGGAGGAAGCGCGGAGACAGCGATCCTGGAATGAGATCCGCGCACAGCGCGTATCCGTTCGAGAGCGGTGAGAAGAATCCAAGGAGTATGCAATGCTTGACGCTGAAAAATATCGCGGCGACCTGGTCCGGCTGGGCCTGCACAAAGTCGCCCATCAGGACGAGACCTTGATGAACCACATGTTCCGGGCGTGCACGATCCTCCAGGACATGCAGGCGGAGGACCACGTCTGTCTCGCGGCGCTGTTCCACGGCGTCTACGGGACGGAGGGCCTGCACAACGACAATGTCGAGTCCATTCCCGAGGACAAGCGCGTCGAGGTCCGCGCGATCGTCGGGTCGCCGGTGGAGCAGATGATCTTCACCTTCTCCGTCATGAGCTACCAGTCCCTGGGCAAGAGCTTCCGCAACATGATGCGCCCGAAAGGGAAGCCGGAGATGAAGGATCGGCGGACCGGCGCGGACATTCCGCTGGAGCGGGACGAGTTCTTCGACATCCTGCGCATGAAGCTGGGCGACGTCCTGGCCCACATGCCGCAGCAGGTCGGCAATACCCAGCTCAATTTGCCGGCGGAATACTCCGGGTTCTGGAAGGTCGCCGCCGAATACCTCGGCCCGGACGCCATCAACACCTGGAACAAGTACACCGACAGGCAGATGTGGATTGACCCGGAGGAGAACTGATGACCCAGGAATGGGAAGGTTTCCGCCTGTCCAAGCAGCAGGAGCACATTCTCGGTCTCGCCTCCGGCGGCCTGGCCGACCGGACGGTCGCGGGAGTGGGCCTCGCGGCGCCGCTTGACCGCGACGTGCTGGAGCGGGCCGCCCACGACGTGGTGTCCGCCCACGAGAGCCTGCGCACCGCCTACCGCAAGGTCCTCGGCGAGCACAGCGCCGTGCTGATGGTGATCGAGGACGGCCCGCTGGTCGGCATACGGGAAAGCTCCGGTGACGACGCGGCCCTGGCCGCGCTCGTCCGCGAGGAGGCGTGGGCCAAGGCGGGTGAGGACGATGAGCGCGTCGTGCGCCTGACCCTGTTCACCCACGCCGACCAGCGGCGCTCGCTCGTGGTGTCAGCGCCGCGGATGAGCATGGACGGGGCCTCGGCCGAGATCTTCTTCCGGGATCTGCGGCAGGCGTACGCCTCACGGCTGAGCGGCACGCCGTGGAGCCGCGAAGATGTCGTGCAGTACGCCGACTACGCGCAATGGCAGTTCGAGCAGGGGCCGCCGAGCGATCGCCAGAAGGAGATCGCGGCCGACCGCGGGGCGCAGCTCGTAGAGCTGCCTCCCCTGTACCTGCCGCTGGAGCTGCGTTCCAGCGAGACGGGGCACGAAGACCTGGAGTGGACGCTCCCAGAGCCTTTGGCGCGGCGGCTGCGGAGCCTGGCGGAGGGGCTCGACGGCGGTCTGCGCAGTGTCCTGCTGACCGGCTGGTTCGTCGCCCTCTGGCATGCCACTGGACGGCCGGAGCGGCTGGCGGTCGACGCGATGCTCACGCGCCGGCCGTTCGAGGAACTGCTCGGGTCGATCGGGCAGTTCGAGACCCCGATGCCGATCCTGGCCGCGATCTCCGACGGGACGACCCTGGACGAGCTGCTGCGGGCGGTGGACCTGGAGCTCGACTCTTTCGAGCAGGCTGCCGAGAGCTCCATGGAGCCGGCCAGGCAGCATGTCAGTGCCCTCCCGGGCTTCAGGTTCGGCGACGCGACCGGGTTCGCCTCCGCGGAGGCGCCCGTCTTCTCCGGCCTGTGGATCGAGCCGTCCGACGACGCCCGCAAGATCGGCCTTTCGGCGCAGGGCACGGACGGGGAGATTCGTCTCAAGTTGCACCACCAAGCCATGGGCCTGGCCGAGGGGGGCGCCGACGCGCTGCTCCATTGCCTGCGGGCCGCCCTTTCGGCGCTGGGCGGCGCCCTGTCGACCGCCGTGCACACGCTGGCGATGCTCGACGAGGACTCCGCGCGCGAAGTCGTGGCCGCCACCAACCCGGCGCAGCCGCCCGTACGGCCCGCGACGCACTGGCACCGGAGGGTCGAGGAGAGCGCGCGACGTACGCCCGACGCCCCGGCGCTCAGGTCCGTCACCCGCACCTGGAGCTACGGTGAGCTGGACCGGGCCGCCAACCGTCTGGCCAACGAGCTGGCCGGGCGGGGCGTGGGCGCCGGGACACTGGTCGGGCTCTTCCTCGAACGCTCCGACCTCGCCATCGTCTCGATGTTGGCGATCGCCAAGGCCGGCGCCGGCTACGTGCCGGTCGATCCGAGCCTGCCCCCCAAGCGCCGTTCCACCATCATGGACGCGGTCGGTTTCACTCATGTCGTGGCGACCGCGGAAACGGCCGCGAGCCTGACGGCGGACTGTAGCATCGTCCTCCTCGACCCGGATCTGACGGTCTGTGCTCACCGCGGCGACGAGCGCCCCGACGTGGCCACGGCCGACGACGACCCCGCGTACGTCCTGTTCACCTCGGGCTCCACCGGCGTGCCGAAGGGAGTGCTGGTCGGCCACGGGCAACTCGCGGCCTATCTGGACGGCGTGCTCGACCGGCTGGGCCTCACCGGCACGATCGACTCGGTCGCCCTGAGCACCCTGGGCACCGACCTGGGAAATACCGGCCTGTTCCTGCCACTGCTGAGCGGCGGCGAGCTCCTGGTCATCCCCCCGGACGTCTCCGCCGACGCGCAGGCACTGGCGGAGCTGCTGAGCCAGGAGAACTACGACCTCCTCAAGATCACGCCGACGCATCTGGAGTCCGTCTTCTCCGTGGCGGAGGCGCCTGAGCGACTGATGCCGCGCAAGGCCCTGGTCGTGGGCGGCGAGCCGTTCGGCTGGGGCGCGTACAACCTGTTCCGTGGCTTTCTCGGCGGCTGCAAGGTCTACAACCACTACGGCCCGACCGAGACGACCGTCGGCGTGCTCTGCGGGGAGACCACCTCGGGCGACCTGGCCACGCTGGCCTCCAGCGTTCCGCTCGGCAAGCCGATGCGGCACGCCCGCGCCTACGTCCTGGACCCCCAGCGCAGGCCGCTGCCCGCCGGCATTCCCGGCGAGCTTTGGATCGGTGGCTCCTCGGTGTCGCAAGGGTACCTGTCCGGCACGGCGGAGCAGCAGGAGCGGTTCGTGGCCGATCCCTTCAGCCCGGATCCGTCGGCGCGGATGTACCGGTCAGGGGACAAGGTCCGCTTCCTTCCCGACCACAGCATCGAGTTCCTCGGCCGCATCGACCGTCAGATCAAGGTACGCGGTTTCCGGGTGGAGCTGGGGGAGATCGAGGCGGTCATGCGTCAGCACCCCCGGGTGACGGGCAGCCTCGCCGTGGAGGCCGGCGAGAGCACGGCCGCCCACATCGTGGGCTACCTGATCGACACGGAGGGCGGCCGCGGGTCCGCGGACTGGTTGCGGGAGTTCCTGGCGGAGCGGCTCCCGGACTTCATGATTCCCGCCCATCTGGTGGCGCTGGACGCCTTCCCGCTGACGAGCACCGGGAAGATCGACGCCTCGATGCTGCCGGAGCCGGGCTTGTACAGCGAAGGCTCTACCTCCTACGTCGAGCCGCGCACCGAGACCGAGAAGAGGGTCGCCGGCATCATGGCGGCGCTTCTGCTGCTCAAGCAGGTGGGCGCCGATGACGACTTCTTCGAGGTCGGCGGCCACTCGCTGCTGGCGACCCAGCTCATCGCCAAGCTGCGCGACGACTTCAAGGTGAACATCAAGCTGCGCAATCTCTTCGAGCGCCCCGTGGTGTCGGAGCTCGCCGAGTTCATTGACCGGCTCCTGGAGAAGAAGGCGGAACAGGCATGACGAACCAGACGACGGCGGCCTCGAAGGGCCGCTTCGCCAGCTCGCGGAAGTCCATCTCGGTCAGCAAGGAGTCGCTGGTCCGTGTGGCTCCGCTGGCCGAGGGATCACGGGCGGTGATGTGCGGGCCGACCGTGGCCGGCCTTGACGCGCGGGAGTGGCTGTCCAGCTCGGGTGACACGCTGGCGCGGCTGCGTGCCGAGCACGGGGCGGTCCTGCTGCGCGGCTTCACCCCGCTCGACGCGGCAGGTCTGGCCGAGCTCGCCACGGCGCTCACCGGAGGGTTGCGCGACTACGACAACCGCTCCACTCCGCGGCAACGGGTCGACGGCAACGTCTTCACCTCGACGGAGTACCCGCCCGACCAGACCATCCCCGCGCACAACGAGATGTCGTACACGGCCTCCTGGCCGTCCACGCTCTTCCTCACCTGCCTGGTCCCGGCGGCCGAGGGCGGCGAGACGCCCGTGGCCGACAGCGCCCGCGTCCACTCCCGGCTGCCGGCCGAGACCCGCGAGCGTTTCGAGCGCGACGGCGTCATGTACGTCCGCAACTTCGGCCACGGCCTGGACCTGAGCTGGCAGGAGGTCTTCCAGACCGAGGACCGCGACGAGGTCGACGCGTACTGCGCGAACAACGGCATCCAGGTGGAGTGGCTGGGTGGAGAGCGGTTGCGCACCCGGCACGTGGTGCAGGCCACCATCACCTCACGGGCGACCGGCGAGAAGGTCTGGTTCAACCAGGCGCACCTGTTCCACGTCAGCTCGCTGCCGGAGACAGTCCGGCACGAGCTGCTCGAAAGCTTCGCCGAGGACGAGCTGCCGCGTAACGCCATGTACGGCGATGGCAGCCCGCTGGACCCCGAGCACCTGGCTCAGATCCGGGCGGCCTACGACGCGGAGGAAATCGCGCTTCCCTGGCAGACGGGCGACGTCATGATCGTCGACAACGAACAGTTCTCGCACGGCAGGAGACCCTACTCGGGAGCCCGCAAAGTCCTGGTGGCCATGGCATGACCGGCTCGGCCACGTTCGAAGCCGTGCGAGAAGAGATCGCCTACGCCTTCGACAGCACCGTCTTCTTCCGCGATCACATGGAGGCCAACGGCCTGCGGCCGGAGGACATCAAGGACACGGACGACTTCCTGCGCATCCCGCCGACGTCAAAGTCACACTATCGGCGCAATTTTCCGACGGGGGTGCTGGCCAAGGGATATACGCTCAACTCCTCGCACGTCATGCGCTTCCAGAGCTCCGGGACCTCCGGTGATCGGCTCAACAGCGCCATTCTGGCCTATGACCTGGCGCGGCGGCAGGCCACCGCGATCGGCGTGAACCGCCGCTTCGACGACCTCTGGCGGCCCGGCAGCCGACCGAAGATCTGCCGGTTCGCTCCACCGAACTGCTCCGACGTGGAGTGCGCGACCGGATTTTCCAGCATGGAGGACCGGACACTGCCCGACGGCACCCTGGTGCTGACCGTCGCGCACGACCTCTTGGCCACGCCGGAGTGGCAGATCGTCAAAGCCCTCGACGAGATCGAGCTCTACCAGCCCGACCTGCTGGTGGTGGACCCGACGCACTTCGCCTTCCTGACCAGGTGGGCACGGCGGCTCGGACGCCGGATCACCTCGCCGCGCCCGTTGCACATCGTGTGCGGATACACGCTCATGACCCGGGCGGCGCGGCGCCAGATCGAGGACTTCATGGGCCCGGACGTCCCGATAGGCGACATGATCGGCATGTCCGAGCTGGGCTACCTCGGGTTCGACTGTCACCTTGGACACCGGCACATCAACGACCGGGACTTCTTCGTGGAGTTCGTCCGAGACGGCAAGCCCGTCCACGAAGGCCAGATGGGCGAGCTGTACGTCACCACGGTGGACGACGGACTGATCCCGCGTATCCGGTACGCCACCGGCGACTACTTCACCCCCCTGGGCGGCTCGTGCGACTGCGGCAGCGACCTGCCGGTGGTGCGGATCGAGGGCCGGGGCACCCACATGGTCCGGCTCCCGGACGGCCGTCTCGTCACGCCGGGCGCGCTGGACGCCGCGGTCGGCGATATGCCCTGGATCGACCTGTACAAACTGGAGCAGGACCTCACCGGTGCGTGCACGTTCCGGTACGTGCCAGGGGGCCAGGCACAGGCCGATGACGCCGGGACGCTGGAGCGTCGCCTGACGGAGGTCCTGGCGCCCGCCCCCGTCCGGGTCGAGGCCGTGGACTACATCGCCTGCGAGCGCAGCGGCAAGTTCCAGTCATGCATCTCCCACATCTCCGCGAAGGAAGCCGCGCGATGATCCGCCGAGACGATTTCCCAGCCCTGCATCGCGAGATCGACGGACAGGTGATCTCCTACCTGGACAACGCGGCCACGACCCTGAAGCCGCGGTCCGTCATCCAGGCGATCACCGAGTATTACGAGACCAACGGCGCGAATATCCACCGCGGCAAGCACCGGCTGTCAGAGGAGGCATCGGACGCCTACGAGGCATCCCGGGTGACGATCGCCCGTCACATCGGTGCCGCGGCCAACGAACTGGTCCTGCTCCGCAATACGAGCGAGGCGCTCAACCTGGTCGCGAGCGGACTCGGCCTGGACCCGGACGCGTACATCGTGGGCTGCATGGACGCGCACCACTCGCAGCTCCTTCCCTGGCGGCGGGCCGGCCGCCTGGAGCTGACGCGGGTGGACGCCCACGGCCGGCTCGATCGCGACCATTTCCGGGCGCTCCTGCGCGGCCGGCCGAAGGTGGTCGCGCTCACCTACTGCTCGAACGTCACCGGCGTCGTGCATCCGGTGGAGGAGCTGATCGCCGAGGTTCGCTCCGCCTGCGACGCGACGATCGTCGTCGACGCGGCGCAGTATCTTCCGCACCAGCGCGTCAACGTGCGGGAGCTGGACGTGGACTTCCTGGCCTTCTCCATGCACAAGATGCTGGGCCCCACGGGGGTCGGCTGCCTCTACGGCCGCAGCGGACCGCTCGCCGCACTGCGGCCCCTGGCGGTCGGCGGCGGCATGGTGGACTGGGTCGATCTCGACGGTAGTGTCGATCGGCGGATCCCGTTCAAGTTCGAGACGGGCACGCCGGCCATCGCCTCCGTCATCGGCAGTGCCGCGGCGATCCGCTACCTTGAGGCCGTGGAGGGGCCGGCGCGCCACCAGCACGATCGGGAGCTTTGCGCGGCGCTGGTCGGCGGGGCCCTCACTCGCCCGGGGCTGAGCCTGATCGGCCCGCCGGAAGAGAGCGACAGGATCGCGCTTGTGACCCTGAGCCTGGACCAGAACCTCCCGACCGGGGAGGTGGCCCGCATGCTGAGCGACTCCTACGGCCTCATGGTGCGCAGCGGTCATCTGTGCGCGCAGCCCTTGGTCACCGAGCTGGCCGGGGGCGAGTCCCTGCGCGTCTCGGCGTACTCGTACAACGAGGTCGCAGAGATCGAGCGCTTCTACCAGGCGCTGGATGAACTGCTGACCTGGATAGGCCCCGTCGCGGCCGGCGCGCGCTGATCGGTTTCAAGTCGAACAACAGAGGTGTCATATGTCGAGCGGGCAAGTCTTGTCTCTGATGTGCTTTCCCCACGCCGGCGGAGGGATGGGGCGTTTCCGCAAGTGGCGGGAGGATCCGCCGGAAGGTGTCAGGCTGGTACTGCCCGACCTGCCCGGCCGGGAGGGGAAGATCTCCGACGATCCTCTCCCCGACGTCGCGTCGGCCAGCCAGTACGTGATCTCCGAGCTGGCGGAGGAGATCGAGAGCAGCGAAAACCTCGCGATCGCCGGGATCAGCTACGGGGCCCTGGTGGCCTTCGACATGGCGGCGCGCCTGGAAGCGTCCGGGAAGAGCGTCCGGGCGATCTTCGTCGCCAGCCAGCGAGCGCCGGCCACACCCCTGCCGGATGTCAACTGGCGGTCGCTGGACGACCGGCAACTGCTCGCCGAACTGATCGCGATGGGCGGGCTGAGCCCGGACCTGGGGGACGACGAGGAGTTCATCGAGCTGTTCCTGCCGATCATCCGGGCGGAACTGCACGCGAGCGAGTCCTACCTCAAACCCGCCGCCGCCGACCGTCTGCAGTGTCCGATCTTTCTCTACCACGGCAGCGAGGACGCCGCGATTCCGGTGACTTCGACGTATGCGTGGTGCGCGGAGACCGCTCACCTCTCGACGAGAACACTTGAGGCCGCTCATTTCCTGCTCGGGCCGGGCGGTGAGGACATGTGGTACGAGGCGTTGCGGAAGGACCTGGCACCGCTCACGTCCTGCGGTGCGGCCGATCGCATCTTCACCGGGAAGGAGGAGGTTTCGCTCAGCTGACCCCGGGACTCCCGTCCGAGGGAGATCTCGGTCGTCCCGGGCCGCACGGGAGCGGCCATCACGTGATCCGATCACGGTCCACAATCGGATCAGAGGGCGGCGTGAGCCGAGCGAAAGCGGCATTGGGCAAGTAGGTCGGGTGGGCGAGCGATCCTCGAACGACGGTCAGGTGGGCCAGGCGCGTGGCCGCCTGGCCGCTCGGCGAACGTGCGCGCCGGCGGGCCGCCTCGCCGGTGAGCGTGGCCGGCGCCCAGGGTTCGACCTTGACCCTAGGTCAGGGTGCACGCTGGACGTTTGAGCAAGTCCCTCTCCACCTGGCCGGCTGCGATTACCGGTACCGACCATGGCCTCTCCCAGGCATGCCCCGTAAATATATTCAGGCCATGCGCAGGGCGTGACCATCCGGCTGGGTACGTGACCGTCCGTCACTTTGATCGATGAGGCGGACGATGGTGTGATCTTCTGGTGTCCGGCCTGGAGGAGATGTCCCGCGAGGAGCTGATTGCTCTGACGCGTGCCCTCCTGGTCGAGAACGCCACCCTGCGCGAGCGCGTGGCGGTCCTGGAGAAGGAGAACGCCGGGCTGCGGGAGCGGGTGGCTCGCTTGGAACGGCTGATCTCGCGCAACAGCGGTAACTCCGGGATGCCGCCCTCGGCCGATGACCTGCCGGGCCGGACTGCGCCCGGGAAGCGCGCGGCGAAGAGGGGGCAGGTGGGTAAGCGCAGGCCCGGCAAGCAGCCCGGTGCGGAGGGGAGGGCGTTGGCCTGGTCGGATCAGGTCAGCGCTGGGGACATCACGGAGCACTTCCCGCAAGGGGCGTGTGCGTGCGGGGCCGACCTGGGCGAGGCCGCCGATCTGGGTGTGACGGCGCGGCACCGGCAGATCGAGATTCCGCTGGTGAGTGCCCGGCGTTTCAACACAACCTGCACACCGTGGCCTGCCGGTGCGGACGAGTGCACGGCGCGCCGCGTCCGGCGGGGGTGCCCGCCGCGCCGGTCAGCTTCGGGATCAACCTGCAGGCTTGGTGTGTCTACCTGATGGTGGTCCACGCGATTCCGGTGCACCGCTGCGCCGAGTTGGTCGCTTCGCTGACAGGGGCCGAGCCCTCGCCCGGCTTGGTCCACGGCCTGATCGGGCGGGCCGCCACCGCGGTGGCCAAGGCCAACGCGCGTATCCGGATGCTGCTCACCCTCGCTTATGTGGTGTGCTGCGATGAGACGCCCATCCGGGTCGGGCCGGCGAAGGCCAGGCGGTATCTGCTGGTGGCCGCGACCACGTCGCTGACCTGGTACATGCTCGGCGGACGCGATATGGACACGTTCAAGAAGTTCGTGCTGGCCGAGGTGACCGGGGTGGTGGTGCACGACCGCTACCAGAACCACGACGCCGCCGAGCTTGGGATGCGAGAGCATCAACTGTGCGCCGCGCACTTGATTCGCGATCTTTAAGATTGTGCGGAAACCCACCCCGGTGCGCGCTGGCCCCGGCAGCTTCAGATGGCGCTGCGCGGCCTGATCCACGCCGCCGATCTCGCCCGTGAACAGGGGCGCAACGCGATCCCGGCGGGCACGCTGGCGATGTTCACGAAGATGTACCGTGGCGGGGTCGCCGTCGGGTTGTCACGGGTCAGGCGCCTGCCAGGCGCGGCCAAGACCGTCACTCAGCCGGTCGGCCGCGTCCTGCTGGAGACGCAGCGCGACCGCGCCGATGATGTCTTGCGTTTCGCCCATGACCTGCGGATTCCCCCGACGAACAACCAAGCGGAGCGGGATCTTCGACCAGCCAAGACCCGGCAGAAGATCTCGGGCCGGCTCCGTTTCGGAGAACGCCACCCGACACCGGTACGCCGTGCGCGGCTACCTGTCCACCGCGATCAAGCACGGCCTCGACAACATGACCGTCCTGCGTGACGCGCTCTTCGGCAGGCTCTGGATGCCGCCCGACCCGGCGATTGCCTGATATCGGGGCGACTGCCGCACTCACGCATACTCCAGTACGGTCACGCAATGCGATCAAGAGAATTCGGGCCACGCAACGGCTGAATGCTTACCGGGCGGGGCCTCCTGGCAGGCCACCACGACGTGGAAGAGCAGCGACGACCCCGGCTTCATCGCGATGCTCCACACGTCATTGGTAGCGCGTCATGCGATCGGCAGGAAGCCTGGTCACCGTTGCCCCGTGAACACCTCCAAGCCGCTGGCCTGGCCGAAGACAGCGACCGCGCCAAGGCCAAAGTGCTCTGTCAGCGCGCCGAATTGGCAGGCCGGCCCCCTTGAGTACCTGGCCGGAGCGCCCCTGCCGGCGCTCCGGGCGATCTGCCACGCGCTGCGCCACACGGTCACGACCAGACGGTCGTGAAGACGGCGGCGCTGGCCGACCATGCGACGGCGTTGCGCGGCACGCGAAGACCAGGGGCAGCACAAGCCGAAAGATGATGGGTCACGCCGGCGTGCTCGACTGCCTCCGCCCCCGCTGGCGCGACGTCGGGGTCTTCTGCAGGGCCGGGGTTTCGTGGCTTTTGTGACACCCCTATGCGTACGCGCGGGGGAGTTCCGCGGTCATGCCGGTGCGCCTGCCGGTGTCCCGACTCGATCGCGGAGCAGAGTGGGCGGAGGCAGGCATGGCGGCCAGGCGTCCGGCACATGCCATGCCCGGATTGGGAGCGTGCACCGGCATTAGGGTGGCCTCCATGAAAATGGTCACACAGAGTAGTCTATTGAGTGCGGTAAGGTACGATCTGCCTGCGTCGCTGGTCGTCTTCCTGGTCGCGGTGCCCCTGTCGCTGGGCATCGCCATGGCGGCCGGGGCGCCGCTCGCCGCCGGGTTGATCGCCGCCGCCACGGGCGGCATCGTCGCGGGCCGGCTGGGCGGCTCCCCGATCCAGGTCAGCGGGCCGACCGCCAGCCTGACCGTGGTGATCGCCGGCCTGGTGCACACCTACGGCTGGCAGGCCACCTGCCTGATCACCATCCTGGCCGGCGCCATACAGGTGCTGCTCGGCCTGCTCAAGGCGGCGCGGGCCGCGCTGGCGGTCTCACCCGCGGTCGCGCACGGCATGCTGGCCGGGGTCGGCATCGTCATCGCCCTCGCCCAGCTCCATGTGGTACTCGGCGGCAGCCCCCAGCACTCGGCCCTGGCGAACCTGATCCAGTTGCCCGGCCAGGTCATCGGCATGCACGGCCACAAGGTCCTGGTGGGCGTGCTCACGGTCTTGGTACTGCTGGTCTGGGAGCGGCTGCCCAAAAGGATCAGCGCCGTCCCGGCGCCGCTGGCGGCGCTGTCCGTGGCCGCCGGTACGGCCTGGTTGCTGAACTGGGACGTCACCCGCATCGACCTGTCGGGGGCCATCGCCACCTGGGCACCGCCGCAGTTGCCCCAGGGCGACTGGCACCATGTCGCCGGGGCGGCGCTGCTGATCGCGCTGCTGGCCGGGGCCGAATCGCTGCTGTGCTGCACGGCCACCGACGGCATGCACAACGGCCGCCGCGCCGACCTGGACCGCGAGCTGTGCGGGCAGGGTGTGGCGAACATGGTCAGCGGTGCCTTGGGCGGGCTCCCGGTGGCCGGAGTGATCGTCCGCAGCACCACCAACATCCGGGCCGGTGCCCGCAGCCGCTCCTCGGCCATCCTGCATGGCGTGTGGGTACTGCTCTTCGCACTGTGCCTGGGCGGGACGATCAAGCTGATCCCGATCGAGGCGCTGGCCGCCCTGCTGGTCTTCATCGGCATCAGGACGATCAGCCTCGGCAATGTCAGGAAGGTGCACGGTCACAACGAGGTGCCGGTCTACCTGGTCACCATGACAGGAGTGATCGTGATCGGGCTCGCCGAGGGCGTCCTGGCCGGGCTCGCCCTGGCCGCGCTGCTGGCGCTGCGGCGGCTGACGCGGGTCACCATCGACAAGCGCGAGGAACCGGACGGGCGCCTGCATGTGACCGTCTCCGGCTCGCTCACCTTTCTCGGAGTGCCGCGCCTGACCCAGGAACTGCGGGCGATCCCCACCGGCACCGCCGTCGACCTCGACCTGAACATCGACTTCATGGACAACGCCGCCTTCGAGGCCATCCACTCCTGGCGGCTGGACCACGAACGCCTGGGCGGCACGGTCGCCATCGACGAACTCCACGACGAGTGGTACGCGATGGCGGCGGGCGGCGCGCGGATGTCCTCCGCCAAAAGCCCGCCGAAGCCGGCTGGACGCTGGTGGCTGCCCTGGGCCCACCGCCGCCGGGCCGAGCCGGCCATGACCGAGAGCGAGTGCCGGCTCACCCAGGGGACGCAGGAGTTCCACCGGCGTACCGCGCCGCTGGTACGGCCCGTCTTCACCGAGCTGGCCGCCGGACAGCAGCCCACTCACCTGTTCATCACCTGCGCCGATTCCCGCATCGTGCCCCATCTGATCACCTCCAGCGGACCGGGAGACCTGTTCACCGTCCGCAACGTCGGCAACCTGGTGCCGCGCGCCGGCTCCGACCCGTGCGACGACTCGATCGCCTCCGCCATCGAGTTCGCCACCGGCATCTTGAACGTCCACACCATCACCGTCTGCGGACACTCCGGCTGCGGCGCGATGGCGGCCCTGCTCGACGGCCCCGCCACCACGGCCCACCTGCGGCACCTGGGCCGCTGGCTCCGGCATGGCGACACCAGCCTGACCTTGCTGGACGGCGGCACCGACGGGGATGACCCGGACACGACGCTGGACCGGCTCTGCCGGCTCAACATTCAACAGCAGTTGGCGAACCTGAGGACCTACCCGGCGGTCAACGAGCAGGTCCAGGCCGGCACGCTGAAGCTGATGGGGCTCTACTTCGACATCGGCTCGGCACGGGTGGAGGTGGTGCCACCGGGGCCGCCCGATTCCCCGGCGACGGTCACATCTCTCACCTCTGAGCCAGAGCGCCGCTGACCACGTCACCGGCCAGGTCGCCGGGCACGCCGAGCTGAGCCTCTCGGCCTTGGCCGCTGGTATCCCGCTGGTATCCCGCCGGCGAGCGGGCGTGTGCGGGTGAGAGGGGAGGGGCAGGCGCCGCACCCGGCGCCTGCCCCTCGTTGAACGACCGGTGGCCAGGTGGCCAGGGTCATCGTCGTGGCCGGACCGCTCATGAGCCGGGCACTGGCCTGCCAAATCCGCTTGCCTAGCGCCTTGGGCAGATGATCGGCGAGGTGAAGGCGGCGTAACCCCGTTCGCCGATGACGATGCGCGACTGCTGACCAGGGTGTTCGGCAGGACGCGGTTGGTGTTCGTACGCCGTGACGACGTGGTGGCCCAGGCCGTGTCCTGGTTGCGAGCTGATCGGGGGATGATCGAGCGGGACATGCGGCGTGGGCGGCGTGGTTCGCCTCGGCCGGCATGCAGCCGTAACGTGGCGGGAGTCACCCGCGACATCGTGGCGTTTCTGCAGATAGAAATGCCGACCGGCCAGGCGGTCACGGCGCGGCATCGGCGCCAGGCCGACGAGCTCAATGAGCGATGGATCGCCCGCTACCAACGCGAGGCGGCACACCGACGCCCTGCCTGAGCTGGCGGCGACCACCGTTCAAGGACCGAGGACACCCTTTCAGAGGTCGAGGTAGAAGCGCACGGCCGTGCCGTCCGCCGAGGCGTGCACCCGTACCAGATCGGCCATGGTATGCACGGCCATCAGGCCCCGGCCGTCGCTCTGGTGCGGGTCGGCGGGCAGGCGGCCGGCCAGGGGATCGGTCAGCCGCCCGGCGTCGCGGACCTCGCACACGACTTGTCCCGCCTCCGCCCAGATGGCCAGCGCGCCCTGTCCGCCGCCGTGAATGACGCTGTTGGTCGTCAGTTCCGCCACCGCAAGCTCGGCATCGCCCAGCCGCTCCCCGGTCAGGCCCAGCCGCCGGGCCTGCTCGACGGCGAACGTGCGGACCGCGGGAAGCTCCCCGGCGGCGAAGGAGAAGGTGGCGGCATCGGGCGCGGGCGGCAGGCGCTCGTTGTAGCGGGCCAGGACCGCCTGCCAGTCATAGACGTCGCTGAGGTGCGCGCGTCCCTGGGTGATCAGCAGGGGGTGGGTGGCTCGGGCATCGGCCAGCACGTCAGGGTCCAGGCCCGCCTGGTCGTAGGGGCACAGGATCGTCGCGGCGCGGCCCGCGAAGGCCGCGTTGATCAGTGCCTCGTGCTGCGCGCACGCCGGGTACTCCACCGCGGTACGGCCCGGCCAGATGGGCTCGCCGATGATCCGTACCCGCGTGTGCGGGTGGGCGTCGGCGAACGCGCGCAGCACCCGGGGGATGATCCGCCCCGGGTTACGGCCGGCCTCGGTCATGTCCAGGAACACGACTCGCTCGGCGTCGGTACCGAGCCCGGCCTTGATCAGTTCCAGGTTGGGTCCGGGGACGGCCACCGCCACCGGCTCGCCGGCGGCCAGGCCGTCGCGTACGAACCGCACCGTCTGGGTGGTGTACTCCTGCGCGGTGCGGTAGAACAGCGCCGGGTGCTCGAAGGTCTGGCCGGTGGCCACGGTGCTCATCGCGGGACCACCTCGATCTCGTGCAGGCCGGGCCAGAACATCTGCAGCACGCGTGGCACCTGTGGCGGCGGATGTTCGACCACGAGCAGCCGGCCGGGCAGGTTGATCGCGGTCAGTGCCAGCGCTCTGACGCCGGCCACGTCAACGAATGCCACCTGCGACAGTTCCAGGTAGGACACGTCGGCATGCCGGCGGGCCAGTGCGGCCAGGGCCTGTTCCCAGCGGTGCCGGGTGGCCGCGCTGATCGCGCCGCGGGCGCGTATCCCGCAGCGGCCGGGCAATGCGCTCACCTCCAGCGCATCCACTCCGCGGGTCGCCGGGCCGGATGCGTCGATGCGGGGTGCGGCATCCACGCTCGGACTCCTTCACGATTCGCCGACCGCCCGCCGGTCGGCTGAGGAGGAAAGAAGTTCCCTACGGTGTCGAGATTATCCCGGCCCGGGTCGCGAAGCAGCGGGCCGGGGGCGATCGCGATGGCCGTTGCCCTGGGCTTGCCGTGGTGTGCCAGGCGATCACGGGACAGCCGAGAGCGGGACAGTGAGAGGATTGCGAGGGTGACGGCAACGACCAGTGACATCGACAAGGCGGCCGGTGTGCTGCGCGCCGGAGGCCTGGTGGCCTTCCCGACCGAAACCGTCTACGGCCTGGGCGCCGACGCCGA
>NZ_JBIRBB010000043.1:0-15133 GCF_044326295.1 Spongiactinospora sp. 9N601
CAGTTCCCACTGGGCGTCGGTCAGGTCGGAGGGGTAGCGATCAGGGGACACCGGGCCAGCTTGACGGTCCCGGGCCCGATGATCACGCCGCCACGCCGGACATGAATGATCTTCTCAAACACGCTCTGAGGCATCCGTCTTGGTCTGGCGGTGGAGGAGGTGACCGGCCACACGCTGGAGTTGCCAGCCGATCGTCATTTCGGCCCGTTCGAGGTCGACATCTTCCCACCTGAGGCCGAGGGCTTCCCCGAGTCGCAGGCCGAGAATGAGCACCAGGACGTATGCGGGGTACATCGGGTCTTCACAGGTGCGGGCGGACTCAAGAAATGCGCGCGCTTCATCGACGTTCCACGGCTTGACCTTCCGCTCCCTGGGCACGGACATCTTTACGTTGGCCGCCACGTTCCGAGTAAGTGCTTCTTCCCGTACGGCGTTGCTCAGGGCCGCCCGCAGGGTCATATAGGCGTCGTGAACGATCCAGTCGGAGGGCACCTCCCTGCAGCACTTGCCCACAGCACAGCAGTGCTTTCGCCGTTTGGGATTGGCGTGCTTATCCGGTCGGGCGGTGTCCTTGCCCTGGGCGCAGCACTGGCATTGAATCCGGATCTTGTTCACCCAGCTCTGTACGTCCCGCACGGTGAGCTTGTCGAGCCGCTTCGCGCCGAGGGCAGGGACGATGTAGAGCCGGGAGAACATCTCGTAGTTCGCGGCTGTTTTGGGTGCGAGATTAGGCTCAACGACGTTCCGGAGCCAGTACGTCAGGTAGTCGGCGACTCTGGGCGAGTTGGTGACCACCGGACCTTTCCGCGCGGCCTCATGGAGCTTGAGCCACTTGTCGTGGGTCTCATGGCGGGTCTTGCCGTACGCCCATTTGCGCTTTCGTTCGCCGGTGGGCGTGGTGACCCAGACATATCCGGCCCAGCCGTTTTTGTAGGGGAAGACAGAGCCCTCGCCGTTGGAGCGTTTGCCCATCAGAGCACCGCCTCCTCACACAGCCCCGTGACGTAGTCATCGAGGGCCGACTCGGGGATACGGCGGCAGCGGACGCCCACGGTGATCGATCGGAGCTGGCCGGAGCGGATGAGGTTATAGAGCGTCCATCGGCTGACCTTGAGCCTGGCCATGGCCTCGGGGACGGTGAGCAGGTCAGCGCTCATAGGCGCGCTCCGACGCGTGGCTTGCCTGTGAGTGAGGCGGCGATGAGGGCGTCTCCGGAGCTGTAGCCGCGTCCGGCGTATTGCCATTCGGCGACGACGAGCACGGTGTCTTCCTCGAAGAGCGGGAGGCGGCCGGTGGTGATCTCGTTGTTGCGGGCGTGGGTGGCGCGGTCGGCGCGGATATGGCCGAGCGTGGTGGAGTAGCGGCGGGAGCGGGTGGAGACGTGGCCTCGGAAGCCGAGCATGTGGGCCCAGGCGGTGAGGCGGAGGTCGGTCAGGTCGTCGAGGGCTCCGAGGCGGAGGCATTCGGCGATGAGGCGGCGGGCGTGCGGTCGGATGGGCAGGACGGTGAGGTCTTCGAGGGGTTTGATGCGGCGGTCGAGGGTGCCGACGCATTCGGCGGCTTTGGTGGCGTACTTGGCGACGTATCTGGCGACAGCTTGTTCGGTGAGTTCGCCGTTCATGGTGATGGGGCGGATGTCGAGCTGGGCGCCCCAGCGCAGGGTGTGGCCGTGGGCGGTGGCGGTGACGGCGGTCGCTGCGTGCCGTACCGCGTTGGTCAGGAGGTCGGCGGTGGCCCAGGCTGGTGGGGTGGTGGTCGGGCCGGTGGGGCCGTCCAGGCGGATGATGGCGTGGAAGTGGACGACGCCGCGTCGCTGGTATTCGGCGACCTTGGCGAAGGAGAGGACCAGGTGGCGGCGTAGCTCGGTGAGGGTGAGGCCGCCGAGTTTGGCGAGTTGCCAGCGCAGGGCGTCGGTGAAGCGTTTCCACAGCAGCGGGGCCAGGGCGTTGAACAGCACCGAGGCGGTGTAGTCGTAGCAGTCGGGGCAGAGCGGTTCGCCGAGGCGCGGGTGGCAGGGGCGGTTGCCTGCCCGGGTGTGGACGGGGCCGAAGGACGGGGCGGTCAGGGTGACGAAGAGTGTGGGGTGGGTGGTGACGGTTTCGGGGACGCCTTTGCCACCGGCCAGGCCGGCGCGGATGAGGTGGTAGGTGTCGGCGCGGTAGGTCTCGGCGCAGGACGGGCAGCGGGAGGCGCGGCGGGTCTTGCACGGGACGCGGAGCAGGCCGTCGGGTTCGGTGCGGGTGGTGTAGCGGTGGAGCAGGGCGCCGGTGGCGCGGTCGTGGCGTTCGACCTTGCCGCGCAGATGGATGGGCTGTCGGCAGCCGCCGATCTTTCGGGTCTGGGTGGCCCAGCGGGTGTAGTCGGGGTGGTTCAGGCGGGTGATGGCGGCGCGGATCGCGTGCGCGTTGGCGGTGGATGTGGGCATGATGGTGGTCTCCTTTCGCTCGTTCGGGTGAAGGGATGGCCCCCGACCTGGCGGTTGTCTTGGCGGATGTACGGCCAGGCCGGGGGCGTCAGCGGGGGTCAGCAGAAGCCGAGCCCGTCGCAGTGGCGGCAGGTGTCGCCGTGGGAGTCCACTCCGGTGCCGCCGCAGTGGCAGCAGCGCCAGCGCTGCGGCTGGGGCTCAGGCTCGGGCGGCTCGTCGGTGTCCATGTGGGCTTTCACCTCCTTTCGCTGGTGGTGTGGTCGGGGCGGACGCAGCCGGAGTACCTGGTCTCGGCGGCGTAGCGGGCGCGGGCGTCGGCGAAGATGGCCAGGGCCTTGTACTCGACCGGGCCGAAGTGGATCGATGTGCTGTAGTGGCCGCCGTCGGGGTCTTCGATGTCGGCCGGTGTGCCGATGCGGGCGGCGATCTGGTCGATGGCGGCGCGCATCGTGGTGTCGTCGGCGTGGCGGGGGAAGTGGTGGCGGTGAGGTATGGCGGAGCCGGGACGGCCGGGTTGGCGTCCAGGAAGTCGGCCAGGGCGCGTAGTCCGGTGGTGAAGGCGGTTCGGTCGGGGCCGTTCATGGTGGGTCTCCTTTCGTCAGGCGGGTTCGGGTGTGGTGCGCAGGGCTTGGAGCAGGTCGGAGGCGAGCTGGTGGGAAACGCCCAGGCGAGCGCGCAGCGCGTCGCGGGTGATGGGCTTGCCGTGCCGGGCGTGGTGC
The DNA here is from genome assembly GCF_044326295.1 of Spongiactinospora sp. 9N601. NCBI lineage: Bacteria > Bacillati > Actinomycetota > Actinomycetes > Streptosporangiales > Streptosporangiaceae > Spongiactinospora > Spongiactinospora sp. 9N601. The sequence goes on from NZ_JBIRBB010000043.1 coordinate 3,145, forward strand.
TCGTCGCGACGTGGCGGGCGTAGTCGATCAGGGTTGAGGACAGTCCTGGGGTTTCTTCCTGGGCGTCCTGTGGTTCGTTCTGCTCGGCGGGGACGGGCCGGAGCGGTTCTGCGATGGTGGCGCGGCGTTCGAGCATGGACACGGCGATTAGGAACGCGCCCGCCGGGGTGGCGGCGGTGATCCACCCCCACACGCTTGGGGCGGCCTGGTGCAGGTTGGCCGCCAAGGACAAGACGACGCCGCCGGTCAGGACGAGGGCGGGCCAGGAGATCGGCCCGCGCCGGATGCGGCCGGTCTTCTTGTCGCGTTGCCGTTCGCGGGCGGCCATGACGCAGGTCAGATCGACGCAGACGGCGATGGCGTAGGACATCCAGCCGGTCTGGCCGCTCTGGTGGGCGGTGTCGCGGATGTGGGTGAACGATCCGGCACCCGCGATGACGGCCAGGACCACGACGGGTCCGGTGTCCAGCAGTCGGCAGGCGAGGCGTCGCATCGTGTCCCCTTCCCTTGCTCAGGCGTTCTGCAGTTCGGTTGGCCGGGTAGTGGTGATCTCGGCCCAGGACGGCGCGAGGTCGGCGTACATCCGGGCGGCGTGTTCGGCGGCCTGCTCGCTGACGTAGAAGGAGCGGGCGCGGTACCACTGGCCATCGGAGGAGGCGACGATGGCCACACCGGGTGTCTCGGCCGGGATGGTCCGGGCGGAGGCCAGGGCGGCGGGGTCGAGGTCGCCGAGGGTCATGGTGGCGGTTTCCGGGTCGTTGACCCGGTGGCAGATCCGCCCAGAGCACTGGGCGCGCAGGGCGGTGACGCCGGGGCCGAGGTCGGATCCGATGCGCTGGCCGCAGCAGAACAGGTAGATGCCGAAGGCCCGGCCGAGCTGGGCGACGCGCAGCAGGGCCGTGGAGGTGTGGGCGATCTCATCTTTCTCGGACTTGTCGGCCATCAGGTACAGCTCGGCCAGCTCGTCGACCAGGGCCACGATCGGGGTCGGGCGGACGGCCGGGGCGAGCTGCCAGATGTTGCGCGCGCCCGCCGTCCGGCACAGCCCCATCCGTTCGGTCATCAGCGTCACCAGGTCATCGAGCAGCGCGACGGATTCGGTGCGGCAGGTGGCCAGCGCTGAGAGCCGGGGCGCGTAGGGGGTGAACTCCACGCCGCCCTTGAGGTCAAAACCGACCAGCGCGACCGGCTGCGGCGCGAGGCCGACGATGAGCACGTTGGCGAGGTTGGATTTCCCGGACTGCGTAGCCCCGGCGTTCAGCCAGTGCGGGACGACCCGGAAGTCGATGGTCCACGGGCCGCCGGTCTCCAGCCGCCCCACGGTGACCTTGAGCAGGTCACTGGACGGCGGCAGCTCGTTGACGGTGACCAGCGGATTGCGGATCGTCGCGGCCAGCACGACCCGGCCCGGCCGGGGCGAGGAGACCCGTACGGCGTGCACGCCCCACGAATGCGCCAGCCGTTCGGCCGCCGCCGCGTAGTCGTCCGGGATCTGCCCTTCCAAGGTGTGGACGGTGACCCGCCAGCCGTACCGGGTGGGCAGCGGCAGCCACATGAACGGCTTGGTGTCCACGGCGACCCGCTGGAAGCGCCGCCGTACCCGCACCAGGCCGGTCGAGGCGATCGCGCCGGGCACGGTGGTGAACCACCAGCGTTGCCGCTTCTTGGTCAGGCCGCAGCCGAGCGCAATCTTGCGCCAGGTCGCCCGGACGGTGATCGCGTTGAGCGGGTAGCCGACGACCAGCCAGAACGACGCGGGGTGCCACCGCCGCCAGGCCCACAGCCCGGCCCCGATGAGGGCCAGGACTGCGAGCGGCAGGCGCAGCGATTCAGGCACTCTTGGCCCCCGTGGCCGGGACCATGGTGGCGGCGCGGTAGGAGATGCCCCAGCGGCCGGCCATCTCCCAGACGTAGCCGACCAGCCCGACCGGGGTGACCTCGTCGCCGGGCGATACGGCGGGCTCGCCGACGGTGCCGATCTTGACGAGTTCGATGCGGTCGGAGTCGTCCTCGACCGACAGCATGACCTCGTAGATGGTCTGGCCGCTGGTCTTGTCGGTCTTGAGTTCGCCGGTCTCGCGGTTGAGCAGGCGGGGCCGGGGTGGTTTGACGCAGGTGAAGCGGAGTCGGCCGGTGTCGACCGGGATCGGGATGTTGCGCATGGGCTGTGACCTCCTGTTTCGTCGTGAGCAACATAGTTAACCTAGTTGGCTCAGTTGTCAATGTGCTCTCGGTTGGCTTGGTGGAAATTTTCGTGGTGTGATGGAGCGCGATGGTCAAGAACACCGGCCGGCCCGGCTACCTCCAGATCGCCGACGACCTGCGCCAGCAGATCCACGGCGGATCCCTCGCGCCCGGCGCCGCGCTGCCGTCCACGGCCCAGCTCGCCGAGACGTACGACGCGTCGCTGTCGGTGGTGAAGATGGCCGTCGGGATCCTGCGCAACGAGGGCCTGGTCGTCGGCCAGCAGGGCAAGGGCGTGTTCGTCCGCGACGACGTCGCCCCCGGGCCGTCGGCCGATCTGGCCGGGGAGGTCAGTGAGCTGCGCACCGCTGTGCGGGACCTGTCCGTACGGCTGGCGCGGGTCGAGTCGCTGCTCCCCGAGTCCACTGAACGCCCGGCCTCGCCGTCCTGACGTGACAGCCGGTCACCCGCCGCGCCAGTGACGCGGCCGCGCTCTTGGGCGGGTGAGCGAGGCTCATCATCTTGTCCTCACGCCGGATGCCGATCAGCACGGCCGCGTAGCCAACGAGCAGAACGGCCCCGAGCACCGCGGCAATGATCAGCGGAAGCGTCGTCATCATCGGGTCACCTCCGGCCTGCCGGTACGGCGCGGCCCGCGCGGCGGACGGCGGTCATCGCGCGACCTGCTGAGGTTCCTCTGACGAGCGGCCTGCCGCCTGCGCCAGCGGTCCCACGCCAGGCATTTGCGGCAGCGGTCGCGTCCCTCCTCCAGACGTGCGCCGCACTCACACGCCGCGCTCTCGCCCGGCCGAGGATCTTTGCTGCTCATGATCACTCCTCTCGGTCGCTGTCCGTGACTGCTTGCGATACCGAGAGTGCGCCGAGACGGCAGGACGAGATCACTGCACGACGGGACATGTTCAAGACGTCCGGCGTACCATTGCCAGGTCCCCGGACGTCCTTATGGGCAGGTGAGATGGCGAACGAGCGGCTGCGCGCGGCGTTGCTCCAGCGCGGTGCGCAGGTGAGCGACCTGGCCGAGGCGACCGGCGTCGATCCCAAGACCGTCGAGCGGTGGATCACCCAGGCCCGCACGCCGTACCGCCGTCACCGGTTCGCCGTGGCGGCGTTCCTGGGGATGGAGGAGTCCTACCTGTGGCCCGAGGCCCTGTCGCGTGAGCAGGTGGCCGCCGCCTCCGAGAGCGAGGTCGTGACCCTCTACCCGCATCGCTGGGCCGTGCCGCGCGATGCGTGGGGTCGGCTGTTCGGCGAGGCCGGCGAGGAGATCGGCGTGCTGGTCTACAGCGGCATGTTCCTCGCCGATGACGCCGGGATGGTCCGCCTGTTCGAGCAGAAGGCCGATGCCGGGGTCCGGGTGCGGATCCTGCTCGGCGACCCCGAATGCCCCGAGGTCGCCCAGCGCGGAGCCGACGAAGGAATCGACGATGGCATGGCCGCCAAGATCCGCAATGTGCTGGTGCTGTACCGGCCGCTGATCGGCCGCGCCAACGTCGAGATCCGGTTGCACGACACGGTGTTGTACAACTCCATCTACCGCGGAGACGACCAGTTGCTGATCAACACGCACATCTACGGCACTCCGGCCGGGAACGCGCCGGTGCTGCACCTGCGCAAGGTCGGCGGCGGGGACATGGTCGCCACCTACCTCGACAGCTTCGAACGCATCTGGACCGGCGCCCGGCCGGTGGGGTCCTGACGTGGCCCGCCGCATCGACTACTACGACGACCCGGACGCCCCCGCGCCCAACAGCCTCGTCCCCTCGGTCAACGTCGTGGTCACCAACGACGCGGGCGATTTGCTGATGATCCGCCGCAGCGACAACGACAACTGGGCCGTTCCCGGCGGCGCGATCGACCTGGGCGAGTCCCTCCCGGATGCCGCCGTGCGGGAGACGCTGGAGGAGACCGGCATCCGCTGCGAGATCACCGGCCTGGTCGGCACCTACACCGACCCCCGACACGTGATCCTCTACACCAGCAACGGCGAGGCCCGCCAGGAGTTCTCCATCGTCCTGACCGCCCGGCCGGTGGACGGCGTGCCGACGCCGAGCGACGAGTCCCGCGAGGTCCGCTGGATCCCCGCTTGCGATGTCGCGGCCTTGCCGATGGACCGCTCGATGCGGATGCGGATCGAGCACCACCTAGGCCGGGCAGGCGAGCCGTACATCGGCTGAGGCCAGCCTTTCGCCGATGTCGCGGACGGCGGCCAGGATGTACGGCGTGGCCTCGGTGAGGGTGTCGCCGCCGCCCTCGGGGATGCCGTGCCGTACGCGGATCTCCGTGATCCGCTCGCCCACGCTGACGGGGACGCCGTCCGGGCTGGTCGTCATGTCGCAGAAGGTCAGCGCCTCCACCAGATCCGGCCGCACCATCGGGAACTCGGCCAGCAGCACATCGAGCAGCCCGTTTTCGGCGGCGTCCAGCACCGCGCACGTGTGGTGGGCCACCAGGCGGCACAACGTCTCATCCGCCCCGTGCATGTCCCGCAGATAGCGCGCCCCGTCCAACGGGTGGAAGCCGGTGCCCGCAAGGTCAGGGGCGTATCCGATGTCGTGCAACCACGCCGCCATCGCCAGCAACTCGGCATCTGGGCCGAGGATCGGCGCGATCATCTCCCCGCGCCGGCCGACCCCGCGTGAATGCTCCCACCGGCGCGGCAACGGCCCGGCCAGCAGGCTCTCGGCCAGGTTGCGTGCCCACTCGATTCCTCGCATGTTCGCCACGATAGGCAGCCACCCCGGGGACGCATCCACCACGCGGCCGGGACGTCTGCAGACGTCCCAAAAATGCGGAGATCAGCGCACATACCTGCCCACGCCCTGCTTTACGCCGATCAGGCCGTCCTGTTCCAGCTCGGCCAGCGCTCGTCGCACGGTGTTCCGCGACATCTCATATCGTCGCTGCAACTCCGCCTCGCTCGCCACCCCCGCCCCCGTCCGCAACTCTCCCCGTTGGATCTGCTCTCGCAGCTCACGCGCGATCAGCCGATACCGGTACGGCTCGGCGTCGTCGACTCCGGCCACCTCACGCCCCTTGGCCGCGTGCGTGACGATGAGCCCCTCATCGGCCAGGATCGCCAGCGCTCGCCGTACCGTGTTCCGCGCCACCATGAACTGCCTGCACAACGCCTTCTCTGAGGGCAGAAGCGCCCCGGGCGGGTACTCGCCCGAGGCGATCCGCGTGCGCAACCGGTCGGCGATCTGCGTGTAGATCCGCCATCCGGTCAGTAACTCGGCCACCGTCACCGATCTTTAGGACAGGTACGCCCGTGCGGCGTTGCCCAGGTTGAACGACAGCTCACCCTGCTCGCCGGGGTGCCAGCCCGCCAGGGCGGCCTCGCGGATGCGGTCGGCCGCGTACCCGATATCGGTGCAAGAGACCCGCTCGTCGGCCTGGTCGCCCCAGTAGAACCACAGGAACGCCAGGTGCACGAACACCTTACGGACCCTGTCGTCCGCGTCGGTGACGTCCAACCACGGCCGCTCCTCTTCGCCAGCGGCGAGGACGACGATCACGCCGCGCTCGACCAGCTCGTCGCGCAACCTCCCCAGCAGCGTCAGCTGATAGGCGCGTTGCTGTTCCTGAATCTTGGTCATGGGCCAGGTCCCTTCACCTTGCTCGTTGCCTGGTGGAAAGCCTGGTCAGAGCGCTGGAACCTCTACACCACAACTCGGGGACGTCTAGGGACGTCTTATGTTAGCGTCGCAGCACCAGCCCGCCCGCGAAAGGTGCCCGCCATGAACGACCACCTACGCGCCGCACTCACCCGGGCCCGCCTGACCACCACCGACATCGCCGCCCGCCTCGCCGTCGACCCCAAAACCGTCGACCGCTGGCTACACGGACGCACCCCCTACCAACGCCACCGCTGGGCCCTCGCCGACCTCCTCGACCTCGACGAAGCCGACCTCTGGCCCGACCTGACCCCCAGCGACCACCCCGCCAACCCCGAACTCCAAGCGGTCTACCCCCACCGCTGGATGGTCCCCCGCACCGTCTGGCGCCGCCACTTCGAACGCGCCACCCAGCACATCGACATCCTCACCTACAGCGGCCTCTTCCTCGCCGAAGACACCGGCCTCCTCCACCTCCTGGCCCCCCAGGCCCGCGCCGGCGTCCACATCCGCATCCTCCTCGGCGACCCCGACAGCCCCGCCGTCGCCGCCCGAGGCCAAGAAGAAGGCATCGGCCCCGATGTCATGGCCGCCCGCGTCCACAACGCCATCACTCTCTACCGCCCCCTCGCAGCAGTCGACGGCATCGACCTACGCCTCCACCGCACGACCCTTTACAACTCCCTCTACCGCGCCGACGACCACCTCCTCATCAACCCCCACATCCACGCCACCCCAGCCGCCAAAGCCCCCGTCATCCACCTCCACACCACAGGAGACGACGGAGCCACCACCACCTACCTCGACAGCTACAACCGCATCTGGACCTCAGCAGCGCCAGTCAGCTGACCAGGGCGCACACGCGGTCCAAGATCGAAAGAAACTTGTCTTCTCGTCATCAAGGGCAGTCCGCCGGCGGCGGCCTGCCGCGCGTCGGGCGGTCGCTGGCCGCGCTGCGGCTCTTCGGCCGGTCGCGCCCAGCACCGCCCACGCGCCGACACCAGCGTTCGAGCCTCTTCCCTGGCCAGGCGCTCTGGGTCACAATTGATGCATCAGCGTTCTCGTCCCGGACTAATGCCTGCCCCCTCCTACCGAACAGCGAAATATGGCAATCACACAGCGCACAAGAAAGCTCCTCTGGGCACGCAGCGCAAACATGTGCGCATTCAAGAATTGCGTACAAGAGTTGACTTTTACGCTTAATGAGCCGTCCAGTGAACTAAGTCATCATATTGTGCTTGGCGAGGAAGCTCATATCGTCGCTCGCGAAGATAACGGCCCAAGAGGGAATCCCTCGATGCCTACCAGCGAACGGGATTCATATGAGAATCTGATCCTACTTTGTCCAACCCACCACGCTGTGATTGATGAAGATCACGGAATTGGCTTCACCGTTGAAGAGCTAATCGCGATGAAGCGGTCTCACGAAAACATGATCGCCACACGGGTGCGGGGAGACAGGGCAACGCAAACCGCTACTCCGTCAATATTCGGTGATCTTAACCCACGAGATCTTGGTGTGCAGCAAAGCTTGGTTCTCGATCGGAGAAGTCTAGATGAGCGGGACGCTCTCACGCCATATTTTCACAGAGACCACGACACGGCGCTATGGATAGAGATGGAGAGAAGTAAGGCCGAGGGTGCTTCAAAGCTGATACTAATCGCGGGATCTTCGACCACGGGTAAGACCCGCGCTCTCTTCGAGGCAACATATTCACTACTCCAAGAGTGGAAAGTTCACAGGCCGGCTGACTCATGCGCTCTTCTCGAAACGTTACAGTCTCCATTGCAAGATAATGTGATCATCTGGCTGGATGAGGCTCAGGTCTTCTTCTCGGACGAGAGGCGTAGTGATATCGCGACTGCGATGATCAAAGTGCTATCTACCTCGCGAAAATTGATGGTCCTAGGAACCATATGGCGAGTGCCTTATCTAAATGAACTTATGGCCCGAGGTCGACTACCTGACACTAACGCCCAGATTCGCAGGCTACTCGAATCCCGGCATACGACCATCATCGACGTGCCATCATCATTTACCAGTAGAGAGATGGACTCTCTTGAGGCGCTCGCTAAATCGGATACTAGGATCTCTATGGCCCTTAAGGCCGGAAGAAGCTATGGCCAGATAATACAGCACCTCACAGGAGGGCCAGAGCTGATTAATAAAATCAACGATGGCTCATCTTTTCGCCCTCACGAGAAGGCGCTCATATATACAGCCATAGATGCCAAACGAATTGGATACGGAAAAGCATTTTCCAGGGAATTCCTTGCCAAGGCTGCTGATGGCTATATGAGCCCTCGAGAGCGACCAGGTGAGGACGATTGGGCTGTTAGCTCACTAGGGGATCTTTCTCGCGGTTATCGAGAGGACGGGTCGCGCACTGACGTTCGCAACACATTGAGTGCCATCAACTCCCATAGAATGAGATCGGGATCCTCGAGAGCGCTCTATGTGCCGAGCGATTTCATCGTGCAACACTATCTAGGAGTGCGCAGTTCCCAACTCGGGCCCGCAGAGCTATGGGAGGCTCTTTGCGAGCACTCGCGCGATCCCTCAGACCTGGGACAGATGGCAGAGTTCGCCTGGATCAGAGGCCTTTACCGATACAGCGCGATGCTTCACGCGAGATCGGCCGCTCAGGGCTCGTACAATAAACCAGGTCTTCTCGACGCGATGAAGTTCTGCGATCCCACCGACATCTCGCGCGCCGCAGAATGGGTAGTGACACATATCGACATGTCCGATCTACGTTCGGTCGGAAATTTCCTGGAGGAAGCGAGAGAATACGATCAAGATGACGTTATCCGGAAATTGTTGACTCGCTTGCCTAGAACCGGTTTGACTCAGGCCAAGCTATCCGACATCGGGGTCATTATCCACGAATTGTCCACGCCGGAAGTGTTCTCAACGCACGGCCGACAGTTCGCCGTTGATTCACTGCAACATGTACAGATCGATAGCCTGCTGCATGCGGGCGTTCTCCTCAGCTATCTCAGGGAACCTGACCGGCTTGATCTGGCTGACCTGATAGCTTCACGTATCGCCCAAGAAGCAATCATAGATACCCCTGCAGGTGTTGGTGCAGTTCTAGTCGGAATGAAAAGCCTCGCCCTTTCCGCGCCCTTGGAGGCATTCGTCAAAAGGTTGATTGCCGAGTCGAATGTTCTAGACGTCGAAAGCGTCCATGGATTCCTTGACTGGTGCCAATATGTAGACGATCATGATTCGGCAACGAAATTCCTCGAAAGGGGGGTCGTCGAGCATCTTCCCATAGCCGACCCGAGAGCACTGCTGGAGATATGCAAGATCCTTCTAAGGCTTGAGAGAGGCGACGATGCTCAGCATTTGACGGATCGCGTACATGAGACAGTGGATGTTAGCGATCCGATTAGCATTGCGGATGCAATTGTTTTCATGGACAGCGCCCGTAATTACGGCTTGAAGGGGCACTTGATTGATGAAGAAGTACTTGTCAACGTGCCTCTCAGGGCTACTCATGCCGCAACGTATTTTCTGAGTACCCTCTCCCGAAGGGGAGATCACGCACTGCTTTCTCAAATCCAATCGCGACACCCGCTCCAGAATATCGAGCTGGGCGACGGCGCGGATGTAGCGAATCTCATGAACGTTCTACACAATTTGGACTTCTATGCGGAAATCGAGCACATCCTCGGGCTCCTTCCCGAAGTATCTGCAACTTATAGGACTCCGTTGGATGTGGCAATGATGCTGGAGACCTTGAGGTCTTTGGGGGCCACCGACGCTATTCAGCGACTCCTTGATCAGGCTTATGAGACATCTATCAAGATCGACGCCTGGGAGAAGGCGCACCAATCCTTCCTTCTCGAGCAATTCCGCGCCTCTGGAGCAACGAAGTCCGTGGACATATTTCTTAGAAGGTGTGCTAATGAAGGATGGTATGAGTTGGCGTTACAGGAGCAGCCGGCGCTCGTTGAAACCTTTCCATATGGTCGCGAGCCGGACGAAACGCCTTCTCCCCGATGGGGATGGGTCGATGTGTGCCCACCAGAGTAGGCCTGTAGATCGCTTCCGCTGCTGCGTTGGTGTGGCGTTGGTGGTCCTACGGGTTTAGGGCACTTTGATCAGCGGGTTGGCCGCGGAACATACGCCGGATGATCGCACTTGTCATCCGAACTCAGAGGTGCATTTCAGTAGGTCGGGCCAGATAGCCGAATCATTCTGCTCTCACTCTCCTAATGCGTGCTGTTTTGCTGCGGCGCGGTTTCCGCTCCTCGGGCCCGGCAGCCCTGCGGTGCGGGTCTGCTTGTCATCGGGCACGGTGACTGATCACGGCATCGTGCTTAACACGGTTGCTACACAGGTTGAATTCGTAGAGTCGGTCATGGTTTTGCCGGGGTATCCAGGGTGAGTCCGGTCTGGGCTAGGCAGCCGGTGAGCAGGTGGGGCCGGTACTGGATCTTCTTCAGCCTGCGTTTGACGAGCCGGACGAGCCCGGGCAGGTCGGTGACGGCGAAGTTGGCCAACGCCCGGCGGAGCAGCGACCACACACCCTCGGCTGGATTGAGCTCGGGAGCGTAGGCGGGGAGCTGGATAAGACGTAGCCAGCCGGCGTTCTCGGCGGCGAAGTCGGCGAGCTGGCCGGCCAGGTGCACGTTCAGGTTGTCCCAGCACCACACCAGCGGAGCGTCCAGGCGCCGGTGGGTGGCCACGATCAGGTCCCGGTAGTCCATCCAGGAGAACGTCTTGGGCTCGCCCTTGCGGCCGCGATAAACGTGCAGGCGATAGAACAGGTGCGGCCGCTCACCGTCTCGGAACGCCACGACGCCGGCCATGTTGACCCGGCCGGAACCTCGTCCCCGGACCGTCACCACCGGCCGAGCGCCCACCGGCGCCCAGGTACGTCCTTTCGGCGGCCTCAGCCCCTGCCCGGCCTCGTCTTCGAAGCAGAGGTAGGCCCCCAGGCCCGCCGCTGTTGTTTTACCGTCGGCCACACCTCGGCCTTCCACAGCGCAATGGCCTCCCCGTCCCGCTCCAGAGCCCGCCGGGCCGGCACCTGCACCGACCAGCCGTGCCGGTGCAGCAGCCTGCCCACGCCCTCGATGGTGTAGCCGACATGGAACAGCCGCCCGATCAGCGTCTTGACCCGGCCCGGTGTCCAGCGCTGGTCCTCCACATGGCCCCAGGCCGGAGGCCCGCGCCGGAGTTCGGCATCCAGCCGCGCCCACTGCCGGGCCGACAACTTCTCCCTCGACACCGGACCCTTCGAGCGCAGCGCCGAAGTCCCGCCCTCCCGCCAAGCCTTACGCCAGCGGGTCACCGACCGCTCGTGCACCCGTAATCGTGCGGCGATCGTCCTGGTCGGCTCTCCGGCCTCGAACCACTCGGCCGCTTGCAGCCGCAGACGCTCCCGCCGCTCCTGCTCCGCGGGCGTGTACCCGCCCCTTTGCCCGTACCGCATGCCTCGGTCGTACCGCACCGGAAGCGATCCATCACGAGGCTAAGACTCTACGAATTCAACCTGTGTAACAACGGGCCCGGACGGACGTGGATACGTGTGGACTGGAGGGTCGTGCGAGTGGCCGTCGACCAGGGCGGCGGGATGAGGCGGACACCGGTGGATGGCCGTGATCAAACTACGGATCAGAGACGGCGTGGTGGTTGAGGCCGTGACGATCGCACACTTCGGTGCCCGCCATAAGGGCTGGGGCGATCGCCGGCAAGGCCCTCCTCCGTCGGGCCTTGCCACCGGGTGACCACGGCTGAGGTGACAGCAGCGCTGACAGCACTGTCCCCACATCTCGACGCGTCTGCGCCACCGTCTGCACCCGCCTGACCGCGGCCTCGTTCAGGCGAGCAGGGTGATTGCTCCGCCTGCAAAGCGGAAGGCCACGACGCGACAGGGCTTCTATCTCTGATGATGGGCGCGAGCACGTTCCCGATCCGGTTGGGGCCAGATATCCCAGCCCTGCGGCCCGGTACGGGTCGCTACCACCGGGCAAGCAGGTTCTCGATGCACGGAGCGTCTAGCCTGCGGCTTTCACGGCGAATTTGAGGCGACTTGATCGTTTACATATGAAAAGTGCCCTTGACCTGGAAGGATCGGACTTGTCTAAGGCCCCGTCCAACCCAGATCAGAAGGCACTTTCCGAGTGAACTCTACCGCCTCACCCCGCAAGATCAC
>NZ_JBIRBB010000044.1:0-14620 GCF_044326295.1 Spongiactinospora sp. 9N601
GGCCGCCCAACGTCGCGAACGCGCCCGTGTCCGCAGCGAGAAAGGCATCCGCTGGGGCGGACGGCCCCTCGAACCCGCAGCCTGAAACGTCACGCAACCCGGTGATCGTTTCCGGTCACAGCACTAGGTTCGGCATCATGCGCATGCGTCGAGTCAAGGAGGAGCCATGACGCAGGTGATTTCGCGGGACGGCACGCCGATCGTCTACGAGCGGTTCGGTAGCGGTCCGGTCGTCGTGCTGGTGGGCGGTGGGCTGGACGATGGGACGGAGAACGGGCCGCTGGCCCAGGAGCTGGCCGAAGGCTTCACTGCCGTCAACTACGCTCGCCGTGGCCGTGCCGGGAGTGGCGATGTGCAGCCGTACGCGGTGGAGCGTGAGATCGAGGATCTCGCGGCCTTGATCGACGTGGTCGGCGGGCCGGTGCATCTGTTCGGCGCCTCCTCGGGAGGTGCGCTCGTCCTGGAGGCGGCGGCGGCCGGGCTGTCCGTCGACAAGGTCGCGGTGTTCGACGTGCCCTACGCGACGAGAGAACCTGCCGTCCAGGCGTGGCGGAACTATGTCGGACAGCTGCGCGCCGCGCTGGCCGTCGGGCGACGCGGGGAGGCGTTGCGGCTGTTCATGCGGCTGGCGGGTGCTTCGGATCAGGACATTGCCGGAGCGGAGAGCTCGCCGATGTGGCCGGCGCTGCTGGAACTCGCGCACACGCTGGCCTACGACGCCGCCTGCCTGGCGGACGGGCCGCCGCCCGTCGCCCGGCTCGCGACGATCACCCAGCCGACACTGGTGGTCACGGGATCAGGCATCGACCCGCACATGGCAGGACTGGAGAGCGACTACTTCAGCCAGGCGGCCGATGCGATTGTCGCATGTGTCACTCACGCCGAACGCCGCATAGTCAACGTGCGCGAGCACGCCGTCAACGCCAAGGTGCTCGCTCCCGTACTCACCGGCTTCTTCCGGCCCTAAAGGAAGTCCTGGCAAAATGTTCTAGGGACACTGTTGATCAGCTTCAGAAGCCGGTGATGGCGGGCGGGGCCACGCTCGTCGGCGGCCGATGCGTCGAACACCGGCCGCGACATGAGGCGGCATATAAGGAGGAGTCAGCGGTCCTTTCTAACGCCTTGGCCCGAGCGTGCGCCGTGCCGGGCGATGCGGACCACGACGACGGCCGCCACCAGCGCTGCGAGCGTGAGGACGATCCCGCCTGGCCCGAGGGATTCCACCCACCGCGCGACCGTGCCCTGTGCGGCGGTGGCCACTCCGATGATCATGTCATCGGGCGGGGCGCCGGCGAAGACGCTTAGTTCGTACCAGCCGTAGTAAGTGACGTACAGCCCTGCCGGCACCAGCAGCCCACCGCTGATCCGCGACACGTACGGCAACACCGCCCGCGCACGGGCCACCACCGCCGATCGAGCCAGCGCCACGACCAGCGACAGCGTGGCCACGACCAGGCCCATGCCGAGGCCGTACGCGACGAAGGCCAGCAGGCCGCCCACGATGCCGTCGGTGGCCAGCGACGCGGAGGTCACCGCGAGGAACGGGCCGATGGTGCACGAGAGCGAGGCCACCGCGTAGCTGAGGCCGTATCCGTACAGCGAAGCAAATGAGGCGATAGGTCTGCCGGTGGCCAGCCTGGGTGTTCGGACCAGTAGTTCGCGGCCGGTCAGGAGCCACACCCCCAGTCCGCACAGGGCGACGCCGATCAGAATCGTCACCCACGGCAGGTACTGGCCGACCGACACCGCAAGCGGCGTCACCACCAAGCCGAACAGCCCGAATACCGTGACGAAGCCTGCGGTCATGGCCGCTCCGAGCAGCAGCGCCCGCACCACCGGCCCGCCCGCAAGAGCGCCACCGTCCGGCCGGTCATCGACGATGAGCATCGTGAGGTACGCGGGCAGCAGCGCGAACCCGCATGGATTGAACGCCGCCACCAGGCCCGCGGCCAGGGCCAGCGCCAGGGGCAACTGCCCCGTCATCTCGGGGCCCACGGGGGCGCGTCAGGGGGTGCGCAGCTTGGCGACATGGCGATCGAGGTCATCGGGGCCGAGCGGTCCGGCGACCCTCTCGGTTGATCCGTCCGCTTTCATGAACACGAACGTGGACTGCTGACTCACCCCGAGCCGGGTCCACACCGCGCCCTTCTCGTCAGACAGGTGCGGGAAGCCACCCGTCCCGGTGCGCCGCACGAACTCCTTCATCGCCGCCTCGCCGTCCAGGCCCGCGACCCCCACGAATGCGACATCTGTGTACTTGGCGGCGGCCGTCTTGACGGCCGGGGCCTCCGACCGGCACTTGGGACACCACGGTGCCCAGAACCAGAACACGACCGGTTCGCCCGTCAGGCTCGCGCCGTCGAACCGCTGCCCGCCCAAGGTGGTGGCGGTGAACCGCAGGCCCTCTGGAACGGGCGCCCGCCCGGAGGGCGTCGGGGCAGGCGCGGGGGAGGCCCGTCCCACCGTTGCCGAGGCCGGCGCATCGCTGCGTCCCATCTCATCGGAGGCGCCGCAGGCGGCGGCCAGTACTCCTGCGGCGACGATGGTGGCCGTCACACGAATTCTCGTCACGGCGTGAGCATAGGCACGGGTGCCGGGCCCGGATCTTACGAGTCGATGACAGGGATGCCCGGCATCCGGGTGCCACGCCCTCGGTACGACGCCGGGCGCTCAGTGCGGCCGGCGGCGACGGCGTGACCGCCGCGCACGACGGCGACGCCTGGCGTAGCTGGGGCGGATCGCCGCTGGGGCCAGAGGGCTGGTCGGCTACATGTGCGACCTGATCGCCGCCAAGCGCCGCGCGTCCGGCGACGACCTGCTGTCCGGGCTGATCAAGGTACGCGAGGACGACGGCGGTGAGGAGTTCCTGTGCTACGGCGGGCCCGCCGAGATCGCCGTCCGGCGTCGGCCCGCGCCGAGGCGCGGATCGCGCTCACCGGCATGTTCGACCGGTTCCCTGGGCTCACCCTGGCGGGCGAAGCCGGCCGGCAGCCGGGCATGAAAGGGCGCTCACCGGCCTGCCCGTGCGTACGTCCCCATCAGCCTGACAATGACGCCGCCAGGCTGCCGCAGCCTGGCTCATGAGTGCCAGCGCGGGCGCAGCACGTCGCTTTTCGGGTCATGCCTTACCAGGTCGTCGTACCAGAGGAGGGCGACGCCGCCCACCCAGGCCACTACGAGGTTCGCGATTCCTGGTACGACCAGCGACACGGCCACGAAGACGGCCGCCCAGACGCCCAGGAGTAGTAGGTCAAGTGTCCTTCCACGCATGACTTCACTGTCTCCTGCGGGCGTCGGTGGGTGAAGTAGTGCCGACGCGTCTTGACGCGAACACATCGCCTACCCGGCAGCCGCCCGGACCGGCTCACCATGTCACTGGCAGGCGCTTGACGCCGTAGAAGTTCGAGTCGTTTCTGATCGGTACTTCCGCCGCCCGTACCGCTAAGCGCAGGCCGGGGAAACGGTCGAAGAGCGCGGGCAGCGTGATGCGCAGTTGCACCCGGGCCAACTGCTGGCCCAGGCACTGGTGGATGCCGTGGCCGAAGGTCAGATGGCCTCGGGGCGAGCGGGTGATGTCGAAGGCGCCGGGCCGTTGGAAGCGGGCCGGGTCGTGGTTGGCGGCGCCGACGAGCAGCTCGACGGTCTGCCCCTCGCGGATCAACTCGCCGCCGATCTCGACGTCCTCCAGCGCCGTGCGCAGCATGCCGCCCGGCCCTGTGAGGTACCGCAGCACCTCCTCGACGGTGTTGTCGATCAGGCTCGGATCGCGGCGCAGCGCCTGGAGCTGGCCGGGGTGTTCCAGCAGGGTGAAGGCACCCCAGGCGATCATTGTGCTGGTGGTCTCGTTTCCGGCGGCGAACAGCAGCAGGCCGATGGAGATCAGCTCCTGGTCGGTCAGGTCGCCGCCGTTGATGAGGTCGCTGTAGAGGTCGCCGGTGGGGTGCGCGCGCTTGCCGGCGATCAGCGGCGGGAAGATGCCGAGCATGTCGGCGTAACCCTGCTGGATCTGTTCGGGGGAGGAGGCGGGGTCCAGCACGATGTCTCCGGCCTGCCGGAACGTCGCCAGATCCTGGTCGGGGATGCCGAGCAGGTCGCAGATGAGCAGCGAGGGGACGGGGCGGGCCAGCGCCTGGACGAGGTCGGCGGGCGGCCCCGCCGCCTCCATGGCGTGCAGGCGCTCGCCGGCCACCTCGGTGATCCGCTCTTCGAGCCGGCGCATGCGGCGCAGGGTGAACCGGCCGGCCAGCAGGGTGCGGTAGCGAGTGTGGTCCGGCGGGTCCTGGCGGACGAAGGTGCCCGGTGGAGCGGGCGCGTAGAACATGCCCTGCGCCGCGGCGTTGGGCATCGTGACCGGCGGGTGGGCCAGTTCGCGCCGGACGCTGAAGCGGTTGTCGGCCAAGATGGCCCTGACCACGTCGTACCCGGTGGCCAGCCAGCCCACATGGCCGTCGGCGAAGGTCATGGGGCGGAGCGGACGCTCGTCCCGCAGCTCGGCGAAGATCTCCGGCGGGTCGAACGGCGTGGGCCGGGTGACACGGGCTTTCCAGGGAAGTTCGACGGGGTCCTTCATGCTGCCACCTTCGTTCTGTCGCTTGTCGGGAGGAGCCGTCGGGCCGGGCCTTCAGGTCAGCAGCTCGACCGTGCCGTTCAGCAGCTCGACCGTGCCGTGCGCGCCGTCCACCCGGATTCGGTCGCCGTCGTGGAGTCGCATCGTGGCGTTGCCGGTGCCGACCACGGCCGGGATGCCCAGCTCGCGGGCCACGATCGAGGCGTGTGACAGCGGTGCGCCCAGGTCGGTCACGACGGCGGCGGCGCGCGGGAACATCGGTGTCCAGCCGACGTTCGTCAGCGTCGTGACCAGGATCTCGCCCGGCTTGAGCCGGTCGCCTTCCTCGGGGCCGGCCAGCACCCGGGCGATGCCCTCCACCACGCCGGGCGCGCCGGGGAAGCCGGTCACGGTGTCGCTGACCGGGATGGTGTGGCCGCGGGCGTCGTACAGGTCGGCCCGCCGGTCGGGGGCGGCGGCCCAGCGCACGGGGTCGAAGTGGCCGATGATCAGCGCCGGGTACGGCGGCAGCGCGGCGTACCGCTCGTAGGTGGCCCGTCGTACCGGAACCCGTTCCAGCGCCGCCCTGTCCCCGCGCAGCAGGGCCGGCAGCTCCTCCAGGTAGAGGTAGAACAGGTCATCGCCGTACCCGGTCAGCTCACCCGCGCGCACGACGAACGCGCGCAGCGCCCAGAACGCGCGCACGGCCTCCGACCGCGTGGACTCACGGTCGCGTACGACCTCGCCCCAGCGCCGCACCCGCTCCCGCATCCCGGCCACCTTGCCCGGGTGGCGCGCGGCGAAGCGCGCCCAGGCGGCCTCCTTGGCCTGCTCCTGCCGGGCCAGCAGCGCCTCGGTGCCGGTACGCAGGTCGCGCAGCCCGGCGAGCTGGGCGTCGATCCAGCCGGGGTCCTCGCCGGGGCGCGGGATCGACACCTCGAACTCGTGCGGGCCGCGATGCCCGTACGTCCGCGCGAACTCCTCGCGGCCGATCTCGCCGCGCGCCAGCCGGGACAACCCCACGACCAGGCCCATGCTGGCCAGGTCGCCGGCCGCGTTGACGCCGGTGAGCATGGCTTCGGCGTCGAGGTCGCCCATCATCTTGCGCAGTTTGGAGCGGGTGAGCAGCAGCGCGGTGCCACCCTGGCGGCCCCCGGCCTCCAGCATGCGCCAGGAGGTGACGGCGTACGGCTGGATCTGGCGTTCGTACAGGTCGGCCAGTTCGGACGCCGAGCCGCAGGCGGCGACCGCGGCGCGCAGCTCCTCGCACCGGCCGCGGGCGGTGGCCAGGAAGGCGCGCATGCCCTTCAGGTGTCTCCGGACCCGGAGCCGGACGCGGATCGCCGCGGGAACGCCCTGCCTGAAGAACTCCCAGCGCAGCAGCTTCACCCTCGGGACGTCGAGGCCGGGCGGGATCTTGCCGAAGACGTCCTCCAGCGGGCCGGACAGGCTCTTCAACCGCAGGGTCTTGATCAGCGAGTACATCGGGGTGAGGTTCATGTAGAACCGGCCGCCGATGTTGCCCACCATGTCGAGGCCGGGCGTGGCCGAGCCGGACATGGCCTCGTGGATGAACATGCGTACGAACGACCAGGTGATGGGGGTCATGACATCGGGGATGGCCTCCCCGAAGTTGCCCGCCGTCCACAGGTAGTCGCCCTTGCGGCTGTCGTTCCACTCCTCCACCGGGGGCTGGAGGCCGGTGATCGGGCGGGCCTGGAGGATGGCGAACGCGCCATTCCGCATGGCCCATTCCACGTCCATCGGGACGCCGTACAGCTCCTGGACGCGCGCGCCGAGCGCGGTCAGCTCCGCCGCCTTGCCCGGGGTGAGGACCGGCGCGCGGCGCAGTTCATCGGGGACCGGGCGCTCCTCGGTGCCGGTCGGGGTGCGTACCGTCATGACCGTCTTGTCGGCGGTCGTGGCCGTGGTGACCGCCCCGCCCGAGACCGTGATCGTGTCGGGGGTGACCTGGCCGCCGACGATCGCCTCGCCCAGGCCCCAGGACGCGTTGATCACCGTCGTGCCGCGGTCGCCGGTGACGGGGTCGGCGGTGAACATGATCCCGGACGCGTCCGCGTCCACCAGCCTCTGCACCACCACGGCCAGCGCCACGTCGTCGTGCGGGACGTGGTTGTGGTCACGGTAGGCGATCGCGCGCGGGTTCCACAGCGAGGCCCAGCAGCTTTTCACCGCCTCCAGCAGCGCGTCACCGCGGATGCCGAGGTAGGTGTCCTGCTGACCGGCGAACGACATCTGCGGCAGGTCCTCTGCGGTGGCCGACGAGCGCACCGCCACCGGCACGTCCGCTCCCAGCTCGGCGTACGCCCGCTCGATCTCCCCGGCGACCGCCGCCGGGATCTCATGGCGGGCGAACAGCGCCGCGACGCCTTCGGGATCGCCAGGGTCGATCTCGTCCCGGAAAGGCGCCACGAACGCGCGGTAGGCGCCGGTGGTGATGTGGAACCCGCCGGGCACCGGCAGCCCGGCCCTGGCCAGCTTGGCCAGCGACGCGCCCTTGCCGCCCACGCTCGCCAGGTCGGCCGCGACATCATCGAAAGGCAGCACCGGCTTCACGATGCTCCCTCCGCTGATCCCAGCGAGGCCGCCAGCTTGCCGCGCGCGCTCTCGGCCATGGCGTCGAGAAGGTCCATGGTCGCCTGAGCGACGGCGCGCGCGTCGTCGTCCGGCAACTCCCGGCCTGAGCCGAGGGCGCGCTCGACGGTGTCGGCCACCAACTCGGCGATGCGCTCGCCGGGCAGGCCCGCCGCCTGCGGAAGCAGGTCCGGCAGGAACACGAACCCGTACACGATGGCGGCGATCGCGATCGTGTGCTCCCGGGCGTCCTCGCGTACCGCGCCGTATTCGATGAGCCGCCCGATGTAGGTGTCGAACGCGGGCCCCAGCTCCAGGCCGGTCGTGCTGTGCCGCTTCATCCGCGCGAACTTGCCCAGCAACTCGGGGTCGCCGACCAGGACGGCCCGCATCAGCGGCCGGCGCAGCGCCGTACCGACGAACCCGCCGAACAGCTCGCCCATCGTCGCCGGCCCGCTCGCCCGTAGCTCTTCGGCAACGTGGACCCGCTCGCGGCGCAGCAGCGCGGCGAACAGGTCGTCGCGGGTCTTCCAGTGCAGGTAGATCGTGCCTTTGGCGACACCGGCCGCTTTTGCCACGTCGTCGATGGTCGTCTTGTCATAGCCCCACCGCAGGACCAGCTCCGCGGTGGCATCGAGGATCCGGTGCGCACGCTGTACCGGATCTTGTGGTGGGCGTCCAACCTTTGCCATCGGCCTCCTTCGTAAGTTTTTGACCAGATCAGTTTATCCGTTCAAAAACTGGGCGGCAACGGCCGGTTGCCAAGGCCACCGCGAGAACGGTGAGCATCACCAACGGGGTGAGATGAAACTCCTCGATCGGCAAGCGCGGGGTGTGGTTGAACGGCGAGGGTCCTGGGCGCGAACCCGAACAGCGCCGGCGCCGCGATCCCACCGGGCGCACTGGAATGCTGGGTGAACTGCACGGCCACTCCCGTCACCCCGGCGAAGACGAGCCCCATGGCCGCCGTGCTCACGCCGAACAGCAGCGCGCTGCCCGCGGGCAGTCCCGCTCCCATGGCCGTGGCGGCCACCAGCAGGGCCGGCACGGTGTTGGTGGTAACGGAGACGAGGAACGCGGCGGTGAGCGACGCGTGCCGGCCGACGACCGCGGCGCAGGGTCAGGCGCAGCGCTTGCCGGTCACCAGGCCCAGACGGGGTCGCCGGTGGCGGCCTGGGACACCTCCCACAGCCGTTCGCGGGCCGCGGCATCGTAGGCGAAGGCCGGGGCGCGGACCGGGCGGAGGTCTTCGTCCACGTACCGCCCGGGTAGGTCTCCTGGTCCGGTGGCCAGGCGGGCGTAGGTCCGGCCGAGCCGTTCGGCGGGTACGGCCATGCGGTTCTTGGGGGCGTAGAGGGCGCGCAGCGGCCAGGGCATGACGGCCACCCGGTCCGGGTCCAGGCGTACGGCGGGCACGCGCACGCAGGTCACCCCCAGCCGGCCCTCGGTCCTGTCGGCCAGGGTGAAGGTGCTCATGATCTGGGCGAGTTTGGCGTGGTAGTAGGCCCGGGTCGGGGTGAACCAGCTCGGGTCGTCGAGTTGGTCGAAGCGGATGCGGATGCGCGGCATCGACAGCAGTCCCTTGCTGGCGACATTGATCACGCGAGGGACGCGGGCGGCGGCGAGCAGCGGGCTGAGGCGGGCGGTGAGCAGGAACGGGCCCAGGTGGTTGGTGGCCCAGAACAGTTCGTGTCCTTCCGGTGTGAAGTGGGGCTTGCGGAGCGTCTGGTCGAAGACGGCGGAGTTGTTGATGAGCACGTCGAGGTGGCCGGTGGTCTGTGCGACGCGGTCGGCGGCGGCGTGGATGGAGCCGGGGATCGACAGGTCGGCCTGGATGAGGTCGGCGGGGTGTACAGCGTGGGCGTTGATGTCGGCCAGCGCCGTGCGGCCCCGGCCAGGGTCGCGGCACAGGGCGAGTACGTGATGGCCGGTGGCGGCGAGGGCGCGGGCGGCGCGCAGGCCGATGCCGGAGTTGGCGCCGGTGATGGCGATGGTGAGCATGCGGTGAGTCTATATGTTCGGAACGATCCGAACAGAATAGAATCGAGGCGTGGCAAGCGTCGAGGAATTCGTGGAGAGCGCCGGGCTGTACTTCGAGCGCCTGGGGCTCAGCCGTACGGCGGGCCGGGTCATCGGCCTGCTCCTGGTCGATCCGGACGGTTCCGCTGACGCCCCCGCGCTGTGCGAGCGGCTGGGCGTGGCCAAGAGCAGCATGAGCGTCGCCCTGGGGCACCTCGAACGATCCGGGCTCGTCGAACGCTTCCGCCCGCCGCGTGGCCGCCGCGACCACTACCGGCTGACCGACGACGTCTTCGGGCGTGCGTTCCGGGCGAAGATGAGCGAGTTCACCGCGTTCGCCGAGCTTGCCGAGCAGGGCTTGGCCGTCGTCGGCGACGCCCCCGGGAACCGGGCCAGGCTGGAACGGATGCGTGACATGTACGCCTTCATGGGCCGCGAGTTCCCTAAGCTCCTCGACCGATGGGACCGCGAACGGCGGCCATGAGCACCTGTGACCGCAGCGCCTCCGGGAGGTTCACTATCCCAGCAGGCCATGCCCGGCAACGGGTGAGGTGTCGATCTGCGGCTCCTGCGGGTGCCAGAGTGGGCGCGAGACCGCCCCGCACCACGAGTGCCGGCCGGCCGGTCGCGGGAGGGGCCGGCGGTGTCCTGTCGTGCGGGCAATATGGGATTGTGGGAAACCATATGCTCATATAGTGTCCGGGGTCATGCGTTCAACTCATGACCGGCCGCCCGAGGACCTGACCGCCCGCGCCCGCATCCGGGACGCGGCCTTGGCGGAGTTCGCCGAGCGAGGCTTCAAGGGCGCGACGATGAAGGCCGTCGCCGACGCCGCCGGCGTCTCGATCGGCCTGGTGCAGCACCATTTCGGCACCAAAGAGGGCCTTCAGGAAGCCTGCGACTCCTACGTCCGCGACACCGTGCTGGGAGCCGCCGGCCAGGTGCAGGACGGGGCCGAGGTCACTCCCGAGTTCCTCCGCGGCATTTACGAGGCGAACCGGCTCAGCGTCCGCTACCTCGCCCGGGCGCTGGTCGAGGGCTCGCCCGTGGCGGCGGCGATGTTCGACGAAGGCACCGAGGCCGCCGAGCGGTTCCTCACGGACAACTGGCCGGATGACTTCCCACCGGAGGAGGCCAAGGTGCGCGAACGCGCCGCCGTGATGGCGGCGATGCACCTCGGCACGATCGTGCTCCACGAGCATCTGTCCCGGCGATTCGGCATGGACGCGCTGCACCAGGCGAATCTCGCCCGGTTCAACATGGCCATGGTCGATGTCTACGCGCACATGGGGGAGTGGCTCACCTCGGGCCCGGGGGCCCAGGTCCGCCAAGCCGTCGCCGACCACCAGACCAAAGGGCACCCCCATGACTGATGCGATCCGGATCCAGGGACTGCTCAAGAACTTCGGCCAGGTCCGTGCGCTGGACGGCCTGGACATGACCGTACGGGAAGGAGAGGTGCACGGCTTCCTCGGTCCCAACGGCGCAGGCAAGACCACGACCTTGCGCATCCTGCTCGGCCTGTTGCGCAAGGACGGTGGCCAGGTCAGCCTGCTCGGCGGCGATCCCTGGGCCGAGGCCGTCGAACTCCACCGGCGGCTCGCGTACGTCCCCGGCGACGTCACCCTGTGGCCGAGCCTGTCCGGCGGCGAGGTGATCGATCTGCTGGGACGGCTGCGCGGCCCCACCGACGCCAGGCGGCGCGACGAGCTGATCGAGCGATTCGCCCTGGACCCGCGCAAGAAGGCCCGTACCTACTCCAAGGGCAACCGGCAGAAGATCGCGCTGATCGCCGCGCTCGCCTCCGATGTGGAACTCCTGGTGCTGGACGAGCCGACCTCCGGTCTGGACCCGCTGATGGAGGCGGTCTTCCGCGACGTCATCGTCGAGGAACGGCGGGCCGGGCGTACGGTCCTGCTCTCCAGCCACATCCTCGCCGAGGTCGAGGCGCTCTGCGACCGGGTGAGCATCATCCGGGACGGACGGATCGTGGAGGCCGGAACCCTCGCGCAACTGCGCCACCTCACACGTACCTCGGTCACCGCCGTACTCGACAGGATTCCGGACGGCGGCCTGCCCCATGTCCACGATTTCACCGTTGACGCTGATCGCGTACGTTTCCAGGCCGACACCGGCCACATCGGCGAGGTGCTCGCCCGCCTGACCGAATGCGGCGTACGCGACATCACCGCCCAGCCCCCCACCCTGGAAGAACTGTTCATGAGGCACTATCGATGAACACGGTCGCACTGATCCGGCTGATCCTGCGCCGCGACCGCGTCTGGCAGCCGCTGTGGATCCTGTCGATCACCCTCTTCGTGGCGACCACGGTGGCCACCATCCGGCAACTGCTCCCCACTGCGGAAGCGCGCCTGTACTACGCCAACGAGATCGTGCAGAACCCGGTCATCCTGCTGTTGCAGGGACCGGCTTACGGCGACGGGCTGGGCGCGGCGGCTGCTCAGCAGCGAGGCGCCGCCACCACGCTCTTCGCCGCCCTGGCCAGCGTCATTCTCCTGGTCAAGCACACCCGCTCGGATGAGGAGAGCGGGCGACGGGAACTCCTCGGCTCGGCCGCCGTCGGGCGGCACGCCCCGCTGACCGCTGCTCTGATCGTGGTGCTGGCCGCCAATGCCGTCCTGGCCCTACTGATCACCATGGTCGGCGTGAGCGCGGGGCTGCCCCTGGCCGGGTCCCTGGCCTGGGGGTTGATGGCCGCGTCGGGCGGCTGGGTCGGGGCCGCGCTGGCCGCGGTCGCCGTACAGGTGACCCAGAGCGCCCGCGTGGCCGGAGCCGTGGCGTTCACGGTGTTCTTCGCGGCCTATCTGGTCCGGGGCGTCAGCGACCTGGGCGGTCCTGGCCTGGCGTGGCTGGGCTGGCTCGTGCCGAACGGCTGGTTCTTGCGTGCGCGCGCCTTCGGTGGCGAGCAGTGGTGGGTGTTCCTGCTGGTCGTGGCGTTCGTCGCGGCGTTGCTGGGGATGGCGTACGCGCTGTCGGCCCGCCGGGACCTCGGCACCGGACTCCTGCCTGCTCGGCTCGGCCCTGCCCGTGCGCCCAAAGACCTGCGCGGAGCGTTCGGGCTGGCCTGGCGGATGCACCGCGGCATGGCTCTGGCCTGGATCGCGGGCGCCGCCTTCGTCGGCGCGGGGATCGGGCTGGGCGGGCAGAACGCCGTCAAGGCGTTCGGCCGGAGCGGAGCGCTGGACTTCTGGGCCGCGCGCACGGGGGCGGATGATCCCGCGGAGATATTCTTCCAGCTCGTCGTGTACGAGCTGGCGGTGTACTCGGTCTCCCTGTACGCGATCATGACGGTGCTCCGCCTGCGTGGCGAGCAGGCCACGGAACTTCTCCTGTCCGGTCCGGTGAGCCGGACGCGCTGGGCGGTGAGCCATCTGTTGTTCGCGGTGGGGGTTCCCGTGCTCGTGCTCGTGATCGCCGGGCTGGCGTTGAGCCTCGGCAACGGAGACTTCGCTGGAAACCTGGCCCGCACCACGGTCATCCTGCCCGGTGTGTGGGTGATGGCCGGGATCGCCCTGGCGGCGTTCGGGCTGTTCCGGCGGGCCGGGGTGGTCGTGGGATGGACGGCCTTGGCGCTGGCCGTCGCGTGGGAGGTGGGCTGGGAGGTCGGCCTGGTGAGCGACGCGTTGTTCATGATGTCTCCGTTCGCCCACGTTCATTACTCCACGCTGGCCGATCCGGGAGCGGGCACACTGGCCGGGCTCACCCTTGTGGCGGCGGGCTTGGTCGCGGTGGGCCTGTACGGGCTCCGCCGCCGTGACCTGGCGCTGTGATGCGGGCCAGTCGGGGGAGCGCGGGGCGTTCGCGTATGCCTCAGGCCTCCCCTTCCGGCTCGGTGCGTCGGCGGAGGCGGCGGATGCCGCCGAACCAGGCCGGGACGTCGCGTTCGTCGTCGAAGCCGCGGGCCACCACGATGTCGGTGGAGGAGTGCAGCACGATCGACAGCACGATGGTCACCGCCACCAACTGAAAGACCTGCTGGGAGGCGGCGATCGCGGAACTGAGCACGAGCAGGCCGTAGACCACCGAGGCGAACCCCTTCGGGCCGAACCATGCCACCGCCGCCTGCTCGCGGATCGACAGCCCTGACCCGAGGAAGGAGATCCAGATCGCGAGCGGGCGGGCCAGGACGAGCGCCAGGACCGCGAACACCCAGCCCTGCCAGCCGACCGACCCCAGCAGTGCCGGGGTGATGAGCGCCCCGAACACCAGCAGCGCGGCCAGCTTGAACACCTCCGCGATCAACTCGCCGAAGTGCTCGAACGATGCCCGCTGCCGTTCGCCGAAGGTGGCCACGGTGATGCCGGCCGCGAACGCGGCCAGGAACAGGTTGCCGTGGGTGACCTTGCCCAGCGCCAGCACGAGCAGGCCGATGGCCAGGGCGTTGAGCGGCTCGTACTGGGTCGAGGCGGCGAACCAGCGGGTCTGCTCCAACTTGATCGCCAGCCAGGGCACGGCCACGCCGATCACGATGCCGATGCCCAGTTCCAGGCCCAGTTCGCCGAGATGCAGGTCCGCCGAGCCGGCGGCGATGGCGAGGAAGAGCACGACGAACGGCAGCGCGAGCCCGTCGTTGACGCCGGACTCCACGTTCAGCAACTGGCGTAGCCGCGGCGGCACCTTCTCGTTGCCGACCAAAGCCGCGGCGAACACCGGGTCGGTCGGCGCCAGAACGGCGCCGACCAGCAGCGATTCGACCCACCCGAGGCCGATCAGATAATGGGCCAGCAGGGCGGTGATGACGAGCGTGAGCGGCAGCCCCCAGCCCAGCGCCCGGCCGGGCAGCCGCCAGGCGGTGCGCAGGTCCTTCCAGCCGACCCGCATGCCATCGCTGAACAGGACGGCGAACAGGGCCAGCTCGGCCAGGCCGCCGACCAGTTCGTCGCCGGGGGTCAGGGACAGTACGCCGAGCGCGCCGTCGCCCAGGACGAACCCGGCGACCAGGAACAACGCCGCGGTGGACAGGATCGTGCGGTGGGCCAGGCTGGACAGCAGCACGGCCAGCAGGAGCAGGCCGGCGAAGGCGGTGAGCAAGGTCATCATCATGGCGTCTCCGCGCGATCGGTGCCGGTCATGCGAGGTAGCGCAGCCACAGGTACGGCACGCACAACGCGATGGTCACCGCGGTCACGACCAGGCCGTAGCGGGTGAACTGCCAAAAACCGATCGGTGTGCCGTTGCGGGCGGCGATGCCCAGCACCACGACGTTGGCCGCCGCGCCGACCGCGGTGGCGTTGCCGCCCAGGTCCGCGCCGAACGCCAGCGCCCACCACAACACCTGTCCGGAGCCCTCGCCGCCGCCGGCCTGGACCAGGTCGGCGACGATCGGGCTCATCGTGGCCACATACGGGATGTTGTCCACGATCGCCGACAGCACCGCCGAGGCGCCCAGCAACCCCATGGTGGCAACGCCCAGCCGCCCCTCGGTGGCATCGGCCGCGG
>NZ_JBIRBB010000045.1:0-9568 GCF_044326295.1 Spongiactinospora sp. 9N601
GGGACAGCGCACCATCGGCTGGCGTGAGGCGCTCACCGAACTCGACATCGCTTATCCAGGACGGATCAGGTAAAGGCGGCTCTCTGGCTACCGGAAGCGATCTTTACACACTTGAAGTGACAACCTCGTCCTCGGCCAAGAGTGGTAGTCGGCCGGTGGTGACGTTGTCGTGTTGTCGTCGGTGTGCTTCGCGGACCGCTCGGAGTGCGCCGAGGGTGGTGGAGTAGCGGCGGGATTTGGTGGAGAAGTGGCCGCGGAAGCCGAGCATGTGCGCCCATTGGGTAAGGCGGTGGGCGGCCAGGTCCTCCAGGGCGCCCAAGCGCAGGCATTCGGTGATGAGGCGTCGGGCGTGGTCGCGCAGGGGGTGGTGGTCGAGTTCGTCGAGGGTGTGGATGCGGCGGTCCAGGGTGCCGACGCACTCGGCCGCCTTGGTCGCGTACTTGGCGATGTAGGCGGCGACGGCTTGTTCGGTGAGTTCGCCGTTCGTGCGGATGGGGCGGATGTCGAGTTGGTCGCCCCAGCGGAGTGTCCGGCCGTGGGTGGAGAGTGGGATGGTGATCGCGCCTGCCGCGTGCCGTACGGCGTCCGCCAAGACCTCAGCGGTGGCCCACGGCGGTGGTGGCGCGGCAGGGCCGCCCGGCCCGTCGAGGCGGATGACGGCGTGGAAGTGGACGATGCCGCGCCGCTGGTACTCGGCGACCTTGGCGAAGGAGATGGTGACCTGGTCGCGGAGCGCGGTGAGGGTCAGGCCCGAGAGTTTGGCGAAGCGGCGGCGCAGGGCTTCGGTGAAGCGTCGCCACAGTTCCGGCGCGAGGGCGTTGAACAGGACGGTGCCGGTGTAGTCGTAGCAGTCCGGGCACAACGGTTCGCCGAGCCGGGCATCGTCGGCGGCGTGGCGTGCCGTACAGGCCAGGACGCGCCCGTGCGAGCAGGTAACGGCGTCGCGCCGAGGACGGCAGGGCCGGACCTTGCCGCCTGTCTCGTAACGGGTGTGGACGGCTCCGAAGGACGGGGCGGTCAGGGTGATGAACAGCGCGGGATGGGCGGTGACCGATTCCGGGACGCCCTTGCCGCCGGCCAGGCCCGCGCGGATGAGCTGGTAGGTGTCGGCGCGGTAGATCTCGGCGCAGGCCGGACAGCGGGAGGCGCGGCGGGTCTTGCACGCGACTCGAAGGATGCCGTCGGGTTCGTCGCGGGTGGTGTAGCGGTGCAGGAACCGTCCGGTGGCCTGGTCGTAGTGCTCGACCCGGCCGCGTAGGCAGATGGGCTGGTGGCAGCCGCCGGTGGCGCGGATCTGGGCGGATGTGTGGCCAGGCGGGGGGCGTTGCGCGGTTAGGCGCCGTGGTTGTCGATGCCGGTCCCGTGACAGTCGGCGCAGGTGTCGGCGTGGTCGGCGTCGCCGTTGACGAGCCCGGTCCCGCCGCAGGTACAGCAGCAGTAGCGCCGCGCCCAGCGGGTCATGGGGTCCCCTCGGGGACGACGCAGTCCACGTAGGAGAGCAGCGCTTCGTGGCGGGCGCGGCGTTCGGCGAGTACGGCGACGGCCCGGTATTCGACGGGGCCGAAGCGGATGCCGGTGGAGTAGTGGCCGTAGGCGGCGTCTTCCTGGTCGATCTCCGTGCCGAGCAGGGCGGCGATGTGGTCGACGTGCGCGCACATCTCGGCGTCCTGCGCCCAGGCCGGGAAGTGCAGGACGCTGACGTCGCTTCTCGGGACGGGGATGTTCGGGTTGTCGTGCAGGAAGTCGGCCATGTCGCGCAATCCGGAGATGAGTGCGGTGCGGTGGTCGTTCATTGATGTGGTCCCTTCAGGAGTTGGGTGCGCGTCGCAGAGCGCGAAGCAGGTCGGTGGCGAGGTGGTCGGAGACGCCCAGGCGGGCGCGGAGCAAGTCGCTGGTGATGGGCTTGCCGTTCTTGGCCTGGTGGTCGTCGGCGACGCGGCGGGCGTAGTCGATCAGTGCCGGGTCGGGTGCGGGACCACCGTTCGGGCCCTCCGCTGGTGTGGCGGAGGAGGGGCCGGACGTCTCGGCCGTGGCCGGGGACGTCTGCGGGACGTCCCTGGGCGTTTCGGTACGGCTGGCGGTGGCGCAGCGTTCCAGCATCGAGACCGCGATGAGGAAGGCACCGGCCGGGGTGGCGGCGGTGATCCGGCCCCACAGGGTCGGTTCGGCTTGTTGCAGGTTGGCGGCCAGCGACAGCACGATCCCGCCGGACAGGACGAGGACGGGCCAGGAGACGAGGCCGCGTTTCGTTCTGCCGGTCTTGGCGTCGCGTTGCCGTTCGCGGGCGGCCATGACGCAGGTCAGGTCGATGCACACCGCGATGGCGTAGGACATCGCCCCGGTCTGGCCGTTGTCATGGGCGGTGTCGCGGATGTGGGTGAAGGAGCCCGCGCCCGCGATGGCGGCCAGGACCACCATCGGGCCGGTGTCCAGGAGCCGATGGATGAAGCGAGGCATGGAGATCCCCTTGTCACGGTGTACTTCGGCGGGGCGGTCAGGAGGCGTGGGTGTCCTGCGGCTGGGCCGTCATGATGTCGGTCCAGGCCGGGGCGAGGTCGGCGTAGGTGCGGGCGGCGTGTTCGGCGGCCTGCTCAGTGACGCAGAAGGAGCGGGCGCGGTACCACTGGCCGTCGGAGGAGGCGACGATGGCCACGCCGGGTGTCTCGGCCGGGATGGCGCGGGCCGAGACGAGCGCGGCGGGGTCGAGGTCGCCGAGGGTCATGGTGGCGGTCTCCGGATCGTTGACCCGGTGGCAGATCCGCCCCGAACACTGCGCCCGAAGCGCGGTGACCCCGGGCCCGAGGTCGGAGCCGATCCGCTGGCCGCAGCAGAACAGGTAGATCCCGAACGCCCGCCCGAGCTGCGCCACCCGCAGCAACGCAGTCGAGGTATGGGCGATCTCGTCCTTCTCGCTCTTGTCGGCCATCAGGTACAGCTCGGCCAGCTCATCCACCAGCACCACGATCGGGGTGGGACGCATCGCGGGCGGAAGCTGCCAGATGTTGCGGGCGGAGGCCATCCGGCACACGCCCATCCGGTCGTTCATCAACGCGACCAGGTCATTCAGCAGGTCACCGCATTCGGCTCGAATGGTGGCCAGCGCCGAGAGCCGGGGCGCGTAGGGGGTGAACTCCACGCCGCCCTTGAGGTCGAACCCGACCAGCGCCACCGGCTGCGGCGCGAGCCCGATGAGCAGGGCGTTGGCGAGGTTGGACTTCCCGGATTGGGTGGCTCCGGCGTTCAGCCAGTGCGGGACGGTGCGGAAGTCGATGGTCCACGGGCCGCCGGTCTCCAGCCGTCCCACGGTGACCTTGAGCAGGTCGCCCGGCGCGGGCGAGGGGTCGATTTTGATCAGCGGGTCGCGGATGGTGGCGGCCAGCACCACCCGCCCAGGGCGGGGTGAGGTGACGCGTACGGCATGTACGCCCCAGGAGTGGGCGAGCCGTTCGGCGGCTTCGGCGTAGTCGGCGGGGATCTGGCCTTCCAGCGTGTGCAGGGTGACGCGCCAGCCGTACCGGGTCGGGAGCGGCGGCCACATGAACGGTTTGGTGTCCACGCCGATGCGCTGGAACTTGCGTTTGACCCGTACGACGCCGGTCGATGCGACCAGGCTGGGGACGGTGGTGAACCAGAACCGCTGCCGCTTCTTGGTCAGGCCGCAGCCGTGGGCGACCTTCCGCCAGGCCGAAAGGACGCTGAGCGCGGTGAGCGGGTAGCCGACGATGAGCCAGTAGGAGCGGTGGTGCCAGTGGCGCCAGGCGCACAGCCCGGCCGCCGCGGCGGCCAGGACTGCGAGCAGCGCGAGCGGGTCAGGCACCGGTGTTCTCCTTGGCCGGAAGGAGGGCGGTGGCGCGGTAGCTGATGCCCCAGCGGCCGGCGATCTCCCAGACGTAGCCGAGGAGCCCGACGGCGTTGACCGGGTCTCCGGCGGTGATGGGCGGTTCGCCGGTGATGCCGATCTTGAGGAGTTCGATCCGGCCGGACTCGTCTTCGACGGAGACGGTGACCTCGTAGACGGTGTTGCCGTTCTTGTCGGTCTTGATCTCGCCGGTGTCACGGTTGAGGAGGCGTGGGCGCGGGGCTTTGACGCAGGTAATGGTGAGCTTGGCGGTGTCGACCGGGATCGGGACGGTGCGCATGGCGAATAGACCTCTCGTCGGCCTGCTGAGCAGGCGTTATGGGACGAGCGGTGCCGCGCCGTCAGATCCGGAGGCGGTAGCATCGAAGCGCCAACTAGGGTGCTTTCAGCATCCGGGCCTGGGCGGGTCTCCCGCTCAGGCCACTTTCATGTGTGGCCTTCTCTCCGTCGTCCGCAGGGCCGGTGGTGCGGTGCTGCCTGGTTCGGCCCTGGAACGCGAAAAGCGTTTGTGCTGGGCTGCGAGCCTCCGGTTACGGAGAGTTCCAGCGACAACACAAACGCTACATCGCTCAGAGTGATTGCGCTAGTACTTTGAGTACCAGCACACGTACTTTTTCTACGAGTCCCTACGCTCCCACTCGGTCGGCCAGCGCCCGCAGGTCGGCAGGCACCGGATCCTGCATCGTCAGCAGGTCCGAGGTGACCTGCCGTACCAGCCGGTGATTGCGGACCTGCTCCGGCGCGATCTCCTCGGCCTCCAGCAACGCGGCGGTGGCCGCCTCCACCTGACGCCGCTGAGCATGCGCCCGCGCCAGATCGATACGCAGCCGCGCCCGCCGTTCCACCGACAGGCCGGAGACGTCCACAGTGGTCCCGACCCGCAGGGCATGCCCGGCGTCGCCGAGCTCCACCGCCACGGCCACCTCGTGCAGCACCACGTTCGCGGGCCCGAACTCGGTGTTGTAGTCGTTTCGGCCCTCACCCAGCCGCGCGGCCATATCCCGTGCGCCGGCCAGATGCCGATAGGCGGCATCGCCCTGGTTCAGCCGGGAGGCGGCCACCGCGCGCTGCAGCGTCAGGCCGCCCCACAGTGACATCGCCTCCGGCTTGCCCTCGCCCGCCATGAACCACAAGGCATCGGCAGCGGTGCGGGCGATCTCCTCGGCCTGCTCGAAGTGCCGCGCCCCTAGGAAGACGAACCCCAGCCGGAACGCCCCGGCCGCCATCATGAACGGATCCCCTGCGCGCTCGGCGGCGTTGATCGCCCGATCGCCCGCGATCCACGCGGCCTCCGGCTCGCCGAGCTTGGCCAGCGACGCCGAACACGCCTGATAGGCCCCGGCCAGCAACCGGTACAGGTCGGCCTGCTGCTTGGCCGACGCCGACCGTACCCCGCTCTCCAGCGTGGGGATCAGGCCGCGGAGCAGATCGGTCAGCTCCACGTACCGGCTGGCATGGGTCAGCTCCCACGCGCGGTCCACCTTCGGCTGAAGCTGGGAGGCGGGCGGTGCGGGAGCCGAGTGCAGCATCGCCTGAAGAGAGTGCGCGCCCGACAGCAACAACCGTAGCCCGGCCGTCCCCGGCGCCTCCTCAGTGGTGGCGGCGACCACCGGGGCCTCGGCGGCCAGTTCGGCCAGCGGCAGGTCCAGTACTTCTGCGACCTTCTCCAGCACCGACATCCGATCGACCTTGCGGACGCCGCGTTCGACCTGGGAGATCCACGCCACCGAGCGGTCCACGAGTTGTGCCAGCTCTACTTGGGACAGGCCGCGCCGTTTGCGTTCTTGGGCGATGCGCCGTCCCAGCGCCCGCTGATACTCGGTGCTCGCGTCGCTGGTCATGGCGTGGCGCCTTTCCCGCTGGTCAGTTCCAGCCAGTCGACCTCGACCGAGGCCAGCAGCTCTTCCCGGGCGGCGAGGAAGTGCTTGGTGTGACCGGTGGCCTCGTGGGCGTCGAACGCGGCACGGTCGGCGTACAGCTCGTAGAAGATCCGCTGCAGCGGTCGGCCGTCCACGCGGTGGGCGGCGTAGACGATCGTGCCGGGCTCATCGCGGCGGATGGCCTCGATGGTGTCGGCCACCAGCCGATCGAACGCATCAGCACTGGCCTCGTCCTTGCACGTGAATCGGACGACGAGTCCGAACATAGGGCACCCTCCCTCGGGTGTGGCGGAGCGGTCGGATCGCCGCCTGGTCGTTGGATCGGTCCTCGACGATCTGACCAGTACCTATTGTGCGGCGCAAGTACTCCAAGTCGCTTGTACTTGAAGTATAGCACCAGTACTTTAAGTACTGATGGCGCTATAGATGATCTGAGCTGCATGAACGCGAGGTCTCCCCGTGACGCACACCGACACACCCCCCGCCTGCTCCGGCCGCCAGGCCCAGCGCCCCCAACGCTGGACCCGCACCTTCCCCGGCACCAAACGCCACATCGCCGAAGCCCGCCGATTCGTCACCACCTGCCTCGCCGACCACCCCGAAGCCGACACAGCCGAACTCATCGTCTCCGAACTCGCCACCAACGCCATCCGCCACACCAACAGCGGCCAGGCCGGCGGACGCTTCCAAGTCACCCTCCACCGCACCAACCGCCTGCTCCTGCTCACCGTCCTCGACGAAGGCGGCCCCACCACCCCCCGCCTCACCACCGCCGACGACCTCGACCTCACCGGCCGCGGCCTCCACCTCATCACCCAACTCGCCAACGGCTGGGGCACCCACGCCACCCCCACCAGCCGCACCGTCTGGGCCCTACTCCACCTCACCACCCCGCACCAATGATCAGGAGCTGGTGCCTGGCACCACACCCCCGACATCCCCAGCCTGGCTACACCCCGCTGACCTGGATCCCACCCCGCACCGACACCCGCCACCGCGCCCTCGCCTGGACCTGCGACTGCCAGGAAACCATCTACGAACTACGCGCCAGCGGCGGCCTGCTCTACATCACCAGAACCCGAACGCTCCCCATCGGCACCGACACCAGCGAGACCCACCGCCTCCGCACCCGGGAAGGCTGGGACACCTGGCATGCCCTCCTCGCCGGACACGCTCGATAGACATCCCCTCGAGCGGAGCCCCTTGCCACACCAAGCTCGCGACACCAAGATCAATGGCACCACAGTGCGTTGAGTTGGATGAGCACTTTCTCTACGTGATTAAAGGCGATCCGCCTGCGGCGTCTCGCCGCGCGTCGGGCGGTCGCTGGCCGCGCTGCGGCTCTCCGGCCGGTCGCGGCCAGCACCGCCCGCGCTCTTCTATAGCAGCCAACTTAGCTCCCACTTCCGGCCCTCGAACGGCACCACACAGCGCGAGGCATGTAGTAACAACAGCGCAGGCGGACCCGGACGCCTACGGCAAGGGCTCGGCCGCAGCACCCAGAGCGTTCCGCGCCACCGCCCGAGGTCCTCACGACTCAAGCAACGTCGGCGCGAACGCCGTTCTCACCCCACTGATAGGCGCCCATGCCACCGTCAACCATGGCTTACTGTCGGTCTGCGCAGCCGCCTCCGCCGCTGCTACATCACGCACCCGCCCCTCGACGCTAGCCCGTCACACCCTCCTGCAGTAGAAGGCAAGCCGGCACAACCCTTCGTCGTTACTGAACGCAAGCCGATCCCGGCAATACCGATCCCTTGAAGGTCGTGACGATCGCCGACATCGGTGCTCACCGTACATGGTTGGGGCGATCGGCTGCCGCGGCCCTCCTTCGTCGGGCCTTGCCACCGGGCAGCTTGGGCCGACGACAGCACACGGTGGACCAGCACCAACGCGCAGCTGCGAAAGTACACCGATGTAGTGCAACACGACCATATCTGTACCAACAAGCGGCTGCTATGGCATTAACATTTATCAGGCCAGCATACTCAGATTTATAGCGACTCTATCAAGTTGAGTTGCTCCAGCCACCGCAATGTTAACATCGCCTGTGTCGCACTAACTCCTTGAGGCGGGGTGCGTGCCAATTTTGCACGAAGCTTTCGAGGCGATTCTTCTTTCGCCATATCGAGTATTGCAACAGCTCCATTGATTCTTCTAAGAAAGCTGATCTGCAGCAGCTCCAGATTTCCCCCATCCGCAACAAATCGCTCCCCAAGAGGGGTGAGTCGAACCTGATTCTTATTTACGGATGCCAGGCCAAGCGACTCTAAATTCCGCATTCTTCGACGAGCTTCAGTGCGGAGCGTTATATTCGGAAATCTTTTCTGAAAAGCGTCAAGATAAACTTCTAGTCTAGGGGAGCTAGATGCAAGTTGCGCCATATCGAACACTGTCTCCAAGTAGTCGCCATTTTGGTCACGGGGTAGCTTGGCAAGGAGATATCCGCCAACCGCATCCTCGGCCAGGGTGTCCAAAGCGCCAACTTCCTCGATTGTTAGGCTGGACAGTTCGAGCGCAGCTCGCAAGCGATCCACTCGCCCGGCATCCTCGACCGACTTTTGACTTACCTCGACATTGAGAATAGACTTCGCATATTGCAGGAGGCTTTCGGGCCGAAGCATGAAGAGCCGCACCTGGGCACGTTGGCGAAGCTCACGGATGAGCTCAAGGCGCGGACCCTTCCTTTTGCCGCCCTCCTCTTGCCACCAATCCTTCTTCTTATCTCCTGTGATGATCAGAACATCACATCTTCTCTCTTCTGCCTCCCGGATAACCTGCTCCCAGACAAAGTAATCACCAGCAGGGAAACCGCCCTTCTTATCTCTGTCTTCATAGCCAGGGGGGATCTTATTTTGGATGCGTCGATTCGCTTCAGCCAGGAGGGCTTCCATCTCGGAGTCATCGAAGGCCAGCCCAATTCGGCCCCCAAACAACGGCTCGAGGGCAATCAGGACAGGGTCGTCATTCGTGTTCTCGCTCACGATGAAAGCTTCGGCTTCCGTAAGCTTTTGAACTCGATTGATCGCTACCTCGAAGCCTCGCTTCAGCGAGTCTCTGATGGAGTCGAGGTTCTCGCCCGACAGCGCAAGGCGATTGGACCACTTATTCACCGCCTCTGCGGATTTCTGCTGCAGAGCCCTCAGTTCTGCAGTTGTCTCCGTGAGTATGCTCTTTGAGTCATCCAGCGCGTTCTTGCGGTTTCTCCAAAACTCGTCAAGGACTTGGCGAGGCATCCAAAGCTGATTCGCCACCCGCTCCAAAATAGCAATGAGATCGTTTCTCGTCCGTCTATTATAACGGTACAGATTAAGCAGCGTATTTGTGTCGGGAACCACCATTCCTTTGGTAAGAACCTGTCGATAGTCCTCATCAGAGGCTGTCTTGTACTCCTCGTAGCCGTCGTAGAGACCATGCGAAGAGCGACGTTGTTTTGCTCGCACAACAGCATCATGCCCTGACAGATCGAACGATGGAACCATTTATCCATGTTTGCAGTGTCGAGTTGCCCATCTTCCTACAGCCTGGGTCATTGAGAATCTGCGTCAGAAAGCAGCCGCCCTTCGCTGGCTGAGCTGGGCGTATACGACGGACTGGATGCGGCTGGTCTCCGATCTCCCTGACGGGAGGCACGTTCCGGGCTGAAAATTGGTGGTGGTTGCCCACCGACGTCGTTGTTCCATGGTCCGTTCGAGGCTGTCGGCTAGTGGTGCATCACGCAACCTTGGTGGGGTAACTGGTCCATGACCGGATCGGGGAGCTGGCGGCGAAGCTGACCTTCGGGGCGGCGTGCCGGTTGCGCCAGCGGACGTAGGCCGCGATGGCGGCG
>NZ_JBIRBB010000046.1:0-5757 GCF_044326295.1 Spongiactinospora sp. 9N601
TCGTGGTCGCATCCGCGCCACCGACCCGCTCAGGTGCCGCATCCGCGCTCTCCGAAACCGCCGGCGAACTCGGCGCCGCGCTGGGCATCGCCGTCCTCGGCTCGATCGGCACCGCCCTGTACCGATCGCGGGTCCTCGACGGAGTGCCCGCCGACGTCCCGGCAGAGGCCACCGAGGTCATCGGCTCCAGCCTCGGCGCGGCCATCGGCGTCTCCGAACGGCTCCCTCCCGAAGCCGCGCCCCACCTCGCCGCCCTCGCCCGGCACGCCTTCACCGACGGCCTCGCCGCCGCCACGCTCACCGGCGGGCTCATCCTGGTCGTGGCCGCCGTCATATGCCCGTTACTGCTCCACCGCGGCAGACAGTCGCCGTACGCCGGCCAGGAGCGGGACGCATAACACGGGGAGCAGCGGTGGCATCCGCTGAGACCCCGGCGGCAGGGTGGAAATCGCCGCCGGGGTCGATCGGCCGGGTCTCGGCGCTGCCGTCGCCGGTCTCAGACGCTGCGATGCCGCAGTGCCGTGCCGGCGGGCCGCGCCATCGATCTCGTCATCCGACGTCGTCGATGGTGCCGCGTCCATGGCAGGTGGTGGTCGGCTCGCCACCGCCCGTGCACCTCAGCCGGAACGAGAAGTAGCCCTTCCGGCCGGCTTCGAAGCGTTTCTGCGCATTGTCGTGGTTCGTTTTGACGAAATCCGTCCAGATGGCCTCGTTGCAGCCGCTGTTCGTTGTGCAGAACAGCAGGTCACCGCTGAGGGTGTTTCTGCTGTCGCCATAAGGAACCAGCGTCAGCACGACGGTCTCGCCCGCGGCGTAGTAGCGTGCTTCCGACGTGACGCTGTACTGCCCGATTTCGATGATGCGGTTGGCGGGCACGTTCGCCGCGGCGGGTAGCACGGTGGACATGACCAGGCCGATGATCAGGCAGATGCCGGCCGTGATTCGTTTCAATGCTTCCTCCTGTTTCGAATTCCGCGTGTTCGGCGTGTCGTCGACCCTCTGATTGAGGGCGTCAATGGCTTGCTGTCGATAAACGCCGGTGCTGGGGCTGGAGGTGGTCGGATCGGACTTCGCGTGATCGGCTGTGGTCTGCAATAAAGTTTCTGCGGCGACGACGCCCATGTCATCAGCAGTAAGCGCAGTCCTCCGCGCATTGAGTGCACTGGCGCCGCCTGTCCGGCGATGGCACCCTTCTCCCCGAAGGAAATGCGTGGCCGGGAGGTCTCATGCAATTGGTCTTCGACAGTTCAGATTTGCCTGCTCATGAGCGCGTGGAGGGATGGCAGCACGCCACCTCGTCTGCATTGGTGGCCACGAGGTTCCACATCGGAAACCCCTCCGCATTCGCCGCGCGACTCGACGTGATGTCTTTGGGGGCGGCCCATATCACGACAATGTCCTATACTAATCTGTTCTCCATTCGGACACCCTTATTGATCCGGCGGTCGGACCCGGAGCACTACCAGATCGCCTTCATCCGCGCCGGGCGGCAGGGGATCGGCCAAAACCGCACGCGCACTCTGGTACGTCCCGGTGAGCTGGTGCTCTATGACAGCTCCCGGCCGTTCGAGGCGTCGTGCACCGACCCTGCCCCGGCGTCGACGATCGTCCTGCAGTTCCCCAAACACCTACTGCCGCTCCCCGCGGCTCGTGTGGCCCGGCTGCTCGCGGTCCCGCTTCCGGCGACCCGCGGTATCGGCCGCCTGCTCACCCGATTCGTCACCACGCTGACCGAGGACCGGATCGACTTCACGCCGTTCGACGCGCTGCGCCTCGGGCACACCGCGGTCGACCTCACCGCCGCGGTGCTGTCCCACCACCTCGATGAGGAGGCCCCATCGCCGGGTTCCCAGGCACATCTGCTGGTCCTGCGCATTCTGTCGTTCATCGAGGAGAACCTGGACCGCCCGGACCTGGACCCCGCAGCCATCGCCGCGGCACACCACATCTCCGTGCGCTACCTGCACCGGATCTTCCAGCAGCACCACGTCATGGCCGTCACCGCCCACATCCGGACCCGGCGCCTGGAGCGCTGCCGGCGCGACCTGGCCGACCCGGCCC
Organism: Spongiactinospora sp. 9N601; assembly: GCF_044326295.1. Lineage (NCBI taxonomy): Bacteria > Bacillati > Actinomycetota > Actinomycetes > Streptosporangiales > Streptosporangiaceae > Spongiactinospora > Spongiactinospora sp. 9N601. Next base: position 2,062 of record NZ_JBIRBB010000046.1, read on the forward strand.
TGAGGCACGTGTCCATCGCCGCCATCGCCCTCCGCTGGGGGTTCACCCGGCCCGCGGATTTCAGCCGCGCGTTCCGGCGCGAGAAGGGCTTGTCACCCAGTGAGTACCGTGCCGCGGCCCATGCCGGGATCATCTGAACGTACTCGGAGCGCCCCGCCGTGGACGCCCGTGACCATTCGTGGCATAGCGTCGCGATCGTGATCACTGGGGAGGCTGGAGGTTCCGTTGCAGACTGAGGCGTCCGCGCCGTTGCTGGTGCTCTGGGACATCGACCACACACTGATCGATGCCGGTACGGTCCTACGTCCGGCCTACGCCGCGGCGTTCCACAGGGCGACGGGCATCGCGCTGGAACAGCCGTGGCGGTTCGACGGCCGTACCGAGCTGGCCGCCGCGACCGACGCGTTGCGGGCCCATGGACTGGATCCCGGTGATGGGCTGCTCGGGGTCTTCACCGATGTGCTCGTCGCGGAACTGCGCAACCGGGCCGGCGAGCTGGCCGCCGACGGGCATGTCCTGCCCGGTGCGGCCGATGCGCTGACCGCGGTGGGCACTGTCCCGGGAGTACGTCAATCGGTGCTCACCGGCAACCTGTATCCGCTCGCGGTCCTGAAGATGACCGTGTTCGGCCTGGCCGAGCACGTCGACTTCCGCCTTGGCGCCTATGGGGACGACGCCCTGGAGCGCACCGACCTGCCGGCCCACGCCTTCGCGAGGACCGAGCGGCACCTTGGCCGGCGCCACAGCGGCGCCTCCAGCGAGCCGTGCCGGGTCGAGGGCACCGTGACGGACACGGCCGGAAGGCCCGTGCCCGGCGCCCGGATCGAGGTCTGGGAGGCCGACGAGGACGGCAGGTACGACGTCCAGTACGACGACGGGCGGATCGCCGCCCGGGCCCACCTGTTCACCGACGACCGAGGGCACTACGCCTTCTGGGGAATCACCCCGACGCCGTACCCGATCCCGCACGACGGCCCGGTCGGCGCGCTGCTCGCCGCCACCGGCAGGTCGCCGATGCGCGCCTCCCACCTGCACTTCATGGTCACCGCGCCGGGGCGCAGGCGCCTCGTGACGCACATCTTCGTCCGCGGCGACGAACTGCTCGACTCCGACAGCGTCTTCGGCGTCAAGGAGTCGCTGGTCAAGGACTTCGAGCGGCAGCCACCAGGCACCCCGGCCCCGGACGGCAGAGCGATCGACGGAGCTTGGTCGCGCGTGCCCTTCGACATCGTCCTCGCCGCGGAGGGCACCTGACCCGGAGTTCGCCCGGCTCCGATGAACTTCGGCAGCCGCTGACATGCACCAGCCGCCGCAGCCCCGGCCACGTTGGCCGCCCGAGCCTCCTTCATGCTTCAGGACAGGTCGGCATTCGTCCATCGGGGTACGCCGGTCTGGCCGAGGGTGATCAGGCGTCCGTCCTCGGTGTACCGCGCGGACGACACCCCGGCGAGGCGTGCCAGGGTCCGCCCGGACAGGTCGACGATCTCCAGGACCGCCTGGGCGGTCAGGGCGAATCGCCGTCCGGAGGGATGGGCGGCCACGTCCACCTGCGCGGGGACGTCGCGCGCCCAGGTCCGCCGCCCGGCGGCGTCCACGCCCCGCAGGTCGGTGTGCGGCGTTCCGCCCGGGTCGACCCAGCGGGCCGCCAGGACCGCGCCGCTCCGGCCCGCCGCGCATTCGCCCACCTGCGGCAGATCCGAGGCCAGCGGCAGCATGTGACCATTGGCCAGCAGGTGCCCGCGTGGTCCGGCCAGCACCGCCCGCCCATCCGGGGCCAGGCATGCTCCCCAGGCGCCGGCCGCCGGCACAGGCGGGCCGCTGGGACGCCACCCACGCCCGTCCCGGCGGAACGCCAGCACGCCCGTCCCGGTCCGTCCGGGCGTACCGTAGACGGCCAGGGCCGCCGAGCGGGCGGAACTCTCCGTCCACAGCACGCCGGCCGCGCCGGCCACACCGACGTGCGTCCGGGTGCCGTCGGCGCGGTCCACCCGGATGCGGGCGTTCCCACCTTCGTCCTCGACGGTGACCGCGTCGGACCGCCCGCGTACGGCCAGTACGCGGCGCGCGGACGTCGGCACCGCCGGCCGGACGCGCCGGGAACCTGTCCACATCCAGGCGGGTTCCCCGCCGGCCGGCGACACGACCGCGTCCGGGCAGCGCGCGGCGCAGATCACCTCGGCGTCGGCCCGGTAGGCATCCCGGTCCGTCCAGACGAGATCGCCGGCAGTGGTGTAGCCCCGGTAGGACCGGGTGGCCGGATCGGCCACCACGGCCCCACTGGCGGACGCGGTCAGGATGACCGCACCCGGCGGCTCGGACATGCGCCCCCGCGGCACGTCCGAAACCGATGCGGGCAGGCCGGGCCGGGCCGCGGAGTGCGCGGAACAGGCGGTCAGCGCCAGCGCCCCGGTCAGCCCCAGGGCGAGCGCCGCGAAACGTGGGAACACGGATCGGCCCTCCGATCGCCGCTGCGGCGGCCCTGTTGTCAGATGTTGCGGGTGTGGCCGGTGCAGCGCGGGTCGCGGGCCCTCTTGTCGAAGACGGCCTTGAACTCGACGTACGCCCTCTTGCTCTTCGGCACCTTGACGCCGCCCCTGGGCACGGGGTGGTACCTGTTCGCGGAGGTCAGCTTCGAGTAGCCCTTGCGGTTATTGTCGAGCGAGATCCAGGTCCAGTAGATGGGGTCGTGCCCCAGCCTGTTGTCGTGCTTGACCCGGAGCTCGACGTTGTTCTTGTTGCGGGCGCCGCCGCCGCCGATGGTCCAGTCGAAGGCGGTGAACACGTGGTGGCGGCTGCTGTTGTGGTAGTAGGCGCGGAAGTTGATGAAGGCGCCCCTCTGGTTATCTTGGGTTCTCGGCCTCTTCCCGCAGGTCAGAGCTAGATGATCTCTTCTTTCACGTGTGGCACGTTGTCTGGTCTTCACACCATGTGGCAATGGTTATCTGGGGTAGTCAAGCGTCCTAGCTGGTCAGCGGCTTGAAGGGTGTTAAGCCACGTTAGGCAAGTAGACCCAGCAGGGGTTGGAACCGGCGACGGAAGGGGGGCCGGTCCGGGATAGGGCTTTTCCGCCGCCCTCGCTTCCGGAATGATCAGGCCCAGGGTGGTATGACGGGCTCCGTCACACCACCCGCCCACCACTGCGGAAAGGGCATCGCATGTCCAGCAACGAAGAGCACGCGAAGGCGCACGCCGCCCAGCATCTCGGAGGCACGGAGGAGGAGGTCACAGCCGACAGGACCAACGAGGACGAGGACGAACTTGAGTATGTTGATGACCCCTTTGACATCAAGAAGAAGTAGTTGGGCCCTGGCGGAATGACTGAAGACGCCGTGCCCCCTGGAGGCGCGTGTCAGCCGCCGAGTCGGATCGAGTCGGCGGCCGGGGTTTTCACCGACTGATCATCGCGCTGAGATCAAGGGCCGGCCCATCGCCGAGTTCCGATGCAGCGGGCGTCTGGATCTCGCTCACACGGTGTTCCCAGACGCCCATGCCCTTCAGGCCAGGAGCCCCAGGGTTTCGGATGTTGGCGTTCAGGCGCCGCCGGACGTGGACGTGCGGCCCCTGGTTATCTAGTGCTGTGACCGGAAACGATCACCGGGTTGGCGCGTAGGACGCTGCTGCCGGTTGGATGGTGCTGATCACGTTCGATTGGCGCTCGGGAGGTCAGGTGACGCAACCGGTCAGGGTCCGCAGGCT
>NZ_JBIRBB010000047.1:0-5305 GCF_044326295.1 Spongiactinospora sp. 9N601
TTCACTCGGAAAGTGCCTTCTGATCTGGGTTGGACGGGGCCTTAGACAAGTCCGATCCTTCCAGGTCAAGGGCACTTTTCATATGTAAACGATCAAGTCGCCTCAAATTCGCCGTGAAAGCCGCAGGTTAGCGAAGAGCTCCGGCATAGTGGCGCTCAGGCCCATGAGGGCAAGGCCAGGGCTGGAGGGCGGCCGTAGCAGAAAACGGCGTGGTGTTGCGTGCATGCCGCTGAGTCAGCGCAAGCACCTGCTCGACGAAGGTGGAGTCCTCACTTAAGGCCAGGTTAAGGCTTCTGGGCTGATGGCAAGAGTGCTGGGGAGATTGGCCGGACAGTGCAGACGCCAGCCCCGATCTTGCGGATGAGCTGGCCGTTGGCTCAGGGGGACAGCTGCCAGTACATGTGTTCAAAGTGACATCGCCGAGGTGGCGGGCGATGTCCCGGGCGGCCCAGGCACAGCCGGAGCCTTGGTGAAGGAGGGCCAGGACTGGGAGTGAAACAACGGCTCTGTCTCTCTTTCGATGGTTACGGAGCGTTAGGCAAGGAGGATGCGGCGGCGGAGTAGCGTGAAGCCGGCCCCGCCGTGCATCTGCCGCATGATGCGTTTAGTCTTGGTGTTCACGCCTTCGGTGCCGCCGTTGTGAATGGACAGAGTGACGGCCGCATAGACGGCGTCGCGGTCCCAATCCAGGCCGCGGATGAAGGCGTACAGATGAGGCAGGTCGGCGGCACCGGCGGTAGCGACCCACGCGTCGAGGCGGTCGGCGTTGCCGTCGTGGCCGAAGCAGGTCGGCGAAACCGCGGACGAGTCCGGCCAGGTCGATCATCTTGGGGCACGCGATTGTCAGGTCGTCCAGCAAGCGGCAGTGCTCGTCTTTAAGGTTGCCGGGCCAGCTGAGCAGGAGCCGGGCAAAGCGACGTGGGGAGATGGGCAGCCGGTCGGCTTCGACACGGCCTTGGGTGATGTAGCGGTAGAGAAGGTTGAAACTGCCCGGGTGGCCGAGGGCTTTGACCTCGTTGAACAGATGCAGGACGGGGACGGCGGGGATCTTCAGTGCGGCGCCGCCGAAGGCGATCGCGGTAGGGATCGACCAGAGTCGGCCGGTACTGCGGGGCAGGTTGCAGGCGTTCGGGTTCGGGCACGTGGGCATAGCGCTTGACGGTGTTGAGGGCCACGTTCAGCTGGCGGGCGCATTCCAGCAGGCCAACGCCCTTGCCGAGTAGGTCATGGACCTGGTGCCAACGCTCATGGATGGTCTGGGCGCGCTTGTCTGGCACATCCCGGCTTTGTCAGGGCCGCTTGCCACCTTCCCCGGCATCACCCCGGACCACGCTGCCCTCAGCTTCCCCGCCCTGCCACGACAGGACGGACGACGCAGGTCTTCTACCTTCGTACGGACCATCAACGCCTCACGGCGCACGTAAGGTCGGCCCGGAGCGCGGTGCCGGTCTTGCGACCGGTCCGTTTCTCCGGATCGCCTTTCGAACCCGGCGTACCCGTCTCCGAGTAGCGGGCTCTCCACGGATGCTGCCGTTTAATGGGCTGGTTGAACCCATGGGCTGGGGATACGCGCGCCGCGATAGCGATACCGGGTGACCGGGATCTTCTCGATGCCGCCAGGTGACCCCGTTCGCTGAGAACGGCAGCCATCGCCCGGTGGGAGTGGTGTGCCGTCGGCGAAACTCCTTCCAGCTCCAGCGATGCCGCTGGCGCAGCAACCGGGCCAGCCTCCACCAGGTGAAGGCGTCCAGGTTGGCGAAGACGCGCTTGGCGATCGCATGCTGGAAGTAGAACGCCCATCCGCCCATGACCCGGTTCAGCTGGGCCAGCAGGGCGTCCAGGTTCAACGGTGAGGTCTTGCGGGTCAGCGCACGAACTTCGCCTTCAGCCGCCGGATCGGGTCCTTGGCGATGAAGGTGTAGACGTGCCAGGTGTTCGTGCCTCGCTTGCGGCGCCACTGGATGTGGAACTGAGGGGCTTCGGAAATTCCGGACAGCGTCTGGTGGTCTTACCTACGCTGCGGTCTGCCGGGTCAGGTACTGGTCTTCGACTTCTTGCGGCGTCTGATAGCCGAGCCCTGAATGCAGACGCTTACGATTATAGAACCCCTCGATGTAACAGACAGCCTGACGTCGGGCCTTATTGCGCGTGCTGAACGTGAACCGGCTGAGCCATTCGTTCTTCAGAACGGAGAAGAACGACTCGGCCATCGCATTATCCCAGCACACCCCGGTCCGGCCCACGGACTGCCGCATGCCCATCCGCTTCAGCTTCTCACCAAAGACTCCCGGCGTATAATTCGAGCCCCGATCGGAATGAAAAATCGCCTCGTCAGCAATGCGAACGTTGACCGCGGCCATGTCCAGCGCCGCCTCGATCAGCGACGTCTTGTAATGATCGGCCATCGCCCAGCCGACCACTTTCTTACTGAAACAGTCGATGACCGTCGCCAAATAGAGAAACCCTTCCCAGGTCGGGATGTAGGTAATGTCGCCGACGAACTTCGTTCCCGGCGCCTCGGCGGCGAAGTCTCGCCGCACCAGGTCGGGGATCCGATGGTGCTCGCTGGCATCGGTGGTGACCGGCCGCCACGGCGCCGGCTGGCAGGCGACCAGGCCCAGCTCGCGCATCAGCAGCCGGACCGTCTCCACGCTCACCTCTTCACCCCGGCGCAGCAACGCCGCGTGCACCCGCCGATGCCCATACGTCTCATGGCTGTCGTCGAAAACAACGGCAATCAGTGCCTTCAAGCGTTCACGGCGTTCAGCCGTCGCCGACATCGGGCGACCGCGCCACTCATAAAACCCCGACCGCGACACCTGCAACCAGCGGCACATGTCGATAATCTTGTAGCCGGCCTTCTCCGCGTCGATCAGCTCGTACTTGGCGAGCGTCATCGATGATCGGCCGCGAAGAAGTCGGGTGGCCCGGGGGGATCTCACCCCCGGGCTCCCACAGATCCGTGCATAACAGTCTCCCATTACACGGCTCTTACCGTCCGGCCACAAGAGCGCCTTCCGTTGTCCACCGCCAGTGCGCGAAGAGCCCCGGCGCTTGCTGCACGAGCCGCTCCCACCACGCCTGGATGCGTTTGGATGAACGTAACCGTCTATATTTCTTGCGAGCCCACCGCATCAGGTAGGTGTAGATGCGCCTTAGGAGAACGTACATCTGGGACCGGTAGAAATGACCCCAGTAATTCATCCAACCCCGCACGATTGGGTTGATCGCTTCCGCGAGGTCGGCCAGAGTGTCGTTGACGCGCCGATGAAGCTGCCACCGGCGGACTTCCCGGCCTTTGGCGGTCAGCTTGTCCCGGCTCATAGCGGGCAGAAACGCGGTGAAGCTGCGCCCCTGCTTGTTTCGCGCCTGGCGCGGACGGAAGGTGTATCCCAGAAAGTCGAACGAGACGTGGCGGTAGCCGCCTCGCCAGTTCGCATCCTTGCAATACGCTATTTTGGTCTTGGCCGGGTGGAGTTTCAGCCCGACCTCCTCCATGCGCTGACCGATCGCGACCCGCACCGCGAGCGCTTGGCGCTCGCTGGTGCAGTGCACCACTGCGTCGTCCACATAGCGTTCGAACGGGACGGACGGAAAGTTCCTTGCCATCCACACATCGAAGGCGTAGTGAAGAAACAGATTAGCCAAAACAGGAGAAACAGCCGACCCCTGCGGGGTCCCTTGTTCCCTCTCCTCAAGAGAACCATCCGGATGCTGGAGCGGTGCCCGCAGCCACCGCTCCACATACAGCAGCACCCATCTCTGGTCGGTATTAGCCGTTACCGCTTTGACGATGAACTCCCAGGGAACGCTGTCGAAGAACTTCTGGATGTCTAAATCAACTACCCAGTCGTATTTCCAACAGCGCTTCCGGCATTTGGCCACCGCGTCTATCGCCGATCGCCCTACCCGATAGCCATCGGAGTCGGTATGGAAGATTTCTTCCGTGCGCGGCTCCAATCTGCTGGCTACCACGGTTTGCGCGATTCTGTCCGCGACCGTCGGGACACCAAGAATGCGGACCCCTTTTCCTCCATCTTTAGGTATCGGCACGGCCCGCACCGGAGGCGGGAAATAGGCACCTGAGGACATCCTGTTCCAGATCTTGTAAAGGTTGTTCTTCAGATCCTTCTCGAAATCCTCGATCGTGACGCCATCCACGCCCGGTGCGCCCTTATTGGCCTTGACCTTCTGGTACGCCTCAAACCTCTCGCTTGGAAATCTGAAACGGCTTCTCTTCCGACTTTGGCTCGCCCACCCGATCCCTCCCGGAGATCCCCGGTTGCCCGAACGAACTACCCCGGACGGTCCGGCCCCTTCGCTCCCTCCCCATTACAGGGATCTCGTCACTACTACGGACCGGTCCGACTGCATGCCCCGCAACGGTACTCAGCGCCTCACGGTTATCGCCGCTTGCGCGCGCTCCCTATTGCCGCTCACACCCCTGCGAGCGGCAGTGTCGGGGCATGCCCTCCCACGTTCCACGTGAAAGCCGCAGACCGGACTCGCGTCGCCTTCATGCCGGGCACCATCTGGCCAGCAAACGGGTATCCGCCAGACTCATCCCAGGGCCGCAGCCGCGCCCTGGTTTTGATGCCGCCTAAAATTATCGACACTTCATCAACGATTAGCTTGCGCTCGCCTTTCCGGTCCCCACCTGACGCCTCTTCCGACGCCTTTTCCTCATCGCTCACCACGACGGTCTTCGGCCAACGCAGCATGAGATGGTTTGACGCCTCCCCCCGCAGGGCGACGCCGAAGGGCCAACAATCCTTCATCTCCCACGCAGCACCGCATCCGGCAAGTTCACCTACCTCCCATGAACCTGCCTTCCGCGCACGTGGCGCACGGCAGCGGCTTTTTTCAGGAACGCGACTTCCTCGCGGAGCTTTCGGTTCTCACGCTCCAATTCGCGCTCACGCCCGCTCTTTTCCCCGCTCTTCCCCAGAGCGGCCGGCGCCACGCCTCCGTGCTCCCGCCGCCACGCCTTCACCCAGTTATGCAGGGTGGTGTCGTGGATGTCCAACTCCCGGGCGACATGCGACACCGGACGATCCCCGTCCAACACCATGCGGACGGCCTCATCCTTGAACGCCTGCGAGTAAGGGCCCTTACGCCGTGTCAACTACCGCTTCCTTCCTGTTACCCCAAGCCTAGTTGGGGAGCTGTCCGGAAGATCTAGTGGCGCATCACCGAATCTTGCTGGGGTTATTGATCTCGGCGAGTGAGCACGCCAGCCTTGTCCCGGAGTAGTTCTGGGAGGTGGTCGTGGCACGTAAGCCCGAGGTGTTCGTCCGGCCGTTGT
>NZ_JBIRBB010000048.1:0-3339 GCF_044326295.1 Spongiactinospora sp. 9N601
TCCTTTAACCGGCCCTGGCCTTTTGGGCAAGGCGGTGGAGGAGGTCGCAGTTCAGCGCTCGAGGCGGGAAATGTGGTCGGTGAGTGCGTCGGCGACGCGGGCGTGGCGGGCCGCCTCGCTGTCCCAGCCGCGATTGCCGGCGTCGGCCTGGAGTGCTTGGACGTCGGTGAGCTGGCTGTGCAGGGCGTCAGTGAACTCGGGGCCGGTGACGAAGTTGTCGCAGGTTTCGCAGATGTTGGCGTAGGGGCAGGCGCCTGCTGCTTCGTGTCGGGAGCAGTAGCCGTGAGCGACGCGGGTCTTGAGCATCTCGTTGTTCAGCCAAGTCACCTTGTCCGGGACGATCGGCTTGCCGGCCGGGGTCAGGGTGAACTGGCGGCGCATCTTGCCCATCGCTTCGTCGTAGGCGGTGCGCAGCGTCGGGGAGGCCAAGGTCGCGTAGCGGATGGTCATTTGCGGGGTGACATGTCCGAGCAGCGCCATCAGTGCCTGCAGGCTCATCCCGGCGTTGGCCAGGCTGGTGGCCCAGGTGTGGCGGAGCTGATGTGGGGTGACGACGAGTACGCCGCCGTCGGGCGCGCGGAGCCCGGCCAGTTCGGCGGCGGCGAGCAGGCCGTTGCGCAGCCGGGTCGCGCCGAGTCTGCGGCCGTGCAGGGTGAATAGGAAGTCGGTCGGCGTTCCGGTGCGTGGATGCGGCAGCGGTCGGTGAACACCGCGCAGCGTGGTCCATTCATCCAGCGCGGCGAGGGCGTCGGCGTCCAGGGGCACCATGCGTTCGGTAGCAAGCTTGCCGAGTGGGACTTTCAGCCAGGTCCCGGTGGGGCCGTAGTCGATGATGCTGCCGATTTCCAGGTCGAGCAGTTCGCCGACGCGCAGTCCAGCGCCGCGAAGGACGGGCAGGGCCAGGCGGGCGAAATCGTCGTCCAGGCGGGCGACGGCATTCATGAGGGCGGCGTCGATGTCGGGCGGCAGCGCCCGGGGCAGCGGCTGGTCGAGTTTGGGGATGTCGGCGGCGAAGATCAGGCGGCGCGGGGGTGCTTCGGCCCAGCCCCAGGCGGCGAGGTCGTCGAGCATGTTGCGCAGGCTGAGTGCCGCTGCTTGGGCGACTGCTGCCGAGACGGTCCGGTCTGCCCCGGCTGCGGCGCGCTGGCCGCGCCATGGCCGGGTGCGGTTGAAGGTGAGGTAGCCCTCGATGTGATGCCGCTCGAGCTGGCGCAGCGAGGTCACGTCGGGATGCTGGTCGGTGAGGTACTCGGCGAACGGCAACAGGTCGTTGACCAGGCTCTCCACCGATCGGGGTCGCAGGACCGCGGCGCGGGTGCCGACATAGCGCAGCAGCACCTGGCGGACCTGGTCGGCCATTGGCACCTGGGCGAAACGCTGCTCCAGGGTGCGTGCCCAGGGCCGTCGTCGGGGCGGTGTGTCGATCATGCGGGACTCGAACAAGATCTGACGGACGCTGGCGATCCGGTTGCGGTAAGCGCGGCGCGAGCTTGCCGGGATGGTCATGGTGGAGGCGATCGCGGCGTCGAAGGCGTCCACCAACTCACTGGTCACCTCGGAGACCACACCGCCGTGCCAGGCCAGCAGCACGGCCAGGCACTCGCCGAGCACCGTCTCCACCCAGTCTGCTGTCCAACCGAGCCGCAGTCCGGCCTGCCTGGCCATGGCGAAGCCGTCGGGATCGCGAGCCTGGATGGCGTCGGCCAACCCTGTCAAGTGCTTGATCCCAGCCAGCTCCAGGTCCAGCCGCAGACGGCCGGCCCCGATCGCGTAGCAGATCAGCGGCCAGGCACCGGTTCGTTTGAGCTCGAGGTGGCGCTCTGCGGCTGGAGCGGCCATCCAGATATCCAGATCGGGGTGACGTGCTAGGAACGCGTGGGCGATTCGGATGCGGTCGCGCACCGCCCTCTGACCCAGGCCGAGGTCGGCGATGTGGGCCAGGTAGTCCTTCAGCAGACTGTGCTCGGCGGAGGCTTGGCGAGCAAGGGCGGTCATCGCGAACCACTTGCGCTCTGGCGGAAGCGGGCGGCGGCGTACTCGGCCGCCAACTGCTCGACCGACAGGTGGACGTAAGCGGCGGTGGTCTCCGGATTGGCGTGGCCCATCAGCTCGCGCAACGCCAGCAGGTCGATGCCGGCCGCGGCCAACTCGGTGCCGTAGGTGTGCCGCAGCCGGTGCGGGCGCACCCGCAGCGCGCCCGAGAGCTGGCGATGACGGCGAAACAGACTGCGCAACCCGGCCTCACTCAGCGGTGCGCCCGCCGTCGGGCCCCGCAGCACCACGAAACACTCGGCCGTTTTCAACCCCGGCGGCCGTTCCAGGCGCAGGTAGGCCGCCAGTTCGGCGAAGAACGTCGCGTCGACCGGGACCACGCGTTCCTTGTTCCCCTTGCCGATCACGCGCAGCCGCCGTGCGCCCATGTCGACATCGGCCAGCTTCAGCCCGCGGACCTCCGCCGAACGCAGCCCGCCCAGCAGCATCGCCAACGCCATCGCGCGATCGCGGTGCGTGCCCAAGCTCGACAAGAACGCCTCAACATCGCCGCTCGGCAGCGACTCCGGCAGGCGGCGGGGCTGCCGCACCAGACGGCCCCCTCTGCGGGCTCGCCCCGGCCCGAGATGTCCCAGCAGTCCGCGGGCCTGTGGTCGCAGTCCCTGCCCCCGCCCGGGCGCGGGGACCGGGTTGCCTTCCCGGACGCCGGTCATGACCTGGTACTCGAAGAACGCCCGGATCGCCGCGACGCGACGGTTGATCGTGGACGGGGCCGCGCTGCGTCGCGCCAACCGCACCACCTTCCCGCCACTGTCACGACGGACGCCCTGCCAATCCACCCAGGCGAAGATGTCCGTCGGGGTCACCGCGTCAACGGTGAGCGTCTGCTCGATGAGGAAGCGGGCGAAGTTGACCAGGTCGAAGGCATAGGCCCGGATCGTGGCCGGACTGAACGCCCGCGCGGCCAAGTGCGCCAAGAAGGCGTTCGCTGCCTCGATACCGTCCCAAGCGCCGGCCAGCCGATGCTCTCCGTCGAGTAGGCGCGCGTGAACCGTCATAACCTAGCCCCATCTGTCGGTCCTCACCCGGCAGCATCCACCCACTGCGAGATCGCCGGGGCCGAATTCCAGTAACAGCCCAGATCAGGCCGCTGGAAGGCCGGTTAACAGATAGCGGGTTGTTCGACCAGATCTGACGCCAGGTCTCAGCCGGGAACGCGGCGAACGCCAGCAGGTCCTCACGAGCGGCGTCCAGATGCTCACACGCGGCCGGATACCGCGTCTTCAACGCGTCGATGACCCACGCGTGCTGGGCGCGGACCTGCTCGGCGGTGGGCTGGTCGAAGAT
>NZ_JBIRBB010000049.1:0-3252 GCF_044326295.1 Spongiactinospora sp. 9N601
GGTTGCAGTCTCAGAATCACACAGTGAACGCGAGCACCACACACAGCACAAAAAGAAAGCGTGTTTGTTGTGGTCAAGTCCTCGGCCTATTAGTACCGGTCAGCTCCACGCCTCACAACGCTTCCACCACCAGCCTATCAACCCGGTCATCCACCGGGAGCCTTACCCCACTCACGTGGGAGGGAGACCTCATCTCAAGGCAGGCTTCCCGCTTAGATGCCTTCAGCGGTTATCCATCCCGAACGTAGCCAACCAGCCATGCACCTGGCGATACAACTGGCACACCAGAGGTTCGTCCGTCCCGGTCCTCTCGTACTAGGGACAGCCCCCTTCAAGTCTCCTACGCGCGCAGCGGATAGGGACCGAACTGTCTCGCGACGTTCTAAACCCAGCTCGCGTACCGCTTTAATGGGCGAACAGCCCAACCCTTGGGACCTACTCCAGCCCCAGGATGCGACGAGCCGACATCGAGGTGCCAAACCATCCCGTCGATATGGACTCTTGGGGAAGATCAGCCTGTTATCCCCGGGGTACCTTTTAGCCGTTGAGCGACACCCCAACCACACAGAGATGCCGGATCACTAGTCCCAGCTTTCGCTCCTGCTCGACCCGTCGGTCTCACAGTCAAGCCCCCTTGTGCACTTACACTCACCACCTGATTACCAACCAGGCTGAGGGAACCTTTGGGCGCCTCCGTTACCCTTTAGGAGGCAACCGCCCCAGTTAAACTACCCACCAGACACTGTCCCCCACCCGGATCCACGGGCGCGGGTTAGACATCCAAAACGACCAGAGTGGTATTTCACCAACGACTCCACGACCACTAGCGTGACCGCTTCACAGTCTCCCACCTATCCTACACAAGCCGCCCCAAACACCAATGTCAAGCTATAGTGAAGGTCCCGGGGTCTTTCCGTCCTGCTGCGCGTAACGAGCATCTTTACTCGTAATGCAATTTCGCCGGGCCTGTGGTTGAGACAGCGGGGAAGTCGTTACGCCATTCGTGCAGGTCGGAACTTACCCGACAAGGAATTTCGCTACCTTAGGATGGTTATAGTTACCACCGCCGTTTACCGGCGCTTAAGTTCTCACCTTCGCCACCCCAAAAGGATGGCTAAGCGGTCCCCTTAACGTTCCGGCACCGGGCAGGCGTCAGTCCGTATACATCGTCTTACGACTTCGCACAGACCTGTGTTTTTAATAAACAGTCGCTTCCCCCTGGCCACTGCGACCCCCACCAGCACCCGGCCGCGCAGGCCGGTCACCAGCAAGGGCCCCCCTTCTCCCGAAGTTACGGGGGCAATTTGCCGAGTTCCTTAACCACAGTTCACCCGATCGCCTCGGTATTCTCTACCTGACCACCTGAGTCGGTTTAGGGTACGGGCCGCCGCCACACTCACTAGAGGCTTTTCTCGGCAGCATAGGATCATCCACTTCGCCACAATCGGCTCGGCATCACACCTCACCCCTAAATGTGCCGCGGATTTACCTACGACACGGGCTACATGCTTACCCCAGGACAACCACCGCCTGGGATGGACTACCTTCCTGCGTCACCCCATCGCTTACCTACTACCAGCTCAGGCCAGGCGTTCACCCTCACCCACCACCCGAAGGCAGCAAGGGGGCTAAGGACCCTTAGTATCACCAGGTTCAGTATGGGCGCATAACAGCGGGTACGGGAATATCAACCCGTCATCCATCGACTACGCCTGTCGGCCTCGCCTTAGGCCCCGACTTACCCTGGGCGGATTAACCTAGCCCAGGAACCCTTGGTCATCCGGCGCGGGGGTTTCCCACCCCCGATTCGCTACTCATGCCTGCATTCTCACTCGCATCCCGTCCACGACAGGTCACCCCACCGCTTCACCCAGGACACGACGCTCCCCTACCCACCCATACGCTCACGCGCACAAGTGCCACGTCTTCGGCGGTATGCTTGAGCCCCGCTACATTGTCGGCGCAGAATCACTTGACCAGTGAGCTATTACGCACTCTTTCAAGGATGGCTGCTTCTAAGCCAACCTCCTGGTTGTCACTGCGACTCCACATCCTTTCCCACTTAGCACACGCTTAGGGGCCTTAGACGATGATCTGGGCTGTTTCCCTCTCGACCACGGAGCTTATCCCCCGCAGTCTCACTGCCACGCTAACATTACCGGCATTCGGAGTTTGACTGACGTCAGTAACCTTGTCGGGCCCATCAGCCAACCAGTGCTCTACCTCCGGCAAGCAACACGCAACGCTGCACCTAAATGCATTTCGGGGAGAACCAGCTATCACGGAGTTTGATTGGCCTTTCACCCCTACACACAGGTCATCCCCCAGGTTTTCAACCCTGGTGGGTTCGGGCCTCCACCCAGTCTTACCTGAGCTTCACCCTGCCCATGCGTAGATCACCCCGCTTCGGGTCCACAGCATGCGACTCAAACGCCCTATTCAGACTCGCTTTCGCTACGGCTCCCCCACCCGGGTTAACCTCGCCACACACCACGACTCGCAGGCTCATTCTTCAAAAGGCACGCAGTCACACCCCAAAAAAAGGATGCCCCCACGGCTTGTAGGCACACGGTTTCAGGTACTCTTTCACGACCCCTCACCGGGGCACTTTTCACCTTTCCCTCACGGTACTCGTGCACTATCGGTCACCAGGGAGTATTCAGGCTTACCAGGTGGTCCTGGCAGATTCACACAGGATTCCTCGAGCCCCGTGCTACTCGGG
This sequence comes from Spongiactinospora sp. 9N601, assembly GCF_044326295.1. Lineage (NCBI taxonomy): Bacteria > Bacillati > Actinomycetota > Actinomycetes > Streptosporangiales > Streptosporangiaceae > Spongiactinospora > Spongiactinospora sp. 9N601. The sequence goes on from NZ_JBIRBB010000049.1 coordinate 2,723, forward strand.
AAACCACATAAGGAGTCCATCCAGTTTCGCCTACCCGACTCTCACGGTCTACGGCGCCCCATCCCAAAGGCTTCGACTACCAGATGAATTTCTCACTCCCCGGAAGAACGGCGGTCCTCCCACAGCAGCTCCCACAACCCCGCACACGCAACACCCGCCGGCTATCACACGCATACGGTTTAGCCTCATCCGCGTTCGCTCACCACTACTAACGGAATCACTATTGTTTTCTCTTCCTACGGGTACTGAGATGTTTCACTTCCCCGCGTTACCACCAACCGCCCTATACATTCAGACGGAGGCGACACCACATGACTGGTGTCAGGTTTCCCCATTCGGACATCCCCGGATCAACGTCTGGCTGGCGACTCCCCGAGGCTTAACGCAGCCTCCCACGTCCTTCATCGGCTCCTGGTACCAAGGCATCCACCGTGCGCCCTAAACAACTTGGCCACAAAAGATGCTCGCGTCCACTATGCAAATCTCAAACAACAACCAGACAACCCACCCCAGCCAGCACCAGACCACCA